>NZ_JADYXL010000029.1:0-2323 GCF_015864265.1 Pseudoalteromonas sp. NZS37 | reverse complement strand
CCAAACCCCAGCGTTCCCCTCACGATCAAAGCCCCGGCAGACGTGGTGCGCGATCCATTGGTGAGCGGCAGCGCTACGACCGGCGCGGTGGCCGTTGGTGGCGTCTATCCGGGCGGCATTCGAGACGACAACGGCGCTACTGTGTACGTCAACGTGATTCCAAGCAGCCTTGCAGGCTTTGGGAACGTGTACGACCCTCCGGCATCTGGCGGAGCCGTGTGGTCTTCCGGTGACCTGACGGCAGGCCAAAAATCGCTGATGAGCCGTGACGGCGTGCTCAAGACCTATTTCCTCGCAGGGGCATAACACATGGCAACCGGATACGCATACCTCGAACCCCAGCGCCGCCGCGCATCGCGCAAGGTCACAGCAGGCTCTTCGCACACGAAGACAACCTACAAGACCGAGAAGACACAGGAAACCTTGGTCAACGAACTCACTGACGACGGCACGGGTGGCCTCGGTGATTTCGGCACGGTCAACTACGGCACGGGCGCGCTGAATGTGCGCCTGGTCGAGCTTGACCTGACGACGGAAGGATACAAAAGCGATCACGAAGATGCCGAATCCTTCGAGAGCTATCTGGAGCCTTCCACCGGAGGTGACAGCGCGCAGAAAGGCGGGGAGTACGGCGACACATCCGTGGGTGAAGAGCTGTTGGCCGCTTCGACGCTGACGGTGACGTACGCGACAGACTTCGCCAGCACGGTCACTACGGAGTACAGCTTCAAGCCCCCGACCATCACGATTGACCTGTGCCCATACACCAGCGACTACGTGGTGCCAAACAGCGTGCAGTTCACCTGGATGGGTCACACCTATGCGGACTACGACGGCGACCTGATTCGGGATCGCACGACCCCGGGCACCGGTTTTTTCGCAGGCCGAGTCAACTACGCGGGCGGCANCGGCGACCTGATTCGGGATCGCACGACCCCGGGCACCGGTTTTTTCGCAGGCCGAGTCAACTACGCGGGCGGCATCGCCGAGATCACAGACTACGTGGTGGACCCCCTCTACGACGCCGAAGACCTGACCATCACAAGCCTCTGGACTGTGCGTCAGAAGTGGACGACTGCCAGCATTTTCATGCGCACCCAGATCGCCCCCCTGAAGCCCGCCGGGTTCGTGATGAACCTGTCGGACACGGAGGGTAACGCGATCACCGCCAGCGCGGGCATCGACGGCGTGATCGCGGGGACACACCTGCGCGGCAAGGTGGACTTCGAGACGGGCGTGGTCGAGTTGCAGTTCGGCGACTACGTTCTCGACACCTCGCTGACCGTCGAGCAGAAGCTGGAGTGGTGGTACGACGCGGACGACGTGGGCGCAGTTGAGGCGCTGAAAATCTGGCGCCCATGGCCTGTGGACCCAACCACACTGCGCTACAACAGCGTGGCTTACTTCTACCTCCCGCTGGACGCCGACGTGTTGGGCCTGGACCCCGTGCGGCTGCCACAAGATGGTCGCGTTCCCATTTTCCGCCCCGGTGGCTTCGCCGTGGTCGGCCATACGGCGGTAACCAGTCCGGCCACTGTGTCGAACGGGCAAACCATCGACCTGGCCCGCACGCGCCTGTCTCGCGTTCGGGTGATCGGCGATGACGGTGACACGATCAACACTGGCTACACGGCCAACCTGGAAGCAGGAACGGTGACGATTGTGGACACCACCGGTTGGAGCCAACCCATCACCATCGAGCACCGCATCGAGGACTTGGCCCAGGTCAGCGATGTGCAGATCACAGGCCAGATTGGCTTAACACGTCAGCTCACACACGACTTTCCGGTGCCAGGTAGCTACGTCTCGGGCGCCCTGATCGCGGGAGACCTGCGTAGCCGCATGTCCTTGATGTTCGACCAAGGCTCCTGGGATGGCACCACATGGTCGGATGTGGTGGACGGCTCTCCTGCCACGGGGACCTACAACAACACGCTGGCCCCCGTAGAGGTGAACAACCTTGGTGCCGTGACGGAGCGATGGGCTTTCCGTTTCACCAGCACCACGGCATTCCAGATCATTGGCGAACATGTCGGTGTGATCGGGACCGGGACCATCAATGCTGACTGCTCGCCGAACAATCCGGCCACTGGTACGCCGTACTTCACCATTCTGGAAACCGGTTGGGGTTCCGGCTGGTCGGTGGGAAATATCGTACGCATGAACACTGTCGGTGCGCAGTTCCCCGTGTGGGTGGCGCGCACGGTGCAGCAGGGCCCAGAAGCCGGCCTGGACTATTCGTTCTCTCTGATCACACGCGGTGGCGTGGATCGCCCGTAAGGATTTCCGATGACCTCTCCGGTTGACACGTCCGTCAAACTCT
>NZ_JADYXL010000028.1:0-2329 GCF_015864265.1 Pseudoalteromonas sp. NZS37 | reverse complement strand
TGTTGAACTAAGCCGCTACGCGGAGATCCTATTCTGACCATTTGAGCCACACTTACCTTGGGGTTATCCCATATTTGGAGGTAAGTAATGAATACACTCATTGAACAAGTCAAAACTGAAATAGCCTACCGTGGTTATTCACAAAGTACCTGTAAAAGTTACTGCGAGCATTTACTTAAACTCAGCCATTATTTTAATAAACCACTCGATTTAATTACTGATGATGAGCTGAATATCTTTTTTAAAGATCCCGCCATTCGCAAGCTCTCCAGAGCGAGTCAAAAAATACAAATAAACAGCATTTGGTTTTTGTTTAAGAATATTTTACACCGCCCACTGAACTTAGACATAGCCTTGCCTAAAGCAAAACCTCGGGCACCTACTTATTTATCGCGTGATGATATTCGACGACTTATAGAAAGTTGCACGGATATGCGCTTAAAAACATTGATAGTGGTGTGTTATGGATGTGGTTTGCGTATTAGCGAACTGCTGCGCATCAAAGTGCAAGACATCGATGGACAGCGTAAAACCATTTTAATTGAACATGGTAAAGGAGATAAGTCACGCTATGTTGTTGTATCAGATAGCGTGCTAAATCAATTACGTTGCTATTGGAAAATGTATCACCCAACGGGCTGGATGTTTTATTCACGATGGTTAATGGATAAACCTATGTCACCCTCAAGCTTCAGAAAGGCATTGAAAAAACATGCACAAATGTGTGGTTTAAAGCACTGTAATCCACATGTATTACGCCATGCTTATGCAACACATCAACTTGAGTTAGGGATGCCGCTTCATCAACTTCAACATCAGCTTGGTCACAGTGACATTAGAACCACGCAAAGTTACTTACACTGGTTACCTGAATTAGGGCATGGTGGTATTGATTTACTCGCAAGTTGGGGAAACCAATGAGCGGCTTGCATCTCGCTGATATTTTAAATTCTGGCCTTGGGAATTATCGGCAGCACCACATAATGAGTTATCAGCAGTTACGAGTCTGCCAACACCTTCAATCATGCAGAACGGGACAGCTCGGTTATCAAGCATGGCAATGTGATAACTGTAGTGAAGTACAACAAATTGGATGTAGCTGTCGAGATCGGCATTGCCCACGTTGCCAAGGTATGGCAACGGCTAAATGGGTGCAAAGACAACAAGAGGATTTATTATCGTGTCGCTATTTCCACCTTGTTTTTACGCTCCCGCATGAGTTAAATATCATTGCGCACTACAACCCAAACGCGTTGTATCACTGTTTATTTAAAGCCGCATGGCAAACGCTGTGTAAATTTGCGAAACGAAAGAGGCATGGCCAGCTAGGCATGACAAGCGTACTGCATACGTGGGGGCAGAACTTAAGTCAGCATATCCACCTGCATTGCTTGATACCCGCAGGCGCGCTTGATAAAGCGCACTGGCATGAAATAGAAAAAGGCTATTTATACCCCGTTAAAGCATTATCAACAGTGTTTAGAGGGAAAATGCTCGCGGCACTCAATGAATGCGATAGTTCATTCGCGAAGGTAAGCACACCAACCAAATGGTGTGTGTATAGCAAAGCCTGTTTAACGTACAGTGAAAAGTTAGTCAGTTACCTTGCACGTTATACCCGAAAAGGCGTGATGTCAGAATCGCGATTAGTGTCAGCGACTGAAGAAACAGTGAGCTTTAAATACCGCGATTATGCAGATAACAACCGCGATAAAGTCATGACTCTGAGTTGTGATGAATTTTTACGGCGCTACTTACAACATGTATTGCCCAAAGGGTTTATGCGCATTCGCCACTATGGCTTTTTAGCTAATGCGTGTCGCAAGCGAAAGTTAGGGTTAATAAAGGCTCAAGTATCAGCATCCCCATGCAAAGCGGTGAAGCCGAAGGTAGAGCAAGAACGATTAATACTCCATTGGTCTTGCCAGTCATGCAAGACGGGTACCTTACGATTTATTGGTGTGATGAATTTAGATGAGGTGACAAATAAAATAGCGCGAACGAGTTAGCAGCCTTGCTTGCTGCATCAAATCAATAAGTTAACCTGCTTAATTGCTCAGGCTAATAGCGACTGTGCGAGCGAAAAATATCCTTGCTTAACAGTTAAACATTCGGTTTAATGAATAGATAATAAACGCTGAGCAATGCAGGGAAAGCTTAAATTATAATAGGTAAGCTTATTAAATTAGCTGATTTAGCTAGAGCCTCTAAAAAGCAAATTCCCATAGCATAAACAACACCAACTCTGACACACCGAGCAGGTAGCGCCTCAGTCCAACAAGCGATTATGCAACACAAACTGCGTGTCGCATAAATACTAAAGTGTTAG
>NZ_JADYXL010000027.1:0-2550 GCF_015864265.1 Pseudoalteromonas sp. NZS37 | reverse complement strand
ATCTCGCCCACCACCGCCGAGAAGTTGGTGAAGGCGCCCAAGGCCAAGAAAGGTGAACCCACACTACCGCCTGTGCTCGGCCCCACTCAGTGGAACCGACTGCAGGCGCTCATCACACAGGACATTGGCAAGCCCAGCATCGTCCTAGAAACTGACCCGAGACCGACCATCGCCACCGCGCTGGACGGGTTCGGAGACGTACCGCCCGCTGACAACAGCGATCTTTTTTCCTGAAAACTGAAACTCTGAAAGCGCAGACATGAGCAATTTCGCATCTTCCCAACCCGTCATCCTCAAGGGCCTGCGGGCGGCATGGCTCGACATCTTCAAGCCCGGCGAGGGCATGAACGGCGGCGCGCCGAAGTTCAAGTTCACCGGCCTGATGGAACCCGAAAGCGAAGCGCTGAAGATCGGCAAGGCAGCAATGCTGGAAGCCGCCACCAAGCTCTGGGGTCCCGCGAACGCCGCCAACATGATCCGCTCCATGGCTGCCAACAGCCGTGCGATCCGTGACGGCAACGACAAGATGAGCGACGACGGCACCGTGCGCCCCGAGTACGAGAACATGTTCTTCATCTCGGCCAGCAACAAGGCTGACAAGAAGCCCCAGGTGGTCACGCAGAAGAAGCACAACGGCAAGTTCGTGCAGATCACAGAAGCCGGTCGCGGCCTGGTGGATGGCATGGACGTGACCGACCAGCTCGGCTACGAGGTCAAGGTGCCATATCGTGGCTGCTACGTGAACGCCAAGGTGGAATTTGTGGCCGGCAAGTCCTTCAAGGGCAGCGACGGTCAGATCATCCCCAACCAGGTGTTCGCCCGCATCATCGCCATCCAGTTCGTGAAGGACGGCGAGGCATTCGGNCGACGGTCAGATCATCCCCAACCAGGTGTTCGCCCGCATCATCGCCATCCAGTTCGTGAAGGACGGCGAGGCATTCGGTAGCGGCCCGACCAGCGCTGAAGGCTTCGGCGAAGAAGAAGTCGAGACCGCCGGTCAAGGCGCCAGCGACCTGTTCTAAACCCACGGGGCTTCGGCCCCGTTTTCTGAAAGACTGAAATGACCCTGAAAATCAAAATCGAAGTGCCTACCGACGGTGGGCCGTACGAAGCCCAAGTCGCCGAGAGCAATGGCAACCCCGCTCACGTGCTTGCACCCGGCGAGGCCGTCGAACTGTACGTGCACAGCGGCAATACCATCACCGTGACCGAGCTGCCCGCGGGCACCAAGGCCGCGATGAGCGCGCAAGAGCCGAAGTAAACCCTTCGCAGAGGGGCGCTTGCCGCCCTTCTCCAAAGGGATACACAACGGGGCCTCCGCCTCCTTTCGCTGGGCTGACCACCCGGTAACTCGCCCCTTATGGCTAACACCAGGTGCCCGTGGACGTTTTACACCTAGTGCATGCGCAAACCGCTGGAGGCCGGCAACGACACAAGCGGGAATTTGGGGAACGGTCATTGAACTTTGAAATTTAGAAAGAACTGAATGCAGCGACTGTGGCTTGATAGGGAGACGTGGTGCGAGATCGACCTGAAAGAAGTCGGCACCTACCGCTACGCGGAAACCGCCGAGGACCTGCTGGTCTCCTACGCGATTGACGACGGCCCGGTCAAGGTCTGGGACTGCACCTGCGAGCCGCTGCCCGACGATCTGCGCCATGCGATGGCCGAAGCCCCCGAAGTCATCGCGCACAACGCTGCGTTCGATAAGGCCATCCACAACGGCCCACGGCAGGCCCACCTCCCCCGCATCGAGTTGACCCGCTGGCGCTGCAGCATGGCTCAGGCGCTGTCCCACGCGCTGCCCGCCAGCCTCGGTGACCTGTGCACGGTGCTCAAGGTGCCCGAGGACCAGGCCAAGAACAAGGAGGGCAAGAAGCTCATCCAGTTGTTCACCCGCCCCCAGCCAGCCAACCGCAAGGTGCAGCGCGCCACGCGGCTCACACACCCCGCCGAGTGGGAGCGCTTCAAGGTCTACGCGGCCGACGACATCACCGCCATGCGCGAGTGCGTGCGCCGCACGCCCACCTGGAATTGGGACGCCTCGGCCATTGCAGAGTGGCACTGCGACCAACGGATCAACGAGCGTGGGTTCCAGGTGGACCAGGAGTTGACACGCGCCGGTGCACGGGCGGCCATCGTAGAGAAGGAGCGCATCGGCGTGCGGTTCCGCGAGCTGACGCGCGGCGTGGTGGACCGGCCGAGCCAGCGCGACCAATTCAAGGCATTCGTGCTCAATGAGTTCGGTGTGGAATTGGAGGACACGACCAAGGACACCTTCACCCAGATGCTGAAGGCGCGCGAAAAGATCGACCCACGTCTTGCCGAGCTGATGGAGCTGTCCATGGCGTCGAACAAGACCAGCACGGCCAAGTACGCCGCACTGGACCCCGCCGTGGCGGCCGACGGACGCTTCCGTGGGGGCCTGCAGTTCGCAGGGGCCAGCCGCACCCGCCGCTGGGCTGGTCGTATGTTCCAACCCCAGAATCTGCCCAGCCGTGGCCTCCCCAAGCCCACCGCAGTCGAGCAGTACATCGAGTGCCTGAAGGC
>NZ_JADYXL010000026.1:0-2709 GCF_015864265.1 Pseudoalteromonas sp. NZS37 | reverse complement strand
TTTGTGCGCAATCCCTGCTTTTACAGGCATTCCGTTTTCTATTGTCACACCTTCGCCGCCATACCAAAACGGCTCAACATCACTATACAAGGTTATTGTTTTTCGGATTTTTTCAAACGTTAGTACCCTTTGACTTCCGCCAAAATGCTCAATTATAGAGCTTTGATTAACATTGCTACCGCTTGTAAGTGCGTCATAACCTAACTTATGTTCAGATACCCACATCTGGACTTTTTGCGGTTGCTCGCTAATTATCTGTATCAATGTAAATTCTTTGGATGTTTGAACATCAAAGCCAGCGGCAACAACGCTATCAATCAGCACGTTAACGCCGTTTGTAACCCTAATTCTAAACTCTGTTTCACTACTGATAACTTTTAAAAAACGCCCTGTTTGGTTTATATCGTCAACCGAACCAGCTTTTACAAACTTATTTACTAACATTATTTGCGCCCCATAAACATTGCTAAAATTGCTATACCGCCTAGACCAATAACAATGTATGTCATAGATTTATTTGTACTTATTGCCAACTGCTGACCATCTGAACGACTGGCATTTTCTGCAAATTGCATTGCCTGTTTATGCGCTAATATCGTTTGGTCGCCTGCATCGCTAAACGCTTGACTTACTTTATCAACAGCACCCGCAGCCAAATCAGCCGCCAAATTACTATTATTTTCAATAGAGTAATACGCTAAATCAGTCATACCTTTGTTAGCATCACCAACCGCATCAACAACCGTCATCATTGAGTTGTTAGCAAATGCAGTATTATTGCCGTGCATATCTGCGGCCATTTCGCCAATACTTCTTGCTAGGTCGCTGTTTTCCTTTATTGAGGTTTCAGCAAGGTAATTTTGCGCCTTAATGCTATCTGCTGATAACGCGCTATTTGCGTCTATAGCATTTCGACCAAAGCTAAATGCGTCCGCTGTCGTATCACCAACTAGTTTAAACGCGTTATCTTGTGCATCACTTGCAAACGCTAGCGAGTCAGAGCCAAAGCCTAACGAATCTCTAACCGTATCACCTGCGAAATTCAACGAGTCACTGTTTACATCACGACCATAATCAAATGCGCTGCGTGTAATGCTTTCTGTCATATCGGCGTTATCTTTTGACATATTACTAACTGCATCAATCATATCTGTTTGATTGCCAGCCATATCACCCCAAACAGCACCAAGCGCATCAACTAAGCCGCCGTCAGTTTGTGTAATATTGTAATTATTGCCATTGCCAACAGTCATAAAACCAGTATTGTCACCCTGAACACCAAGGCTTGTACTGGTATTACTTGTTGCTTGTGAACTTCTTGATTTTGAACTTGTACTCATGTACCACCATCCCAAAAACCGAAAGCCCGTTAGGGTCGGTTTCTATAAATTTAAAATTACAGTGTTTTAAAAGCCTTGCTAAAGCTGGGCGGCGGGTATGAAAAAAGATGTGTTTTATATTTAATTTTTTTGCTAGTTCGATAATTACAAGGCTAGATTTTTTAATATTCTTACCCTGAGCACAAACAACAACTAAGCCATCACTATCAACACGTAAAACGTAGTAAGTACCATAAATACAAACAAACCTCGCTCTACCCGCTTTTATTTGTGACTGAATTAAACAAAAATCAGCGGGTGAACCTGTCACCTCGCTGATTATTTTAAGCTCGCTTGATTCTAAGAATTGCATTATTTTTTAAGTAAAAATAAGGCAATTAGAGCAATACCGCCGATGATTAATATTTGATTGTTATTACTAGAACCAAAATTAATGCCACCACCAGTAANAACCAAAATTAATGCCACCACCAGTAAAGCCAACGTTCGCGGCTTGGTCACCAGTTCCCGAACTAGCGGACTGCTGATTACTCATCCCGCCGCCACCCGCAAGCCCACCCATTACTTAGCGGCCTTTTTTGACTTGATAAAGTCTCGGATATATTCAGCCGCAACCGCTGCAATAATTGCAACGCCTACGCCTTTAGCGAATGCCTTTAAGCCTTTGCTACTCATGATTTAGCCACCTTTAAAAGTATGCCAACAGCAAGCAAACCACCAAAGGCCATTAAAACTTGCTTTTGCGGGAATCCAAAAACCATGGCCACCGCTTCATTCGCGTTTGTAGCCTGTGTTTTTGGTACGTTAACGACAACAGCCGCGCCGTTTTCTAATTCGTTTACTTTGCTTTGCTCTTCACGAGCAACGCCCGCGCTGTTTTTCATAGCCTGTATTTGTTCAAACTGACCATAAAGATTTAGCGCACCACCTAAAGCAGAGTTAACGCCCTGACCCCAACCGCCCCAAATTGTTTGGGTTGGCTGGCCTTCTGGTCTAGCTTGTTGTGGCAAAACAGCGGCATTAACAGCGCCGCTAGCTGTACTTGGTAAACCAAACATACAACCCCCTTAAAACGTGCTTTTTGCGTAATCATCAAAGTAGTAAACAACAATTTCGGCTTGGCCTTCCACTTCACAATCAACACGAATACGCATATCAGTAATAGCAGGGTCAAGCATTAGCGCACCAAACACATCATTATCAAGCATCAAATCAATTGAATGAACATCAGCAATCGGGGTGCGGTCGGCTTGTGTCAAAATCACATCATGTAAAGACTTCGGAATGTGCTCACGCCATTTTTCACTGTTAACTAAAAATTCAGCCGATTTAACACCCGCTTTACGAATTTCAATTAGGCCAATGTAAG
>NZ_JADYXL010000025.1:0-2939 GCF_015864265.1 Pseudoalteromonas sp. NZS37 | reverse complement strand
GGCGTCGTACACGTCGAGCAGCGTGGAGCCGTCGGCGTCGGTCACCAGACCCTTGAGTGCGCCGACGCGCATGTTCTCGTGGGTCAGGTCCATGCTGGCACGCACGTTGGCGAGCTTGCGCTGCACCAGTGTGGCTGCCTGCTCGACTTCGGTCTCGCTGCCGTAGGCGCGGATGCCTTGCACTTCGTCTGCGAGCACCGACCATGAGGCGGGGATGTGCAGAGCGTGCAGAGGGATCAGCTTGCGAGGGCCGAGGGCGACAGGCTCACGCACACCGCCGCGGGGGGCGGTGGGCAGCAGCTTGATGCTCGACCCTTGGCGTTCGATCATGAACGAAGTGGTCGAGATGCCTTCCTCTTGGAACAGACCCTTGTCGCCCAGTTTGGTGGGCACGTCGGGAATGTCCGTGATGGTGCTGGACAGAGACGTAACGCTGAACGCATCGTCCTGGAAAATGTCGAGGGTTGCCATGTTTCTTGTGCTCCTGAGTCGAGAGATGAAAGGCTCAGAGAGCCGGGGTGGAAACGGTTGGCAGGCCAGCCGTGCCGCGCACGATCAGACCTTTCTTCGCCAGGTCGGTCTGGCCTGCCGCGTCGAGACCCGTGAGTTCGAAGCGGTTCAGCTCGGCGTCGCGCACGAAGCCCACTGCGTCGGAGTCGCCGGTCTTGGCGGGCAGCCAGTTGTAGAGCACCGCGTCAGCGGGGCCTGCGGCGCCGTTGGCGGTGTAGGCGATGTACTTGCCGGAGCCTGCAGCCACGGTGATGGTCGCGGTGTCGCCAGCCACTGCGGGGGTTGCGCCTGCTGTCAGCGTGACGCNGCCACGGTGATGGTCGCGGTGTCGCCAGCCACTGCGGGGGTTGCGCCTGCTGTCAGCGTGACGCCGACGCCACCCTTGCTGAAGGCGGCACCCAGCGTGCCGGTGCCGACGGTCTTGCCTTCAGGGTCTTCCACCGTGAACTTGGTGGCTGCGGTGAACTCGATCACGTAGACGCCGGGGATGGCCGCAGCGCCGACAGTGATAGTGCCCGCCGTGGGGTTGCCAGTTGCGCCGGCGTCCATGGCGAAGGTGCCCTCGCCTGCGTCGCCCGAGCGGGTCAGCAGGGTGCCGGAGGCCAGCGCGGTGCCCGATTGGGTCACGACGATGTTTTCACGGCTGCGCTGGTTGGACGCTTCCGAAATGATCACCGCTTTGACGCGCGGCGTGGAGAGAAGAGAGGTTGCCATGGTCAGTTTCCTTTGCGAGAGTTTTGCTTGCGTGCCGCACGCTTTTCGTAGACGGCTTTCGCCGACAACACCCCGGACTGGCCGGCGGTTTGGGACCCACGCGCCGGAGGCGCGTTGTTGGTGTGCTCATCGGCCTCGGCCATTGCCTTGATCAGCGCGGCGCGCACGTCCTCTACGGACTGGTTGGCGCGGATGGCCTTGGCGGCATCGTCCGGGCGCTTGGCAACGGCGCAGAGCGCCACAATTTCCTTGGCCGCAGTGATGCGGGTCTTGGCTTCGTCCAGCGAGGTGCAGGCCACTGCGAACGTAGCGGCGTAGGCCTGCAGGCCAGCGGTGATTGCCAGGGCTTCGATCTGCTTGGCGACGGGGGTGTCTGGCACCGCGGGGTCGATCACAGGGTCGATCACAGAGTCGATCACAGGGTCAACAACGGGGTCAACCACTGGGTCGGCTTCCGCCTTGAAGATCGCAGCCACGTTGGCGGGCAGGTCGGCGCGGGCCAGGTCGAACTTGGCCGTGGCGCGGATGTCGTCCAGAAGCGCAGTGGCGAAGCCCAGGTCCAGGCATTCGTCAGCGGTCAGGTACGTGTCCTTCGCCATGATTTCGGCGGCCTTGGCTTCGTCAGCACCCATGCGGTCCATGTAGATGTTGCGCAGAGAGCCGTCCACCTTGTCCAGCCAGTTGGCCGCGTCGCGCATGTCTTCCGAGGTGCCGGCTGCGATGGTCGAAGCCTGGTGCACCATGGCGAACGTGTTCTTGGGCATCTCGCGCTTGTCGCCTGCGAGGGCGATGATCGAGGCGATGCTGGCTGCGATGCCGGTCACGCGGGTGGTGACGGTCTTGCCGTCCTTGGCCCAGGAGCGCAGCATGTTGTAGATGCCCAGGCCGGCCATCACGTCACCGCCAATCGAGTTGATCTCGACCACCAGTTCGTTGCCTTCGACAGCATCCAGTTGGGCACGGAAATCTTTGGCCTGGGTGCCCCAGAAGCCGATTTCCTCGTCTAGCGCCAAGACCGCGGGCTTTTTACCCGCCTTGGCTGTGAATTTGAAACAGGGGCGCATGCGCAGTCCTTTGCTGAATGCTGCGCATTGTGTTGATCCCTGCGTTATTCACCTCTGCGGCACAATTTCGGACGACGCTCTCAGGCCAGTTCGGCAGGACGTGTTTCGGTCTCGATGGGGGCGGCGCGGCGCCAGCGGTGCGAGCTGGTGAGCAGCCCGACAAACACCGTGACCACGAAAAACATACCTGCGGGCGTGGGCCATGTGCCGAAGATGAACGGCTGAAATCCGTATGCGCAGGCGCCGGACAGCAGCAGGGTGTATTTGAGACGGACGAGCTTGCGAATGCCTACGTGCATGACCGACAAGCGGCAGATGCAGACAACCATGATCGCCCCGCAGACGACCGTGTTCAGCAGGGCCCAGAGGTGGGAATTCATCTCAGTCGTCCTTTTTCGGTGGTTGCTCGGTGCCGGTGCGCTTCTCCAGCAGGCGACCCAGCCAGGTCACGAACCACTCGCCGACCTTGGGCCAGCTATTGCCGACACCGCCAACCAGGAGGCCGACGGGGACCAGGAGCCAGTTGGCCTCTTGCCAGCCGAGCATATGCTGAACACCGGATGCAATCGGTACTGTAACCAACAAAGCGGTGCAATTGAGTTTCAAAAAGTACCAGAGGCCCTGCGCGCGGGTCATCGGCGGGCAGCGCCC
>NZ_JADYXL010000024.1:0-3390 GCF_015864265.1 Pseudoalteromonas sp. NZS37 | reverse complement strand
TTTTGCTATATCTAAACCAATTGTTGTAATCTTCATTTTGGTCTTCTCCCTTTGATTATTGTAACCACTTTAATCATGGCACATAGATGCCGTATAGGGAGGAGACCATTACATCAGGTTACTTATTAAATAAACCAACAGCAGCGTTACTCATTGCTTTTATTCCGGTAGGGATAGCAACTTTATAATCTGGTGCAAATTTACTAGAGTGTAGGGAAGGGAGTACTTCACCTGTTTTTATCGAATCTGCATATTGTGCTTGGTTTACACCTCCTAGCCAAAATAAGGTAATCGGGATATTTTCATCGGTGCGTCCGTATAGGCCAAAGTCTTCACCCGCCATTACAGCTTGTGTTTCAAGCACATTAGTATCACCAATTGCGCTGGCAATAGAGTTTCTAACAATGTCTGTTTGTGCAGGGTTATTATAAGTAGATGGAATAGATTCATCTTCATGTACATATACTACAGGGTAGTTTGATTCATTTAAGCCAGCACTTTGTGCAATACCTGCCGTGATTCGTTTTATTGCTGCTATTTGAGCACTTCTAACATTTGGGTTATAGCTTCTGAGGGTGAGCTGTAGCTTTACTTCATCCGAAATCACATTATGTTTTGAGCCACCATGAATAGACCCAACCGTAATAACTGAAGGCTCTAGCGGTGAAAGTTCTCGGCTTGTGATTGTTTGCAGAGCAAGTACTGTGCGTGCAGCTATAACCACAGGGTCTATAGTTGTATGCGGGTAAGCACCATGACCACCTTTACCTTTAATTGTAATATCGACAGAATCTACACTTGCCATAGTGTATTCATTTTTCATTGATACCTTACCAGCGGGGAGGCTAGCACTTACATGCAAAGCAATTATATGATCAGGTTTTTCATATTTACTAAATAGCTCTTCGCTTAACATGGCTTTAGCACCCCCGCCAACTTCTTCGGCAGGCTGTGCAACCATCATCAAAGTGCCTTTCCATTGATCTTTGTGTACTATTAATTGCTCAGCAGTACCAATAAAAGAGCTCATGTGAATATCGTGGCCACAACCGTGCATTACACCTACTTTCGCACCATGCTCGTCTATTACTTTAACTTTTGAGGCATAGGACTTTCCTGTCTGCTCTATAATAGGTAAGCCATCGGTGTCAGTACGGATCATCACGGTTGGACCGTTTCCGTTTTTGTAAATGCCGACAACACCAAAGCCACCTACATTACTTGTTACTTTAAAACCCAGCTGAGTTAATTTATCCGCTATTTTATTACCCGTTTCTTGTTCGTGATAAGAAAGCTCTGGCGATTGGTGTAAATCAAGGTAAAACTTTTCTATAGCTGGCATGGTTTTGCTTAAATTCAAATCGAGTCCATTTGCTTGTACTAATGGGCTTGCTAATAAAAGTATTGCACTTAGATAAGTTAATTTCATGTTTTCCCTCATTGTTGAATATGTATACCGGATGATTTAGGTATATGACTTGTAATTATTATGTTCACCACCATATAAAAACCTAAATAGATGAATATGGCAATCAATTCAATGAGCAACATAGTTAGTATTAATGCGCAAAACCTTCAACAAGTACTCGGTGAAACATCACAGCAAAAATTGGTGTTGCTTAACTTTTTCTCTCCTCAAAGTCCTGACTGTATCGGACAGGCTGCAATTTTAGATAAAGTAGCGGCAGAATATGCAAGCTATATAGTAGTAGCAAACCTAGATTGCGATGCAGAGCAAGCACTCGCATCTCAACTTGCGCAACAAGTTGGTCTGCAAACACTGCCTACCCTTGTATTATTAAAAGACTCTGCACCAGTAGATTTACTTGCAGGTGTTCAAAGCGAAGCACAAATACGCGAAGCCCTAGCAAAGCATTTACCTGCACAACAAGACTTACTGTTAGAACAAGCAAAGCAAGCGTTATTAAAGTCAGATTTAAATGCTGCATTTAATTATGCAAAGCAAGCTTATGAAATAGACAGCGGTAATGCACGTATCAAATTAGTGCTAGCAGACATATGTATTCAAATTCACAAGGTAGATGAAGCCCAAGCGCTTATAAATACAATAGACGTACAAGAGCAAGATGCTTACTTTAATAATATAAAAGCAAAATGCGAAGCTGCGCTTGAAGCAAAAGACTCACCAGAGATTAAAGAAAAGCAACAACAAGTAGAAAAGTACCCAAATGACCTAGAATTAAAAGAAGAGCTCAGTATTTTACTCAATGAAGCAGGCAGAAAAGAAGAAGCATTGGATATACTATTTACAGTGCTGCAAAAAGATCTGAATTTCAATGAAGCGAAACCAAGCTTTTTAGCCATTATTGCCTCTTTACCTGATGGCGACGCACTCGCAGCAAAGTATCGTCGCAAGTTATATAGTATTTTATACTAGGGTCTGTTGCTCTTTGCGGATTAAAATTTGTTCAAACTAGGGGGGGGGTTAATCGCGGCGCGAGATTTGTAACCTAGTGGGCTCGGTAACTGCTCCTGCGTTACCCTACTGGCTTACATCCATGTAAGAATAAGTAAAAACCGAGTAACAAAGAGTAAATAGCCCCTAGGAAGAACCCTTTGGGCAGCGCCTGTTTGGCATTAATGCTACGTTATCGCCTATTTATGGGGAGTAACCACACTACATAGGCTCTGCCTTGCCTGAATACCAAACAGGCTGCTGCAAATTTAACCTTGAAAGATAAACAGACCCTAGATTCTAATAACTATTACTTTTGAGAAGCACCTATATAAGGTGCTTTTTGTATTTTCAGGGTTTTAATTAAAAGCTATAGAATGGTTTAGCTATGTAAAAACAAGAGTTATCAACAGATTTTTGTGGGTAACTTGTGCTTATCATGTGTGCTTGCTTGGGGCTTAATTTTAATTACTGTTTTATGCAAATAACGCTTGCGTAAAATCCGCCGCTCCCTATAATGCGACCCCACTGAGACGGGAAACGCCAACGCATAGCGAGGCACGAACTACTCAGAGAGTTAAATAAAACTTCGGTTTTAAATCTTCTAAAAAGAAAGTTTAAAACTAAGTGTTGACTCGAAAAATAAAGGGTGTATTATTCGCATCCCTTGAGACGCTAAGGCGAATCAAACGTTCTTTAACAATATAAAGCAATCATCTGTGTGGGCACTCGTACAGATTGAGTTCTAACAGCCAAACTACTTCGTTCTTTATTGAGCAAGTAACGAGGCAAACAAATTAGAGTCTCAATTGAAAACTGAGTGACCAACAGAAGTAACTTATTTATAAGTTGCTTCGGCACAGTCAATTCAATATCGAAAGATATTAAAATAAATTCAGAATTCATTGAGCTGTCGAAAGACATAAAACTTTTTAATTGAAGAGTTTGATCATGGCTCAGATTGAACGCTGGCG
>NZ_JADYXL010000023.1:0-3526 GCF_015864265.1 Pseudoalteromonas sp. NZS37 | reverse complement strand
AGGCACGGCGTAGAAGATTTAAATGCAGGTGGTGAAAAAGCAAAAGCACTAAATGGTGTTGTTTATGCAATGCAGTTGAATGACAAAGACGGAAAAACTGCCCAAAAGGTGACGGCAATTGATAAAGATGGAAATAGGTTAGACTTACCATTGCACAGCAGCGGCCGCCCAGAGTTGTTTTTTCATGATGGAGAAAAACAATATTTATCAGTTTATGATACGCCAAGCGGTATTTATATCGGTGAAAACAAAAAATTAAAGTCTGATAGCTATTGTAGTGATTTTTACGTTAGTAATGAGGGTTTATTTTTTGCAATTATAGACGGTCGAAAAGTATTTATTGATGATGGTGTTTATCCCGATATGGCAGCAGATGCGCCATTATTGCAAGGTGAAAATTTGCCTACTACGTTTGCTTGCTTGGGTGAAAATGACCGATTTATTATTTTTCAAGGCTTTGTAAATGGCGAGCCTGTTATATTCAAAAAAAGCACGGGAACATTCATAAATTCAAGCTTTCGCGGTAGTAGTCACGCTGCGGGTTCTGATGGTAATTTATATTGCCATTCGGGTGACTCTATTTACCGCTCAGAAGAGGGGCAATCATGGGTGAAAGTTGTAAGTGGAATGCATGAAAGCAATGATAATCACAGGTTATTTGTGGGGGATGCGTTCATGCTGTCAGTGAACCCCGAAAGTTATTCATTTAAATATTATGATGCTGAAATATCGAGAGTTAAAGCACAGGCAAAAATACGCATGTTAAAGGAGGTTATATAGTGAAAACCTCAACAATTTCTATGTTAGTTATTGGCGCGCTTGGGGCAATGTTCGCATTACCTTCAAGCGCGCCGCTAAAGCCTAAAGGCATTCGCAATAATAACCCGCTGAATATTGAAGCGCGTGAAAGTTGGGTTGGTCAAATTGGTGATGACGGGCGCTTTATTATTTTTGAAACTGCAAAGCATGGCTTTAGAGCGGCGGGGCGCATAATGCGAACTAAAGCGAGTCGGGGAGTTCGCACTATTGAAAGTATCATTAACGAATGGGCACCGCCAAAAAATGACGCGGGTGAATATGAAAACCACACCACAAATTACATTAACTTTGTCAGTGATAAAACAAATATTGCAGCAGATAAAACACTGTCAGATTTAGAATACCCTGCGGTAATTTCTGCAATGGTGCAAATGGAAAACGGGCAAAATCCGTATACATTTGATGAAATTAAATCGGGGTTCGAGTGGGGTTACTATGGGTAATTTTTTAACTAAAAACTTCGTGTGGATACTGGCTGCGGGTGTTGGTGTTTATTTTTATAAACAGGTTGATGAAAAATCAAAGGCAATCACTAAGCCAATCGGTAACTTTTTAGCACAAGTACAGTTCGCCATTAATAACAGCGGTGATATTAAGTATCCAAACGCGGGCTTTTTTCTCAATTCTGAAAAGCTTGATTACACACTAAAGGTAAATAATTTAGTGTGGTTTGATGCAATAGAAAAGTTGCACCCAGCGCATAAGGTTTTTTTAGATGAAATCTTTGATTCTGATAAGCGATTAAAAAACCAGTACCGACCTTTATTGAATGGCCTTGTTGATGCTGATTCAATACAGACTGTTAAAAAGGGGTAATGCTATGCAATGGTTATCCTTGTTATTTAAACCCGTTGATACATGGCTAAAAAACCGCGCTGCAAAAGCAAGCGCGGAGCATAACCGAGATATGGCCGTAATAAATAACCAAGCGAGGTTAGCGCAGTCAGAAAAAGACTATAACCACAATTGGGAAATGGCATCACTTCAAGATAAAGATAAAGGACTTCGGTTTTTTAGTTATTGCATGTTTACCGCACCGATTTTAATTACTGTCGTGTCTCCTGAACATGGTGCGCAAATATTTAAAAATCTTGAAGGTGTGCCGCCGTGGTTGGTTCAAACATGGATAGCAATTAACGGCGGTGTATGGGGCATTGCGAGTTTAAAAAACATTGTCCCTCAGTTTATCGGGCAATTTAGGCGGGTAAAAAATGGATGATGTAATAATAAAAATTGCACTAACCGCCATACTAACAGGCGCAACAAGTGCCGTTGCTGTAGTGGCTGCGTTAAAGGTTCATATAACGTATTTAAAGTACGGGCTAGAAATGCAAGTTAAAAGCCATAACGAGCTAGTAGCAAAAGTGGGTGTAATAGAAAACGAAGTAATAAAACTAAATATGCTGAATATAAGCAATTAAAAAAGGCCGCTAAAATGCGGCCTTTTTTTATAGGGCGTTGCTCCTGGTTAAATCAAAAATTCGTTACGCGCGTTTTTTATCGCCGTACTTCAAAACAATATCTTTGATAGTTAATTGATCCGAAAGTTTGATTAAATCATTGCCGATAGTTTTTAGGGTGGCGCTGGCTTCAACTAATTCATGTAAGTAATCAATTTTGTTCTGCAAGGCTTGAACGTGGCTTTCATTGTAACGTACAGACTTCTGCAGAAAGTCTATCTTGTTTAGATAAGCCGCGTCATAACGATGCCCGCGCGGTGTCCACAAATAACCTTCGCGGCAAATATAATAACCGTCCCAATCTTTATGTAGCGACATACCGCCATTAATACGTTGTTCAAGCATGACCAGAGCGCGCGGGCATGGGTTGTTGTCTTTTATCCAGCGCTCTAAAGTGCGCTCAGATTTGATGTATAAAAAATCCATAGTGGCGCGGCGGTCTAGTTTGCCGAAGTTCATAAAGCCCGCGCGAAAAAGCATATTTTTAAAATTTGTCATAATAATTCCATTATTAACTATGATTTTTTTAGATTGATAAACTGACTTCAATTAATATTATTGATTGAAGGGTTTTAGGGGAAAACGTGTAAAAACAACACGTAAGGCCAATTTTATCACTCTAAAGGGTTATAGCGTCATAATGGCGGGTTCGACCGTATTTAACATAATATAAATCGTAAGCCTACCGAACGCCTGAAAGCCCCGTAAATAAAGAGAATACCCAAAACGGTAACGACAAAATGTCGGGTGTAAAAATTACTATGCTGCGCTCTTTCGCCATAATTTAGCTATTTCGGGTTTACCCTTCTTTTCAGCCTTCCCAGCTTCAATTAAAGCCAGTGTTTTCAAGGGTTCAGGGTGTTCGCCCACTAAAAGTAACTGTAAAGATAAATGTTCTGAAAATTCACGCTCACCAGTTCTAATGCTGCTAAGTGTTTGTTTTGATATGCCAGTTAGTTTGCTAACCATGTAGTCGGAGTCAATATCGGCGGTGCTTTTAAACCAATCTAATAGTTCTTTTGAGTTGCTTATTTTCATATGTTTTCTATCCGTCTTGGCGTGTCGGTAATTTGATTATAGTCGTAGTTCACGGTTTGTGCACTAGGCCATGAGGTGTGGACTAGTGCACAACTTGTGTCTATTATCTGTTTCGAAGCGGTCGCCCGACCGTTTTATTCGCTTGGCGGCGGGTGGCGGTTACTTGTATTGCAATGTAACCGCCGCACACAAAACCAAGCATGAACAAA
>NZ_JADYXL010000022.1:0-3751 GCF_015864265.1 Pseudoalteromonas sp. NZS37 | reverse complement strand
CTCAAACGGCAGCCCTTTAGGCATAATCTGACGTGGCATACCTGCAAAACGTAGTAACTGTTTAGGCTGTTTACCTTCTGTCGCGCATGTTAAGCGCTTTTGTACACTGGTATGGTCTGACCCTTCTGGTGTGTTAGCCATTTTAGCCCTAATGGGATTTAAATCGACATAGGCCATACACGCTGCAAGTGCTGCTTCATCTAGTAATGCTTGCGATTTGAATCTACCCTCCCAAAATCGTCCTGTGCAGTTATCTTCTTTATTTGCTCTGCGCGCAATGTCTTCATTTAACAACCGCATAAACCAGCTAATACTTGCTAGGCGTTCGCGGTATTGTTTAACCGTTTGGTTGAAAAAGATGAGTTCAACTTTACTTAGCTTTTCACCTTGTACATATTTTTGCGTTAACACNTGAGTTCAACTTTACTTAGCTTTTCACCTTGTACATATTTTTGCGTTAACACTGTGCCTTTACAGAGTTTATGCCAGCGAATAACAATCGCTTTATCATTCAGCCTGTTTGCTTTCTTATCATCTACATATAGTACCAAATGGGTGTGATTACTCATTACGGCATAAGCACATACATCAATACAAAATACCTTGCTAATTCAAGCAGCTTATCTTCAACCCACCCTCGTCGATGCTCGTAAGATTGACCAGTAAAACGGTCTTCTCCACATAAAAATGCACGACGAACACAGCGTGAAATACAGTGATAGTATTTTGTATCAACCAAACTTACTTGACGCTTTCTTGAAATTGCCATAAGACACCCTGCTCGTTTTTTGCACTAACTAAAACGTAGTCCTAAATTTTGAAAAGAGCAAAATTTAGGATGGGTGTCACTGTTAATTTTTACGAACAGGCGCTAAAGAAATTTAAAGCAAATGTAAGAGAACTCACTAACCGCAACTGGGGGATCTCAATGACCCTACAAATTCATAAACTCACGCAGTATTTACGTGGCTGGGGACACTATTACCTAATAGCCAACGCTTATCAGTTAACGGTGGATTTAGATCATTGGATCCGCCGTAGGATAAGAATGTGCTACTGGCGGCAATGGCGAAAACCACGCACGAAAGTACGCAGTTTAATAAAGTTGGGTGTTAGCGAACGACTCGCCATAGCCTGTGGTATCACCAGCAAAGGCCCTTGTCGAAGCTCAAAAACAAAAGGAATTAACATTGCGCTAGGCAATGACTATTTAGCATCACAAGGTTTAGTGTCATTGAGAGATATTTGGATCGGTATTCATTACGGAAGATGAACCGCCCATTGCGGACCCGCATGATGGGTGGTGTGGGGGCTGGAGGTTAGAGACCTCCGGCTACCCGATTAGGTGTTTTTTATACCATCGCTATTTTAATGGATGCAATACACTCAGGCGTAAAATTTATTGTTTCCCTAGTGTGTCGAAAACCAATAACATTACTAGGTTTGTGAGTCTTTATAGCCTTAATTAATTGTAATTTATCCAAGTTAAACATTAGGTAATAGTTAAATTCACCATTTAAAGGATAAACTGTAACATTTAAGTAAGGTGGCAAGGTAGTTGACCTATGATACCAAGAAGCAGAAAAATCTAAAGTGTAATCAACGGTATTATTAATACCAACACGACGCTTAACACACTCTGGAATTATTAATTTATTACCAGAGACTTCAAGTTCAAAAGATTTAGTTATAAAAGATGCAGGCTCGTATTTATTAGGAAGCCCAATTAACTTTCCATTATCAAGAATCTTCAATCCAGTATCTTTATGTGCAAATGATAAAAAACTAATACATATAAAAACAACTGATAAAATTAATCGCATACTCGAGAAACACCTAACGCCCCACTAAGGGGCTAATAAATAGTTGGCTAAAATAGCGAACGAAGTGAGACTAGCCAACTGTTTTTAGTCCCGCTTAAGTGGCTTGTTAGGTGTATGTTTGCCAAATTAGAGAGTACATTATAAAAGTTGAAAACGTCGCATAAATAAAAATACCAAACCAAAAACCACCTGGCGAATCACTACGTTTTACCGTGATTGATTTAATTTCTATTTCTCCCATTTTTATAGAGTGAATACAATAAATAAGTAAAAAGGGACATAAAAATAAAAACACTATGGTTGCTATAAAATTACCGTATCCTTCAGCTTGTGGAGTAAACACAAATGCCAATAGTGTACAGGTACAACCTAAAATAAAAATAGTTTTCAATAATCTGGAAGTATCCAACTTTAATTCAGATATTAATTTGACTATAACTCCATCACCTCTTTTAAGAGTTTGAGCCTTTGGATTTTGGCTAAACCTAACTTTAGGGGGGATTCCTTTTTTTCTATTATCTATTTCTTGTAGTAAGACTTGGTATCTCTCAGGGTATTTAACTTGATCAATATGCTGTAAACAATCTAATAGTTCCTCAAGACTATATTCAGAATAAATTGGCTCAGAAGTTAACACTAAGTACACCTAACGCCTCATTAAGAGGAAATTTGTAGTTGGCTAAAATGTTGAACGCAGTGAAAACAGCCAACTGTAAATTTTCCTGCTTTAATGACTTGTTATATTACAATTTACGCCTAAATTTTAAATACTTAAATAGCTCGTAGCACAAAATAACTAGGTAACCACCTAAACAAATTTGACCAATTAAAACCATACCAGGCCGACCACACGCACCTCCTGGACCAATAATCCCATAACTATCAAGATTGAATAAAATAAATGGGAAATAACCAAACCCTAGAACTAAAAGTGCTGTAACCCATAATCTAGATTTCTGATGAGAAAACCTAATTAACAATGAAATAACCGCAACTAAGATAGAGAATAAGATTAACAAATCAAATTGATTATTATGTTCCTCAATCAATCCTTTAGGCGGAAACATACAAGCTTGAGTTGTGAAAGATAAAATAGATAATAATGAAAAACTAAGAAACTTCACCACAACTCCTTTTGTAATATAACGCCCATTTAAGGGGCAAAATAGAGTTGGCTAAAATAAGTGAACGGAGTGAACAAAACAGCCAACTTTATTTTGTCCCTCTTGAAATTCTTGTTAGCTTTTATTACTCACAAGCTTCAAGCACTCTTTTATGAGCTACATCAACCGCAAACCAACATGAACAATCTTCTTTTTCAGGTAGACCATTTGACGATACGACATAATGAAGAGTTAACTCCCTATCTTTAGGAAATGTCTTAATGTGTATTTCAAAGCCTTTACTTCCCATTGTTACTGGCGATTGAGATAAATATTTAGTTCCCAAGCGTGAACCAAGTATCTCTTCATCTTCTGTCCCAATTAAAAGAAGGTGATTATCTTTCTCCCATTCCCAAGCATCTAGGAATTGTCCAGTACAAGCACCGCCTTCTTCGATCGTATTATTCCAAGTGCAGGTGAAATTTAAATTCTTTATATCTGTACTTGAGTTAACTCGCAAAAGAACAACAATACTATCTTCAACTTCCATACCTTCAGGTATCATAGGTTCGAGATTGACTGAAACGATTTTTCCATTAGATAAATCGCCCTCTTTAGCAGTAACACCAAAAGACAACTCACCAAATATGGTTTTAAGAACTAGTTCATTCTGACTCAAAATACATACCATGCTGATTTAAAAGCTAACACTTTAGTATTTATGCGACACGCAGTTTGTGTTGCATAATCGCTTGTTGGACTGAGGCGCTACCTGCTCGGTGTGTCAGAGTTGGTGTTGTTTATGCTATGGGAATTTGCTTTTTA
>NZ_JADYXL010000021.1:0-7860 GCF_015864265.1 Pseudoalteromonas sp. NZS37 | reverse complement strand
CTTTACTTGCATCATTACGAATCTGAATGTAATCCGGAGAACTGTATTCTTGTATCAGATCAAGAGCTCTATTTTTTCTTTCACGATTAGTTTCATGGATAACTATTAAAGTTGCAGAAAGTCCTGCACCAATACCCGCTCCTAGGAGTGCAGCCCCAAGACTACCTGTTAATGCACCGACTACCGCACTAAAAACACTCGTAATTGTTATTGCTTCCATTACCCCTCCAAGGGATCAATTAATACCGACCAAACCAGACAGCCACTTTAATTGAACAAACAAAACTGTGCCACAAAATTAGCTCTTCAGGTTCATAATTAACCTTTTATTACTGGGTCGTTTTCATTTCATCTATTAAATAAGTCATTACATTTTTAAACCCAAATTACACGCATGAAAATAACTCCGTAATGGCATTTTTAACTTTTACTGAACTGTTTTAATTTATGCGAGTAGCTTTTCGCAATTGCTAATATTTGATCGCCGTTTACGCTTTAAATTTTCACAGTAACTTGCTTGTGAAGTGGGTCTACCTACTGCACCATGAAATACGCGCGTAAATTGCGTAGTGAGTTTTAGCCAGTTATCTGGGGATATATTAAGCCTTTCTAGCAAAGGAAGGTTCATATTATCAATATTCCCGCGCTTATCCTCTCGTATTATTCGCCCTGTTAGCTCAACGAGTTCAAGGTACGATTTAAGCTCAAACGGCAGCCCTTTAGACATAATCTGACGTGGCATGCCTGCAAAACGTAGTAACTGCTTAGGTTGTTTACCTTCTGCCGCGCATGTTAAGCGATTTTGTACACTGGTATGGTCTGACTCTTCTGGTGTGTTAGCCATTTTAGCCCTAATGGGATTTAAATCGACATAGGCCATACACGCTGCAAGTGCTGCTTCATCTAGTAATGCTTGCGATTTGAATCTACCCTCCCAAAATCTACCCGTGCAGTTATCTTCTTTATTTGCTCTGCGGGCAATGTCTTCATTTAATAGCCGCATAAACCAGCTGATACTTGATAAGCGTTCGCGGTATTGCTTTACTGTTTGATTAAAAATGATAAGTTCAACTTTACTTAGCTTTTCACCTTGTACATATTTTTGCGTTAACAATGTGCCTTTACAGAGTTTATGCCAGCGAATAACAATCGCTTTATCATTCAGCCTGTTTGCTTTCTTATCATCTACATATAGTACCAAATGGGTGTGATTACTCATTACGGCATAAGCACATACATCAATACAAAATATTTTTGCGAGCATAAGTAACTTATCTTCAACCCAACCTCTACGATGCTCGTAAGATTGACCTGTAAAACGGTCTTCGCCACATAAAAATGCACGACGCACGCAACGTGAAATACAATGGTAGTATTTTGTATCAACCAAACTTACTTGACGCTTTCTTGCAATTGCCATAAGAGACCCTGCCTGTTTTTTTGCACTAATTAAAACGTAGTCGTTAATTTTAAAAAGAGCAAAATTTAGGATGGGTGTCACTGTTAATATTGGGATCATGGCACATGATAATCATGACACCATAGCTCGAATATATCTCAGTACCTTTGCTTTTCAGCAAGCTTGTGACGCATCATTACTGTGATATGAGATACATGATAATTAAAGAAAAACATTTATTTTGATGTTTATACATTAGCTCGTCTTGACTTCAAGGGAGCGTCCATATATGTCATTCTAATTCGTAGTGTAGAGGTTGGGAGTCCAATTATCTTGTTATCTGATGCACAGCCCAACACCATCTGAATCAATATAAGTATCATTCTTTTCTTCGATTTTACGTGAGTTAAACTCTTCCATTTGTTCCCAATCCCCATTCACTATTGATTTATGTAGCAACAAATGCATTTTGTTTTTTGGGTATATTTCTGGAAGGTGATATGCAATGAAATCATTTGGTATTCGTTCAGCGTTTTTAGACTGCTCCAAATTTAATAGCTCAATAGAGTCTAAGATTGAGCGATAGTAGAGTTCAATCAACTTGTTATTAATATCTGTCGAGTATTTGACATCATCACCAATAGGGTCGTGAAATTTAACACTCGGAGCTTGATACAAATCATAAGCCACACTGGCTACTGAAAAATGAACTGGGACAGGACCTTGCTGTGATTGTGACTTGTATTTAAGCATTTTATTTGCAGACACTGTTGGGACTTTGAACCCTTTTGCTTCTACTGCAAACTGTTTTGAACGAGTATCACAATATAAATCGGGTCTTTCGCCCTTTATTAGATGACCCCCCTGAACCATTGCATCCTCATAGTTATGAGTATATTTGGCGCCGTATATTTTCTTCGATAAAAAATCTGCTAGAGCTTTTCCAATTTTATTTGAAATTTGACCTAGCTCAGTTGGATCATTAGATATTATTCTTGGAATAGAAAAATGGTCAGGTTCAGACCCCCAATATTGTACAAATTCAAACATAAACCCCAAGAATCGAGGTGAATTATGTGGAGACTTACTTACTCCCATTCCAGCAAAAGCTAAATGCTTAATAAATTGTAAGTAGGACAAATTAAGTTCTATGTCTTCTATTTTTCCTTTATCGTTTAAGTGCTCAACCTTTATTTTCATACTATTCCTTCAGATAACGAGCCTGTAGATTAACTCGTTTTTTATTTATTTTTATTTATAAATAAAGCATAGCTGAGTTCCTATTTTTTTCAATCTATGACTGTACTTCTACGGAGCATATAAAGACGTGTTTGATATTGTTTTAATTAGCATTTTGGAAAGTATTCCTGCTGCAGAGCTTCAAAAGTACGCTGGTATAGCGCCTGTTATTGAGCGCAGTGGTCAAAAGATGTGGACTCATTGGCGTTATAGTTGCCCCACTTTCTTAAGGCAAACATTTGTGGAATGGGCAGGCTTTTCTATTCGTTATTCGTTTTGGGCTAAAGCGTATTATGAGCAACAAAAAGCCAAGGGTAAGCCGCATAACAGCATTATTAGATCACTGGCATTTAAATGGATAAGGATTGTATTTAGGTGTTGGAAAACGAATACACCCTACAATGAATCGACGTATTTAGCGGCCTTAAAACGCAGAGGCTCACTACTTTTAAAATTTGCAGTTAATAGCTAAATTTTACTAGTCGTCCACCTCAGGGCGTGTTGTTAGCTTGTGCCTTCGCCACTTTGAAATTTACCTTTCCAGAACTTTATCTTAAGTAAGTCAACACAGAATGCTAATAACAGACCAATTGGAGCTACTAACCAAAAGTCTGCATTTGCCGATAATATCAATTCAATTAAGTTACCAGCCAAAAGGAACATAAAGCAAAACAAAGGAATAAAAATATAATATAAACCTCCAATTCCTCCATCATCGTACTGAAAGTTAAATAACATTCCTACTGACCAAATGATTAAAACGACAATATTGAAAGATGTGAACCAATATATTCTATGCAATGAAAACTCCATATTCAAAAGCAAGCTAACGAGCCTGTAGATTAACTCGTTTTTAAATTTGTTTTTATTGATAAACAAACCATAGCTGAGTTCCTATTTTGGTTCAATCGATTACTGTATTTTTACGCAGAATATAGAAGTGTTTGATATTGTTTTAATTGGCGTTTTGGAAGGGATTAAGGGTGGTTGAGTGGCTTTTATTTAGGGTAAAAGGGCTTACCCTTCTTAATGCATCGTGTTTTGCAGCTTTTCTATATTATGAACAAGGCAATACAGTTGCCACACAATAAAGTAAAGGCATTCACTTTTGTTTGACCCCGTAAGGTCAATTTATTCATGCCTTTGTTCACTGTAATGTTCCGCTTTTTATTTAAAGGAAAGCCGGTTCAATACAGCCGAGTCGTTTGCCATTCTTTAATAAACAGATATCGTCCCGATTGGGCTGTCTATTGTTACTTTCATTTTGTCTACATAGCTCAGCTTTTTGCGTGATTCATTATTTATAATAATGCACTCTTCATACTGTTTTTATTGGCTTTTTTCCTAATGATTAGGATGGGTGTCATCCTAATCATTTTACTAAGCTTCAGCAATCTAATATCGATATTATCTCACTAGAGTGCCATAACTCCCATGTACCAATGGATTTACTAGAACTTATTCGCGGTAAAAAAGTAATGGTAGGCGCAATTGATGTAGCAAATCATACTATCGAAACGCCAGAGGAAGTAGCTAATACGCTACGTAAAGCACTGCAATTTGTAGATGCCGACAAACTCTACCCGTGTACAAACTGCGGCATGGCTCCACTACCTCACCATATAGCCAGAGGTAAACTAAATGCCTTGAGCGCTGGGGCTGAAATTATAAGAAAAGAATTATTAGAAAAGAACTAGAAAAGTAGCTTTAAAATACAAATTGTAAACAATAACAGCTGTCGCACCATACCATAGTGAAATCCATAAACATGGTGCGTTAGTTAAAACCTACCAAAGAACAAAGTTTAGGTTAGTTATTTAATTTTTTTTATTAAAAAGCTCTAGCCTGTTTTTTGAAAAATCGATAACTGCTTGCTGGCTGAACAAGATTGGTTTGTTAGGTGCGCTGTTCATTTAAACTGAATCTTGTTTCTTACAAGTTCAAAAATACACGCCCCAGTTAAAACTGCATATACACCTAGAATAAAGTAAAACATAGTTGGGCTGGTTTCAAGTGAGTAATCTTCGCCTCCTTTGGGAGAAACTTGACCAGTAAGTAGATCGTGAATGAAGAGAAAGGTAAAAAATAGACCACAAGAAACCAAAAGTATCTTGTCAGATTTTGAGTGTTTTTTCATAAACTATTTTCAGCCAATTTTCCTTTTGAGAAGCTTTAGCAAAATTCGAAACAACTGCCTTTTGCTTGTAGCACCTAACAATTTTGTCTACGATATTTGTCGTTTTATAAACCGACAAATGTCCACATATCACAATGCATTTATCTTAACCATCAAATAAACACCTGTAAACAATTGGTTAACTTTAAGGTTTTTTCCTTAATGTAGAAATACACAGAAACAAATACAAACCTGACAGCCACCTTAATCGAACAAACAAAACTGTGCCACTAAATACAAACCTGACAGCCACCTTAATCGAACAAACAAAACTGTGCCACTAAATTAGCCAATCAGGTTCAAAATTTATCTTTGATTACTGGGTCACTTTCATTTCATCTAATAAATAAGTCATTAGCACGCTAAAACCTGAATTACACGCATGATAATAACTACATAATTACAGTTTTAATGTTTACTGAATGGTTTTACTGAGTAGTTTAAGTTTTATGCGAGTAACTTTTCGCAGTTGCTAATATTTGTTCGCCGTTTCCGCTTTAAATGTTCACAGTAACTTGCTTGTGAAGTGGGCCTACCTACTGCACCATGGAATACGCGCGTAAATTGTGTGGTGAGTTTTAACCAGTTTTCGGGGGATATATTAAGTCTTTCTAGCAAAGGAAGGTTCATATTATCAATGTGCCCGCGTTTATCCTCTCGTATTATTCGCCCTGTTAACTCAACAAGTTCAAGGTACGATTTAAGCTCAAACGGCAGCCCTTTAGGCATAATCTGACGTGGCATACCTGCAAAACGTAGTAACTGTTTAGGCTGTTTACCTTCTGTCGCGCATGTTAAGCGCTTTTGTACACTGGTATGGTCTGACTCTTCTGGTGTGTTAGCCATTTTAGCCCTAATGGGATTTAAATCGACATAGGCCATACACGCTGCAAGTGCTGCTTCATCTAGTAATGCTTGCGATTTGAATCTACCCTCCCAGAATCGTCCTGTGCAGTTATCTTCTTTATTTGCTCTACGCGCAATGTCTTCATTTAATAGCCGCATAAACCAGCTAATACTTGCTAGGCGTTCGCGGTATTGTTTAACCGTTTGGTTGAAAAAGATGAGTTCAACTTTACTTAGCTTTTCACCTTGTACATATTTTTGCGTTAACAATGTGCCTTTACAGAGTTTATGCCAGCGAATAACAATCGCTTTATCATTCAGCCTGTTTGCTTTCTTATCATCTACATATAGTACCAAATGAGTGTGATTACTCATTACGGCATAAGCACATACATCAATACAAAATATTTTTGCGAGCATAAGTAACTTATCTTCAACCCAACCTTGTCGATGCTCGTAGGATTGACCAGTAAAACGGTCTTCGCCACATAAAAATGCACGACGAACACAGCGTGAAATACAGTGATAGTATTTTGTATCAACCAAACTTACTTGACGCTTTCTTGCGATTGCCATAAGACACCCTGCTCGTTTTTTGTACTAAACAAAGGCTAGCCTCTAACTCCGTAAAGTGCAAAATTAAGATGGGTGTCTTGTTTATTTATCTTGTTTATTTAGATGCCAACATAAAAATGCACGTCGCACGCACCGCGAAATACAATGGTAGTATTTTGTATCAACCAAACTTACTTGACGCTTTCTTGCAATCACCATAAGACACCCTGCTCGTTTTTCGCACTAAATAAAGGCTAGCCTCTAACTTCGAAAAGTGCAAAATTTAGTATGGGTGTCTTGTTAATTTCTGTTAATTTCATTTAAATTTAGGATGGGTGTCTTGTTTAATTTGTAATGGTGAGCAAACAAGGCAGCATTTTGTAACTACATTTATAGAGCACCTAAACGGTGTTGACTTTGAAAAACGTAAAACAGTAAAAATTCGTGACCGATACGACGCAAGTGTACCTACAGTTGTTAGCCCTGTTAGCCGTCAAAAGTCTGTGTTTGTTGAAGACGCTAAATTTTTACGCAAGCAAACCAAACAACCGATTAAATGGGCATTGCCAGGCCCAATGACAATGATCGACACGCTTTACGATGACCATTATAAAAGCCGCGAAAAACTAGCGTGGGAATTTGCCATCATTCTTAATCAAGAAGCAAAAGAATTAGAAGCCGCAGGCGTTGATATCATCCAATTTGATGAGCCCGCGTTTAACGTATTTTTTGATGAAGTGAACGACTGGGGAATCGCCTGTTTAGAGCGAGCAATTGAAGGGCTTAAATGCGAAACCGCAGTGCATATTTGCTATGGCTACGGCATTAAAGCAAATACAGATTGGAAAAAAACACTAGGAAGCGAATGGCGACAGTACGAAGAAGCATTCCCTAAGCTTCAGCAATCTAATATCGATATTATCTCACTAGAGTGCCATAACTCGCATGTACCAATGGATTTACTAGAACTCATTCGCGGTAAAAAAGTAATGGTAGGCGCAATTGATGTAGCAAATCACACTATCGAAACGCCAGAGGAAGTAGCTAATACGCTACGTAAAGCACTGCAATTTGTAGATGCCGACAAACTCTACCCGTGTACCAACTGCGGCATGGCTCCACTACCTCACCATATAGCCAGAGGTAAACTAAATGCCTTGAGCGCTGGGGCTGAAATTATAAGAAAAGAATTATTAGAAAAGAACTAGAAAAGTAGCTTTAAAATACAAATTGTAAACAATAACAGCTGTCGCACCATGCCATAATTAAGCCCATAAATATGGTGCGATAGCTAAAACCGGCTAAAGAACAAGTTTAGGTTAGTTATTTAATTTTTTTTATTAAAAAGCTCTAACCTATTTTTTGAAAAATCGATAACTGCTTGGTATTGAGTAAAAAAAGGAGAGCCTAACAAGCCATGTACTCCCTTTTCACCACCCGCCACCTGTACATACCGACCAAACCAGACAGACACTTTAATTGAACAAACAAAACTGTGCCACAAAATTAGCTCTTCAGATTCAAAATTTATCTTTTAATATTGGGTTACTTTTATTTCATCCATTAAATAAGTCATTAGCACGTTAAAACCTGAATTACACGCATGATAATAACTACATAATTGCAGTTTTAATGTTTACTGAAT
>NZ_JADYXL010000020.1:0-9470 GCF_015864265.1 Pseudoalteromonas sp. NZS37 | reverse complement strand
GGTCTTATTTAAGCTTCCAGCTAGACGAGAGGATAGAAGATATCCCCGATGGGTTAAGCCAAAACCATCTAAGTATCCCCATAAAAAGAAAAATGCCAGTCAGCTTAACTGACTGGCATTAGTCCTTATGGACCCTTTTTTGTATTTAGATTACATATACTTTCTTAAGTATTTTTTGAATACAGGATCTGTTGCAGCCAACTCTTTTTGCTCAGCCAATATCTCTTTTAAAATAGCGCCTGATGTAAGCGGATTTGCAAGTACCACTCTAAATACAACTGTAGGTTGATTGTCGTATTTAGAAGGCGTTAAACGAGTACGTGATACAAATGAGCGACCAGACTCTCGCTGACGTTTTTGCATACTGGCAGTAAAACGGTTCAGTGAAGCAAAAATATCTAACCGAGTTGCTGCATCAGCATCGGCTATTGCTTGTTTAATTTGCTTAGGTACATAACGATACGTTAATAAGCACAACTCAGGCTCCGAAATAAGCTCAAAGTCTTCATCAGCCTTAATTAAATCAGCAAAGTAATGTGCTTTTTTGATGCTTCGATCAATCAGCATTTCGTAACCTTTGCGACCAATAACACGTAAGCAAGCGTGTACTAACATTGCCATACCAGGTCGGCTGCCTTCAAGCGTGTGGCTACCTAAGTCTTTCGAACCTTTACGTAATATGTACTCAGCGTGATGCTCTATCGCATCAGTTGCAGCGGGATCTTTAAATAAAACTAAGCCCGCTCCCATTGGTACATACATTTGTTTATGTGCATCGATGGTAATTGAATCTGCTCGCTCAATCCCTTTAAGTAAAGGGCGATGCGTGTTCGATAAAAGGGTCGCTCCTCCCCATGCAGCATCTACATGAAAATGGCAGTTAATGTCTTGTGCTAAGTCGGCCATTTCATCAAGTGGATCAATATTACCGGTTTCGGTTGTACCCGCTACCCCAATAATCGCCATTACTTTAATGCCTTGCGATTCAAGCTCACGTGCTTTTTCGCGCATAGCTCCTACATCAACTTTATTATTTTCGCAGGTTTTAATGCCAATTAAGTTATCGCGGCCAATACCGAGTAAATCAACCGATTTACCTAATGAGTAATGTCCGCGTTCTGATATTAATACTGCTAAACCTTTATAGCCGTAATGCAGCATACCGGCAATTAGGCCTTGTGCGCCGATACCTCTAAAATCGCCATCGGGTTTTAATAAGCGGTTTCGAGCAATCCAAAGCGCAGTAATATTAGCAACCGTTCCACCAGAGCAAAATGCACCTAGTGAGGTTTTAGCACTGTGCATCCATTTAGAATAAAATGAATCTTCTTGTCCATAAGCTAAATGATGCATCATTCCAAGCACTTGACGCTCAAGAGGCGTAAACGCTTTAGACGTTTCTATTTTTACTAGATTTTGATTTAGCCCTACCATCAATTTTGACAGCGGTAATAAGAAATGCGGCAAGGCAGAGGTCATGTGACCAATAAAGCTAGGCGCAGCTGTATGCACAGAATGCGCAACAAGTTGCTCCATTATGTCTTGGGCATAAGCAGATACAAACGTTGGATCCTCTGGGATCACTGCCGACTGAAAATCTTTTTCGATTTCATGTAATGGTTTTTCAATTGCCGCTATATTTTCGTTTAGAAAACCTGCTAAATTACTCGAAATTTCAAGCTCGATTTTGCTTAAAGTTGAGTCTGGCGCTTCAGGTACAGTAAATATACGCTTAAGGCTTTCTTTAGAGGCGACGGCACAACGCTTTTGATCCATCTCAATACCTAGTGTGTGTAGCTAAAACACGCGCTTACCCATCAAAAACGCCTAATTATTAGGACATTTAGAGCAATCGTGTTTCTTTAAAAATTGCGCTAACTTTACTGCAATATAACTAAAATGTCTCGTTTAAACCTATAAAAGCAATCAAAGCGATGACAAAAAAATGATAATTTAATTAAAACTCTACCAAACCTAATTATTTATTGGGCATTTACTTATTTTGGGTATAATAAATTTGATAACAAAAAAGGGACACATATGCCAGAAGGAAGAGTCAAAGTTAGTTGGATAGTGGCAGGCTTTAGCTTATTTTTAATAAGCTTGCTTACCTATGTTTACTACACTTACCAAACCACGCGTGCTGAAATAATGCAGTCGGTTGATAATCGCTTACTTAATGCCGCCACCAGCGTTAAACATATTCTAGGTGAAAATTACTTAAGTGCGGTTAATCAAGGCGACAACATAAGTTTTTCTTACTATCAAAATAAGAGTAAACAGCTCTCTGAGTTTGCTCAAGCACTTGATATTGCTTATGTGTATTCAATGATTTTAAAAGACGGAAAGGTTCTTTTTAGCTCATCAAGCTACACGCAAGACGATCAGAATAATGGCAAAGTAACTCAATTTTTAGATCTCTACCCTGAAGCTACCGATGCAAATATAAGTGCTTTTTACTCAACCGAGCCTGTATTTGAAATATCGAGCGATCAGTGGGGCCACTTTAAAACTATTTTTATTCCTTACGTTGACCCTATTAACGGCAATACCTATTTAACGGGTGCCGATATAACTATTTACAATTTAAACGAGAAACTTAAAGAAAGCGTATCAAAAGCAGCTGCCATGGCGAGCTTCTTCTTTTTTATCGCGATACTAGTTGCCGCCATATATATTTATTTACTAAAGCGCTCTTTAGCAACTGACTCAAGTACTGGTTTTTCAAATCATATTGCTCTTGAGTACTTTATTAAAAAAAGTAATGCTCATCACATGCAGTTAGCCGTTATTTGGGTTAATGAAATAGAAGATATAAACAGTTTCTACGGCACTGAAGTGGGTGACAAAGTAATGAAAAACTTACTTATTCACTTTAAACTCAGAAGCTCTGCGCATTGCCATATATACAGACTAGCAACCAACAAAATAGTATTACTCGCGCCTAAAGAAATGAGTAATGACGAATTTACCGATCTCGTAAAAACATATAACTTTAATACCCCAGTGTTAACTGACCCTTTTATTTACATAACCCTATGTGCAGGTATTGCCAGTGGCAATAAATCGCTACTGCTTGAAAATGCTCATATAGCGGCGCTGCAAGCAAAACAAGGCAGGCATAGCGTAGTTAACTACTCAAAAGCGCTACACGATGTAAAAACGCAATATCAATACAATGTTGAAATGGCTAAAGAGGTGCGTGAAGCGTTTGATAACAACCGTATAGTGCCTTACTTTCAACCCATTATTGATACAAATACCAACAAGGTCGTTCAATACGAATGTTTAGCTCGAATGGTAACGGCGCAAGGGGAAGTGTTGAAACCTGATGCATTTTTAAATGTTGTTACTCGATCAAGAATGGACGGAATACTTACCCGTACTATATTTTCACAATGTGTTAGTCGCTTTAGAAAAACCGATATTTGCTGGAGTTTAAATATAACAGCACAAGATATGCTCGACCCTAATTTAAGTGAGTTTATTGCGGACGAACTTAAGCGCTACCCGCATCCTGGTAATATCACACTAGAGCTTTTAGAAACCCAAGCTATTGCCAACTTTTCTGAGGTAAAAGCATTTATTGGAATGGTTAAAACGAAAGGCGTTAAGGTTATTATTGATGACTTTGGTAGTGGTTATTCAAATATATCAAACGTACTTAAGCTGGAAGTAGATGGTATTAAGCTAGATGGCGCACTAATAAAGCAAATAGTGAATGACAAAGATATCTATTTATTTATTGAACATATAGCCAGTTTTGCTAATCAACTTGGTTTGCAATTAATGGCAGAGTCGGTAGAAAATGCAACCATAGTAACCGCACTTAAAAAGGCGAATGTGACACTAATGCAAGGCAACTACTTTGCCCACCCAGTGTCACATGTTAGTACGGTTATAGAAGAAGAATTAGCACTTTAACTTACTTTAGCGAGGTAAGTTAATAACGAGTCGGTGGCTTTGCTGGCCACTGGCCCAGTATTTACGCTCAAAAGGCGTAATGGCATCGTCTGACTCATAAAGCGTTACATCGCAAGGGTTGCCTGTTAATTCGAGCGCCCGAGCAAACTCCTTAACGTAAATATCCCAATTGCTGCGCACTTCTAATTTTCCACCTAACTTAACGATAAATGGAAAAATAGCCGCGCCATGCCAGCGTCTACGAATATGCTTAGATTTAGGCCACGGGTTTGGATACAACAAATAATGGTGTATAGGTTGCCAATTAGCAGCAACCGCTAAACGCCAAAAGTCGTTTAAGTCTGCTTGCACTAAGATGTACTGACCACTGTCGGTTTGCTTATATTCAACATCGTGCTTATCTAATCGGTGCGACGATTTATCAATACCAATTATAAGTGCATCAGGGTGGCGCTTAGCTAAGTTAGCTGAGCTTTCACCTACGCCACAACACGAGTCTAAAATAAGCGGGCCACTAAAGGCTTGTACTTTAGCATTAACCTCGTCAAATGCGGCTTGGGTGTGTGCTGCAATTGGCTTTTTAAATTCAGCATCTAAGTGCTTATTTACTATTTCATCAAGCTTTTCGTGAATACCCGCTTGATTAGATACAATACTACGTGAATTTGCATCACTCATTAGTGTCTTAGCCCCACACCTTTTTTGATCAATGTAAGCGCTAATGTAAATAACGCTGTTATAAATACTAAAATAACCCCAAGAGCCACGCTCAAATCAACATCCGACACACCTAAAAAGCCATAACGAAATGCGTTAACCATATAAATTATAGGGTTGATTTGTGATACATTCTGCCAAAATTCAGGCAGCAACGTAATTGAATAAAATACACCGCCTAAGTAAGTTAGTGGCGTTAGTATGAAGGTGGGGATAATGCTTATATCGTCAAAGCTGTTTGCGTAAATCGCATTAATTAAGCCACCTAAAGCAAACACAGCTGAGGTTAAAATAACCGTCGCCATAATTACAAAAATATTATGAATTTGAATATCAACAAATAATAACGATACACAGGTAACTATAAAGCCCACCATAATACCGCGCGTCATACCGCCACCCATATAACCTAGAACAATGATGTAGTTAGGTACAGGTGCAACTAAAAGCTCTTCAATGCTTTTTTGAAACTTTGTTGAGTAAAAACTAGAGGCTACGTTGGAATAAGAGTTAGTAATGACCGACATCATTATAAGGCCAGGTACAATAAACTCCATATAACTAAAGCCGCCCATGTCGCCAATGCGTGAACCAATTAAGTTACCAAAAATAACAAAATATAAGCTCATCGTAATTGCTGGCGGTACTAAAGTTTGCACCCAAATACGTAAAAAACGAATGCACTCTTTGATCCACAAACTCTTTAAGGCTACGCCATATTTAAACATTTATTCGCCCCGCCCTTGCTCTAGTAATCCAACAAATAACTCTTCTAATCTGTTTGCTTTATTTCGCATACTCAATACAGTATTACCTTGAGTTGTTAATGCACTAAAAACCGCATTTAATCCTTGAGATTTAGCGACTTCTACTTCAACAGTGTGATCGTCCGTCATGGTAAATTTATAACCTTCAAGCGTTACAGGGTTTGCTGGCATTTTTAAATCTAAAATAAAGGTTTCTTTATCAAGCTTTGCAAGCAGTGCTTTAATGGTCGTGTTTTCAACAATTCGGCCATTATCGATTATGGCGATGTTTTTACACAGTAACTCTGCTTCTTCAAGGTAATGCGTAGTTAAAATAATAGTAACGCCTTGCTCATTTATTTGGCGTAAAAAATCCCACATTGAACGGCGAAGTTCTATGTCTACACCCGCAGTTGGCTCATCAAGTATAAGCAACTTAGGTTCGTGCATAAGGGCACGCGCAATCATTAATCGGCGTTTCATACCGCCTGAAAGCGTACGTGCTTGTTTGTCTTTTTTCTCAAGTAAGCCAAGTTGCGCTAAGTATTTATCAGCACGTTTATGGGCTTCGCCACGTGGCACACCATAATAACCGGCTTGGTTAACAAGTATTTGGCTAAGCGTTTCAAATTGGCTAAAATTAAACTCTTGCGGCACTAAGCCTAAATGCGCTTTTGCAGCTTCTAAGTCAGTATCAATATTACAACCGAATACTTCTACTTTGCCTTTTGTTTTATTAACAAGTGACGAAATAACACCAATGGTGGTTGATTTACCTGCTCCGTTTGGACCAAGTAAAGCAAAAAAGTCGCCCTCTTTAACTTGTAAATCAACGCCTTTAATAGCCTCAACACCATTTTTATAAACCTTGGTAAGGCCTTCTATATTTAAAGCAATATTTTGCTTATTCATTACTTACCCTCACCATAACCCCAACGTTTTGTTAGGTTATGTTCAATATTTAAATGATCTAAAATTCTCGCCACCATAAAATCAACTAAGTCTTCAATACTTTGTGGCTTATGATAAAAGCCAGGCGCTGCTGGCATTATGGTCACACCTAAACGAGATAACTTAAGCATGTTTTCTAAATGAATTTCGTTAAACGGTGTTTCGCGCGGCACTAAAATTAACTGTCCGCGTTCTTTAATTACCACATCAGCGGCGCGCTCTAATAAGTTATCTGACGCCCCTACTGCAATTGCAGAAACCGATCCTGCACTACACGGGCATACCACCATTTTTTTAGGCGCCGCAGAGCCCGAAGCCACAGGGCTAAACCAGTTATCTTTACCGTATACTTTTAACTGCCCAGATTTAGCATTAAACAGCGTACTTAACTGCTCAGTGGCTTTGTCTTCATTACCAGAGAGCTTAATATTTGATTCTGTATCAAGCACCACTCGCGCTGCACTTGAGATAAGTACGTAAACTTGAAATTGCTGCTCAAGCAACACTTCAAGTAACCTTAAACCATAAGGCGCACCTGATGCACCGCTAAAAGCGAGCGTAATTCTATCTTTAAATTGCACACTATTCTCCGCTGTATTTATCAGCTAAACCATCAACAAGGTGTTGATGAAGGCCATTAAAACCGCCATTGCTCATAATTAAAATATGCTGATTAGGCTCAATATTTTCAAGCACCGTATCAATAATTGTTTGCGTGCTGCTAAAGCACTGCATGCCTGCTTTATCTGCTTGCTCTTTTAGCGACCAATTTAGATTCTCTGGTTCAAAAAGTAGTACGTCGTCAGCATCACGCAGTGAATCTAATAATGTATATTGGTGCACGCCCATTTTCATAGTGTTTGAGCGCGGCTCTAAAATAGCGATAATTTTTTCATCACCTACTTTTGCGCGCAGTCCTGCAAGCGTAGTTTTAATTGCTGTTGGGTGATGCGCAAAATCGTCATACACCTTAATATTATTAATATCAGCCTTTAGCTCCATACGCCTTTTAGGGCTAATAAATTCTCCTAAGGCATCAATACTATGATCAACAGCTATACCCACATGGCGCGCTGCTGCGATAGTCATAATTGCATTTTTAACGTTATGCTCGCCTATTGCTTGCCAGCAAACAGTACCCTGCTTTTCGTTATTTAAAAGTACATTAAACTCACTACCATCGGCTTTTATTAATTCATAGCCCCAGTCATCACCGAGTGTTTCGCTTTCGCTCCAAAGCCCTTGTGCTATTACGTCATTAAGCGCTACGTCTTGCTTAGGCCAAATTACCTTGCCGCTTTGAGGTAATGTACGCATTAAGTGATGAAATTGTTTTTTTATTGCGTTTAAATCTTCGAAAATATCAGCGTGATCGAATTCAAGATTATTTAATATAAGTGTACGCGGAAGGTAATGGACAAACTTACTGCGCTTATCAAAAAAAGCTGTGTCGTATTCATCGGCTTCAATAACAAAAAATGGCGTTTCACCTACTTTGGCCGATACACCAAAATTTTGGACTATGCCGCCAATTAAAAACCCTGGTTTTAAACCTGCGTACTCTAATACCCACGCAAGCATACTTGCTGTGGTTGTTTTACCATGCGTACCGGCTACAGCAAGTACCCACGAGTTTTGTAATAGGTTATGTTTAAGCCATTCAGGGCCAGATGTATAAGGCAGGCCTTTATCAAGCACATATTCAACACACGGGTTACCACGGCTCATTGCATTACCGATAACTACCATATCTGGTTTTGGCTCTAATTGAGATACGTCGTAGCCTTGAGTCAGTTCAATGCCAAGCTCTTCAAGTTGCGTACTCATTGGTGGGTAAACGTTTTGATCAGAACCCGTTACTTTATGACCTAATGATTTAGCAATGGCTGCAATACCACCCATAAACGTGCCACAAATGCCCAAAATATGTATATGCATATACTTTCCTTAAATCGTATGCTCACTTTACAGCTATGCAAAGTTTAATGGCGCTATAATGCCAAAATTCGTGCTTAGTTACTATGTACGTCTGCACAATTCACTCGTGCCAAAAACACGTTAATTAGTTTTTTAAATGCTAAAAATCAAAAAATAGGCACGTTCACCTACCTTGTATTGCTTTTAATCAATTATTATCAATGTTATAAACCAGCTTGCTGTATAACTTTAAAACTTAAAAAGGACTTAATATGAAAAAACTATTCTTTATAGCCTGTATTTTACTTAGTCAAAAAAGCTTTGCTTTGGAATTTGCTAAGTACCCAATAGAATTAAGTTCGGGCGAAGGCGTTAATGTTGTTATTGCCCCAACAACAGATAAAAAACAAGCTTTAGTAAAAGTAACAGGCATAAACCATGATATTGATGGGATTGTATTTTTAACCGATTTAAAACCTCATGGTAGTAATAAAGCTTACAAATATACTTACGATGGTACACAAAGAAGTTTAGTAAGTGTTGAGGAAGGCTACCGCTGTTGCTCTTACAATCTTTATATTCCAGACACTCGTGATGGAATTTACTTATCAAAAAAAGAAGAGTCAAACCCTGCCATTGTTGAAGACTTAAAAGCGCAATACGATCAACAATTAAATAAAGGTACTCAAGCTAAACTAGCGAAGTTTAATCGTGAAAAGCATTTAGGGTATCAACAAAAAAATATAGCTGCCGCTAATAGCGAAATAGATAAGCAATGCGGATTAAAAATAAATACCAATGTTGATTGGGAAAGCATTGATGATGAAAACCTAAAAGAATATCCAGTGGGTTCATTTTGTGCACAAGTTGCAAACGAAATGGCATCCATGTGCGAAAAAGACCAAAGTTTTAAAAACGACATAGCTCAGTTCAATGCTATCGAATGTAAATTTACTAATGAGCTAAAACTACGTAAAAATGGTAATACACTTATATTTAAAACAGCGCCAAAAGCCGCTAACCAACGCCGCTTTATTGAAGCTTATTTATTAAATTTATAAGCTGAGTTTAAAACCAAAAAAGCACCTAAAGGTTAATGCCAGTCAGTTAAGCTGACTGGCATTTTTCTTTTTATGGGGATACTTAGATGGTTTTGGCTTAACCCATCGGGGATATCTTCTATCCTCTCGTCTAGCTGGAAGCTTAAATAAGACC
>NZ_JADYXL010000002.1:0-594034 GCF_015864265.1 Pseudoalteromonas sp. NZS37 | reverse complement strand
AGTTGTCCTAGTGACACATTTATGTGTCCCCATCGTCTAGAGGCCTAGGACACCGCCCTTTCACGGCGGTAACAGGGGTTCGAATCCCCTTGGGGACGCCACTTACTATTTTAAGTATTGTGTAAAGCAGTGTGACACCGCACTCTCTATGCACGACGTTATCAAGAGTACTAATCTCTTGGGGACGCCACTTACTTATTTTTAATAGGAAAGTGAAGTGTTATTAAGAAAGCTCGCCTGAAACGAGTCTAAAAATTCAGTTGTCCTAGTGACACATTTATGTGTCCCCATCGTCTAGAGGCCTAGGACACCGCCCTTTCACGGCGGTAACAGGGGTTCGAATCCCCTTGGGGACGCCACTTACTATTTTAAGTATTGTATAAAGCAGTGTTACATAACACTCTATATGCACGATGTTATTAAGAGTATCAATCTCTTAGCTATGTCATTTACTACTTAGATAGGGAAGTGCAGTGTTATTAGAATAAAACCATAAATTAACACCGTCATTTCACACTTCATTTTTATATCAATCTATTTACACTTTGTTACAAAACCAAACCCATAATCGCTCCATATTCCTTGTTGTACTTTTAATTAGTCTTTAAACTCATTGAGTTAATTTAAATATGGACTAAAAAATGAAACTCACAAAAATTGCACTTGCTGTTTTACTTGCATCAGGGTTGGCTGCATGTAATAGCTCAACTCAAGCTGTTGATAAAAATATTGTTACAGAAACATCAATTCCTGGCGTTACACTTATTGAGTCAGTGAAATCTAATGCAGGTGAAATCAACATACCGTATAAAAAATATAAACTAGATAACGGTTTAACTGTAATTGTGCATGAGGATCATTCAGATCCCTTAGTACACGTTGATGTAACATACCACGTTGGTTCTGCTCGCGAAGAGTTGGGTAAGTCAGGCTTTGCTCACTTTTTTGAGCATATGATGTTTCAAGGTTCAGAGAATGTTGCTGATGAGGAACATTTTAAAATAATATCTGAAGCAGGCGGTACTTTAAATGGTACAACTAACTCAGATAGAACAAATTATTTTGAAACAGTACCTGTAAATCAATTAGAAAAAATGTTGTGGCTAGAAGCTGATCGAATGGGCTTTTTACTCGATGCTGTAACCCAAGAAAAATTTGAAGTACAACGCGAAACAGTAAAAAATGAGCGCGGCCAACGTGTTGATAATCGCCCTTATGGTCGTTTAGGTGAACGTGTTGCTCAAGCGATGTATCCAGATGGTCATCCATATTCATGGCCAGTAATTGGTTTTATGGACGATCTTAATCGCGTAAATGTAAATGATTTAAAAGCATTCTTTTTAAAGTGGTATGGTCCTAATAATGCAACGCTTACTATTGGTGGCGATATCAACGCTAATGAAATACTGCCATTAGTTACTAAATACTTTGCACCAATTCCAAAAGGCCCTGAAATCCCTACAGTAGAAAAAACAGCTGTAACACTCAATGCTGATAGACATATTTCAATGGAAGATAAGGTACATTTACCTTTATTAAGTATGAGTTTCCCAACTACTTACGCTCGCTCTGAAGATGAAGCACCTCTTGATATACTTGCTGAAATATTGGGTGGTGGTAATAATTCACTACTATACAAAAACTTAGTTAAAACTCAACTTGCTGTTCAAGCAAGTGCAAATCATCCATGCCAAGAGTTAGCGTGTTCAATTAGTCTTTATGCTTTACCAAATCCTACAGCAGGGAAAACGTTAGCTGATATGGAAAAAATCATTCGTGATTCATTTGTTGAATTTGAAGAGCGTGGCGTTACACAAGATGATTTAGATAAAGTAAAAGCTAAAATAGAATCTGGTGCAATTTTTGGTCTGCAAAGCGTATCAGGAAAAGTCTCTCAACTAGCCGCGTCAGAAACGTTTACAGGTAACCCAAATTCAGCTAAAGATGAGATTGCACGTTATAACAAAGTTACAAAAGCTGATGTTATGCGTGTTTTTAATCAATATATCAAAGGTAAATCTGCCGTTATTATGAGTGTTGTACCAGAAGGGCAAACTCAACTTATAGCTGCTCCAGACAACTTTACGCCTAAATCGCATGATTTTGGAGGTCCATCTACAACTTCAGCTGATGATTTAGTGGCACGAAGAGCTGTTGATACATTTGATCGAAGTGCTCATCCAGAGGCCGGCGCAAATCCTGCTGTTGATGTTCCTACTCTTTGGCAAACTAAGACCGAAAACGGTATTAAAATATTAGGTACTCAAAGTACAGAAACGCCAACTACCGCTATTTTCATTAAAGTTCCGGGTGGCCTGTACAGTGAGCAAGCTAGTAAAGTGGGTTTATCATCAATAACTGCATCGTTAATGAGCGAGTCAACGCAAAACTACACTACAGAGCAGATGAGTAACGCGCTTGAAAAACTAGGTAGCCAGGTAAGTATCTACTCAGATAAAACACATACAAATGTGTATGTTTCTAGCTTAACCAAGAATGTAGATGCAACGCTAAAGCTTGTCGAAGAAAAGTTATTTAAACCAGCATTTAATGCAGATGACTTTGAGCGTAATAAAAAGCAAATCATTCAAAATATTCAACATTCAATGAAGGATGCTGGGTATTTAGCATCTAATACATATAGTAAATTACTATATGGCAACAATATAGCTGCACTTCCAAGTACTGGAACGCTTAATAGTATAGAGGCTATTACACTTGCTGACGTTAAAGCTTTTTATAACGCAAACTTTAAACCGCAGGGCGCTCAAGTTATTATTGTTTCTGATTTAAAAGAGTCAACAATTGAACCAAAAGTTAAAGCTACACTTACAAATTGGAAAGGTAAATCGAGCTTAGTAGCGGTTGATTTCAGTGAACCTAAAGTAGAAACTAATGTAGTTTATTTGGTCGATAAACCAGACGCTCCTCAATCAGAAATTCGTATAGGTAAACGCGATATGGTTGAAGATATTACAGGTGAGTTTTTTAAAGCTAACTTGATGAACTTTGCACTTGGTGGCACGTTTAACAGCCGTATCAATCTAAATTTACGAGAAGATAAAGGCTACACTTACGGTGCTCGCTCTCGTTTCTGGGGTGATAAAACATCAGGTGGCTTTACCGCTTCTGCAGCGGTGAGAGCCGACTCTACTGCAGCGTCTATTACAGAGTTTACTAATGAGCTTAATAACTATGCTCAAAACGGTGTCACTGACGAAGAGCTTATGTTTATGCGTAAGGCTATCAATCAAAAAGATGCGCTTAAATATGAAACGCCTAATGCAAAACTTGGCTTTTTAGCACAAATATTAGAGTTCGATTTAAAACCTAGCTTTGTAAAAGAAAGAAATGAGATTGTTAGCAATATTAGCAAAGAAGAAGTTAACGCCTTAGCTAAAAAGCACTTAAATACTAAAGACATGATTTATTTAGTAGTGGGTGATGCTAAAACACTTCGTCCAGAGCTCGAAAAATTAGGTATGAAGGTTGTTGACTACAGCCTTTAATATTTAAATAAATCATTGGAATTATAAAGCAGCTTTTTTAGCTGCTTTTTTTTGCCTAATTGTAGAGTGTTGAACTTTTTGTGAAGTAGATTACAAGGAGCAACTACAGCATCTTTCCACCAGATATAAAATATAGTTTCGTAGCTTAAACCTTCAAAGGGCATCACATTCCTAGCTCTTTTATTCAGTACTTATAAAGATTCGATTTGGTAGCATAAATTTAAACATCCAACTTTATTAGGAGGATTTATGGCAAGTGGATGGGCACGAGACGGTGCAATTCAAGATCAAATTGATGCGAGTGTTAATGACGCCGTACAGTATGCAAGAAGCAATTTAATATCTGGCGCAAGTGCAGAGCTATGTGATGAGTGCGATGAGAAAATCCCACAAGCACGAAGGATCGCGTTACCAGGAGTGCGCTACTGTGTTGCATGTCAAGCTGCAATAGAAGGTAATGATGCTAGCGCTAAATCGTTTAATAGACGTGGCAGTAAAGATAGTCAGTTGCGTTAAAAAGGTGCTGAAAAGCACCTTTTTATTTAATACCAATCTGCATAAATATTTGAACAATTTATAAAATTAAACCCCTCCATAGTTATACCAACCAGCATAAATCTTTGATCAATTTAACGAATTAAATTGCACTATAACGTCGTTAAAAATTTTTTATTTAGAACAACTAGATACAAAAATTTTTGCCTAGTCCTAGCGTAATTTTCTTAACGTTAAATAGACCCCATATATAAGCAGATTGGCATTAAGCAAATTGTTATAACTTGAATTAGTTGGTAGGTAATTTAAAATTTACTCATGTCATCTTTTTTCTGAATTAGCTCAATTGCATAGCCATCAGGGTCTTTTACAAAAGCAATTTCAGTAGTACCACCTTTTACAGGCCCAGGTTCACGGCTTACATTGCCACCGGCAGCTTTAATATCAGCACATGTTTTGTAAATATCATCAAATTCAATGGCTATATGGCCATAAGCATTACCCAGGTCGTAGCTATCCTCGTCCCAGTTATAAGTTAACTCTAATACTGTATTATCTGCTTCGTCGCCATATCCAATAAAGGCAAGAGTGTATCTGTATTCACTGTTATCAGCTCTGCGTAATTCTTTCATACCTAATACTTCAGTATAAAAAGCAATTGATTTGTCTAAATCCGCAACACGCAGCATAGTATGTAATAAACGCATTATTCAGTTCCTTTAGTGATTTTTTCAAAGTTCAGTATATTTTTAACTAAGCGCTATTATTAAGCGCATTTTGTAGTTTTTATATGTATTAGCCATATATGTAGGCGTTACGTACAAATCACAACCTCAAAACCATTTAGAGTTGGAAGCTGTTCACGTATGGCCTTTATAATTTTACCAATAACATCAACTGTAAATTACCAATTAATGAACCATTTTATTGAATTTTGCATATTTAAATAAAGAACACTCAATTATTGGTCAACCTATTAGTATAAAAAAAGTTACTGATTGTTCAACAAAAGTTAACCTGTTCTTGATTGGATTTGTTATATCTAACTATTTGTTTTTAATTAACATTAAATTTGTTTGTATGTAATTTGTAAAAATATGGGATTTACTTGGTTAACTTATTGGTTGACAAAAAAGGCGTATGGTAATACAGTTTTTGCATACCAATTGGTAAGTTGCTTGGTTTGAGTGAATACAATGTATTGGTAATTAATCAGAGTTACGTTTTGCACAGGTTAATTTATAAATAACTCAAGCTTAAAGTTACTCTACAAATTGAAACAAAGACACAGCGTATTTTAAAGTAGATTTTACTTGTTCTTATAAAAGTATGCGCCACATATTTAGGAGTTATTCATGTCAAAACCAGTCATCGGTTTCATCGGCTTAGGCTTAATGGGCGGCAACATGGCCGAAAATTTACAAAACAAAGGCTATGAGCTAATTGTTATGGACCTTAGCAAAGATGCGGTTGCAGCATGTGTCGCTAGAGGCGCAAAAACAGCAAGCACTGCTAAAGAGCTAGCTGAAGGTTCAGATATTGTTATGTTTTGTCTTACAACTTCTGCCGTTGTAGAAAAAATCATTTATGCAGAAGACGGTATCCTAGCGGGTATTAAAGAAGGTGCAGTACTAGTTGATTTTGGTACTTCTATTCCATCATCTACTAAAAAAATTGGTGCTGATTTAGCAGCTAAAGGCGCAGGCATGATTGATGCTCCTCTTGGTCGTACACCAGCACATGCTAAAGACGGCCTTTTAAACATCATGGCTGCAGGCGATATTGATACATTCAATAAAGTTAAACCAGTACTAGAAGATCAAGGTGAAAACGTTTTCCATCTTGGCGAGCTAGGTGCAGGTCATACAACTAAGCTTATCAACAACTTCATGGGCATGACTACAGTGTGTGCTATGTCACAAGCATTTGCAGTTGCAGAGCTTGCTGGTGTTGACCGTCAACAACTTTTTGACATCATGTCGACTGGTCCATCTAATTCACCGTTTATGCAATTTTGTAAAAACTATGCAGTTGATAATGTTAGCGATCTTGGTTTCTCGATTGCTAATGCAAACAAAGATTTAGGCTACTTCCTACAAATGGTAGAAGACCTAGGTACTGAATCAAAAATCGCTGAAGGTTCATCAGCTAACCTACAAGCAGCGTTTGACGCTGGTATGGGTCAAGGTAACGTTCCTGAAATTTTTGATTACTTCAAAAAGCTAGAAAAGTAATACTTCTCGACCTTATTGAGCGCTTTAAGCTTTTGGCTTAAGGCGCTTTAACACACATGACACCAATTGACTAAAGTCTTTGTGCAATGTCAGCTTTTTTAAATTCTGATGAAGCACTACTTTCAGTCACAACGAAAAAGAGTTAACTATGCGTTTGATTAACACAATAAAGCTTAGTCTAGTTCTCATCGGTTGCATATCCACACAAATAGCGGCCAAAGATTATTTTGTAGAAAGTAAACAAGCTTTTAATGATATCGCAGCTAATCTAGTTGCTGGCGACAAAGTAGTACTTAAAAATGGTACTTGGTCTGACTTCGAAATCCTACTTGAAGGCCAAGGTACAAAAAACTCTCCTATTTTATTGACCGCTGAAACTAACGGTAAAGTAATTTTATCGGGTCAATCGAACCTAAGACTTGCAGGTAAATACCTTGAAGCTTCAGGTTTAGTATTTAAAGACGGCTACACACCGAGCTCAGCTGTAATAGAGTTTCGTAAAAATAAAAATGAATTAGCCTACAATTCACGAGTTACTCAAACAGTAATCGATAATTACAGTAATCCAGACAAACGAGAGTCTGATTATTGGGTTGCATTATATGGACAACATAACCGCTTTGATCATAGTCATTTAGTTGGCAAACGAAATAAAGGTGTGACAGTTGCTGTTCGTTTAAACACTCAAGCAAGTCAGGAAAACTATCACCGCATAGACAACAACTATTTTGGCTACCGTCCAACTTTTGGTTCGAACGGTGGTGAAACCCTACGTATTGGCACCAGCCATTACTCATTAACTGATTCGCATACATTGGTAGAAAATAACTATTTTGAACGCACCAATGGTGAAGTAGAAATTGTGTCGGTTAAGTCAGGTAAAAACATCCTTCGTAATAACGTATTTTATGAAGCGCGCGGTACATTAACGCTGCGCCATGGTAACGGTAACCTTATAGAAGAAAATATTTTTATTGGTAATGGTGTTGACCACACAGGTGGTATTCGCGTTATCAATAAAGACCAAATTGTAAGAAATAACTACCTACAAGGTCTAACAGGGTATCGTTTTGGCAGTGGTTTTACTGTGATGAACGGCGTACCAAATTCATCTATAAATCGTTATCACCAAGTTGAAAATGCGACAATTGAAAACAACACATTTATAAATGTGCGTCATATTCAACTTGCCGCTGGTAGCGATGCTGAGCGTAGCGCTGCACCTAAAGATAGCGTAATGAAAAACAACTTAATCATAAATCAAGATGGTGAACAGCCATTTACAACATTTGATGATGTAAGCGGGCTGGTACTAAGTAACAACATTGCTGATACAAAAGTACTTTCTGAGCTAACGTACGGTGTAAAAAAAGAAAAAATCACGCTTAAAAAAGCAAGTAATGGTCTACTTTACCCAACATCTAAAAGTTTAAATGTAGGTGCAAAGCGCGATTTAAAAGTACTTAAAAAAGAAGATACCGGTGTTAGCTGGTATGCAAAAGTACCTGCTTTAGTTGATTTTGATTCTGGTAAGACACATTCTGTTAAAGCTGATGTAAGTGCATTACTAGACGCTATTGATAATGCAGAGTCGGGTGATGTTCTAGAACTAGCGCCTGGCCAGTATGATGTTTCTAAACTGGTTAAAATTGATAAAACGTTGACAATTAAAGCGAAGCAGAGCACAAAGTCTAAACTTACTTTTCAACGCTCTACCTTGTTTGAAATACATGATGGCGGCAGCTTAAAACTAGATGGTTTATCAATTTCAGGTGAAAACGCGCCAGATGCAATAGGTAACAGCATTGTTCGTACGCAAAAATGGGGTATGGTTGATAATTACCGCTTTGTAATGACCAACTCAGAGTTAAATGCTTTAGATATTAATCATTCATTCCATTTCTTTATCACTGGTAAAGGTGCAATGGCTGACGAAATTATTATTACAGGTAATACCTTTAATACAGTAACAGGTGACATTTTACGTCTAAATACTGAAATTGAAGACTTAGGTGTTTATAACGCGGAATACGTTATTGTAAATAATAATACATTTAATGATGTGCAAGGTGGTGTACTTAAGCTTTACCGTGGTGGTACTGATGAAAGTACATTTGGCCCTCATTTTGAAATGACAAATAACACGCTTAATAACGTCGGCCTTGGTAAGCGTAACAAAGAGCAAGCGAGCATTTATGTTCACGGTGTTCAGGTTACTAATATCAAAGATAATAAATTTGTTAAATCTGCTCCTATTGTTGTAGAGCACACAGTAGGCGAGCCTAAAACTGAAATCTCAGGTAATACATTTGATGTAACTAAAGCACCAAGTGTTAAAGAACTAAGAGTTAAAGGCCCACATACAGCAGTATTAAAAAATAACAACATTTTAAATAAGGCAGGGTAAATACTATGTACTTATTAAAATGCCAAACAGGTTTTAAAATAGCGGCTGTAGCAGCACTTACATTACTTACATCATTGGGTGCGCATGCAGCGCACCCAAACTTAGTAATTACTACTGATGACGTAAGTCATATGCGTCAAGCAATAGGCAGCGAAGGTAAATTTTCTACTGCGTTTGAGCTATTAAAAGCGCAAGTAGACGAACAAATAGCTCAACCAATTGCGGTACCTGTACCAAAAGATGGTGGTGGTGGTTATACACATGAACGCCACAAAAAAAATTATCAGCTTATGTATAACGCAGGCATCATTTATCAACTAAGCCAAGATGAGAAATATGCAAATTACGTGCGTGATATGTTGCTTGAATATGCAAAATTATACCCAACGCTTGGTCTGCATCCAAAACGTAAAATGGACTCGCAAAATCCAGGTAAGTTTTTTTGGCAAAGCCTAAATGAAGCAATGTGGCTTGTGTACACAATACAAGCTTATGATCTAATTCATGACTCGTTAAATGCCGATAACATTAAAACAATCGAGGATGACTTACTACGTCCTGTTTCGTTGTTCACATCAGTAGGCCAACCCTCTACATTTAATAAAGTACATAACCATGGAACATGGGCAACAGCGGGTGTTGGCATGGCAGGGTATGTATTAGGTGAACCTGAGTGGGTAGAAAAATCATTATACGATTTAGAAAAGTCGGGTAAAGGTGGCTTTATTAAGCAGCTAGAAATGCTGTTTTCACCACAAGGTTACTATAACGAAGGTCCTTACTATCAACGCTTTGCACTATTACCCTTTGTAACGTTTGCTAAAGCGATTGAAAACAACGAACCACAACGAAAAATCTTTGAATATCGCGATGGCATATTATTAAAAGCGATTGATACGACGATTCAACTTAGCTACAACGGTTTGTTTTTCCCAATTAACGATGCAATAAAAAGTAAAGGTATCGATACTATTGAGTTAGTTAATGGTGTAACGGCAGCATATGGCTTAACCAACGATGCGGGTTATTTAGATATTGCTAAGCAACAAGACCAAATAATTCTCTCTGGTGATGGACTAAAAGTAGCTCAAGCACTAGATAACAAAATGGCAAAACCTTATTCGTTTAAGTCTGTTGCCTTCGGCGATGGTAATGACGGTAAACAAGGTGCTCTAGTTGTAATGAGAACGCAGGTAGGTGGCGATCAAGCGCTACTATTTAAACCTGCTGCACAAGGTTTGGGCCATGGTCATTTTGATAAATTAACATGGCAGTTTTACGACCACGGTAATGAAATTGTATCTGATTATGGCGCAGCACGTTTTTTAAATGTAGAAGCTAAATACGGCGGTCGTTATTTACCTGAAAACGAAACTTACGCTAAACACACTGTTGCGCACAATACGGTAGTGGTTGACGAAACAACGCATTTTAATGCAAATGTTGAAGTAGGAAATAGTAATTACCCTACACTTAACTTTTTCGAAACGAATGAATACGGCACGGTTTCAAGCGGCGAAATAAGCACAGCTTATAAAGGCGTTGATCTTGAACGTACGCTTGCACTTATTAACTTACCTGAACTACAAAGCACAGTTGCACTTGATATATTTGATGTTGCAGCAAATAAAGCACATCAGCTTGATTTGCCTTTGCATTATAAAGGTCAGCTTATAGATACCAGCTTTGAGCTAAAAGCGAATGCAACACAACTGTCTGCATTAGGTACTAAAAATGGCTACCAGCATCTATGGCTTAAAGCTCAAGCGCAACCTCAAAGTGGTTTAGCTAAAGTAACGTGGTTAAACGAAAATGGTCGCTTTTATACGCAAACGAGTTTGGTTAAAGGTGATGAGTCTTTCTTGTTTACTCAAATAGGCGCAAACGACCCTGATTTTAACTTACGCAACGAAAACGGTTTTATTCGTCGTGTTGAGGGTCAAAAGCATCATAAATTTATATCTGTATTAGAGCCTCACGGTGAATACAATCCAAGTAAAGAATATACGTTAGAAGCTGTTAGTAGAATTACAAAGCTTGAATATAGTCAGCAGGGCGATTTAACACTTGTTGAACTTGATATTAAAGGCAAGTCATATTTAGTGGCTATTAATAAAGCACCAACCTCAGCTAAAAATACATTCAATTATCAAAATAAAGAGTTCACTTTAAATGGCCGATTAGGCGTTTATATGATGAACAATAATCAGGAGTAAATAGGATGCAAAAGCAAAGCGCAAACTTTTCATTTGGCAACGAGACCGAAATTGAAGATTTAGGAAATGGTCTAAAACGTCAAATGCTAGGTTATAACGAAGAGCTAATGGCTGTTAAAATTTGGTTTGAGAAAGGGGCTATTGGTTATAACCATGCTCACAGACATTCTCAAGTAACGTATGTTGTTGAAGGTGAGTTCCACTTTAACATTGATGGCGTCACTAAAATCTTAAAACCGGGTGATAGCTGCTTAATCCCACCATTTGCTGATCATGGAGCTACCTGCCCAACAGGCGGAATCCTGATTGATACTTTTAGCCCAGCGCGTGAAGACTTTCTTGAGGATTAATTATGCAACTTAAAGGCTTACGTTGGTGGGTTATAGCGCTAATTGCGCTAGCTACCATTATTAACTATATCGACCGTCAAGCACTTAGTGTGCTTTGGCCGGACATTGTTGAAGATTTATTTCCTGATGAATCAGCGCTAGAACGCAAACAAATATACGCTAATATTTCAATTGTGTTTGTATTTGCTTATGCATTTGGTCAAGCCATATTTGGTAAAATATTTGACTGGGTAGGCACACGCTTCGGTTTTGTTTTATCGATAGGTGTTTGGTCTATTGCAACCGTTGCACATGCATTTGCACAAGGTGTACTTAGCCTTAGTATTTTTCGCGCAATCTTAGGTGTAGCAGAAGCCGGTAACTGGCCGGGCGCAGCTAAAGGTAATGCTGAATGGTTTCCTACTAAAGAGCGCGCCTTAGCACAGGGTATTTTTAACTCTGGCGCTGCTATTGGCGGTATTATTGCTATTCCTTTAATTGCTTATTTAACTATCTACTTTAGCTGGCAAATGGTGTTTGTTTTTGTGGGCGTATTAGGTTTTCTTTGGTTAGTGCCTTGGTTAATTTTAGTTAAAGCGCCGCCTAGCTCTCATCCTTGGCTTACTGCCGAAGAGCGTGAATATATCTTAACAGGTCAAAGACGTGTTGATGATAATGGCGATGTAACAGGTGAAGACGAAGAAGAATATAACCCTTCAACTGCTGAGTTACTTTCTCGTAAGCAAAGCTGGGGTGTAATTATTGCCTCTGCTGCGATTGACCCTATTTGGTGGTTATTTGTTTTTTGGATACCTATTTACCTAAACGAAGTATACGGCATGGATGTTAAGTCTATTGGTATATATGGTTGGGTACCTTATGTTGGCGCTATGTTTGGTGCTTGGTTTGGTGGCTTATTAGCTCAAAACCGACTCAAAGCCGGTTGGAATACAGATAAAACACGTAAGCTAACTATAACGCTGGGCTGTTTAATTATGTTACCTGCGTTACTTGCAATGGCAAATCCAGGCGGACCAACGACAGCGGTACTAATTATGGCTGTTATATTATTTGGTTTTCAAACTGCAATTGGTAACGTGCAAACACTACCAAGTGATTTGTTAGGCAAAAAAGCTGTAGGTACATTATCAGGTTTCTCTGGTATGGCGGCAAAACTTGGTGCTGTAGGCCTTACATCGCTTGTGCCTATTCTTACTGCTGATGGTAATTATACGCCAGCATTTGTTATTGGTGCTTCTTTAGCCATTATAGCAATGGCAGCTGTTTGGATTTTAATTCCAAAAATAGAACCTCTTAAAAAGCCTCAATAATCTAGATAATAACTGCTATGCCAACATGTTTTGTATAAGCGCATAGCAGTTAACTACATAGGGTAACTTCCAAGATGAAAAATATTTACTTTATCGGTGAATGCATGGTCGAGCTTAGAGCTATGAGCGCAGCCACACTACACCAATCATTTGCAGGCGATGTTTATAATTCTGCAGTGTATTTAAAACGTTGCTTCCCGCAGGTTACTACTTCGGTTGTTACGGCTTTAGGTCAAGATAATTTAAGTAAAAAAATGCTAGAACGCTTTGAAAGTGAACAAATAAATACACAACTCGTATTTGCTCACGATACCAAAGTACCTGGCATGTATTACATAGAAACCGATGAGCATGGTGAGCGTAGCTTTATTTATTGGCGTAATGATTCTGCAGCTAAAAAGGTTGTTGATTTTTTAGATGCTGATGCACTCGAGCAGCTTAGCCAAGGTGATATGTTTTTCTTTTCAGGAATTTCATTAGCAATAATTGAAGAAAGTGCACGTGAGCATTTTTGGAAAGTTGTAGAGCAGCTCAAAGATGCTGGGGTTAAAATAGTTTTTGATCCTAACTACAGAGCGCGTTTGTGGAATAGTGTAGAGGAAACTAAAGAGCAATATCATTTAGCCTTTACGCTTGCAGATATTACCCTACCTGGCGTTGAAGATTTAACAACACTTTATGACGTTCATAGCGTAGAAGCGGTTGTTGAATATTTAAAACCTTACCAAATTGAAGAAATTGTTGTTAAAAATGGCCCTGAATCGGTAGTGACAAAAGAGGGCAATATTCTTCAAAGCCACACTATAATACCGGTAACAAATGTTGTAGATACGACATCCGCAGGCGATGCTTTTAACGGTGTTTACTTAGGTGCTCGTTTATCTGATAAACCAATTTCGAGTGCTGTACAACTTGCTGCAAAAGCCGCCGGTGCGGTTATACAACAGCCAGGCGCTATTGCTCCAAAAGATATATTTCAGCTAGCAATGGTTGAAGCTGGTACCTGATACCAATTTTATTAAAAACATGATCACCTTAGCGTATTAAATAACTCACTAACTACGTTAAAAATTATTTATATAGAACAACTATGTATCATAATTTTAGCCTTGTTATTGAGCTATTTTCTTGTCGCTATAATAGCTCATTAATTTAATGCAATTGGTATAACAAAATAATTAACCTGAACTCTGGTTAAGAGATTTACTAACATATTGAATCATGGTGATATTTAAAATTATTTTCTCTAGCTAGAGATTTTCAGTGAAAACAAGGCGAATTTACGCGTCAATAGCGGGCCTATTGCAAGTAAATTCAACGCAGTTAGCGCTGAAAATAGCTGCTTGAGATAGATTTATTATCTAGAGTTCAGGTTAATCAAACATTAAAGGCCGCCATACCTCGGCCGCATTACTTTTTATAAAGGAACAACGTTATGACTCGCTTTTCTGAACTTATGTCAGGACAAACACTGCTACCTATAATTCAAGCTGATACGCCAGAGCAAGGTGTTCAAATAGCGAAAGCTATGGCTAACGCTGGCCTTACTTTAGTTGAAGTAGTACTAAGAACAGAGGCTTCTTTAGAAGCATTAAAAGCTATTAAGGCACAAGTGCCAGAGCTAAAAGTCGGTGCGGGTACAGTCATAAATACTGACATTTTAGAGCAAGCACTTGAAGCGGGTTCTGACTTTATTGTAACGCCAGCGGTTTCTCCTGCGCTACTTACTGCTCTTGCTAAATGTAATGTGCCGGTACTTCCTGGTGTATCAAACACAGGTGATATTTTAATGGCACTTGAATATGGCTTTGAAGAGCAAAAATTATTCCCGGCTTCGCTTGCCGGAGGAGCACCTTTTGTATCAGCTGTGTCGTCAGTATTTAGAGCAGTCAGCTTTTGTCCTACAGGCGGCGTTAGCGAAAGTAACAAAATGGACTATCTTTCTTTAAATAATGTATTCGCCGTTGGCGGTACTTGGATAGCGAAAAAAGAGTGGGTTGAACAAGAAAATTGGCAAGCAATTACTGATTCTTGTATCCAGGCTTTAAAATAGAAAGGATTTCATAAATGAATTATTTAGCCCCAACAATACTGCCAGGCGTAATCGTTGGCGATGAAGTAAGTGCTGTGTATGAACATGCGCGTACTAATCAATATGCGTTGCCAGCGGTAAATGTTGTTAGTACAACATCTATAAATGCGACGCTAGAAGCTGCTAAAAAGAAAAACTCGCCCGTTATTATTCAGCTTTCTAATGGTGGAGCTCAATTTTTTTGTGGTAAAAGCTTATCTTTACCGGAGCAACAATCAGCAGTGCTTGGGGCGGTAAGTGCTGCAAGATATGTACATTCAGTGGCAGCACATTATGAAGTAGCAGTGATGCTTCATACTGATCACGCAGCTAAAAAGCTACTACCTTGGATTGATGGTTTGCTTGATGAAGGTGAAAGACACTTTGAACTGACTGGCAAACCACTGTTTAGCTCGCATATGATTGATTTGTCAGAAGAGCCTTTAGAAGAAAATATCGAAATTTGTGAACGTTACTTAACGCGTATGGCAAAAATAGGTATGACGCTTGAAATTGAGCTTGGCTGCACGGGCGGCGAAGAAGACGGTGTTGATAACTCACACCTAGACAGCTCTTCTTTATACACTCAGCCTGAAGATGTTGCATTTGCTTACGAACGTTTAAGTCGTATTAGCCCTAACTTTATAATTGCAGCGTCTTTTGGCAATGTTCACGGTGTATATAAGCCGGGTAACGTTGTTCTTACACCAACTATTTTAAAAGATTCACAAGCTTACGTATCAGAAAAATTTAATCTACCAAGCAACTCAATTAACTTTGTGTTTCATGGTGGTAGTGGTTCTGAGTACGATAAAATTGCAGAGTCTTTAACCTATGGTGTAGTTAAAATGAATATTGATACCGATACGCAGTGGGCGTGTTGGACAGGTATTTTAGACTACTACAAAGGTAACCAAGCATACCTACAAGAGCAAATTGGTAACCCTGATGGGGATGATAAGCCAAACAAAAAATATTATGACCCTCGCGTATGGTTGCGTCATTCAGAGCAAAGTATGGTTGCAAGACTAGAGCAATGCTTTGACGATCTAAATTGTGTAAATAGGTATAGCGCATGAAAAGACTAAATACAGTATTAAAAGAAGACGGTGTAGATACCGATCTTATTTTACTTATTCGCACAATTTTAGCGACCAGTAAAGAAATTGCTTTTCGAGTAAGCCAAGGTGAATTAGCCGGTGTTTTAGGTTCAACATTGAATGAAAACATCCAAGGTGAAGTTCAAAAAAAGCTAGATGTAATCGCAAACCAACTACTTAAAGACATCCTACTTGACGACAGCAGCGTACGATCAGTTGCATCAGAGGAAGAAGATCATGCGGTAGGTGGCCACCCTGAAGGTAAGTTTATTGTTGCTTTTGACCCACTAGATGGCTCTTCTAATATTGATGTTAATGGGCAAATAGGCACTATATTTACTATTTACTTAGCCCGTGATGATGTTGCCTTCGACAGCGACGAGCAATTTAGTCAGCCTGGTGTAAATCAAGTATGTGCAGGCTATGTGTTATACGGCCCTTCATCATTACTTGTAATGAGTACTGGCGGTCCAACGCGTTGTTATACATTAGACTCAACGCATGGCGGTTATCTACTGACAAATAAGCAGTTAAGTGTGCCAGAGCAGAGTCGTGAATTTGCCGTTAATATGGCTAACTACCGTTATTGGGACGAACCGACACAAGTGTATTTTGATAAATTGCTTTACACCTGTGAAAGCTTTGAAAAAAGCTCAATGCGTTGGAATGCAGCGATGGTAGGCGACGTTCATCGTATATTATGCCGAGGCGGGTTATTTTTGTATCCGCAAGATAAACGCAGTGGTAACGATAACGGAAAAATAAGACTGCTTTATGAAGCAAACCCGTTAGCGCTTTTAGTTGAAAACGCAGGTGGTAAAGCAACCTCTAGAGGAACGCGTATTTTAGATATTGCGCCAACTAGCTTGCATCAACGTGTGCCTGTTGCTTTGGGCTCAAATGAGCCTGTAGAGTTTTATAATAACGCTATTTTATAAACCAGTACTTAATAAAAAAGGGGCAAAAAATAGCCCCTTTTTTACCCTTATTTTTCATTCTCTCTGTAAATAACCCTTTTTATACAAACTCACTTCATTTCTTAATTTTCTTATAGTCTTCAAATTAGATTACTTCATATATATTAAATAAATCTTATTTACTTAACACCATGTAAAACCAATTTTTTACTCTAAGGTTATGTATTTTCGCAGTAATTGTGCATGATTGAATTCAATTTTTGACCTGCGATAACAGTGCAGGGTTAACTTTGTGTTTATTTATTGTTATTTAATTGGGTGGGTATGGTGGAAAAAGTTATTTTATTATGGTTATATTACCAAGTTGGTTAACAATTTATTTGCAATTTAAATGAATTTGGTAATAAACGCATGATTTATTTGGTAACACACACAATAGATAACCAAATATTAAAACCATAAATTTGGAGAATAGAGCCACCATGAAATTAAAACATTTTGCGCTATGCGCTATTGCAGCTGCAATAGTTGGTTGTGACACAAACTCAAACAACAATGACAACAACTTGGGCTCTATTGCTCTTAGTGGAACTGTTACAAGCGGACAAACATTAACAGCTGAAGTTAGTGACCCTGATGGTATCTCAGGTGACGTGACTTACTATTGGTATGCAGATGGTGAGGCAATTGCAGGTGCAAATAGCGCTTCATTTACACTGACTGACGATCAGATAGGGTTACCAATTACAGTTCAAGGGCTTTATACCGATGATGGCGGTATCAATGAATCGCATATTACAGATCCAACCGCAGATGTTGCCGCAATCGAATTCCCTGCAAGTTTAACTATTACGGGCGACGCTCTAGTTGGTTCGCAACTAACAGCCAATGTAGCTGACGAAAATGGCTTTGATGGCGATACAGTAACTTATAAATGGTTTGCTGATGACATAGAGATTGCAGATGAAGCACTTTCAACGCTTACGTTAACAGACGCACAGTTTGGTACAGTTATAACAGTTAGTGCATCTTTTGAAGATAGCCGTGGGTTTAACGAGTCTGTGACTTCAACGGGTACAGAGGTTGTAGCACGAACAAACTCAGAAGGCGAAGTTACAATTAGTGGCACGCCAACCGTTGGTAATATATTAACAGCAGAAGTTGCTGATACCGACGGGGCAACAGGAGATATTACTTACCAATGGCTTGCTGACGCACAAGAGATAGATGGCGCAACACAAAGCACCTTTACAGTTGATGCATCACTTTTAGGTCAAAAGATAAGTGTTCAAGTTGCTTACACAGATGATAATGGATTTATCGAGGATAATACATCAGAGGAAACAATTGCTGTTTCTGCTGTTGCGGTTGACGAAGCCGGTAGCGTCGCCATTATGGGCGTAGCGCCTTATTTGACAAGTGGCGAGTTAACCGCTGAGATAACTGATAACAACGGTGTTGAAGAGGCAAACGTTACTTATACTTGGTCTGCTGATGGCGTTGAAGTAGCCGACAGTAATAGTAAAACATTTACACCTTCTGCTTACGCTGGCTCAATAATGTCGGTAAAAGCTACGTATACAGATAACGATGGTTTTGCGAGTGAGGTTACAAACTCACTTGATACATTAGTTTACACACAATTAGTTAGTAACCCTGAAGCACTCCTTGGTGCTTTAAGCGGCGGTTTAGCTGATGGTGATGTTATTGGCTTAAACACCGGTGTTTATGCTGATATGGACGCAGTTTTATTAACCAGTGCAGTAACGCTTCGCGCTGTAGAAGGTCAAACTCCTGTACTTAGCGGTGAAGTATGTGTGCATGTAGCTGCTGGAGTAGATGGCGCTGGATTAACAGGGCTTACCTTTAAGAATATAGATACTAAAGCGGGTGCATTTTGTGAAACCGAAGAAGGTGCTGTTATTTACTCAGAAGGGGATAACTTTACTTTTTCGCAAAACACGATGGATGGAGAAGAAGCTACACTCAATAACTCTGAATACCATTGGCTGATGATAAAAGGTCAAAGCGCGTTGGTTGAGCGAAATACATTCTCTAATCGAAATGTAGCAGAAAAAGGGTCTGTGATAAAAATATCATCATCAAGCTCTGATCACGTTATTCAATATAATTTATTTAGTGACAGTGATAATCCAAACTTTGGTCAATCAAGTTTATATTTAATCAATGCAGGTAGCACAACGGGTAGCGGTGCAGCTGATAACGCAAACTTTACTATTCAGTATAACCGCGTAGAAAACTTTGTAACAGGTCGTCGTTTAATGCGTGTACAAACTTCTGGTGCAACCATCAAAGGCAATACAATCGTAAATCCTAATGGTGGTATTTCACTAGAAGATGGTGGCTTCAACAGTGTTACAGATAACGTTATTATTCGAACTACCGATATTGCAAGCTCTGATGATCGCCCAGCGGGTATATTAATTACACCACTTGGTCACACCGTAAGTAACAACTACATTGCAGGTATTCGTTCTGGTAATAAAGAAGCGGGCGGTATTGTATTTACAGCTAACCCATTTTCGCAAGATGATGGTGGTGTACCAAAGTCAGGTAATCAGGCAGTGCTTGATAGTGCCGGCGACTTTACACTAAATGTAACAAACAATACGGTTTTGAACTCGCAGCAACCTATTGTATTTAGTACAGAAATAGGCTCTAAAGCACCAACAAGTGATTGTGATGAGTTAACCGCAGCGAATGCGCCGGTGCTATACGGCCTAACCAAAAATGCGTTTGTTATCAACTTTAATGGAAATTTAATTGCAAACGGTTTAGGCGATCAAACAGACGAAGATACAATAAACAGCAGTGCTACAACTCAAGGCCTATTTTATCCAAATACACTTGATAGTGACCATGCTTTTGAATATGACTGTGACTTAATTAATCATGATAGCTCGCTGCTAAGTAACAACTTTGGTTATATGGATAGTCGAGTATCAGGCGATGCAAGCGGTGACTGGGTTGAAATTAGAAAACTAAATGGTAATGGCGCATTCGATACTGATGGTGCAATTGACCAAGACCCAGCAACTAATGGCAAAGAAGTACTTGAGTACGTTACAGCAACAAGTACGTTATTAGAAACTGACCCTGCAGGCCTTCAGGCAGAGGCGGGTGCTAAAGGTCTTCATTATATTCAGTCATCTGAAGTCGGTGTTGGATCTACATGGAAAATACAAAACGATTAAATAACCAATTAATCAGTTAACTTTTAAAAGCCCCAAATTTGGGGCTTTTTTATTATTCATTAATAATCACCACACTTTTCTCAACCTACATTACCCATTTATAAACTAGTTTAGAGCGGTTTATATTCTAGTAAAAAACCTGCCTGACCTACTGGTAATGCCGCTAAGTTAAAATTGGTATACCTTATGGTAATATTAAAACGTCAAATTGGTTGATCATCGTGCTGCGTTTAAGTATATTAACGTCAAAGGTCACATAAAATATACATAAGCATAACAAGCTAACACACTAAAATCACACAACAACAACCAGCGGAGAATTCAAATGTCGTTGAAGTCACGAGATAACAATAATTCTACAACAGGGCAGTTTGCAATGCGCCCAGTTGCAAAATGGGTAAGAACAGCGGTCATCGCAGGTATGGCAAGTTCTTGCGTATTTACAGCAAGCGCACAGGAAGATCAGGGAAAAGCGACAGAAGTTGAAGAAGACGTTGAAATAATTAGTGTTACAGGTACACGTAGAACGATTCAAGACCAAATAGCAATTAAACGTGAAGCAACAACGGTAGTTGATGGCCTGTCATCTGAAGATATTGGTGATTTACCAGCACTGTCTATCGGTGAAGCACTGGAATCAATTACAGGTGCTGCATCTCACCGTGAAAACGGTGGTGCAACAGAAATCACTATTCGTGGTCTTGGTCCATTTTTAAGTGCAACGCATATCAATGGTCGTGAAGCGACTAATGGTAGTGGTGACCGCTCAGTTAACTTTTCGCAGTTTCCGTCTGAACTTGTAAAAAAAGTAGCAATTTATAAAACGCAAGATGCGTCAATGATTGAAGGTGGTGTTGCAGGTGTTATTGCACTTGAAACTATAACTCCACTTGATTTTGGCAAGCAACGTGTATCAGCTGAAGTTAAATTAAACTACAACCCTGATGAAGGTAATGTAGATAACTCACTTCAAAGTGACGCGGGTTACCGTGGCACGTTTAGTTATGTAGACCAGTTTGAATTTGATAACGGCCAAGCTGTTGGTGTGTCTTTTGGTGTACAGCGCCAAGATATCAGCCAACCAGAAGCTGAATACAGAAGCTCTAGCCCATCTGGTTCTTCATTGTGGGCCTGTTTAAACGATCCAAATAATACTAATGAAGGTTTTTATCGTAGCAGCGCAGGCGACTGTGAAGACCAAGTTAGTGGCAGTAGCAACCAAGGTTACGATACAGAAATTGATCCTGAAACAGGTAAAGCAGTAAGTGATGGTACTCCTTACGCTTGGACTGGCAGTAGCCGTAGTTACCGCCAAAACGAGACATCAGATGAACGTGATGCAATGTTTTTTGCACTGCAATACCAACCGTCAGCTGATTGGGATGTTAACTTTGATGCACAGATTTCAGATAGAACACAACAAGAAGCACGCCACGATTTAATCTTTTTACAAAAACGTGCAACACCAGGCGTAACCGGTCCAACACTTGTTACTAATGATGTAGGCGGTATTTTGCACTGGGAAGGTGAAGAGCGCATTGAATCAGCGGGTGAGCAATTTTCTCGTGAAGAAAACTACCAAGGTTACGGCATAAATATAGAACATACAGTTACCGATAGATTAACTGTTGACTTAGATTTAGCGTATTCAAAAACTGAACGTGAAGAACTTCAAATATCTAACCGTGGTAGAACATCAGGTCGTAATTTCTTTTCTTGGGATATGGGCGATGAGATCCCTCATTTCACACTGACAGACTTTGACGTAACAGATATTTCAAACTTTACAGATAGCCTAAGAACACGACTTGATCGTGAAAATGTTCGTGAAAACGAAGTTATCTCAGCGCGACTAGATTTTGACTATACCTTAGATGGCAATGTTTTCACCAGTATTCAAGGTGGTATTAGAACATCTGAAATGACCTTCCTACAGTATGGTGGTAGCCAAGGTAACGGTTCAAGAAACGAATTTACACTAGACTCTGGTACTGAAGCGCTTAACGTATTACAAGGTTGTCAAATCGATTTCCCTGAATCAGGCTTTTTATCAAGTGTATCTGATGGCGATATCGTAACAAATGTTGATAGTGACGGTAACGTTGTAGATAGCGGTACAGGTTCATCATGGGCTACATACGACAACGTATGTTTCTCACAAGCTGTAGCGGGTTCTAACGCTGATGGTGTGTTTGCTTACCCAGAAGTTGAATATGAAAATGCAGGTACAATCGATGTAACAGAAAAAACAACATCAGTGTACTTAATGGCTAACTACGATACTGAAATGTTTGGTAAATTCATTCGCGGTAACTTTGGTCTTCGTATTGTAGACACAGAAGTAACTTCGATTGGTTTTAGAAATAGCTTTGACGTAGTAACAAGCGACACCGGTGTACTTTCTCTGGTTGAATCTGATAATGGTTCATTGGATAAAATAAAAAGCGGTGGTGACTACACGAAGTATTTACCAAGTTTTAACCTAGTTATTGACTACAGTGAAGATATTTTATTCCGTGCAGGTATATACCGTGGTATGTCACGCGCAGATCCATCTGATTTAGGTTACAGCCGTACATTCCAAGAAGATACAGAAGGTACAGCAACTTCAATCAGCGATTTATTAGTGGGTGTAAATGGCTCTGGTAACCCGGACACTCAACCGCTTATGTCGTGGAACTACGATGCTGCGTTTGAATGGTACCCTAACGAAGATTCAATCTTAGCGTTAAGCTTATACTACAAACAGTTCAACGGTGGTTTTCAACAACAAACAGTAATTGAAGATTTTACTGTTGCCGGTGAAACTGTTTCATTACCAATTACTAACTCTGTTACATCAGATGAAGACAGTGAAATATTAGGTCTTGAAGCTTCATTTTCTTACCGCTGGGATAACGGCATCGGTATGAAATTTGGTTACAACTATGCAGACACTGATTTTGAGTTCCAAGATAGCTTATACGGCGATACGTTTGAGACTGACGTAGATGGTAATACTACACAGTTAACTGACGGTATTATTGAGTCGGCTTCAGTACCTGGTTTCTCAAAGCATGTATTTAGCAGTCAGCTGTACTACCAAATTGGTGGATTTGATACTGCTGTTATTTACAAATATCGTAGTGAGTATTTCCAACCATATACTACAAATGGTACTCGACTTCGTTATGTTGATGGCGTAGGTGTGTGGGAAATGCGCGCATCATACAAAATTGATGAGCACTTTAGAGTTAAAGCAGAAGCAATTAACTTGTTCAGTGCACCTAAATCACAAGACTTCTTTGTTGAAGGTAACTTAGGTGAAGTGAATGACTACGGCCCACGTTTATTCTTAGGTTTGAGCTACAAGCTATAATAATAGTTAAACATTAGATCACATTAAAAAGGCGGTTTTACCGCCTTTTTTGATCCTCAAATTATTCAATTTTATATTTTCGATAACATCAACAAACAGTACTTAAAAAAACTCACTCCTGAATTACGCTACTTAACTAAAAAACAATTAAATTGGTTAACCAATAATGCTGTTTATTAAGCACGCCCAACATCATCGGTTTCTCCTGCCTAAATTATTTCATTTTTAAAACGATAACTATTCTAACCTTTGTTATTGACAGCCCTATTTCTAATAGAATTTAAAAACCATAAATAACATCAACTTAAAATGTAAGTTTTGCTTTTAACTTGAAATTTAGTTAGTTTTTTCTATTTTGGTAATAACATATTGCATAATATTTGATCTAAATTCATTACCAAAAGGTTGACCTTTGTAGGTGTGGGTGTAAATATAAGGTTAATATTTTGTAATAAGAAAGGGCTTTTAATAAAAACAATAAAGTAGCTGGTTAAACATAGCATTTCACACACACAGGAAAAAAACTATGAGTCACAAGTTATCTAAAATTACACTGGCAGTTATATCGGCAACCGCACTTGGTATATCTTTGTCTACACAGGCGCAAGAAGCTCCAAAAAAAGCTGCAGACGATCTTGAGGTTATCGAGGTTTCAGGTATTCGACAATCGCTTACAAATGCACTTGCACAAAAGCGTTCAGCAGATAGCCTTGTTGAAATTATCGAGGCTGTAGATATTGGTAAGCTACCAGATCAAAACCTCGCAGAAGTACTTGAAAACGTAACAGGGATTCAAATTACTCGTGAAGCAGGGGTAGGTACGGGTGTTCAAATTCGTGGTACCAATGCTAATCGTACAGAAGTGAACGGCGTATCAACAGTTGGCTCAGGGTCTGGACGAAGTGGCATTAGTTTTGAGGATGTATCAGCTGCAATCATCTCTGGTGTAGAAGTAATTAAGTCACCAGAAGCAAAAACAATCGAAGGCTCTGTGGGCGCAACAATAAACCTTAAAACAATTCGCCCGTTACAGTTAAATGAAACTCTAGGCTCAATTAGAGTCCAAGGTGAAGATAGTAGCTTATCAACAGATGGCGTGACTCCTAGGGTATCGGGTGCTTGGGGTGATAACTGGGAGCTTGATTCGGGCGGTAAGTTTGGTGTTGTATTTAGTGGTAGTTACAGTGAGCAAGACGTAACCGCATTTCGTCCTCGCGCAGATAGAGATAATTCGGTAGCCGCTGATAGTGGTGCTGCAAGTGCACAATCGTTTGATTTTCTACCAGTACAATTTTTAATTCAAGATTACGATAATTACGAATACGAGACAAAAAACTTCGCAGGTACATTTGAATATGCACCAAACGATAATATGAAATTCTTTTTTGATGCAGTTGTTAACGATCAAGAGCGCCGCCAAGAAAGCTCAAGAGTACAAGCATCTGGCCTAAGTGATCTTAGAAATGTATCAATACCGAGTGAATTTGAAACAGTTAATTTTGGTTCACTGGACGGACAAAACCTAGGCAGCATACAAGCGGCCGTAAGAGGCGTAATTCCGGTTGAAGACGGTGGTGGCGATCCTAACTTGCGTTTTTCTAGCGATACTAATTCACGCATCACAAAGAGCAAAATATTTAGAATAGGGGGCGAATGGCAAGGCGATAGATTATTTGCAAGTGTTGAAGCCTCAACCTCTCGTTCTGATTCAACTACACCAAGCTTTAATACAACGCTTAATTTTATAAATCCAAATGTTGCTACTAATTCGTCAAATGAAAACGGGACTCCTTTTGAGTATGATCTTACAGGTGATGCACTTACGTTTGGGATTGCAACGGGAGAGGCAAACGCGCCAACAATGGCTCAATTACTCGACCCTGCAAATGTTGTTCTACGTGACGTAAACCAAGGGCAAGATGAGTCAGAAAATACAGAAGATGCGTTTCGTACAGATTTTACATATTACTTAGATGATGTAATAACGTCAGTCGATTTTGGTTACCGCTACAGTAAAACGAGTAGTGTGTCGGATCAAGTTCGCTCTAACGTTGGTTTAAGAAATATGGCTGATAGCCCAACGGGTGATTTATTTGCACAATTATTAACAGCGGGCCCAGATAACTTTAACGATGGTGATGGGCGAGCACTCTATATTCGTGATTTCTTACTTATAAACCCAGAGCTTGCATCCTCTGATCCACAAGCCGTATTAGCAGCGCTTAACCAAGCGATTGAAGCTAATAATGCAATAACGGGTTCTGATCGTGGACCAATAAGTTCACCAACGTCTCAAGTAAATGCATTTTTTGATATTGAAGAAGAAACACATGCCTTATATGCACAAGCAAATTTTGAGTACGGCATGTTTCGCGGTAACTTTGGCCTACGTTATTTAGAGACTGAAGTTACATCGCTAGGTAACTCTGTTACTCAAGATGGAAGTGGCAACGAACTGGTTACTCAGCTAACGTCAAAAGGTGATTACGATTTCTTTTTACCTCGATTCAATTTAGCCGCGAATGTAAGTGAAGATGTGATTGTTCGTTTAGGTTGGTCAAAAGATATTAGACGCCCAGATTTTGATGACCTATCTACATCTGTTACGTTTGGCACAAGCCCTAATAGTGCCGTTTCAATTGGTAATTCAGGCTTAGCACCAGAAGAAGTAACCTCTTTCGATATATCCACAGATTGGTATTTTGCACCCGCTGCTTTGTTAAGTGTGGGGTACTTTCATAAAACACGTAGCGATTTGCACGTTACACAACAAGTTGACCCATTTGAAGACCCAAGCACAGGCTTTCGCGATACAAATGGTCCAGAGTGTGAAGGCGGCGGCATATTTAACCCAATTGCTGACATAAACGTATTTGGCCCAGATGCTGGTGTAGGGTTATGTGTACCAACACAAACTACTATTAATGACTCTGGTGAAACAACACAGCAAGGTATTGAGCTTGCAGCTCAATACGACTTATCAAGTTTTGAAAAAGAGCTAGGTTGGGCATCAGGTTTTGGTGTGGTTGCTAACTATACCTATCAAGAATTTTCTGGTGGTGAATCATTTGACACCGCAACGAGTCGTGCAAATGCTGTTTTTGCATTAACAACCGGTAACCCGGATGCAGACATAAGTGCTAAGCAATCACTCATTGATCTGTCAGAAAACGCATATAATATTACATTTTACTATGAGAAATACGGTCTATCTGCTCGAGCGCGTTACACGTGGCGCGAAGGGTACCGTTCAACTGACTTTGGTAGCACCTCGAGCTTTCCATGGGGTTTCCCTGTTATACAAGAAGACAGAGGGCAGCTTAATGCCAGCATAAGTTATGATGTGAACGATCAGCTAAATATCGGTATTGAAGCCGTTAACTTAACTGAATCAGAAGTTAGCCAGTCTTGTGTTAACGAAGGTGCTTTACTTTGTTTCCAAGGTATTACAGACCGCCGTATTACATTTGGCGCAAGCTATAGATTTTAAAAGTTATAGTTAAATCGAGTCTATGAGTGTGTGTATTTAAAGACGCTAAAAGCAAGCCACCTGGCTTGCTTTTTTTCACCTAAAATTAGTTAATATTTTTAAGAATGATTTATTCCACTTTGTATTTTACTTTTAAATACTGTTAAAGCGGCAATGTCTTGCGACACTGCCACCAGTAATCATTATTGAGATAGTATTAAACCAATACCTTTATTTTTTAACCTTACCCTTAAGAACATAAATTTCACCATCGAAACTGCCTTGTATCGTTAGCCCTTGGCTTGCCAACTCTTGTAAATATTCGATATGGTCATTAGTGATATGCTGGCCTGGGACTAAAAGCGGAATGCCCGGTGGATATGGAGTAACTAAACCTGCACAAATGCGGTTGTTGCTTTTACTGATAGGCACAGATTCGCGGTCGCCATAAAAAGCATCGCTTGGAATACACGCCAAGTCTATGGCAGGTAAATTTTCAGGTAAGCGGGCTCTACGCGTCGATTTCGATAGTTTTACCTTACCGCTGTCTAGCTTTTTCAACGCATTGTACAAACGAATTATTTTTGAGCGCGTGCCGCCAAGCGTAAGTAAAACCAAAATGGTGCTGTGTGTGTATTTTTCTATCTCTAGCCCAATTTCATCCAGTAGATATTTATGAATATCTTTTAATGAGTAAGGTAGCTCACTAATATCAATAAGGATTTTTAATGGGTCGTGGCCCATGTTATCACCACTAAAATGCGGGAATATTTCCATAAAGTCTTGCTTAGCTAATACTTTAATTTGCTTAAGCGAGGCCATCTGTTGTTTAAACTCTTCAACATGATTTAGTAGCGCATTGAGCAGCTTATAGCCTTCCATCTCTAATTGCTTTTGGCACACGTCAAGCGATGCAATAAGCTGATATTTAGGCGATGTACTAGCGTAGATGCTATAAATCTCTCGAAAAAAATCAGCATCAAAATCGGGGTCGTTAATATGAATATAAGATGCTTGAGAAAACGCCGACACCACTTTATGTGCCGAATGTGTAATGTAGTCAGCCCCTGCATGTATCGCAGAATAATGACGAAAGCTAGGATGAAACAAAGAGTATGCAAACCAGGCTTCATCTATAAACACTTTAATACCATATTGATGAGCATAATCTACGACTTGTTTCAGGTCGCTAAGTAGGCCATCGTAAGTACAACCGGTAAGCACTAGTAATTTAGCATCAATATTGTTTTCAATTGCTAATTTGATGTCGGCCAACGACGGTGGCGCGAAAATGCCATATTTTGGATTTAAAATACTCGCCAAATAAATGGGGTAACTGGCTGATTGCAAGATGCCATAGTGTACTGATTTATGGCAATTACGGTCGACAATTACTTTATCTCCCTTGCGCAGGAGTGTCTGCAAAATGATTTTATTTGAGGTAGATGAACCATTTGTAACAAAGTAGGTGTGCTTAACTTCAAACGTCGCCGCAGCTGATTCTTGAGCGCGACCAATGGTATTGGTGCTGTCTGACAATGAACCTAGCGAGTCTACCGAAACCGACAGGTCGCCAACAAATACATTGCGGCCGTAAAACTGATAAAAATCTTTGATGTAAGGTGAGTTTCTAAAGCTGGAGCCACCGCTATGACCCGGTGTGTGCCAAGAGTCGTTTGCTTCACCGACGTAACGACGATATGCCGTCCAAAATGGAGTTTCCGAGCGATCGTCAAAATCGTTGATCATATAACCTAAAATCGCTTCAGGGTCAGAAATTACTTCATCTTTAAAAAAGAAGGATTCAATTTCTTCTGATTCGTTTACGATTTCCAGCCCTTTGGTGTCGTCGCCAATAACATAAACAGGCAGCTCAAGACGAATTGCCTTTAACTCTTCAATAAAGCGGCTATACATCCGCTCACCCACTTTGTTGTGCATATCCCAGCTTAGAACTACGGCTTGAATATCACCATCTTCCTCTACATGTTCCAACGCGCGTTTAAGCTCAAGGCATTCAATAATATCGATATGAATATCATCTCGCTCAAAGTTAGGAATGGTCTTTGACAGATTAGTTGAAAGCCCTTGTAAAGTGGCTGGGTCTTGCTCAATTATCAAGATACGAAGTAGAGGTAGCATAGAGGGTTTCACAATAAAATTTTATAATGCTCACTAGCATAACCAAAGGAGTGAGACTTGTGAAATTAATACTTTGATAATATTCTAATAATTGTACAATTTCACTAACATGCCCTCACGTATAAAAATGTTTTATCTAGATGGATTGATAGGTGCGGTTTTATGTCGCACTTTTGGGGTTTTGGGGTTTGTGCTTTATTGCGCGAGGTAAACTCGCGACTACAGGGTTGGCGTTGTATTTGTAGGCGTGGCTTTCTACCGCGCTTTTTGGATTTTGGGGCTTGTGCTTTATTGCGCGAGGTAAACTCGCGACTACAGGGTTGGCGTTGTATTTGTAGGCGTGGCTTTCTACCGCGCTTTTGGGATTTTGGGCTTGTGCTTTATTGCGCGAGGTAAACTCGCGACTACAGGGTTGGCGTTGTATTTGTAGGCGCGGCTTTATGCCGCGCTTTTGTGGTTTATGCTTTATTGCGCGAGGTAAACTCGCATCTACAGGGGGGTATTATATTTGTAGGCGTGGCTTTCTGCCGCGCTTTTGGGATTTTGAGGCTTGTGCTTCATTGCGCGAGGTAAACTCGCGACTACTTACCGCGCTTTTGGGGCTATTCCGTTTTTTCTTTAAACTCACACAGGTCTTCAATAATACAGCTGCCACATTTAGGTTTACGTGCTACGCAGGTGTAGCGCCCGTGTAGTATTAACCAATGGTGCACGTCTACTTTAAATTCAGCAGGCACTACTTTTTCAAGCTTTTGTTCAACAGCAACTACGTCTTTACCCATGGCAAGCTTAGTACGATTAGATACACGAAATATATGTGTATCTACGGCTATTACAGGCCAGCCAAAGGCTGTGTTGAGTACAACATTAGCGGTTTTACGGCCAACGCCTGGAAGGGCTTCTAGGGCTTCACGATTTTCTGGCACGATGCTGTTGTGTTCATCGACCAAAATTTGGCACATTTTGTACACGTTGGCAGCTTTAGAATTAAATAAGCCAATGGTTTTTATATAATCACGCAGTGTGTCGTGCCCAATATCTAAAATGGCTTGGGGTGTATTAGCAACAGGGAACAACTTTCGAGTGGCTTTATTCACACCTACATCGGTTGCTTGCGCTGAAAGAGTTACTGCTACTAGCAACTCAAACGGGCTTGAATATTCAAGCTCTGTAACTGGGTGCGGATTATCTTCGCGCAGGCGCGACAGTATTTGGTGACGTTTTTCTTTATTCATGCAACTTAAAACGTATTAGTGCTAATTGTTGCTCTAATACGTTTTCCCCTTAAGTTAAGCTGGTAACACGTGCTCGAGGGCCTTTTTCAGCCTCTGGCGGTGCAACTTGTTTTGATTTTATTTGTGCGTCAATTACGTTTTTTGCAGCAATAAGTAGCCCAAGTCCTAAAAAGGCACCCGGTGGTAAAATTGCGAGTAAAAATTGGTTATCAAAGTTAAATACTTCTATGCGCAAGCTCTGTGCCCATGGGCCAAGTAATAAGTCGGCACCGTCAAACAGCGTACCTTGGCCGATTAGTTCGCGCATAGTACCTAATACTAACAGTACAGCCATAAAGCCTAAGCCCATCATTAAGCCGTCAAATGCTGATAAATGAACTGGGTTTTTAGAGGCATATGCTTCGGCGCGGCCAATAATGGCGCAGTTAGTTACAATCAACGGGATAAAAATCCCTAATGATTGATATAAACCAAAGGTATAAGCGTTCATAAGTAATTGAACTATTGTTACAAAGCCCGCGATGATCATTACAAATACAGGTATACGAATATCTTTTGGCACCCAGTTACGCACAATTGATACGGTAACATTAGAGCCTATTAGTACGAGTAAAGTTGCTAAGCCTAAACCTAAGGCATTTGTTACAGTTGAGGTAACGGCAAGCAGTGGACATAAACCTAAAAGCTGTACAAGGGCAGGGTTATTTACCCACACACCTTCTTTGTATAATGTTTTTAACTCACTCATTTAGCTACCTCCATACATTCGGCATTAGGTGCTGCAAAAATATCATCAAAATTAGTTTGTGCGAACAATACGGCATTTTTAACAGAGCCCACAACAGCACGTGGCGTTATGGTCGCGCCTGTAAATTGATCAAACTGGCCGCCATCTTTTTTCACAGCCCAGCGAGCGTCTTCTTCGCCTTCAACCGTTAAGCTTTTAAATGTTGTGATCCAAAGTGATTTTTTAACTTCTACTTTGTCGCCTAAACCAGGGGTTTCTTCGTGTTTAGTCGTACGCACGCCAGCAATAGTGCCGTCGCTCAATACAGCTGTTAATAAGTTAATATCACCACTGTAGCCGTTTGGCGTAACATGCCTAATAACAACAGCGACTGGTTTATTGTTTTTACGAGCACGGTAAATTACTTGGTTTGCGTGTGGGCCTAGTTTTTCGTCAGTAATAATTACGCAATCTTGTGATAATTGATTGTCGTACGATTTTGGGTCGAGCACTTCTTGTAGCTGCGCAGTAAGTTGCAGTTGTTCTTGCTCTGCAATTTTATCGGCAGTAAGCGCGTTGATAGAGGCAACTAAGCCCGTTGTTGCTAAAGCAAACGCAGTTAAAATAGCACCATTTTTAGCCATTGACGAAATGATCATTTTACTGCTCCATGGCCATAAGTACGTGGCTGTGTGTAGTAGTCTATTAGCGGCACTGCAATATTAATCAATAATACGCTAAATGCGATGGCATCAGGAAAACCACCAAAGGTACGAATTAAATAAATTAGTAAGCCAATTAGCGCGCCATAAATTAAGCGCCCTTTGTTAGTTGTTGCTGCAGATACCGGATCGGTTGCTATAAAAAAGGCCCCCATCATAGTGGCACCACTTAATAAGTGAAATAGGGTGCCCGGCTCTGTACCTGGTGATGCGATATAACCAATAGCACTACATACAGCTAAACTTGCGATAAAACTTACAGGAATATGCCAGTTAATTATTTTTGCTTTTAATAAGTATAAACCACCCACTAAAAAGCCTAAGTTAACCCACACCCAACCAAGGCCAGCCCATTCGTTAAATAATGGTTTTTGCATGCTTTCGGTAACGGTTAAACCGTGTGCTATGTCTGTTTTAACAGTATCCAGCGGTGTTGCCATTGTTAGGCCATCAACCCCTGCACGTACTTGATCTAGGCTAAACCCAGAGGCCGTAAAATCGGTGAATATTAGCCTTAGCTGATCAGCAAAGCCTATTGGCGTATTTATTAAATCGGTAACAGGCAACCATGCGGTCATTTGTACCGGAAACGAAACTAAAAGCAGTACATAAGCCGCCATTGCTGGATTGAATAAGTTAAACCCAAGGCCGCCATAAAGCTGTTTAACTATAACAATAGAAAATAAACAGCCAATAACGATTATCCACCAAGGCGCAAGTGGTGGAATACTCAGTGCCAATAACACGGCAGTAAGCCACGCACTGCCATCACTTAATGCAGGCCAAACAGGGCGCTTTCGTATTAGCATTATTGCAGCTTCAAATACGCTTACAGCAACAAGCGCTAGTACCAGTTGAATAAGTACACCTGTTCCAAAAAAGAAAACTTGAGCAATTAGCCCAGGAATACACGCAGCAATAACGCTAAGCATTAATCGCGTTAACGATTTATGGCTGTGATTATGCGGCGAACTGGCCATGGTTAATTTCATGACTGATTATTTCCTTCTTTTTGTAACTTTTTAGCTTTTGCTCTCGCAATTGCAGCAGCCACGGCGGCTTTTTTCTTATCGTCGGCTGATTTAGGTTTATCTGCGTTAATAAGAACTGATGAGTCATCGGTGTTACTTTCTGCACTCTTAGGTGCTGCGCTATCAACTTGTGGCTCTTGGGGCTGAGTTTGTTCGGTATCTTCTAGTGCTTTAGCCGCTTTTTTAGCTTTAGCACGAGCTATGGCCGCCGCTACCGCTGCTTTTTTATCATCAACGGGTGCCGCGCTTTGTGGCTCTTCACTCACGGTTTGCTCGGTTTCTTCTAATGCTTTAGCTGCTTTTTTAGCTTTAGCGCGGGCAATAGCCGCCGCTACCGCTGCCTTTTTGTCATCAACAGGGGCATCGATTTGTGGCTCTTCACTCACGGTTTGCTCAGCTTCTTCTAATGCTTTAGCCGCTTTTTTAGCTTTTGCACGCGCAACAGCCGCCGCTACGGCTGCTTTTTTATCATCGATTGGAGTATCGCTTTGTGGCTCTTCACTCACGGTTTGCTCAGCGCCATCTAATGCTTTAGCCGCTTTTTTAGCTTTAGCACGAGCAATGGCCGCCGCTAGCGCTGCTTTTTTATCATCGATTGGAGTATCGCTTTGTGGCTCTTCACTCACGGTTTGCTCAGCGCCATCTAATGCTTTAGCCGCTTTTTTAGCTTTAGCACGAGCAATGGCCGCCGCTACCGCTGCTTTTTTGTAATCAACAGGGGCATCAGTTTGTGGCTCTTCACTCACTGCTTGTTCAGTATCCTCAAGTGCTTTAGCCGCTTTTTTAGCTTTAGCACGCGCAACAGCCGCCTCTACTGCTGACTTTTTATCATCAACAGGGGCATCGCTTTGTGATTCGTCACTTGCTGCTTGTTCAGCCACTTCACTTGCTTGTGCTGCTTTTTTAGCTTTAGCGCGAGCAATGGCTGCAGAGACTGCTGATTTTTTATCATCAACGGGCGCAGTCTCGGCCGATTCATCTGTTTGCGATTTTTGCTCTTTATATTTACGCGCTTGTTCTTTACGTAGTGCGCGCTCTTTTGCTACTTCGCTATTGTCAGGTTCTAATTCAGCAGATTGATCGCCTAGCTTTTTAGCTTTAGCGCGTGCAATAGCGGCTGCAACAGCTGATTTTTCATCGCCGTTATCTGATTTATTTTTAACGCGGGCTAGTGCCTCTGCTACTTTTTGCTTTTCGTCAGAAGATTTAGCGGCAGGTTTACGTTTATGGCGGTTTTGACGTTCTTCTTGCTCGCGATCTAAACGCTCTTTTCGTGCATCAAAACGCTCTTTTGCTCTGTCGGCTTTAATTTTGTCAGCTTGTTGTTCTTTAATTTCAACTTTGGCTATACGGTAGTACTGCACAAGAGGGATTTCGCTTGGGCATACATAGGCACAAGCACCACATTCAATACAGTCAAATAAATTGTGTTCTTGTAGTTTGTCGTACTCTTTTGATTTAGCAAACCATTGTAATTGCTGTGGCAATAAAGAGGCCGGGCAGGCATCAGCACAGGCGCTACAACGTATACAGGCTTTTTCAGGGCCGGGCTCCGCTAGCTCTTTATGATCAGGCGCTAAAATACAGTTAGTTGTTTTAACTATGCCAATACGCACTGTGGGTAGCGTAAAGCCCATCATTGGGCCGCCCATTACAACACTTTGCTGCGGTACAGGTGAGAAACCTTGGCAATCAAGTAAATGCTTTATTTCAGTGCCAAGTAGTGCCCATACATTCCCAGGCTTATGAATAGTGTTACCTGTTACCGTAACTATACGTTCAATGAGTGGTTTACCTTCATAAACGGCTTGTTGTACGGCAAACAAAGTCCCGGTGTTATGCACTAAAATACCAATATCGGCAGGAATACCAATGCTAGGAACTTCACGGTTAGTAAGTAATTTAATTAATTGCTTTTCACCGCCAGATGGATAAATAGTTGGCACCGTTTGAATAATAATTTTTGAGTTATGCTCAGCTGCTTGCTTCATTGCTGCAATAGCTTCAGGCTTGTTATCTTCTATACCCACAATGCACAGTGTTGGGTTTAAAAGTTGCTGCATTATTTCAATGCCTTGGATAACTTCTTTAGCGTGTTCGCGCATTAAAACGTCATCGGCAGTAATATAAGGTTCGCACTCAACAGCATTTACAATCAAAAATTCGATAGGTTGCTTGGTATCTGCTTTTACATAAGTAGGAAAACCAGCACCACCCATACCGCTAATACCGGCTTGGTGAATAATATTTATCAGCTCATCATGACTAAGCTCAGCAGGATTTTTATTTTTATTTAGAGCTACCCATTCGTCTTTGCCGTCTGGTTCAATAATAACACTTAGTTCAGGTAGGGCCGATGGATGTGCTGATGGCATAGGTGCAATATCAGTAACCACACCAGAGCTCGGTGCATGCACAGGTACCGACCAGTTAGCAGCAGGGGCTGTAAGTGGTTGGCCTTTTAAGACGTGTTGGCCTTTTTCTACCAGTAACTTACCGTTTGCGCCTATGTGTTGCTTAAGCGCAACAATGAGTTTGTCGGGCAAAGGTAGGCGAGTGATACTCGCACTATTAGAGAGTGATTTTTGTTGTGGTGGGTGTATGCCGCCAGGAAATGCCCACACGGTGCCTTTTTTTATTTGTTCAAGTAACTTGTCCACTCAAACCTCTAATCTATTTGTGTAACAGGAATAGCATCTAGCTGCCATTTCCAGTTTTGTTTAGTTTCGGCTACAGGTAGCATATCAATGCAATCTACAGGGCAAGGCTCAACACATAAATCACAGCCAGTACATTCATCAATTAACACAGTGTGCATTTGACGAGTAGCGCCTAAAATAGCGTCAACCGGGCAGGCTTGAATACATTTGGTACAGCCAATACATTCATCTTCGCGAATATAAGCCACTGTTTTTATAGGTTCTGCTTGCTCGCCACCGGCAAGTGGTTTTTCATCAACACCCATTAAGCCGGCAAGCTTTTTCATGGTTGATTCGCCGCCCGGTGGGCATTTATTTATTTCATCGCCATTGGCTATGGCTTCGGCGTAAGGGCGACAACCCGGGTAGCCACATTGTCCGCATTGAGTTTGCGGCAAAATAGTATCAATTTGCTCAACAATAGGATTACCTTCAACGCGAAAGCGAATTGCTGCAAACCCTAAAATAAGTCCAAAAATGAGTGCTAGCGAACCAATCGCTATCAAGGCATAAAACAAGGTCATATTAAAACTTCACTAATCCAGTAAAACCCATAAACGCCATCGACATTAAGCCTGCAGTGATCATTGCAATAGAGGCGCCTTTAAAAGGCGTAGGAACGTCAGCAGCTGCTAAACGTTCTCGTAGTGCTGCAAATAATACAAGCACTAAAGAAAAACCAACCGCAGCACCAAAACCATACACTGCAGATTGTAAAAACGAATGATCTTCTTTGATATTTAATAAAGCCACACCTAATACCGCACAGTTAGTGGTGATCAGCGGTAAAAATATGCCTAATAAACGATATAGAGTAGGGCTTGTTTTACGCACAACCATTTCGGTAAATTGCACTACAACGGCAATCACTAAAATAAAGCTCATGGTGCGTAAAAAGGCGATATCCAGAGGGATTAAAATATATTGATTAACTAAATAGCTAGTTACAGAGGCAAGAGTAAGCACAAACGTGGTTGCCAAAGACATACCAATCGCCGTATCAAGCTTACCTGATACGCCCATAAACGGACATAAGCCTAAAAATTGTACTAATACAAAGTTATTAACCAGAACGGTTCCAATCAATAACAAGACATATTCTGTCATGTGTGCCTCACGCTATAATAAACGTGGGTATTATCCTTTTTTCTTTATCGATTAACAACACATGAGAAGCAAATAAACGACTCAATCAGTAATGATATTAAAGTGACTTAAGATTTCAGGGGTAATTAGAATAGGATCGATATTATATGGCTTTAAAATATCTTTAAATTGATCGTGTTCTTGGTATAAATCTAATAGTGCTTTATTAAATAGGGCAATTTGTTCAGGAGATAATTGAATTTTATTAAAACCAATAAAATAGGGGGATTCGCTTTGTAAAAAGGCCAAATTAACATGATGTAAGTTAAATTGTTTTAGCCTAGCGCGTGCTTGTAAAGTATTGGCAAAGTACCCATCTATACGATTGTTTTCTATCATTTTTACACCCGTACCATTGGCATCGGTGAGTAAAACAATATCAAATTCCCTCAATCCGTCTTTAATCATTTGTTGCTGTATTTTGATTAGTTGAAAAGATGCATTTGAAGGGCCAAAAACAGCAATTTGCATTTTTTGTAGATCATTGAGGCTTTTGATGGTTTTTTTTGCACCCTCAGGTTGAAAAAATCCATATTGCATTTTCATAAGCGGGATCGAAAAATAAAGCCATTCGTTGCGGTCAAGATTCCAGCCCATAGGAAAGTTTCCTTGAGCTTGCAGGTTTTTTAGCATGAGCTTAGAGCGACGATTTGGTACGCTGACAAACTCACATTTATAATTGAGGCGTTTACACGCTAAGGTAAGTATATCAACAAAGGGGCCAGCGGCATTATCGTGTTCATCAACAAATGAAAATGGAGGATAGTTGTGAGTGCTAAAAACTAATTCTTTTTGCGGGGCGTTTGCGTACAAACTCAAAGGCATAATAAAAAGTATAATAAAGGTAATTACTCTTTTCATGATGCCTCCAATAGACTATATGTCTTTAGGTTTTTCTATGTAATAACCTTGAACGCCATCTAAACACAACGTTTCTATAATGTGCTTTTCTTCTTGGCTCTCAACGCCCTCAGCAAATACACTAACACCAATGCGGTGAGCTAAATCGACCATTAAGCGCATAAAGTACTGATTGTTTTTATCGTCTTCGAGGCCGCGAGTATAACTTGCGTCCATTTTAATAAAGTCAGGTTTTAAATCGCGGAAAAACTTAAATGAAGTTAAGCCAACACCAAAACGTTCAACTGTAACGCGTGCGCCAACACGGTGAACCATGTCGATAAAGCGCTTACTAGCCTTGATGTTTTGCTGTAAACCAAACTCACTTACTTCAAATACTAGTTTAGATGCAATATGCGTATCTTTCAATAATCGGCGCTCTAGCCAAATTACAAACTGATCGTTGTGTGCACTAGAAGCTGTCACGTTTAAACCAAAAAACTTTTCAGATAAATTACGGCTTTTAACCTTTTCAAGAGAAGAGTCTATTATCAGGCGATCAATTTCTATTGCCATATCAAGCTTTTCGGCCATCGCTAAAAAAGAAGCGGTAGGCAGTACTTGATTGTCTTCTGTTTTAAATCGAACTTGTACTTCAGCGTAGGCTTTTATGCTTTTACCAAGCGGCATAATGTTTTGCATTACCAAATGCACACGCTTAGATTCAATAACTTCTTTAATAACCTTACGCCAGTTTTGATTACCAAACCCCGCACTTACGTTATTAACTAAATCGGTTTCGCGTTGTACGTGCCATGCGTTTACTTGTTTTGATTGCGCCATACTCATCGCGTTATCAACAACAGAAAGCAATTCGCCTAACGGCTTACCTTTTTCGTAACCTACAATACCCGTATTAGCTACCGAGCTTAACTCTTGGTTTTGTTGGTACTGCGTGAAGCGCGATTGCAGGTTTTCACCAAAGCGCTCAGCTTCTTTTAAAGGAATGTGGGGTAGTACGACAGCAAAGTCAGAGCTGTTTAATCTAAATACTTGGCTGCCAGTGTAAGTGCCGCTTATGTGCTTAATAATATCGGCAACGCCTTTAACGTACTCATCACCTTTTTGATAACCACGGCTTTGGTTTATAGCTTGTAGTTCGCTACAACGAACCATAGCTAAAGAACCAAATGTACTTTGCTCAGTGTTTTCAATATTTTTTTCGTAGTACTCAACAAACATATTACGATTACCAAGCGAGGTAATTACATCTTTGTACGCTTCATGCTTAATAGTCATAGCAGCGCTTTGTATGTCTTCGTTTTTGTTTTTTAAGAAATGTGATAATCGATTAAAGCTAGGTACTAAATCTTTTCCCATTTTTTTCAATCGAGTGCCATCTAGTGCTGTTTCTAAATCATTATCAACTTGGTTTTGATTGATATAAATATCGATAATGTCAGCAACTGTTGTACTTATGTTTTTATTTAAATGGTAAAAAATAGATTTCATTAGAATTATTGGAATAATAACTAAAATGGCAGAAATCAAAATAACAATAAAAAGGGAGGTTTGTAGCTGCGACGCTAAATGCTCAATGTTAAGTACAAATTCAACTTTTATATCTGAGGCGTCATTTACAGCAAATTGAGGGCGCACTGAGTTAAAGTTAGAGAGTACAAAATCAGCAAACATTGGTAATTGGGTAGGGGGGTTAATACTAAATATTTCAGCCCCTTGGTAATCTCTTAGAGTGAAGCTTGAAAACGTTTTACCATCTGCAATTGATTGTTTTAAATTTTGAGCAGAAATATCGTCTAAAGAAAGGTCATTAATATACTTAGTAACAGTAGTTTGCGCACTTTTTTGTGCATCACTTACCGCAGTATCAAAGCTTATAGATATGAAGTAGCTTCCTGCTGCAACACACAATAACCAAGAGATAATTTGTATAAAAATAAGTTTTTTAAATCCAGCCATGTTTTCAGTCTTTTAATAATTCAAAAGGGAAGGAATCAAGTCCTTGATTAATAAACTAAGTACAGCGCATTAAGGAATAAACTAATGCTTTAGTTATATAAGGAAGAGTAGTGGAATTAGCTTGAGATGTCTATGAAATTCTTAGAATTGGCTCCCCCTCCCCGACTCGAACGGGGGACCTGCGGATTAACAGTCCGTCGCTCTAACCAACTGAGCTAAGGGGGAACTAAAGTAGTGATATTATTATGATGATTTGGCTCCCCCTCCCCGACTCGAACGGGGGACCTGCGGATTAACAGTCCGTCGCTCTAACCAACTGAGCTAAGGGGGAACTACATCATAAACATAAACTTGGCTCCCCCTCCCCGACTCGAACGGGGGACCTGCGGATTAACAGTCCGTCGCTCTAACCAACTGAGCTAAGGGGGAATCGTTTATGGTTGAAAAACTTGGCTCCCCCTCCCCGACTCGAACGGGGGACCTGCGGATTAACAGTCCGTCGCTCTAACCAACTGAGCTAAGGGGGAAGCGTCTTGCCTTTCAACGGGGCGAAATATTAATGACCGCGCCGCAAAGTGTCAACATATAAAAGTCATAAATTGAAAAAAGAGGTTTATTCGTTGTTTTTGTGTTCGATCTGCGTGTTTTATAGCTCTATTAAAGTTACTTTTTTAAAAATTTAAGAATAACAATGTGACTTTTATTATTGCTGAGTCTTCAAATTGGTTAAATTAAACACGGTATTAAAGTGGTTTGTTATTAAAAAACAACTCAAAAACATAAAAACTCATTTTTTACTTAGCGATATTTTTCGTATTTAATTCGTTTTTTGTTTTAATTTTCTAAAAATATACCTATGTGTATATTCGCAGAAATATTTTTTGATCTAAATTGTGATCTAATCACTATGTATAAAATGAGTATTTGTTTTATCCGTTCAAAAATAGAGCAATCAATAACTTAACTTTGTATTAAACGTTTTTTTATACCTAACGTACAACTATGTTAAGAAGAAAAATTGGTGAGCTACAGTTTTTAGCGTGAGTTTATAAAAATGCCACAATTAACAAATGGTCAATTGGTTGGATATCACCGAAAATGGAGGCTCTCTCAAAGCCTTTATAAATGCGGGTTTGAATGAGTTATCCACGGTTTCTGTGGATAACTCTGTTTATGAAACTTTAAGAACATCATCGGCACCAATGGTTTAGGGTGCTACAACGATTTCAAGCTTTTAAATCACTATTTTTAATTCAATATAAAACAATGGGTTATGATTTGATGCTGAATGTATGCAACTCGATGAGGGAATTTTTTCGTAACGATAAACCAAGCAGTACCTTTGTGTAAAAAAGCATCATATATCACTGGGTGTTTGTAATAAAAGTTATAAAAATGTGTTTTAATTGGTTTTTGGTGTGTTTAGGCTCTATTTTAACAAAAAGATGCAAAAACTAAGCTTTACTATTTTTTCGAATCTTTACTTCTTTAATTACTTCAATTGTAGTGATAAATCCGTGGCTTGAACTGCCTTGATGCTTTAAAATGATTCGTTCAGTAAAAGAGGCCTATTTATTTCATGCGCGCAATTTCAAAATCCCAGACTCGCCCAGATTTACTAAACGATCCCATCTTGCCCACATTAAAGACGATGACCATCCCGATGATATTCGGCATGATCACGCTAATGATGTTCAATATTGTCGATACATTTTTTATAAGCTTACTAGGCACTGAGCCGCTTGCAGCGGTGAGCTTTACATTTCCGGTTACCTTTACCGTTATTAGCTTAGCAATAGGGCTGGGGATCGGTACATCGGCGGTAATAGCAAAAGCGCTCGGTAGTAATAAAATAGATGAAGCGCGTTTTGACGCCAGTATTTCTTTAATGGTTGGTGTGGTTCTGGTTATTGTGTTGTCATCTGTTGGGTATTTACTGATTGACCCCATATTTACTTTGCTAGGAGCGGGCGCACAAGTATTGCCGTTAATACACGAATACATGAATATATGGTTTATTGGTAGTGTATTTTTAATAACCCCAATGATTGGTAACTCGGTACTGCGCGCCAGTGGCGATACAAAAACGCCAAGTATAGTAATGGGTGGAGCAGGGCTCATAAACGCCGTACTCGACCCTATATTGATATTTGGTTTTGGGCCAGTACCAGCGTTAGGTATTCAAGGCGCGGCCATAGCAAGCGTTATTGCATGGTCTGTTGCTGTGGTTATTATTTTATATATATTAGCGGTTAAAAAACGCTTGTTGAGCCTAAAAGCAGGCAAGCAAACAGTGACGGGCGCTATTCGTAAAATATTAAAAATTGGTTTGCCTGCTGCCGGCGCAAACATGCTTACACCAGTTGCAATGGCGGTAATGACCGCTATGGTTGCGCATCACGGGCCAGAGGCCGTAGCTGCATTTGGAGTGGGAAGTCGAATAGAATCTATTGCAAGTATATTAGTGCTTGCACTATCGATGACATTACCGCCATTTGTTAGCCAAAATTTTGGCGCTGGCAAATTATGCCGCGTTAAAGAAGCGTATACCGGCACACTAAAATTTGTAATGGTATGGCAATTTGCCATTTACGTATTACTCATTGCATTTTCAGGTGTTATAAGCCAATTATTTGGTAAAGAACAAGCCGTAATAGATGTAATTAAACTCTTTATTTATACCATCCCGCTAAGTTATGGCTTACAAGGGGTGATCATATTATCAAATTCATCGTTTAATGCTTTACACAAACCAATGTACGCATTGGTATTAAGTGTCATTCGGTTATTCATATTTTATGTACCATTTGCTTATGTAGGCAACGAAATAGCCGGATTATTAGGGCTATTTATTGGCGCTGCTTTAGGTAACTTATTTACAGCAATAGTGGCATACAAATGGTTTATGAAAAAACTAGAAGCGCTGAGCGGCGAATCGTTACAGGAGTGCAATAATTGAGCGACCATTTTCAGTTAAAATCACATTTTAAACCAGCAGGCGATCAGCCCACAGCGATTAAGCAGCTATGCGAAGGATTAGAAGCAGGCCTTGCACACCAAACTTTATTAGGTGCCACCGGTACAGGTAAAACCTTTACCATGGCTAATATTATTAACGATTTAAACCGTCCGACAATAATAATGGCGCACAATAAAACGCTTGCCGCGCAGCTATACGGGGAAATGAAAGAGTTTTTCCCTAAAAATGCGGTTGAGTATTTTGTATCGTATTACGATTACTACCAGCCAGAAGCCTATGTTGTATCTAGCGACACATTTATTGAAAAAGATGCCTCGATAAACGAGCATATAGAACAAATGCGTTTAAGTGCGACCAAAGCACTGCTTGAGCGTCGCGACACCATTATTGTGGCGTCGGTATCGGCTATTTATGGTTTGGGCGACCCTAAATCATACATGAAAATGATGCTACTTTTAAAAGTGGGCGAAAAAGTAGACCAACGCGACATGCTACGTCGCCTAGCTGAAATACAATACACCCGCAACGATATAGATTTTAGCCGTGGTACATATCGTGTACGTGGTGAAGTGGTTGATATATTTCCTGCAGAATCTAGCACCTTCGCAATTCGCGTAGAAATGTTTGATGACGAAATAGAGCGCTTGAGTATTTTTGACCCGCTTACTGGCGCCGTCGAAAAACATATAATACGTACCACTATCTATCCAAAAACACACTATGTTACCCCGCGTGAAAAAATACTCGGTGCTATCGATAAAATACAAGAAGAACTAAAAGATCGAAGAGCCCAGTTACTCAGTGCTAATAAATTAGTAGAAGAGCAACGCGTAACGCAGCGTACGCAATACGATATAGAAATGATGCGAGAGCTAGGTTATTGCTCTGGTATAGAAAACTACAGCCGCTATTTATCGGGCCGTACGCCGGGCGATCCGCCACCCACATTACTTGATTACCTCCCAGACGATGCATTGATGATTATTGATGAATCGCACGTAACCGTATCGCAAATTGGCGCAATGTATAAAGGCGACAGAAGCCGTAAAGAAAACTTAGTTGAGTATGGCTTCAGAATGCCTTCAGCAATGGACAACAGGCCGCTGCGATTTGAAGAATTTGAAGCTATTTCACCACAAACAATTTATGTATCGGCAACGCCAGGCGACTTTGAGTTAGACCGTTGTGTGGGTGCAATCGCAGAGCAAGTAATTCGCCCAACTGGGCTGCTCGATCCACTTATTGAAGTGCGCCCAGTGGGCGATCAGGTTGATGACTTACTTTCAGAAATTTATAAAAGTGTAGAGAAGGGTGAACGCGTACTTGTAACCACTTTGACCAAACGTATGTCTGAGGATTTAACCGATTACTTAAGTGAGCACGACGTAAAAGTGCGTTACTTACATTCAGACATAGACACGGTTGAACGGGTTGAAATTATTCGTGATTTACGTGCGGGTGTGTTTGATGTGTTAGTGGGCATTAACTTACTTCGAGAAGGCCTGGATATGCCAGAAGTGGCGCTAGTAGCCATACTTGATGCCGATAAAGAAGGCTTTTTACGCTCAGCGCGTTCAATCATTCAAACCATTGGTCGTGCAGCACGTCACTTAGATGGTCGCGCTATTTTGTACGGTGATAAAATTACAAAATCGATGGCTAAGGCCATGGACGAAACAGCGCGCCGACGCGAAATTCAACATGCTTATAATATTGAACACGGTATTGAACCGCATTCACTAGCCAAAAAGATTCTTGATGCGATGGATGTAGGCGAAGAAGCCGGCCCTAAAGATAACCTTAGACTTGTTCGTAAAGACTCTAAAAAGGTACTTAGTGCGAAAGAAATTACAGTGCAAATTAAGCAGCTTGAAACCAAAATGCATGCATACGCAAGCGACCTAGAATTTGAAAAAGCGGGCTCTGTTCGCGATGAAATACATGAACTACAACAACAGTTGATTAATTAAAAATGACAGCAAACTTTACTCATCTTATTACTGCGCTTGAAGATGCGCCAATTTTAAAAAATGAACTGTGCCGTGTTTTTCATGGCCGTGGCCATAGTGTTGAGGCGTTAAGTCATATTAATTTAGACTTTTATCCGCCAAGTTTGTTTTTGGTTTCGTACGACGAAATTGACGAACAAACACTAAGCGAGCTTACCGATGTTGTGTGGCAGTGGGTACAAAAAAGCCAGCCAGAGCTTATTAGCTCACTTGTGTATCAGCAACGCGCTGGCGTACAAAGCCAAAACACTGTGGTTTATGGGCAATTACCTAACCCGCATGTTGTAACTGAAAACGGCATTCGTTTTTTGGTTGATTTACAGAGCCGTCAAAATACCGGAATATTTCCCGATATGCGCAGCGGCCGTGAGTTTGTAATGGCTAATAGTAAGCATGGCAAAGTGCTTAATTTGTTTTCGTATACGTGTGGGTTTTCGCTTGCAGCAATGCAAGGCGGAGCAGATCATGTAATGAACATGGATATGAGCAAAGGCGTACTTAAAGTCGGCAAGCAAAACCATCAACTAAATGGTTTTGAGCGCGGCGTAAGTTTTTTACCTCACGATATTTTAAAGTCGTTTGGAAAACTAAAAAAAGCAGCCCCGTTTGACTTAATAATAGTTGATCCGCCAAGCTTTCAAAAAGGCAGCTTTATATTAACTAAAGACTATCAAAAAGTGCTGCGCAGGTTGCCAGAGCTACTTTGCGATACCACACAATTGTTATTGTGCGCTAATAGCCCAGAGCTTAGCGAAGAGGCGTTTAAAGCGTTAATAAACGAGCACACCCAAGGCGCAATTGAATTTGTTGAGCGCCTAGCCCCTACCGAGCGTTTTATTGAAGTAGACAGCGACAGAAGCTTAAAAGCACTTATCTACAAAACGTCACAATCTGCTGATTAAATGAAGCTCAGCAAACGCCTAACTGCCATTGATACATTAATCTCGCAGCATCACGATATTATTTGGGATTGCTGCTGCGACCATGGTTATTTAGGCATGGCGCTATTAAAACGCGCAGCTGCAAACCAGGTTATTTTTGTAGATATAGTCGCCACTTTAATGAACGACCTAGAAACGCAATTATCATCTATTAATAAATTACAAAAAACCTGTAATAAAAATCCGCAGTGGCAGGTCTTATGTCAGGATGTAGGCAAAATTGAAATTGCTCAAAGTAAAGGTCAAGTAGTTGTAATAGCAGGTGTTGGCGGTGAGCTGTTGTTAAGTTTAATACAACAAATTACTGCTAATAACGCAGTGGAGCATTTAAATAATGTTCTGTTTATTTTATGCCCAGTGCATCACACTTATAAGTTGCGAGTCGGTTTAAAGCAATTAGGTTTAGGGCTTGTAAGTGAGCAAATAGTTTACGACAACAAACGTTTTTATGAAGTGATTGAAGTAGGCTTTAGTAGCAATAATGAGATTAGTCACACCGGTAATGAAATGTGGGACTTTGCTAGTGCAGAACACGCTATGTACCAACGCCAACTCATAAATCATTATAATAAAATGCTCAATAAAGATAAGCCATACTATCAAAAAGTTATAACAGACTATCAAGAACTCACCGATAGTTAAAAAAGCCCGAAAGTAGGGCGTACATGTGATCTAATTACGACATTGACGACGTAATGTGTTCATAGTTTATATCGCACAACGCGAGTTTATTTGGTTTATTTATGTCAGATAACAAGAGTCACATTAATCATTTGCTTAGCAATGAGCAAAAATGGCAACACAGTTACGAGCAACCTATTTCTTATGCACCCCTTGTGCAATTGGCTAATAGTAGCTGGGTGGTGCCACAACATTTTTTACGTTACAAGCACACGCTTGAAAGCGTAAACGAAGTGCTTGAGAGTATTGAGTTTTCGGCTCATTTTAGAGTGCTTGCTGCACAAAAAGGTGAAGAAATTTACCTGCAGGTAGCAGTGCTGAGCCCAGATAACTATCAAAAAAGCGCATCTGCAAATGAAGGCAAAGCCAAAAAGCTATTATTTGGCAGACGCTGGATAGTAGAGGAAAACCTACCTACTTCAGAACTTATTCAAACTGCATTTTTAGCGTTAAAAGTAGCGCGTGAACATGAAGTAAGAGAGCTTTTTCAGTTAATGCAAAGCGGCGCAACAAGTACGCCATTTAATAACCATCACGACTTACCGGTAATGGCTCAAAACCCTGAGCTTGTTAAAAGCGAAACGGTTACAAGTAACGTTGATGAAGTGCTTAAACGCATTGTATTTGCAGGAAAAAGTATTGAGCTTAAAAGTCAGCAGCAAATAGCCGAGCAACATTTATATACTGTTGAGCTGTTGTGTGAAGATTGCCAACTTAGCGAGTTTAATAAAAAAACAATCGCGTTTTTAACCGCAGATCCATCCGCTAATAGCTTTTTACACGCTTTAATTACAGCATTAGTAGCCACAAGCAATGATTACGTAAACGAGCAATTTAAGTACAAAGGTTTTGCCCGCTTTAGTAAGCACGTTGTGGTTGAGCAAATAGGTAACTTAAGTATCGCTATGCGCTCGCCAAGTACCGTAGGGCTTTGCTCTATGGGTAAGCAACACGCTAATCAGTTAAATTTTGAGATAGACAGCGGGCGAGCACCACAGGGCTGCGGGCAAGCTATTGGTGGGTTTTTAGCTGCTCATGGCATTGAGCAGCCAGAAAATGCACATTTATATCCAAATTACTTATAACAATTTAAAGCTTATTAATTTCATCTTTAACGCTAAAGCTTGAATCGGTAACAATAGCCTCAAGTGTTTGTACACGCTCTTTTAATGCAAGCACTTGTGCGTTTGTTTCAGCTAATTGTTTATGGGCATCGCTGTTGTTGTTTTGCATTTTATGCTTAAACTCAAGATGCTTTTTATACATATCGTAAACCACTCCTGAGCCAACCGAAATTAGCACAATAAGTACAATCATCGTAGTTCCAGACATAATCTCATTCCTTATCATTTTATTATTCGTTTATGGTTAAAGTATAACCTTTAAGCGCTTATGATAAAGCTGACAATTGTAACTTAATTTGTATACTTTACTTAAGCTCAGCTTTGAGTGTGTTCATCATTTATACACTTTAGATATTGTTTAATGGATGCATAGCCACCATATAATAAACATACTTTAGCCGATACAGTGAGTTGCCATGTTAAATAATAAAATACCTCCCGTTATTGTTGTGCTGTTTTTTGCAGGCATAATGGCACTTATTGCGCATTACAGTGTTATTGATTTCACCGCATTTATTACCTACTTAGCAGCAAGTTTGGTCATTATAGGGTGTGTTTTTTGTATTGCAGGGGTGGTTAGTTTTAAAATAGCAAACACCACTGTAAACCCTAATAAACCTGAGCAAGCGTCAAAACTTATTACTAGCGGTATTTATCGGATTTCGCGTAACCCAATGTACGTAGGTTTTGCATTTATTTTAGCAGGGTGGGGTATTTGGTTAAGTTCCTTGTGGGCACTTTTATGTATTATAGGGTTTATTGCGTATTTAACGTTTTTTCAAATAATACCCGAGGAGCGTGCGCTCACTAAATTATTTGGCGAAGAGTTTACCGCCTATAAAGCGCGCGTAAAACGCTGGTTGTAATCTTTACGTTAAAATTAAACAAACAAAAAAGGCTATCGATGATAGCCTTTTTTCTTTACAGCAATTGTATTACTAATTAATTGGTGCTTATTCGTATTCTAACGGGTCTGTAATGTTATTTAGTGCAAATGCTTCAAGGCGTTCTTGGCACGCGCCACATTTACCACAGGCCTTTTCACGGCCATTATAACAAGTCCACGTTTGGCTGTAATCTAAACCCATTTCAATACCGTCGGTTAAAATACCAATTTTAGTATTGTTTAAGTATGGGCTAAAAATTTCTACAGCGTCGTAGTTAGCAATACGACACACATCATCCATTTTTTGCACAAATTCAGGACGGCAGTCAGGGTAAATAGCATGATCCCCAGAGTGAGCGCCGTAATAAACTTGGCCAGCTTTAAGTGATACCGCGTAACCAACAGCAAGCGAGAGCAAAATCATATTACGATTAGGTACAATCGTACTTTTCATGCTTTCTTCTTCGTAATGGCCTTCAGGCACATCAATATCATCAGTAAGTGATGAGCCACCAATAAGTTGGTTAATCGCCGAAATATCAACAATTTTGTGTGGAACGTTTAATTTTTCACACACACTTGCCGCCACTTTAAGCTCTTTTACATGACGCTGACCATAGTCAAATGATAGGGCATATACATCATGGCCTTGTTGCAGGGCTTTATTTAATACGGTAAATGAGTCCATACCGCCGGAATAAATAACAACTACTTTTTGCGTCATATCTGTTTTGCTCTTAGTTTTAATAGAGGTTTATATCAGGGCGCGATATACTACACGGCCGCAGCTTAAATAACAATTTTTGCACAGCGCTTTTTGGTTTTTTAATAGTAGCAATTTGGCTGCTAGGTAGTAAGTGAGATCTCTTTTGTACAAAATTAATGAAGTGTTTGAAACCATTCAAGGTGAAGCTAGCTTTACTGGCACACCCTCAATATTTTTACGTCTGCAAGGTTGCCCTGTAGGCTGCTCTTGGTGCGACACCAAGCAAACGTGGGATGTTGATAATGTATATAAAGTATCGCTGGACGAAACCGTAGAAAAAAAAGCCGACTCAGATCATTGGGCTAACGCCAGTGCAGAGCAAATTTTAGCGTTGTTTCAATCACGTAGTTATACCGCAAAGCACGTAGTAATTACAGGCGGCGAGCCATGTATGTTCGACTTAAATCCGGTATGTAACTTATTACACGAACACGGTTTTAGTACACAAATAGAAACCAGCGGCACGTTTGAAATACTCGCCCCAGAGCAAACATGGGTAACGGTATCGCCAAAAATTAATATGCGCGGTGGTTATGAAGTACTTACCAGCACCATGAAGCGTGCAAACGAGATAAAACACCCCGTTGCCATGCAAAAGCATGTAGAAGAGTTAGAAGAGTTATTTGCTAAAACAGGCGTTAATCCTAAGCTTGTTTATTTACAGCCAATTAGCCAAAAAGTATCAGCAACTAAATTAGCAATCGACACCTGTATTGCCAAAAACTGGCGCCTATCAATACAAGTACATAAGTATTTAGGAATTAGTTAAAGCCAGCTTAAAGTTATAGTACGTAGGTTGGGTAGAGCGTAGCGAAACCCAACGAATCTCCAATTTCACACCGCTTTACAACAACGCTCTATGATATTTAAATACGTAGGTCGGATAAGCGAAGCGCCATCCGACAACCCTGTACTTTATAGCCTGTACTTTATAACCTAAAATTTATAGCCTAAAATTACATCTACCCTAAAGCTCATATCTTCTTCGTTAATTGTGCTAATTAGTTTACTATGCGCGACTTAAAAATATTCTACTACTTACGACTAGGCTTATATGTCCGCAAATGCACTCTACACCGACCTTTCTGATTACTACGACTTAATGTGCGCAGATATAGATTATCAAGCCCAAAGCAATTCTATTCACAGGCTGCACCAAATTTTTGGTAATGGCGCAAATACCCATCTCGATTTAGCATGTGGCACCGGCCCGCATGTACGCCACTTTATTGACTACGGCTATAAAAGTAGTGGGCTTGATTTAAACCAGCCAATGCTCGATAAAGCAAAAGTTCGTTGTCCAGAAGCGCAATTTTCGTTGCAAAACATGAGTGAATTTAAAGTAACCGAGCAATTGGATTTAATTACCTGCTTTTTGTATTCAATCCATTACTGCGACGGCATTAATAAGCTAAAAGAATGCCTTGCTAGCGTACACAGCGCATTAAACGTAGGTGGAATATTTTGCTTTAACACGGTTGATAAAAACAAAATCGACAGCGATTCATTTGTAGAGCACACAGCAACAAGCGAAAATAGCTTCTTCACATTTCGCTCTGGTTGGCACTACAGTGGCACTGGCAGCAAACAATTATTAAAACTCAGCATAGAAAAAACCACCGCAGACAAAACACTCGTATGGCACGACGAGCACCCAATGGTTGCTTTTAGTTATACCGAGCTTAAAGAAGCCTTAAAACCGTACTTCGAAATCCACATATTTGAACATGACTACGACAAAATAACCCCATGGGCACAGCGCTCAGGCAACGCCATTTTTGTCTGCGTAAAAATTTAAGACAAACTCGTAGGTTGGGTAGAGCGTAGCGAAACCCAACGAACCTAAAATACCCACGCCCCCAATAACCCTGCATTATATATTTGAAAACGTAGGTCGGATAAGCGAAGCGCCATCCGACGATGCACCGTATTTGAGTTTCGGCGCGTAAAATTCTGTATATTAATTTCAGTTTCATCGACTCAAAAATATATGCTACCTTCAAATAGTGGATTTAATAATGATAAAAGGAATTTAAAATGGAACACTCTGCATCAATTCTCCTCCTAATAATTACCATATTGATTTGTCTTGGTTGGTACAACCATACAAAAAATTTAAAAATACAGTTTAAACAAAATATTAAGGCATTAAATGATTCTTTAGCTTTAGCGCGAGAAGAAGCTAAAAAGCAATCATTGAAAAATAAAGAGCTAACTGAGAAATATAGCCCAATCATTCAAGCCGAAGCTTACTCTCAAGCTTTATTAGATGAAGCGAAACTAAAAGCAAATGCTATAAAGCAAACTGCTGAAAATTTAGCTAATGAAGTAAAAAATGAATCTATTACTGTAAGTGAGTCATTAAAGGAACAAAGAATAGAGGGGAGCCTAAGACTTCGAGAAGCGAAGGAGAAAGCTGAAAAAATTAGGTTGGATGCTAATCAAGAAGCTGACCGTATTACTTTATTCGCAGAGCAAAGGGCTAAAGAGATTGCGGGTGATGCGTATGAAGCAAAAGAAAAAGCTAATACCTACGAGCAAGCAATAAAAGCAATGCGAAATACTATCGAAGGCTATAAGGACGACTATATCATTCCTAATCACTCAGTTTTAGATGACTTAGCTGAGGATTTTGGTCACAAAGAAGCTGGAGCAGAGCTAAAGTCAATACGTCAAAATATTAGGCAAATGATAAAAGAAGGATTTGCTGGGGATTGTGACTATGTTGAACAACATAGAAAAACATATGCAATCCATTTTGTAGTTGATGCATTTAACGGTAAAGTAGATAGTGCATTATCTAAAGTAAAACACGATAATTTTGGGAAAATAAACCAAGAAATATTAGATGCGTTCGCATTAGTTAACCACAATGGCGTTCCTTTTAGAAAAGCTAGAATTAATGAAAAATATCTTAATGCACGTTTAATTGAACTAAAGTGGGCTGTAGCTACAAGTGAATTAAAAAGAATCGAACGTGAAGAGCAAGCAGAAATTAAGGCTCAAATTAGGGAAGAAGAAAAGGCTTTAAGAGATATTGAGAAAGCAAAGAAAGAAGCCGAAAAAGAAGAACGCTTACTTCAGAAAGCTTTGAAAAAAGCACGAGAAGAACTTTCTACTGCAAATGATGAGCAGCGAGCCGACTATGAAGCGAAATTACTTGATCTAGAAAAGCAATTAAAAGAAGCAGAAGATAAAGGTCAAAGAGCTATGTCGATGGCACAACAAACCCGAAGAGGGCATGTATACGTAATAAGCAATGTAGGCAGTTTTGGTGAAGAGGTATTCAAAATTGGTATGACCCGAAGACTTGAGCCTATGGATCGTGTCAAAGAACTAGGCGATGCATCTGTTCCTTTTTCCTTTGATGTTCATGCGATGATATTTAGTGAAGATGCGCCATCTTTAGAAAAAGAACTTCATCGCCGTTTTGATATTTACTCAGTGAATAAAATAAATTCAAGGAAAGAATTTTTCAAAACTACAATATCAGAAGTTAAGAAAGCTGTAGAGGGCAATGGGATTAAAGATGTTCATTGGACTTTAAAAGCTGAAGCTTCTGAGTATCGTGAGAGTTTAGCAATAGAGAAAAACTTACAATGTAATGCGGTTGCTTAACTCTTTCTTATTTAGTTTCATGTATTAAGACAAAGTAGGTGAATTAGTTTTTCTCATCAATTTCTTTCCCGCAATTATAACAATCGTTAGTGGGAAGCTTATAACTAGAAATAGAGCGCATTACTTGGTTTTTCTTACAGGCAGGGCAGGCGTAATTAATTACAGAGATTATAAGCGCAATAGCAAAAACGAAACTACCGATATAAAACGGGTTTGAGTAAAATTGCATACTTGGTTCTGAAAAGTTAAAACCAATAATACAGATGATTAATGCAGTTAAATAAAGTTTAAATTTTAGGCTTTTATTCAAGGTTTAAATATCCAATTGGCAAGGTGCTAATAATAAGTGCTTTGGCAGTTTTAACAAATTATTTACTCAATTACTATTTAAGTTTTATATAGCGCAAATGTATAGGCATAAAAAAAGCGTTGCCCTTGAGCAACGCTTTTCTGTATTTTCTAATAGCTGGTAGCTAACTTACTCAGCCACAAACTTATTCTGCAGCTAAATAATCCAACACTACTTGATGATGATCTTTAGTTTTAAACTTATCAAATAGGTGTTTAATTTTACCGTCTTGGCCTACTAAAAACGTTAGGCGATGAATACCATCGTACTCTTTACCCATAAACTTTTTGTAGCCCCATACACCAAATGCTTCAGCAATGGCGTGGTCTTCATCGGCTAATAGGTCAAAATTAAGCTCTTTTTTAGTTTCAAAGTTTTTAAGGCGCTTAATTGGATCTGGGCTAATACCTACAACGCGGGTGTTAAATTTAGCAAGCTGTGCTTGCTCATCGCGTAGATTTTCGGCTTGTACAGTACAGCCCGGCGTTGACGCTTTAGGGTAAAAGTACACAAGCACTTGTTGCTCTTTTAACAGCTCGCTTAATGTTACTGTTTCGTCGTTTTGGTTTTGTAGGCTAAAAGCGGGTGCAGTATCGCCAGCTTGTAATGGACTAATTGTGTTCATGTTTAGCATCCTTAACGAATTCGTTTAAAAATATAATCTACGTTTAGTGTGTGAGAAAGGCTCTCAAAACTAATTTTAAATTGATCTATATCTACATCAACAGGTATGTTGAATTCAAGTTCACAACGCATTTTAATGTTGTCTTCTTGGGAATAAGTGTCTGACTTAAGTGAGCAAATACTAATATTATTGTCGGCAAAAAAGCGCGTTACTTTGCTCAATGTGCCAGGGGTGTCTATGCCTGTGTATTCTAGGGTGTAACCTGCACAAAACTCGCTAGGAGTATGACTTGCTGTACGCTTCATCATGGTTAGCAGGCCAAGTTCCATGGCTTTAGTTGGCAGTACGTGCTCTATGCGGCTTATTGCCGACATGTCGCCGCTAAGTAGCATTATGAAGGTAAATTCGCAGCCTAAAATAGCAATACGGCTGTCAATAATGTTGCAGTGGCAATCGCTAACCAGTTGGGTTAGTTCACTTACAATACCGGGTCTGTCTTCGCCAATCGCTGTTAAAACAATTTGATGATTTGAAAATGCAGTCATGAGTTCAAATACCTTGTTACTTGGATTATATCAACCGAGTTGGCAACACCAAAAATACACACGAGAAGTTGCACGGCGGCGAAGTTTAACACAAAAAGGGCTCTAAACTACAGCACACGCTAATTAAGCGCTTTTAAAGTGCGGTGTTTCTTGTTTTTACTGGCACGGGAAAGTACCATAGCTAAAATTTGCTTATTTGCGCTTAGTTTTATTGCTAAGTTGAAGTGCTGAACTTTATTGCATTTAGGCAGCCAAATAATAAATGTAAAGTTAATATTGATTTTACACTGAACCAAATCGGCATTACCCACTCATATATTTGTTAAAACAATTAAAGGGTATGCTAAGGAGAAATATCTGTGCAGTATTGGATCCCAAAAGCACTTGCAGTAAGTGTATTGGTAAGTTTATCAGGGTGTAGTGTATTTATTAATAAGGCACATGACGAACGTAACTATCGTACGCATGAGCCTGTAAAAGCACCAACGTCGTTATCTCAACCAGCTCAAGACCCAGTTTATAAAATGGATGTAGGTCAATACGACAACAATCCTGAAGCTACAAATTACCGCCCACCGGCACAAGTATTAACAATTGCTAAAGGCAGTTGGGTAGAAGAGACAGATAAACAAGCGCGTATTTATTTTGATAAAAACGATGGCATTGCTGATTTAGATGAATTTCTTTGGGATACGATTCAATCGGTACTTGCTGATAATAACGCGGGCACAACTAAAGAAGATAAGCTACTTGGTATTATTGAAACTGATTGGTACTCAATCATCAAAACAGAAGAAAGCTTTTGGTGGTGGGGCGATGAAGTTAACGATGACTTAGAAAAGTTTAGATTCACTATTGAAGAAAAGTCACATCAGCGTACTGCGTCTTTACGTGTAGAGCTGATAGACTTTAAAGGCGACCATACACTTACTGATTTGTTAAAGCAGCAGTTAGAAGTACGTGCGCTTAACCAAGTAGTGAGCGAGTTTGATTACCGTTACCGTCAACTTGAAGTTGATATGCGTAAGCGCCAAGGTATTATTTCTCTTGAAATGGGCTTTGATAACAAAGGTAATGCAGCACTTGTAACTGAGCAATCTTACGAAGCTGTGTTTGATCGTTTCTCTGGCTTTTTAGAGCGCTTGTCGTTCACTATTGTTGAAATTAACCCAGATACGGGCTTAATTACTGCTGATTATACTAAACCGGAAACAAGCGTTTGGGATTCAATTTGGGGTGATGACGTAGCTCAACTACCTATTGATGAAGGCCAATACCAAATTTTAGTAAGTAAAACTAAAGAAGGCGGTACTAGCTTAACGTGGATGGATGACAAAGGCGAAACGCTTGAGCCAGGTACTATGAATGGTTTACAACAAGCATTAGAAGCAGCACTCATTCAGCGCGGCATTAAAATTTAAATAATAATAAGTTTTACCACAAAAAGAGCGCTATGCTCTTTTTGTGGTTTTTATAGGTTAATAAATATGTCTCAGCTACCTGAACGTTCACACTACACGTGGCGCACTTGGTTTACTTTTTTGGTTCCTTCGTTAATTGGTGTGTTTTTATTTATGACACCCATTAGTACCTCGCAAGGGATGACCATTCCTATTGCCGTTATGGCAAAAGCGGTCCAAGCAATGATGCTTGGCTCTGCTCAAGCAATTATTACTCTCATTATTTGTATTACAGGGGTTATTTCTGTAATTACTAAAGTGTTTAAACCCGCCGCTATATGTAACTCACCTTTGTTAAAGCATTTATTTGACGTGAGCTGGACATGGCTGGTGGTGCGCTTATTTGGAATGGCGTTTGGTTTAATGACGTACTTAAGCCTAGGCAGCGAGATGATTACCTCGGCCAATACTGGCGCGCTGGTATTAAATGACTTATTGCCAGTGTTGTTTTCGGTATTTATTTTAGCGGGCTTATTACTGCCGCTATTAATTAACTTTGGTCTACTAGAGCTTGCTGGTACGTTAATGACTAAAGTAATGCGCCCTGTATTTGGTGTACCTGGTAGAAGCGCGGTTGACTGTACTGCATCGTGGTTAGGTGATGGTAGTGTGGGTATTTTGATGACTGCAAGGCAGTACGATCAAAAGCACTATACACAACGCGAAGCGGCTATTATTGGTACTACGTTTTCAGCGGTTTCAATTACGTTTAGTTTAGTGGTGCTTGGGCAAGTTAAACTTGAATACCTATTTGCACCGTTTTACGCAACGGTATGTTTAGCCGGTATTGTTGCCGCTATTATTGTGCCGCGATTACCGCCACTGCGCTTTAAAAAAGACTTATTGATTGATGGTACTGAGCCAGATAGAGACGCTGAAACAATTCCGGGTCATAAAACCTTATTTGGTCATTCGTTAGATGTTGCATTAGCTAAAGCAGATAACTCAACGGGTGTTAAAGGTACTATAAAAGAGGGCTTACATAACGCGCTTGATATGGTGTTTGGTGTATTGCCTGTAGTTATGGCGGTAGGTACATTTGCACTGATTATTGCTGAGCATACGCCTATATTTCAGTATTTAGGTATGCCGTTTGTGCCATTTTTAGAGTTATTACAAGTACCCGAAGCGGCAGCAGCGTCGCAGACTATTATGGTTGGTTTTGCTGATATGTTTATTCCGTCAATATTAGCAGCAGGTACAATTGAAAGTGATGTAACGCGCTTTATTATTGCCGCAATGAGTGTAACTCAGCTTATTTATATGTCTGAGGTGGGCGCACTTTTACTTGGCAGTAAAATACCGGTAAATATTTTAGAGTTGTTTATTATATTTATTTTGCGAACGCTAATTACTTTACCTGTTATTGCGCTAATGGCGCATTGGTTAGTAGGCTAAATTTACGAAAATATAATTAAGTGAATTGGTATTATTAAAAAAGCCCTGATTAATCAGGGCTTTTTTGTGTCTGTTGTATTTTTAATATTGGCGTTGGGCTTTTTAAACTCCGTTTTTGCAGAGAGTCTAATCAGCGCAATATTACCAATGACAATAGCAAAAACAACGGCGACAATAATTACAATATGCCAAGTTTGCATCGCAGTATCACTTAATATTTAGTACGTTTAAGTGTGACCGTTTTACGCTATAACAGCAATTAAATTACTCAAAACATAATCAATAACTTTAAACACAATCAATAACGTTAAACACAATCAATAACCTTAAAAACGTCTAGCTACCGAAAGCGTTAAAAAGTTAAGCCCTGGGTTTGGCTCTTTAAAGCCTGCGTTTGAATAGTGAATAACTCTAAGGGCAACATTAGTATGACCAAAGTCGGCAACAAGGCCTATGCGGTCTTCAAATTGGTAGTGAGTACTTATGTTTTTACCGGCAAACTGCGTTTCATCAATCAGTGATACACCAATCCCTGCTTCTACATAAAATGGGGTGTTGTTAAAACTAAAGGCAGGAAATTGCAGCACAGGTGACATAGCAAGTACTAGGTTTGATTGTGTTTCATCGCCGTGGCGGTATTCCCACATATTTACGCTGGTTTCAAAGTAAAAGCGTGCATCACCAATTATATTTTGCATGCTAGGTGCATGATACTGATACGCAAGCTTAACGCCGTTTACGTTACCTTCGCCTTTGAGAAAATCAACAGCATAACCATGGTTCGATTGAGCAAAAGCAAGTTTGCCAAAAAGTGAAACTACTAATGCAAAAGAGATAATAAGTGTTTTAAGTGACGTTTTCATAGGTGCCAAATGTTTGTCTGATTCAAGTGATAACTAAATGATAAGGGCGACCTATTAACAATTACAATGAGGACAAAATGCCGGTTGTATATGAGCTGTTAATGGAGGTTTCTAACTGCTTGAATTTATTTTAGTTATTTTATTGGTGCGATTTGGGCATTAATAAGTTGCTTATTTGTGCCTTTTTTATTGCGTATAGTTCGCGTAAATTACAGCCATCTTAATCACACAGACATATACAATTATGAAACTCTTTAAACTATTCGTTTTAGCCACTGCTTTTTTTAGTAGTTCGTTATTTGCACAAACTCAGCAATCGCCAGATCAGTTACTTGAATCAGTAGCCGATAAGCTATTTGCAGACATTGGCCAAGTAAATTCAAAAGGCACAGCAAGCAAAGAAGCGATGGCTGCCATTGTTGAAAAACGTTTAATGCCACATATTGATGTTAAGTTTGTGTCGTTTAAATTATTAGGTAAACACATTAAAGGCATTGAGCGCGAGCAGGCTGTTCAATTTATAGATGCAGTAGAGCATTACTTAACAGGCACATACGCTGGTGCACTAATGAAGTACACAGGTCAAAAAGTAGTATTTGAGCGTAATAACGCAAAAAGTGACTCTGAGTACGCAACAGTTAATACACAAATTATTGAGCCAAATGCGCCTACAATCGACTTAAGTTTTAAGCTTCGTTTAGGTAAACATGATGAGTGGAAAGTATACGATATTGTTGCCGAAGGTATTTCACTATTAAGTGCTAAGCAAAAAGAGATTATTCAACGTATTTCTGAAGTGGGTTTAGATCAAGTTATTAGCGAGTTAAAAAGTAAATAGACTATTTGTCTGGCTCTGATTAAGCCCAACTCCAACCTCAAAAACGGCCAATTACTTATGTACTTGGCCGTTTTTATATTTGTAAGTAAAGGATTGTTGTTATTGCGTAATTTTGCGCTAGCAGCAAAACAAAGGTGTGCTAGAATATCGACACTTTGATTAAGCGTGGTGTCAGCTAAAAACTGATATAACTTACCACCCCCAAGCCACACTGGAGTTGTGTTGTTTTAATGGAAAATGTACTGATTTGGCCAAAGGAATACCCATTACTTATTAAAGGACTGGTAGAACAAAACGGTGCCTTTATTTTAGATGCTTTGGAAGCTTGGCCTGCTTGTCGTTCTACAAATGAAGACGATGGTGTATGCACCACCGTGTTACCGCCTATTTATTATTTGGCATGGCTAACCCCGCTAGAACCATTTGAAGAATGTTACTTTCAACATATCTCTGAATATGACGAAGACGCACAAGCGTATATTAGTGCGGTTAAAAGCCATTACTACGATAATGAATACACCCCTGAAAGCTTAGTGCTTATGCTATGCCAGCGCCTTGAAAAATACGCAAGTGTGGCTGCACAAAATACCATAGATACGCCACTGTCTTTAGTCGATTTGTTTTTTAGTAAACGCTATTTCACGTTAATTGAGCATGCGCTAAATAATAAAAGTAAACTTTCGGCAAAAGATACATTAGCCCTTTGGAAAGAAGTTGATTTTAGAGAGCGCTTAAGTGCGTTTATTCCAGAGTCTATTGCTGATTTAGATACTCTTTCTGAACTTGCCAGCGAAAAAGTAGCAGCGGGTAAAGACTATTTTACGTTGCTTACACAGGTTTCTCCTGATGTTGACTCTGTTGTACTGCTAGAAAAAGCATTATTAACGCACCTGCGTAAAAAAACAGCCAAGCAAACAATGGCAATGCGTTTTATTGAGCAAGGCGCTACAGGTGTTCTTGCTGATGAAAGCAATAAAACAGCTTTTATGTGGGCCGCCGAAAAAGGCTTTGTAAATGTGGTTGAAACGCTACTTGCAAAGCAAGACAAAAAAGCGGTTGATAATTTAGGTAACACAGCACTTCATTATGCTGTATTTGCTAAAAATGAATCGTTAATGGTGCTGCTTATTAAAGCGGGCTATAACTTTAGAGCGCGCAATAAAGAAGGTTTAAGTTGTTACCGTTTGGCGGTTAGTATTAAAGCTAATAACTTGGTTAAATGTTTAGAGCGTGACTTTGGTATTAAAGAGCTTTCGCCAGAAGGGCAGTTTGATCGCATTAAAAAAGTACATGTGCTGCACGCTATTGTCACTATATTGCTGCCTTTGCAGTTGTTCTTCTTTTTTGATGAAACACTCTCTATTAAAAGTGAGCTGACGCTGAGTTTAACTATGGCGGCAGTGATTTGTTTTTTCTTTGCGACCACTTTAAAACGCTGTGCGTTATATCCACATATTAAACACCCTTGGGGTTTATTTGTGCTTAGAGGCTTTTCGTTTATTAGCTTAATTGCTCAAATAGGGTTGGCGAGTATTGTGGTGCTAGCTGCCTTAAGTGATTTAGTTTAGTCACTTTTAAACAGCTAATAAAAAACGCGCTTAAAGCAATTTAAGCGCGTTTTTTGTATTTATAACCGTTTATGGTTAAGCCTTATTTACCGTGCTCATTTGCTGCTTTTTCTTCAGCTAGTTCTTCTTTAAGCTTACGGATTTTTAAACCTTGTTCTTGTCCGCGGTGTCTTGCGTAGTAAGTACAGCCAATAAACATTGAAGAGGCAAACACAAGCTCTAGCAATACCCAAATTAATTCATCAGGAGCGGCCCACAGCATGGTAAGCCCGTGAATAAAATACAGCATTACAACAAAGTTAGCCCACGCATAAGTGTATGTATTATCTTTAATTATGCCTCTTAGCGGCAGTAGTAACGGAATAATAGGCAAAAATAAAGACACTAAACTCGCATTACCATTTAGAGGTGGCACAAAATACATCCACAGTGGAATAAGAACAAGTAAACCTACATAGCCAAATAGTGCGGCACGCTGAAACTTTACTGTAATCGGCTTTTTAGCTGGGTTGTCAGCTGTATTCATTTAAGTTTTCTCGCAATGTGAGTAAGGCGTTTACCAACGCTTTGGCATATTTTAATTTCGTCTTTGCTTAGTTGTGCACTGTTAGCACTTCCGGCAACGTGAGTTGCACCGTATGGTGTTCCACCTGTTTGTGTTGCAAGTAATTCTGGCACATCGTAAGGCACGCCTAGTAGCATCATACCGTGGTGTAATAGTGGCAGAGATAAGTTAAGTAAGGTTGCTTCATTACCACCATGCATACTGCTTGATGACGAAAACACACACGCTGGCTTATCTATTAACTGACCTTTTAACCATAAGTCGCTGGTGGTTTCCCAAAAGCTTTTAGCTTGAGAGGCCATCATGCCAAATCGGGTTGGAGTACCAAATGCTAAACCATCGCAATTTATTAAATCATCTTTAGTGATCACAATGTCGTGCGCATTTTTAGCCACAAAGGTGCGAAGCAGTGCTGTAGCGCCTTGTTGCTCTATCGACTCTGCTATTTCGTGAGCCATTGCTTCAACTGAGCCATGGCTTGAGTGATAAAGCACCACTATGGTTGCACTCATTATAAAACGCTTAGTACGTTTTCTGGTGGACGACCAATCGCTGCTTTATTGTTATTCACTACAATAGGGCGTTCAATTAGTTTTGGATTTTGTACCATGACATCTATTAATGCTGATTCACTGCTTTCATCTTTTAAATTAAGCGCTTTGTAGTCATCTTCTTTTGTGCGCATTAATTCACGTACGGATGAAAAACCAAGTTGGATTACAAGCGTTGAAATTTGCTCGTGTGTAAGAGGCGTTTTTAAATACTCTACAACACTTGGCTCTATTGCTTTACTTTGCAGTAGTGCTAGCGTTTCGCGTGATTTAGAACAACGTGGGTTGTGGTAAATAGTAACAGACATAAAATGATTCCAAAGTGTGAATTGCGTCTATTTTAGGGTAAGCGCTTGCAGACTTAAAGTCTTGCAAGCTCTTTTTGTAAAAGTCGATACTGGGTAAGTAGTGCTTTTAAACGTTGTTGCTTTACAAGTTGAGTAGGCTCTACAAAGTTTAGTGCTTTTTGTACTTCGTCTGCGGCTTTTAAATAAGCACCATATTGCGCTAATACATCGGCGTTAGCTTCGTGATAAGAGGCTAATTTATCTTGTTTTTTATACGCGTCTGCAAGGAGTTGTTTGCCTAAGTTATGATCTGGCTTTTCGAGTAAAAAACTCTTTAAAATATTTTCAGCAAGCTCATATTGCTCAGCTTCAAGTGCTGAGTTGGCATAGTTAAGTGTAATTACCTGATTATTAGGGCGATACTGATTTAAATCCGCTAAAAACTTAACGGCTTCATCTGCCTTTTTTTGTGCAATAAGTAAATCGGTATGGGTATCTATATAAAATAAGTTTTTAGGATCGTTTTTTAAAAGCTCGTCTAATATTGGCGCTGCTTCATCAAGCTTTTTTTGATCAAGCAAGCTTATGGCTAAGCCATACTTTAATGCAGTGTTGTTGTAGGTATTTTCGCGCAGTAGCTTTCTAAATAGATCTTCTGCGTTTTCTGGTTTGTTGTCATAGCGGGCAAGCACTCGACTTTTTGCTAAATTAAACTCAAGGCTCGCATTCATAAGGCGCACAGGAAATTGCTCTGCACGCAAACGTACATCTGATACACGACTCTCTGGTAATGGGTGAGTTAGCAAAAATGCAGGTGGTTTGTATTTATAGCGAATTTGCGCTGCAAGTTTAGTTAAAAACTCACTCGATGCACGGGGATCAAATCCTGCATTATTAAGTGTTTGCATGCCTATGCGGTCAGCTTCTTGCTCAGCTGAGCGGCTATGCGTTAACTGACTAAAAGCTGATTGTGTTTGGCTGGCAGATATAATGGCAATACCCGCGTCGGGTGCAACAACGGTTGCTAATATACCTGCAATCATGCCGGCAATGGTCAGCGCGCTGTTATCTTGTTGTTGCTGTATTCTACGTGCTAAGTGGCGCTGTGTTACGTGAGCAATTTCGTGACCAAGTACCGAAGCAAACTGGCTCTCGTTATCGGCTTGAGCTATTAACCCGGTGTGTACACCTACATGCCCGCCATAAAATGCAAACGCATTTATTTCTGAGTTATTTATCCAAAAAAACGAAAACGGAAAACGTACATCGTTAGCATTAGCAACAAGTTTACGGCCAATAGTCGTGAGGTATTCATCTAGCACAGGATCGTTTATAACTGGCGATGAACCTCGTATTTGCATCATCATTACTTCGCCAATAGCTTGTTCTTTTTCAAGTGGCAGTGCTTGTAATGCAGATGTTCCTAAATCAGGAAGTGTAAAGTTGGTTTGCGCTTTTAAAGGTTCGCTTACTAATAAGCTAAACGTAAGCGCGGCACTGCATAAAGTGATAAATGCTGATTTTAGCTGCATTTTATTCCTTGTTAATTTGTTCGCCAATTGCAATTTTGGCTATGTCTATTTCGTCACTGCTTGCACGGCTGTCTTTTTCGCACAATTGGTATAGTTCTTTTATTGTGACTCCATCAAGCTTTACAACGTTCAATTCTCGCTGCAAAAAAGTAATAATTTTATGTACTACTTTATGTGCATGTAAAATAATGGCTTTATCTGCTTTGTCGCCCCGTTCAAAATAAAAGCCAATAAACTTATGTAACTGACTTATTCTGATCAGGTTTTTCATTGAATGTGGATCCCACACTCTAAACTCCATAAAGCGATTATTTTTTATGTATTGGTCAACAATAACATCTTTAGCATAAGGCTGTGCCCATAGCTCAAAGCCTCTGTCGGTAAAAACTTGGTGCAGCGCAATACGTGGCTTATGTTTAGTGTGTATTACACCAAGGCTGTCTTCATGGCCTTCTAATAAATCTAAGTTCCAATTGCGTTTATCTATAAGTTGTTTAACTGCATTATCGAATCCATGATCTAAAATCCCTTCTGATTCGCTTATTGATGAGGCAACAAGGTGATAAAAAGGAGGTAGTTCGCCCCAATTAATTTGCTTTTTAAACCAATTAATCTCTTTGAGTGTTGGATTACTGGGTAGTTGCGCTTTATTATGCGTGCCAGGCATTAACTTATCCTTACTGCTAGTTATGTTATAAGGATAAACTATTGCAGGTATTGTTTTAACAAAAAGTTACAACGGTTTGGGTATATAAGTATATTGACCGTAAATATGCGACTTATTATTCATTTACTATACGGATAAAGTAGTTATGGTAGAGCGCGATTTAAAAGAGTTTAAATGCCCTCAGCAATTTGTGCAGTTTAAACTTGCGCTACGAAGTGCGCAATCTTCAAAACAACGTATCACTTTTAGTCTTAATAAAGGTGAAAGTGCGAACGATATTGAACGTTTTTTGCAAAAAAATGCTTATAGTTACAATTTTGATAAACAACGTGGGTTGTTATTAGTGGAGCCATTACATGTTTGAATACGTAAAAACATGGTACGAAAGGAAGTTCTCGGATCCTCATTCGTCTACCTTATTATTTTTATTATTAGCCTCAGTGGCCTTACTTTACTTTTTTGGCTCGTTAATTGTTCCTGTGCTTGTAGCATTGGTTATTGCTTATTTACTTGATTGGCCGGTTGTTCATTTAGAGCGCGTTGGCTTAAAACGTTTTACTGCAACGATTATTGTAATGTTGATATTTATTAGCATTATGCTCACCCTTATTTTGGTTATTGGCCCAGTGCTTTGGAAGCAAACCAGTAACTTAGTGCAAGAAACCCCGCATATGTTAGAACAAGGGAAGTCTTATTTAATGGCTTTACCTGAACAATACCCAAGTTTAATTAACATAGATCAAGTACAAGCTATTGTTGCAACGGTAGAAGCTAAAATCATTGAATTTGGTCAAACTGTATTGTCGTTTTCACTTACGTCATTAAAAGATGTTGTTGCGTGGCTTATATATTTAGTACTTGTGCCGTTACTGGTGTTTTTTATGCTTAAAGATAAGCTGGAGCTAACGGGGAGTATTGCTAAACTGATCCCGCAGCAACGACGCTTAATTTTGCAAGTGTGGCACGAAATGAATCAACAAATTATGAATTACATTCGCGGTAAAGTGTTTGAAATTTTAATTGTTGGTGGTGTGTCTTTTATTGCATTTACTGTTTTAGATTTACGCTACGCCGCATTACTTGGAGTGCTTGTTGGCTTGTCGGTATTAATTCCATTTATTGGCGCGGCACTCGTCACTATTCCGGTAGCGGCTGTTGCGCTGTTTCAGTTTGGATTAGAAACACAGTTTTGGACCATTCTAATTATTTACGGAATTATTCAGGCGCTTGATGGCAACGTGCTTGTGCCACTGTTGTTTTCTGAGGCGGTTGATTTAAATCCGGTATTTATAATTGTCGCGGTATTATTTTTTGGTGGCTTGTGGGGATTTTGGGGCGTATTTTTTGCCATCCCGTTGGCTTCATTAGTAAAAGCGCTAATAACAGCTTGGTCGTCAACGCATGAAGAGATAAGTAAAGAGGTCAGTGAATAATTAAGTAAACAGACTTTTAGTCTAAAAAAGAATAGTAAACGCACCTCTAGTGCTAATTGATTATTACTCATTACCTGTAAATTTATGTACTATTGGTAATAAGATATATTTTTTAGTAATAAGGTGCGTTTTTTAATGTCTGAGTTTTTATTGCACGATGAGCCAGTAAAACAAGTTTACCTTGATGCAAACGCAACGACCCCTGTGTTGCCTTGTATTGCTGATGTTGTTTCTCATACCATGCAAATATGTTTTGGTAATCCTTCAAGTCCGCACATTACAGGTATACAAGCCAAGCATTTATTAGAACAAACACGTCAAAAAGCACACACGGTTATTGGCGCAAGTAATGGCGATATTTTATTTACCTCTGGCGCAACAGAAGGCATTCAAACTGCGGTGGTTTCTACGTTAATTGATGCTAAAAAACACCCGATTAAAAACCCCGTATTGTTATATGGCGCTACTGAGCACAAAGCGGTGCCAAATACACTTAAGCACTGGAATAGCGTACTTGACGTTAATGCTGAAGTGCTTGCTATTCCGGTTGATAGTAACGGTATTTTAGATTTAGATTTTATAGCTAAACATATAGATAACGCTTTGATGATTTGCACCATGGCCGTTAATAACGAAACCGGTGTATATCAAGATTTACCCGCTATTGAGCAGGTGATTCGTAGCCGTAATAAAAATGTATCGTGGATGGTGGATTGCGTGCAGGCGCTCGGTAAACAAGCGCTCGCACTAAGTGACACAACAATAGATTACGCACCTTTTTCGGGGCATAAGCTTTATGCACCTAAAGGTATTGGTTTTTTATATATTCGTAGTGGCAGTGCGTACACACCTTTTATAGCGGGTGGCGGTCAAGAAAGTGGGATGCGCTCAGGCACGGAAAATCTACCCGGTATTGCAGGGTTAAATAAGCTATTTAGTATGTTGCTTGATAAATCAGACAACACGTTTAAGTCTGTTAGCGTACTTAATTCTTATCGAAGCCAGTTACAAAGCGCGATAAAAGACACCTTTGGCGATATTACATTCAATCATGATTTTGCTTATAGCGTGCCTACCACACTTAACTTTGCTGTTAACGATTTAACGAGCAAAGAAGTGATTGATTTATTTGACGCTGCGGGCATTCGCGTAAGTGGAGGCTCGGCTTGTAGTACAGGCGCATCAACAAGTTTTGTTTTAGATGCAATGGGTGCAAGTAAGTGGCAAAGCGAAAACGCGATTAGGCTATCGTTTGGACCTGCTGCAACACAACACGATATTGATGATGCTTGTGTGCGTATTCGCGCTCTTAAAGCAATACTACAGGCAAACTGTTTAATCGTATCTGACAGCACCACACCACAACAAGAAGTATGCGCACTGGGCCTTACTCAATTTAGGCACCAAGGTGCATGTAGTTGGCTTTATGTAAGCGATGATAAATACGCTGTAATTATTGATCCTATTATTGAGCTTATTCCGCGCTTTGAAAAAATAGCTAATACACAAAACTTAACTATATCGGCGGTGCTTAATACTCATCTGCATCAAGAGCGAGAGTCAGCGACTAATTTACTAACCAGCGTTCTTGCATCAAGAGTTATAAAAGGTGAGGTTGATTCGCTAGGTTGGCCGCTAAATACAGCAAGTATTAACTTGGCAAACGACGTACTTGAAAAAGTAGTTACACCTGGGCACAGCAAAGACAGTGTAAGTTATTTATTAAAAAACAGTAATGGCGAAACGCGTTACTGTTTTTGTGGTGATTTAATACTGCCTGCAGGGCTTGGCAATACATCGCTTATAGGTGGGGATGCAAAAGCAATGGCACGCTCTATTTTAGCAATGAGCGAGCAACTTAATAGCACCAGCATTATTTGCTCAGGGCACGACTACCAACAATGTTTTGCCATGAACTGGGCTGTACAGCAAAACCAAACGCCACTTCTTGATGCGTTAGTGAGCAGCAGTATTTCAGTTGATGAATTTGCAATACAAAAACAGCAGTACGACGCTTCAAAACAAGTAGATAACACGCAATTGTGTGGTTATGTAAATGCGTTACCTGAGGTTGATACACAGCAATTAAATTTTGATGACGCTAAAGTAATGTTAAACACCAGCGATACATATTTAATAGATACTCGGGAGCCGTATGAGCATGGAGCAAATAATGTTGCTCAGTTATTTAATACGCTAGATGAAAAAACATTAAATATACCACTTAGCAGAATGGCAAATGCGGTATTTGAAGGGCAATTAAACAAAAATAACAAGTACATTTTATTATGCCGTAGTGGTAACCGCTCAAAAATTGCTGCAACTAATTTAATGCAACTAGGATACAAAACGGTTTATAACCTAAGTGGCGGGTTAGCGCTTAGTAATTAAACAAAGATTGTAATTTATACAAAATCGGCTTTAGGGCCGATTTTTTTGTTTTTAAGGTTTATTTGCTCGCAAGGTAAACAAGCCCTAGGGCCTGTTGACCTTTCAGGATTAAAATTTGTTCAATCTAGGGGCTATTTAATCGCGGCGTGAGGTTTGTAACCTAGTGGGCTAAGTAAAAACCGAGTAACAAAGAGTAAATTGCCCCTAGGCAGAACCCTTCGGGCAGCGCATGTTTGGCATTTATTCCACGTTATCGCCTATTTATGGGGAATAACCACACTACATAGGCTCTGCCTTGCCTAAATGCCAAACACACTGCTGCAAATTTAACTTCGAAAGATAAACAGGCCCTAATAATTAGTGAATAACTATAAAAAGTAATTATTGTGCTGATAAAAATTCATTAATATTTCATTTTGATTGATTAAGCTATCCCGTTGCCTTTAAAATTGCGGGTAAATTAATTTATAAAATTTTTATGATACCGGTGTCAAAAGCTAAAAATTGCGTTATCATCGGCATCTAAAATTATAAAAACAGCACTTTTTTTGCATTTTTAGTTATACTATCGGCGCTTAATTTTAGTGTAAATAAGCAGTGTTAAGAGTTTTGCTTTTATAAAAAACATTTTTAAATCAATTGATTGAAAAAACTAGAGGATATTTCCATGTCTAACCGAACGCAACTAGCAAGTTGGCAAGCACTAGAACTAAGTGCAGCTAAGATGAAACAAACACATCTGAAAACGTTATTTGCACAAGATGACACGCGCTTTTCTCAGTTTTCGACTCAAGTACCTGGCGTATTATTCGACTATTCTAAGCAACTTATTGATAACGATGTTTTTGCAAACTTAATGTCGCTTGCTAAAGAATGCAATATTGCATCGTGGCGCGATAAAATGTTTAGCGGTGAAAAAATCAATATCACCGAGGATCGCTCAGTACTACATACGGCACTTCGTAATCGTGCTCACACTCCATTAATAGTGGATGGCGAAAACGTAACACAAGCCGTAGACAACGAATTAGCTAAAATTAAAGTGTTTGTAGAAAAAGTTCGTAGCGGTAAATGGTTAGGCTATACCGGTAAAGCGGTAAAAGATGTTGTAAGTATTGGCGTAGGTGGTTCTAACCTTGGCCCACAAATGGCAACCGAGGCATTAAAAGCACTTGCTGATGATACGTTAAATGTTCATTACGTATCTAATGCTGACGGTGTACAGATTTCGTCTATATTGAAAGCCATTGACCCTGAAACAACATTATTTGTTATTTCGTCAAAAACATTTACTACGTCAGAAACTATGACAAACGCTAAAACAGCGGTTGACTGGTTTTTACAAACAACAAAAGATGAAAGTACAATTGCAAAACACTTTGTTGCAGTAAGTACAAATTTAGAAAAAACGGCAGCCTTTGGTATCAGCGACGAAAACGTATTCACTATGTGGGATTGGGTTGGCGGTCGCTTTTCACTTTGGAGTGCGATAGGCTTACCAATTGCTTTATATTTAGGCTACGACGCCTTTGAAGCAATTTTAGAAGGCGCGTTTGAAATAGACGAGCACTTTAAATCTGCGCCGTTTGAGCAAAATATACCATTAATTATGGCATTGCTTAGTGTATGGAATACGAGCTTTTTGGGCTACACAGCGCAAGCTATATTACCGTACGACCAAGCACTGCATATGTTGCCTGCTTATTTACAGCAAGGCGAAATGGAAAGTAACGGTAAACACGTTAACTTTGCCGGCGAAACGGTACCTTATACTACAGTTCCAATTATTTGGGGTATGACGGGTATTAATGGTCAGCACGCGTTTTATCAGTGTTTACACCAAGGTAATGTAATTGTACCTGCAGATTTTATTGCATCAGTTAAACCACAAGTGAATGTTGATAAGCATCACGATATTTTATTATCAAACTTCTTTGCACAAACAGAAGCGATGATGAGTGGTGTAGATGCAGCGCAAGTTACTGCTGATTTAACCGCTAAGGGTAAATCGCAAGCAGAGATTGATGAGTTATTAAATCATAAAATTCATCAAGGCAATCGTCCTACAACGTCTATGCTATTAGATACAGTAGATGCTAAAACAGTGGGCCGTTTAATTGCACTGTATGAGCATAAGATATTTTGCCAAGGCATTATTTTAGAAATATGTTCGTTTGACCAATGGGGTGTAGAACTGGGTAAAGGTTTAGCATCTAAAATTGAGAGTGAACTCACTGATGAAAGCGTTAAACATGCTCATGATAGTTCTACAAACGGCTTAATGGCGTACTACAAACAAAACCGTACGCAGTAAAAAATTCGCTTACGCAAGTAAGTAAACCGAGTACCTTTGAACGGGTAGCGCTGGAGTGCTTAGGGTCTGTATTTTTGTGAGAGGAGATACAGGGCCCCTAAGGCTCATTTAATAAGCGCAATGATAAAAATAATAATAAATCATCGATACAGAACAATTCAGCAGGCTTTTATTTAAATACAGCTATAAAAGCCATCTAATCTAGCAATAAATAGGCATACCCGCGCATTTATAAAGTGTACTGGGTATCACAACGTAGAGAGTAACTATGCTTAATCCTTTTGATATTATAATTTTTGGGGGCGGTGGTGATCTTGCGTTACGCAAATTGCTACCTGCAATGTACAGAGCATATCAAGAAGGTAACTTACCTGAAGGCTCACGTATCCTACCAACAGTGCGCGAAGAATCGAAACGTGCTGAATACATAGAAACAGCGCATAAAGCATTACAAGAATTTTTAAGCAAAGGTGAGTTTAACGCTAAAGATTGGAAAGCATTTTCTACTTTTTTAGTGCCAGTGGTAAGTAATGTTACAGAAGCAGATGACAACTGGGATGTGCTAAAAGGCATTTTAGATGAGCACGAAAGCACTAAGTCTCGCGTGTTTTATTTATCGCTTCCACCTGCTGTTTACGGCACATGTTGTGAAATATTATCGACTAAAGGTTTAATTACACCTACATCACGCGTTGTTGTTGAAAAGCCTATTGGTTATTGCGGTGATTCTGCTGAAGCAATTAATGGAAAAATTGCGGAATTTTTTAATGAAGAGCAAATTTTCCGTATTGACCATTACTTAGGTAAAGAAACAGTACAAAACTTAATGGCGCTGCGTTTTTCAAACTCATTGTTTGAAAATATGTGGGATGCTAAATCTATTGATAACATCCAAATTAGCTTATCAGAAACTGTTGGTCTTGAAAGCCGTGCTGGTTTTTACGATAAAGCCGGTGCACTTCGTGACATGGTTCAAAACCATTTATTACAACTACTTTGTTTAGTTGCAATGGAGTCGCCTAATAAGCTTAACGCTAACAGTATTCGTAACGAAAAATTAAAAGTATTAGAAGCACTTCGCCCACTAGTAGGTGGTGATGTTGATGAAAATATTGTTCGTGGTCAATACGTACCAGGTGACTTAAACGGTAAAATTGTACCGGGTTACTTAGAAGAGCTAAATGAAGGTTCTAGTAAAACAGAAACGTTTGTAGCTATTCGTGCACATATTGATAACTGGCGCTGGGCGGGTGTTCCATTTTACCTTCGTACGGGTAAACGTATGGCTAAGCGCTGTGCAGAAATTGTGGTTGAATACAAAAAAGTATCTCACAATATCTACGAAGATAACGTGGGTAATATCGAGCCAAATCGTCTTGTTATTCGTTTGCAGCCAGAGGAAACAATTCAACTAACGCTTATGTCTAAGCGTCTTGATAACCTTCAAATGCAACTTGAACCAGTAACAATGAATATTGAGCTTTCACAAGCTTACAGCAATGGTTTTCACTCAGATGCGTACAAGCGTTTAATGCTTGATGCCGCTGCAAATAACCCATCATTATTTATTCACCGTGATGAAGTTCGTCAAGCGTGGAAATGGATTGATCCAATCATTGACCGTTGGCAAGACAAAGGCAAGCCTGCACTTTACCGTGCTGGTAGCTGGGGTCCTGAGGATGCTGATGAACTATTGGCAGAAAAAAGCCACGTGTGGTTTAACACAGGCGATAAGGTATAAGCATGGCAACACTAGTTGAAAAATTTTTTGACGATAAAGACGCGTTAACAGCCGAGCTTTCTGCAACGCTTGAGCAATCACTACGTGATGGCATTAAAAACGATGGCCGTGCTGTATTAATGGTGTCGGGTGGCTCGTCTCCTGCGCCAGCTTATAAGCATTTATCAACGCTTGATTTAGATTGGCAACATGTTGATGTTGCTATGGTTGATGAACGCTGGGTAGACCCAAGCCATGAAAAAAGTAACGAAGCTTTTATTAAAAGCACGTTATTACAAAATTTTGGCAGTGCTGCAAACTTTATAACCATGAAAAACGATGCTGCAACCGCGCAGCAAGGCAGTGAAGTGTGTGAAGCCGCTTACAGTGCTTTAAAAGCGCCATACGATGTAACTATTCTAGGCATGGGCCCAGATGGCCATACAGCGTCGTTGTTCCCAAATGCAGAAGGTTTAGACCACGGTTTAACAACTGAGCAAACAGTATGTGCAATTAATGCGATACAAAGTGATGTGACGGGTAGTATTACTGAGCGAATGACACTTACGTTAAATGCTATTGCGCAATCTAAAGTGGTTAAGCTTTTAATTAGCGGTGAAGAAAAACTCGCTGTTTATAAGCAAGCAAAAGCGGGAGGCGATGTGAATGACATGCCACTACGCGCTGTGCTTAATCACCCAAGTATAAATATTGAAGTATATTGGGCGCCTTAATTTAGGTGCTAATTTAACTTTTAAAGGCCGCTTATATAAGCGGCCTTTTTTATTTGCTCAAATTTAAGCCTAAACACTGCAAAAAAACAGTCCTGAACTGTTAACCAATGTTAATGAATAACTTTGGTTTGTATTAAAATCAACCACGAAGTGTGTTGTTTTTGAACAAAAATTATGAGTTTGAGCTGTATGTTTTTTAGCAACGTTCAGATTTAGTTAAATTTTATTTTTTCATGGTCGTTGTCATAAAAGTTTCCCTTCCTTTTTTAGCTCAAAAGCATTAGCCTAAAGGTATTAACAATGAAACATATAAATTAAAATAAACGGAGCAGTAACATGGCGGAGCAACAAGTACAGCCTTTACACAACGAAAAACATGCCAACACTAAAATTCAAAACGGCATCAATGTAGAATTCATGAAAACTCAACATTTAGTGCCAGTAGTTGCACATGAGTTTGCACGCGTAGCAAACGAGTTTCCAATGTCATTCGTTAAAAACAACGAAAGCGGCACTTTTCAAGCTGTTGCTATGTTTGGCTTAGAGCCAGGCGAAAACCTTTTTGTAGAAGATGGTAAATGGACTGCAGCATTTGCACCTATGGCATCTACTCGTTACCCACTGGGCTTAGTTAAACACCCAGATCAAGATCAATACGGTATCGTAATTGACGAAGCAAGTGCGCTTGTTGGTGAAGACGAAGGTAATGCATTATTTGAAAACGGCGAAGAAACAGATTACCTAAAACGTCGTAAAGAAGCGCTTGTATCTTTTATTGAGTTTTCTCAAGTAACTGAAGCGTTCACTAAATTCCTTGCTGATAAAGAGCTACTAATTGCGCAAACGCTTACAGTAGACATTAAAGGCGAGAAAAAAGACATCAACGGTATTTACCTTATCGATGAGAAAAAGCTAAACGAGTTAAGCGATGCTGATTTCTTAGAGCTTCGTAAACGTGGTTACTTAGCACCAATTTATTCTTTCTTAACGTCTACTCATCAAGTAGCACGTTTAGCGCGTTTAAAAGCTAAACAAGCTTAATTATACCAATTGCATTAAATTAGTGATCTATTATAGCGATAAGAAAATGGCTCAATAACAAGGCTAAAATTATGATACATAGTTGTTCTATATAAATAATTTTCAACGTAGTTAGTGAGCTATTTAATACGCTAGAATGACCATGTTTTTAATAAAATTGGTATTACAAACACGTAAAATGTTAAAAGCGCCTTAAGGCGCTTTTTTTATGCCATTAAACTCACTTTAGTTGAAATTAAGCCCGCAACCATTCACATTAGTTTATAACTTTCCCATAAAAGAACTCATTATGAAAACACCCTTATTAGCAATTTTTGCGAGCAGCCTTTTTGCTTTAAGTAATAGCGTATTCGCTGCAGAGACTCCTTTTGCCATTGCGATTCATGGTGGGGCAGGGACAATAGAAAAAGCACGATTTACACCCGCCCAAGAAAAGCAGTACCGCGCTAAATTAACAGAGGCTGTAGAGACAGGTTATAAAGTATTGCACCAAGGCGGTGAAAGTTTAGATGCGGTAACTGCGGCAATTACAGTATTAGAGCAATCGCCTTATTTTAATGCAGGGCGTGGAGCGGTATACACTTACGATGGCGGGCATGAGCTTGATGCATCCATAATGGATGGTCGAAACCGTGAAGCAGGTGCCGTTGCGGGTGTAAAGCATATTGAGAGCCCGATTAAATTAGCGCGTTTGGTCATGAACAACTCTGTACACGTAATGCTTAGTGGGCAAGGCGCTGAGGAGTTTGCTAAAGAGCAAGGTGTTGAACTTGTCGAAAATAACTTATTTGATACCGAGCCTCGTTACAAAGCGCTTTTAAAAGCAAAACAAAAATTAGATAAAGCCAAAGCAACCAGTAAAGAGTACCAAGCCGCGCACAAAGCATTGCCTAACTCTTACAAAATGGGCACGGTTGGCGCAGTGGCGCTTGATAAAAACGGTAATTTAGCGGCAGGTACATCCACAGGTGGTATGACGGCAAAACGTTATGGCCGTGTAGGTGACGCGCCGGTAATTGGTGCTGGGACATTTGCTGAAAACGAATCGTGCGCAGTATCGGCAACAGGGCACGGTGAATATTTTATTCGCTATAACGTAGCGAGCGATATATGTGCGCGTGTTAAGTATCAAGGTAAAACCATAGCTGAAGCTGGAGATGAAGTTATAAACGGTGTGCTTAAGCCAATTGGTGGCACTGGTGGCGTTATTATTATTGATACTAAGGGGAATATTAGCTTGCCGTTTAATACCTCTGGCATGTATCGGGCAAGTAAATCGAATACGCAAGCGACCTACGTGGGCATTTTTAACGACGAATAAGCCAAAGTAATTTAATTAACCTCAACTCTGGTTAAGAGATTTACTAACATATTGAACCACAATGATATTTTAATTCATTTATTGCTAGCCAGTTATTTTCAGTGCAGTTAGCGCTGAAAATAACTGCTTGAGATAGATTTATTATTCGCAGTTTAGGTGAATCGCAGCGTTTATATAACAAACAACCCCGTGTTATGCATTTTGTAGGATTAACCCCGGCCGTTTAATTTGATACAATTATGGCTCTTTAACTAATTTTATAAGGTATGCGGGTGGTAAACCTAGGTCAGTTGTTTGGCGAGCTAAAAACGTGCTTGAAAAAAGATCAATTCATTTTCAAAAAACGCTTACATGGCGTAAAAAAAATAACAGATGAAAACAAGCATGCCAACGCGCTTGAAAAAATAGCGGCTGATATAACCCGTAGCCAAGAATTACGTGATAAACGCTTAGCGGGCCTTCCTAAAGTGACTTACCCTGAGCAATTGCCAGTAAGTCAAAAAAAGGAAACAATTAAAGACGCCATTGCAAATAACCAAGTGGTTATTATTGCAGGTGAGACGGGCTCAGGTAAAACAACTCAAATACCTAAAATGTGTTTAGAGCTTGGTCGTGGTGTTGATGGCTTAATAGGCCATACTCAACCACGCCGACTCGCTGCGCGAACGGTGGCTAACCGTATTGCTGAAGAAATGAAGTGCGAACTTGGTCAGCAAGTCGGTTTTAAAATTCGTTTTAGCGATCAGGTTTCTAATAATACGTACGTTAAACTCATGACTGACGGTATTTTACTGGCAGAAATTCAGCAAGATCGATTTTTAAACCAATACGACACCATAATTATAGATGAAGCGCACGAGCGTAGTTTAAACATCGACTTTATTTTAGGTTACTTAAAAAACCTACTTCCAAAACGTCCCGATCTAAAAATAATAATTACGTCTGCAACCATCGATCCTGAGCGCTTTTCAAAGCATTTTGATGATGCGCCCATTATAGAAGTATCGGGCCGTACTTTCCCTGTTGATGTACGTTACAACCCAACGGCCGATATTAATAAAGAAGATATGGAAGCCGAGGGCGATCAGCTACAAGGTATTTTTGATGCTGTTGACGAACTGTGCGCGGAAGGTCCTGGTGACATACTGATATTTTTAAACGGTGAGCGTGAAATACGCGATACCGCTGATGCACTTAGCAAGCGTAATTTAAAACACACAGATGTATTGCCACTTTACTCGCGCTTATCTAACGCAGAGCAAAACCGTATATTTGCGCCACATTCTCGTCGTCATATTATTTTATCGACCAACGTAGCCGAAACGTCACTAACTGTGCCGGGTATTCGTTATGTCATAGACCCAGGTACTGCGCGTATAAGCCGCTACAGTTATCGTACAAAAGTTCAGCGCCTGCCAATAGAACCTATATCGCAAGCAAGTGCTAATCAGCGTATGGGTCGTTGTGGACGTGTTGAAGCGGGTATTTGTATTCGCTTGTACTCTGAGGATGATTTTTTATCGCGCCCAGAGTTTACCGACCCTGAAATACTGCGTACTAATCTTGCCTCAGTTATTTTGCAAATGTTGGCACTCGGGCTTGGTGATATGGCGCAATTTCCGTTTGTGCAAGCGCCAGATAGCCGTAATATAAGTGATGGTTTATCGTTATTAGAAGAACTACAAGCAGTAAAACCAGACAAACGTGATAGTAAAACGAGTTTAACCGCTTCAGGTAGAGAACTCAGCCGATTACCGGTAGACCCTCGTTTAGCTAAAATGGTGCTCACAGCTCACAAACTTGGCGCATTGCGTGAAGTGATTGTTATTGTGGCGGCGTTGTCGATTCAAGATCCACGCGAACGCCCGCAAGAAAAACGTGCTGCAGCCAATGAAAAACACGGTCGCTTTGACGACCCAGATTCAGACTTTATCGCTTTTTTGAACTTATGGAATTACTTAGAAGAGCAGCAAAGCGAGCTGACTAACGGCCAGTTTAGAAAGCTGTGTCAAAAAGATTTCCTAGCCTATATGCGCCTGCGTGAGTGGCAAGATATTGTTTATCAAATAAGTACTGTGTGTAACGAAATGGGCATGAAAGCAACCAGCCAAGCGGCTGATGGCGAACTTGTTCATAAAGCGTTATTAAGCGGAATGCTGAGCCATATTGGCTTTAAAGATGAGAAGCAAATATACAAAGGTGCACGTAATAGTCAGTTTCATATTTTTCCGGGTTCAGGTTTATTTAAAAAGAGCCCTAAATGGATCATGTCAGCGGAGCTGGTAGAAACCAGTAAATTATATGCCCGCACAAATGCAAAAATAGACATTAACTGGGTAGAACCATTAGCGCAGCATTTAGTAAAACGTAGCTATACAGAGCCACACTGGGAGAAAAAACCAGGTGCGGTAATCGCGTTTGAGCAGCAAACTTTGTACGGCTTACTTGTCGTAAATAAACGCCGCTGTGTTTATAGCAACATAGACCCTAAAGTGAGCCGAGAGCTTTTTGTGCGCACTGCATTAGTTGAGCAAGAGCTGGGCTTAAACGAGGGCTTTTTAGCATTTAACAGTGAGCTTATTGAAGATATTCAAGTTCTGGAAAATAAGTCGCGTCGTCGTGATATTTTAGTTGATGAGCAAACGTTATTTGAGTTTTACGATAAAAAAATACCCAAAGAAATTAATAACCGCGCTGCATTTTTAAAATGGTATAAAACACAAAAACAACAAAATAAGCATTACCTACACATGACTCGTGAAGAGCTAATGCAGCATGGTGCAAGTAATATCACTGAGTTTGACTACCCTGACACATGGCAGCAAGACAATATTATACTGCCGCTTGCTTATCATTTTGACCCAGGCCAAGCAGTTGATGGCGTTGCGGTACAAATACCGGTAGCACTTTTAAATCAAGTACAAGAGAGTGGTTTTGACTGGCATATACCTGCATTTAGACATGAGCTAATAAGTGGGCTTATAAAGTCATTACCTAAATCGCTTCGCCGTAATTTTGTGCCAGCACCAAATTACGCAGATGCAGTACTTGCAGCTATTGAGCCAATGCAAGGTAGCTTAATTGATGCTTTAGCTATGCGCTTATTAAGAATGACAGGTGTGAGAGTTGATATGGAGGCGTGGGATTTAACCGCGCTTGCACCGCATTTACGATTGCAGTTTGAAGTACGTGATGAACACGATAAGTTACTTGCTCGTGGACTTGATTTAGCCAAACTTAAAGCAGAGCTGCAAGGTGAAGTAACCGAAACACTGTCTAAAGTAGCCGATAAAGGCATTGAAAAATCAGACCTAACACAATGGGACTTTGGTGAGCTGCCAGCGTCATATGTTAAAAAACAAGGTCAATACGAAATAAAAGCATACCCTGCGCTGGTGGATAAAAAATCAGCCGCTGCAGTGGAGCTTTTTGATAGTGAAGCAAAAGCGCAGCAAGCGCATCAACAAGGTTTGCGCCGTTTAGTATTGTTAAATGTGCCGTCGCCAATTAAGTACTTACAACAAAACTTACCGAATAAGGCAAAGCTGGGTTTGTACTTTAACCCATTTGGTAAAATAGCTGATTTAATTGATGACTGTATCGCCGCAGGTGTTGATAGCTTATTAGTGAAACACGGCGATATACGCGATGAAAAAGTATTTGAAACAGTAAAAGAGCAAATACGAGGTGAGCTCGGTGATGCCGTTGTATCGATTGCAACGCAAGTTGAGCAAGTATTAAGTATTGCGCACGCACTGCATAAAAAAATGAAAGGGCGCGTTGATTTAACCATGATAACTGCGCATGGCGATATAAAATCACAGCTTGAGTCACTTATATTTAAAGGTTTTGTGAGCGCGCATGGCGCAGATAAAATAACGGATTTAATTCGTTATTTAAAAGCGATTCAAAAACGTTTAGAGAAGCTGCCTGTGGATCCAAATCGTGATAGGTTATGCGTACTAGAGCTGGATAAAGTTGCTCAAGAGTACAAAAAAGTAGTTAATAAAACGCCTAAAGGCTTGCCTATTCCACAAGAAGTAACCGCTATTTTTTGGATGCAACAAGAGCTTAGAGTGTCGCTATTTGCTCAAACGCTTGGAACTCCTTACCCAATTTCGGCTAAGCGAGTACTTAATGCGATAAAAGAGATAGAATAAAACTTGCATTTTCTATTAAGCTTAGTACCTTAATAGGAGGATTTATTTTTGTTTTGAAAAGGAAGTGACATAGTTATGTCCTCATCGATTGAACATAAAACAAAGCGACTTTTAGTGGTAGACGACGAGTATTTTAATTTTGAAATGCTCAAAGCAGCACTCGCGTCGAAATTTGATGTTAGTTATGCAGATTCAGGGCAAAGCTGTCTTGCATCGGCAATTGCGAGTCCGCCAGATATAATTTTGCTTGATGTTTGTATGCCTGGTCTTGATGGTTATGATACATGCCGAATGCTAAAACACACACCTGAAACAAAAAATATTCCTGTTGTTATGGTATCGGGCCTAGAGTCTCCATCTGAAAAACAAGCAGGGTTTGACGCTGGTTGTAACGCATATGTTGTAAAGCCATTTTCAGTGGGTGCTTTGTTGGAAGAAATTAACACGGTTTTTTAGAGGTAACGTATGTTTACTGATGATAAGCGAAATTTTAGACGCATGCAGATCAATACACCTGCAAATTTAACAACGATAGAACCAATAGCGGGTTTAAGTTTTGCCGCAGAGTGCGTAGATTTAAGTGCAACAGGTTTATCAATTCATTTAGATGAATTACTTGAACCTAATACATTATTGACGGTGAACATTGATTCGACTCACCCAAGTATTGCGCCTTTAAATGCAACAGCTAAAGTAATACGTGCCAGCAAAGAAGATGATGGCACGGTAACAGCAGGTCTTGAAATCATTCAGTTTAACTAAGTTGAATCCAGTTAAACTCAATAGTAGATATTAAAAAACCTTACAGATTAAGCCTTTTAAATAAAAGCCTTCAGGGTAGCTGCCAGCAATTGGGTGATCAGCTGCCTGGTTTAATCGCTCCATTATAAGTAGGTCTTTACCTGCATCAAGTGCTGCATCGGCTACTACTTTTTGAAATAAGTTTTGTTCCATTAAACCAGAGCATGAGAACGTTAGTAATGTTCCACCTGGCTTTAGTATTTGCATAGCAATCATGTTGATATCTTTGTAACCACGACACGCACCGGTTAGCTGCGCTTTATTATCAGCAAACTTTGGTGGGTCCATTACGATGGTATCAAACTGTCTACCTTCGTCGCGGTATTGGCGTAGTAACTTAAATACATCCTGCTTAACAAAACTTACTTTATTTAAATCTAAGTTATTATGCTCAACATTACGTTTTGCTGTATCTAAAGCGGGTTGAGATACGTCTACGTTAGTTACATGCTCACATCCACCACGCAGGGCGTACAGCGAAAATGTACCTGTATAACTAAAACAGTTAAGTACCGTTTTACCCTTTGAAAAACGCTCAAGTGCGGCGCGGCTATCGCGCTGGTCTAAATAAAAGCCCGTTTTATGTCCATCAATTATATCGACTTCAATTTTAAAACCGTTTTCCTCAATAAGTACCGGCTGTGTTGGTTCGTTACCCCAAAGAGCGCCTTTTATTGGCTCTAAGCCTTCTTTAGTGCGTACTTCTACGTCTGAGCGCTCGTATATGCTAGAACCCGGGAAAATAGACATCAACGCGCCAACAATCTCGCCTTTATGACGCTCAGCACCCGCACTTAGTAGCTGACATACTAATACGTTATCAAACTTATCGATTGTAACGCCTGGTAAGTAATCAGACTCCGCAGCACATAATCGAAACCCTGTTAATCCGCCTTCTTCTATTACTTGGCTACGTGCTTCTAATGAGCGACGTAAACGGCGTTCAAAAAAGTTTTGATCGATTACTTCTTTTTCGTCAAAGCTCCAAACACGTGCGCGAATTTGTGAGTGAGGGCTGTAAGCAGCAGTTGCTAAAAACTTACCTTCGCTATCGTGAATCGTTACTGTGTCGCCTAATCCAGGTTTACCTTTAATTTTTTTGATGGCTTTTGAAAATAACCAAGGGTGTTTTCTTTTTAATGATTTATCGCGACCAGCTTGTAGGTAAACGGCAGATGACATAAGGCTTCTCAGTAGTAATAAATAAGCGCTGTATTTTAGTCAAGCAAGGAGCAACATACAATGAATGTTTTGCAAGGGGGGCATAAAGCACGGTAAAGTACGGATAATTTACCGATTCATTAGCTTTTGGAACCTAATAGTGCCTGACGCCGTTTTAAGCCCCGATTTAAAAATACTTAATTCACAATGTAGAGAATTTATAACTTCTTTAGTGCATGCCGATGTAGCTCACGATATTACCCACATAGAACGCGTGGTGCGTGTTGCGATACAGCTATGTAATGCAGAGCAGGCAAACATGTCGGTGGTATTACCTGCAGCGTGGATGCACGATTGCGTGGCAGTTGCTAAAAATCACCCTGATCGCGCAAAAGCCTCTACTATGGCAGCCGATAAGGCATTGGAATTTTTAAAATCTATTAATTATGACGAGTCACTTTTTGATGAGATTCATCATGCCATTGCCGCTCATAGTTTCAGCGCAAATATAAAAATTAAAACAGTTGAAGCGCAAATAGTACAAGATGCTGACAGAATGGATGCATTGGGCGCTATTGGAGTGAGTCGATGCATGAAAGTAGGCGGATCAATTTCTCGGTTATTGTATAACCCAGAAGACCCTTTTTGTATTGAACGCGAGGCTGATGATAAAACATACACGCTTGATCACTTTTTTATAAAGTTATTACATATTGCCGATAGTATGAATACGCCATCTGCTAAAGCAGAAGCGAACAGGCGTACAAGGTATATGCATGACTTTTTAGAGCAATTAAAGTCAGAAATAGGTGAGTAACGTGAATAATACAAGCATACCTAAATTATCTGGGATTGATCATTGCCATTTAAATGTTGATAACTTGGTTGATGCCGTTAAGTGGTATGAGCGTGTTTTAGGTTTTAGTGTAGTACCCGAGCTTGCCTTTTGGGATGAGGACGGACGCGGCCCTTTAACACTTGAAGATGCGAGTTCAACAACTCGTTTAGCACTTTTTGAAGGTGAGGGGCGTAGTAAAGGGATTGCATTTTTGGCCTCAGGGGATCAATTTATTCAATGGCGTATTCATCTTGAGAGTTTAAATATAAAAGTAGTTTTAGCAGATCATGGTGTAACGTTTTCTATGTACTTTAAAGATGAAAGTGGCAATAGCCATGAAATTACGTCACATGACTATCGTTATATAAAATCTTGTTACCCAAATGTTGAGCTTGGCTCTCACAGTGCTAAAAAGAATTAGCTTTCTTGATTTGAATTTTTTATAGCAAGAATATCGTCTAATTCTTTCACAAATAGTTCGATTAGAGCGGGATCAAAATGAGCTCCTGCTTGCTCTTGCATATGCAAAACTGTTTTCTCTACACTCCATGCCTCTTTATAAGGGCGTTTTGAAGTCAGAGCATCAAAAACGTCAGCAACGGCAACAATTCTACCTTCAATTGATATTTCTTCGCCTTTGATCCCGTTAGGATAGCCTGAACCATCCCATTTTTCGTGGTGTTCAATAGCAAGTTTATGAGCGAGTTGTAATAATGGCGATGAAGAATTTGCTAATATTTGTGCACCAATTATGGCGTGTTTCTTCATATGTTCAAACTCTTCAGAAGTTAACTTGCCTGGCTTGAGTAAGATAGCATCAGGGATACCTATTTTCCCAACATCGTGCATTGGGGCGGCTTGGCGTAAAAGCTCTGCACTTTGCTCATCCATACCTAGCGCTAATGCTAATACTTTGCTGTATTGGCTCATACGCACTATATGTTCGCCAGTGTCAGTATCTTTATATTCAGCAGCACGGCCTAGGCGTTGTACTAAATCTACATGTGCTTGTTTTAATTGCTCAGCTTGCACTAGCGATAAGTGAGTTTTAACTCTAGCTCTTACAATAGCAGGGCTTATTGGCTTAGTAATATAATCTACGGCACCAAGTTCAAAACCTTTAAATTCATCATTTTCGTCCCCCAAAGCTGTCACAAAAATAATGGGGATATGAGACGTTTTAGGATTGTTTTTTACCCGCTGGCAGACTTCAAACCCATTCATATCTGGCATCATTATGTCTAGCAAAATTAGCTTTGGTAGTTCTTTTTCAAGTAGTGCCAATGCGGCATCACCCGATTTAGCAAACGACATACGATATTGATTACCTAACACTTCGCGCATTACTTTTAGATTTGCAGGCTCATCGTCAACAATTAATACTCGTGGCCTATCTGTTGTAAAATCCATTAATTAATACTCATTGTTTGTTAGTTTTTCAAGTAAGGTTTCTAGTATTACGTGTGCTTTATCAAAATCAAATTCATCAAAGGCCTCGGCTATATCATCAACTTCATTTTTATAGATTGAAGGTATGCCGCGTTGCAGTTTTGCTAGTAGCTCATCATTTAATTCTGCATTTTGTGCATCTTGATTAAGCGTCTTACACAGTGACTTAATTTCATCAATTGATAGCGTGTCAGAACTATTATCTTCAGGTTTACTACTTGGCTTATCGCAAGTATTAGATGACAGCAGTTGTGAGATGACAAGTAGCTCGTTTTTTATATCGTCTAAAGTACTAATAACTTTAGCGTCACTTTGTTTTTGCTCTAAATCGGTTAATAACTTCATTAATGTTATTAGGCCTAAGTTACCAGCAACACCTTTAAGTGTGTGAATGGTGCTATCGACATCTTTTATGTTTGATAATTTATCACTGAATAATGTTTCGAACCGTTTATTACTGTCACTAATAAATTTAGTAATCTCTGTAAGTTGCTTACATTTAGAACCCCAAAGGGCTAACCCTTTTTCAAAATCTATATGCTGCGCTTTAGGATCGCTTTGCGATATAACCATTTCTTTTGCAATACCAAGACCAAGCACTTGTGCTATTTCTTGGTTTAGCTGATTTATATCGACGGGTTTATTTGCAAAGCCATTCATGCCTGCTTTTTTAGCCGTAAGCTTATCTTGTTGTAATACACTGGCTGTGAGCGCGATAATTGGCGTGTATTTAATTTGTCTTTGATTTTCTATTGCTCTTATTTTTTGTGTTGCCTCTATGCCATCACACAATGGCATATGTATATCCATTAAAATGACATCAAAGTCTTGTTCTTCAAATACTTTAATCGCTTCAAGTCCGTTAGATGCCTTGGTAACTGCATGTTGATCGCGTGACAGGAGTAAAGAAAGTAGTTCTGTATTTTGCTCTATATCGTCAACTACTAACACCCTAAGTGCAGGCAGTTGTGTGTGTAGACCATCAAAATGATCTATTTTAGTTTCGTCACCTAAAGTAAGCGGCAATGAAAAGTAAAAGCAGGTGCCTTTACCTAGCTCACTTACTAAGTTTATTGTTCCGCCCATAAGCTCTACAAGTTGTTTGCTTATGGTAGTACCAAGACCTGTACCACCAAAACGGCGAGTAGTAGTACCATCGGCTTGTTCGAAAGGTTGAAACACTGCTTGAATACGATCTTTTGCAATACCAATACCGGTATCTTGCACTTCAAAAAACAGATGCTGATTTTGTGTTATAGCAACAGTTACGGTAACAGAGCCTTTTTCGGTAAACTTAATAGCATTACCAATTAAATTAGTAAGTACTTGCCTGAGTCGATCTGGGTCACCGTAATAAGTAGCACTTACTGATTCTTTAATATGAAGTTTAAGTTCTAAATCTTTCTTTTTAGCTTCTAGCCAAAAAGTAGAAATAATACTGTCTATTACTGGCTTTAAACTAAAGTGTATTGGCTCAATAGTGAGCTTACCGCGATCTAGTTTTGCGGAATCGAGAATTTCATTTAACAATCTAAGCAATGAACGCGCTGCATTATTTACGGTAACTAAATGCTTTTGTTGTTCTTGATCAAGTGGGGTATCCATTAACAAGTCACTAAAACCTATTATAGAATTCATTGGGGTGCGTATTTCATGGCTCATATTAGCCATAAAAGATTGCTTTGCATAAGCAGCTTCTTCAGCTTTAAATTTAGCTTGCTCTAGTTTTTCTTCATATTCTTTGCGTTCTGTAATATCGACTAAAACACCATCAATCCACTTTGCTTGGCCTTGGGTATCAAAGTCGATGCTGCCTTTATCTAAAAGCCATAAGATTTTACCGCTTCTGTGGCGAATTCTGTATTCGATTGAATACTGACGTTTCTCTTCTACGGCTTTTGTGACGGCATCTACAATAGGTTGCTGGTCTGATTTTAAAACTAGATCGTTAAATTCAATGCAATGTTCAGTAAATTCATTAGGGTTATAACCCGTTAACTCGTTGATGCTCGGGCTGATAAAAAGCATAGTCCAGTTATCATCAAATTTACACCTAAAAGCCACACCTGGCATGTTATCCATTAAAGAGCGGTATTTTTGCTCTTTTTCTTCAAGGCTTTTTTGTAAAGCTCGTTGCTCTGATAAGTCGGTTATGAAGCCTACGTATAGAGGATTTTGCCCTGGCTGATTAACTTCTCCAATCCCCAAACGAATCGGGAATAAGTGGCCATTTTTATGCTTTGCAAAAATTTCACGGTTAACACCGATTACTTTACCTAAATCAATATTTTTAGCTTTAGAAAGGTAGCTATCGTGATGCATCGCGATAGCATCATCCATTAGCATTTTAATATTATGATTTTGTACTTCATTTTCGTGCCAGCCAAAAATTTTACTGGCTGATTCGTTAAAGCTCAAAATAATGCCGGTGTGATCAATCGTTACGATTCCATCAATGGCTGTGCCTAAAATTGCGTTTAAGCGAGACTCGTCGGCTGACTTTTCTTCAAGTAACATTTTATATCTGACCATGCCATTAAGTACCGCTACTACGCTTGTAATGGCAATTGTTGCAGTTGCAACCGCGATGGCTACAAAAGTGAGCCCAGCAGAAGCATTTGCGTCGTCATATAAAAGAGGAGATGTTGCAACAAAGCGTGTAGATGCCATGCCCATATAATGCATAGCAGCAACAGCAAAGCCTAATATTATAGCGCTGATGGCTCTATTTTGTAGGTATGATAGTTTTGGAAAAAATTTTTCAAGATTAAAGCGGCTATATAACGCTATAAACGAAAGAGCGACAGCAACTAAAATTGAAAGGCCAAAGGTCAGTGGGTCATAGCGCAACATTGGGGAAAGCTCCATTGCAGCCATACCGCTGTAATGCATTGTACCAATACCAGCCCCTAGTAAGATGGAGCAAATGCTGAGCACTCTAAAGTTTCCATCACTATTTACAAGTATTGATACCGCATACTGACATGCTAATAAAGCAGGAAGAAAAGAGAGTAGTGTGATTGTTGGATCGTAGCTTATATTAGTACATAGCGAAAAAGCTAACATACCTATAAAGTGCATACTCCAAATACCAGAAGAAAATACAGTTGCTGCAGTTATATTTGCTAAACGTTGATAACGAGGGAATTTAGTCTCTTTTGCTAAATCAATGAGCTTAGTAGTAAAAAAAGCAGCAAAAATGGCTATTAATACAGACATTGAGACTAGAAGAGGGTCGTAAACCCCATTGAGTATTAGGCTTGGATCTTGGTCTGTAATGAAGAAAGCTGATAGCATAACGGCTCGAAATATAATCTTTATTTTACAAGTTTAATCTAATTTACTAATAAATGAACCGTTATTTCTAATCGCGCCATAAAGTGACGAATTTTAACCAAGTTTATTTATTTTTTGTTATTGAAGTAAATAAAATATTTTAACTTTCAATTCAAATAAAACAGACGGCTCAATCTATAGCTTATTATAATAAAGTGGATTAGGAGTTAGGTGCGACTGTATGCCTAAGAGTTTAAAATTGATGGTAATATGGATTATATAAACGGATGCTATATTTAGAGTTTAAGTCGTGTTTGAATATCAACTAAAAAAGAGTACTAGACGCAAAACAGTCGCAATAAAAGTGCATAGTCAAAAGGTAACTGTGTATGCGCCACATTTTGTCGCAAAAAAACACATTGATACTTGGTTATTTGACAAACAAGAGTGGGTTGCAGAACAATTAAAAAAACAATTGTCAATTGATGACACTAAGCAGTACCCTTTTGAATCTAAAAAAATAAGTGTTTTTTCAGAAACTATTTATTTGAAATTGGACTCAGGCCAAGATTCCAAAGTAACCCCGTATGATGACCACTTACTTATTACAATATCTCCTCGAGTTAAAAACACTAATCAAAAGTATCGACAGCTATTAGAGACTTATTTAAAAGAGCAGCTTATTGCATACATAGAGATGCGTTTAGCGTATTTCTGTACTCAAATGGGTGAAGAGTTGCCAAATGATTTAAAAATAGGTGTTTATAAACGAAAGTGGGGGAGTTGTAATAGCAAGCGAGAACTCACTTTTAATTTACATCTTATAGGTGCTCCTTACCACGCTATAGATTATGTGATTGTTCATGAGCTTGCCCACTTAAAGTATTTAAATCATAGCAAAGCTTTTTGGCAGCGAGTAGAGGCGTTTTTCCCCGATTACAAAACATCATCTAATTGGTTAAAACAAAATGGTATGAGTTTACAGTGGGTGTTTTGATGTTGCTGAATATAGGAATATAGGAATATAGGAATATAGGAATATAGGAATATAGGAATATAGGAATATAGGAATATAGGAATATAGGAATATAGGAATATAGGAATATAGGAATATAGGAATAGTAGAGAAGTGGTGGAGGGAGCTGGATTCGAACCAGCGAAGGCTGAGCCGTCAGATTTACAGTCTGATCCCTTTGGCCGCTCGGGAACCCCTCCACACTAATTTTATTGCATTTGGCCCCACTTAACTTAGCGGTAAGAAAAGTGGTGGAGGGAGCTGGATTCGAACCAGCGAAGGCTGAGCNAAGTGGTGGAGGGAGCTGGATTCGAACCAGCGAAGGCTGAGCCGTCAGATTTACAGTCTGATCCCTTTGGCCGCTCGGGAACCCCTCCAATGCAACGGCGCTGATAATAGCAAATTGCGTATTTAAGTAAAGAAAAAAGCTAAAGAAAATTGAAATAAAGCCGATAAATATCTATCAGTTACCACAATCGGCTAAAGACTATGCAAATAGATGATTTGTTAATCACAGAGAGTCAGTTAAACAGTAGACTCAATAATAGTGTGCATGAAAATCGCCGTGGCGAATTTGCACTATTATTAGCGATGCTGTCACATGACGCACTCGACTTTAGTCAATTTCATTTACCAAAAACTGAAACAGATAATTTAGTTATAGAAGAAGAGGCGTTAAGAAAGCAATTTGGCGCAGGTCCAAAGCAACTTTTAGCCCCTGATGCATATAATATGTTGGTTGGACAATTCAATGCATCATTAATATCTCAAGAAGGAGAGCACTGTGGTATGGCTAGTATTAAGTTAAGACAATGCTTAAGCCCTGAACCACTTGCGATTAGAAATGATGATAAGCATATTCCACTTAATATAATAGATAACTGTGAGCTTGCCGTCAGAAGAAGAATTAAAAGCGAACAAACCCAACTAGCTAATCCCCCTATAGATGCAGCTGCTTTTTACGACAGCCTTAATAATGATGCATTACATCAACCACTTCAGCTCATTGCGGTGTGATATATGATTGTAATAATCACCAGTTAATATATGCTTTATAACGGGTCTGCTTTATATATTTGCTAATAATTGATTTAATGAAAAAAAAGCATCCAAAAATTAAATGCAATTGCTATAATGGCGTCAAATGGTATGACATGAAATGCCATTATCATTAAACCAAGGTAATTAGGAACGTAATGAAGAAAACATTCACGCTAAATCACGAGAAAATCAAATACCCTCGTATGGTTGATGCTGCAAAGCACGAAGTGAAAAAATATTTGAAAAGAGAGCGTAATAAAACGCTACCTGAAGATGCTGACTATTGGGCATTTGACTGTAAGTTTGGTAACACAGCTGAAGATGCGCAAGTTGTGCACGTTGCTGAATTAAGTAACCAAATTGGCGAAATTGAAAAGCAAGGTTTGACCTCTTTCTATGTAGAGATTTTAGCTCGACCTGCTCAACGTCAACAGTTAGATTTAGATGATGACGAATAACACTTAATTTAATTAAGTGTTCGAAGTTTTAAAATGAGCCCAAGTGGCTCATTTTTTGTTTTTATGCATTAAAGATTCACCTTAAATCATTTTTATTAATAACTAATAAGTAGAATTTTACTTTATTAACATTTGCATAACAAAATGTAGTGATATAGGGTGTGTTTAATTAAAAAAACAAAACAGTTGTACCATGCCGATAAATTACTCTGACCACCAATTGAAATTAAGCTTAAAGAGCTCTAAGGTACTTGTCGTTGACGATCAGCTATTAAGCTTAATTGTATTAAAAAAAATATTATCAGAGCATTTTAGTGTAACAACAACGAGCTGTGGTGAGGATGCGATTGAAATTTGTAAACATAATCCGCCAGATATAATACTACTCGATATTAATATGGAAGGAATGAGTGGTATTGAAACATGTCTAAAATTAAAAAATATATCTGAAACACAAGATATCCCCGTTATTTTTGTAACCTCATCTGAAAATCAAGAAGAAGAGTGCTGGGAAGCAGGGGCTGTAGATTTTATAAAGAAACCAACTAACTCGGAAACTTTATATAGAAGAGTGCGCGCCCATATTACGATGAAACTGCAACATGACTTACTCAATCAAAAAGTATTTCTAGATGATTTAACAAAGGTATTCAATCGTCGTTATTTTGATGCGCATTTTTCTAAAATGGAACGAAGCGCCTTACGAGAAAAAGTCGACTATGCACTATTACTCATCGATATAGACTACTTTAAGCAATACAACGATCTTTATGGTCATGTGCAAGGCGATACGGTTTTAAACCTTGTTGCACAAACTATTACTAATAGTTTGCAAAGGCCAACCGATTTTGTTGCGCGTTACGGCGGCGAAGAGTTTGTAGTTGTTCTACCGCATACAAGCACTGAAGGTGCAATTTGTGTTGCTGATAAAATTAAACAAAATGTGGTCGATTTAGGAATATTACACAGATATTCAGAATATGACTTTGTGACTATTAGTATTGGCGGTGCAACCCTACAACCGTACGTAAATAACAAAAACACCTTGCAGATCGCAGATGAAAAAATGTATGAGTCCAAAATGCAAGGGCGTAACCAAGTGTGTTTTTAAGTTTAGCTAGCTAATAAATCACTTTGCCACTTAAAAACACCTTGTAGGTGATAAATATTAAATAAGATTATTTATTACACGCTATGACATTTTTTGTACTTTTTATTGCTACCACATGGGCAGTCATCATTTCTGCCCACTTTAATATCTTCAACAGGATATATAGTGCCATCTAAATAACACCATTGAGTATTTTCTTTAATAAACTGCGATTTTTCGTGAAGCTCACAAAATAAGTTTTGATAAAAATATTGGGCTTTAAATTCTACAGTGCCGGTATCTCCATCATGGCTTGACCCAATTACATCAAGATTTATAAATCGACAGCTGTTAGCAAAATCATTGATTTCTTTAACCGGATTTTCAGCTTGTTTTTCTTTTGCGTAGGTTTGATAAACATATTCTGCATTTTTAATAACATAAGCACTGAATCGTGAGCGCATAAGTTGTTCAGGAGAATCAGCTTGCTTAACAGATAAGTGAAGCGGCTCACAGCAATCGGCATAATTGTGCCCACTGCTGCAAAAACATAATGTGGTATTGAGTGAAGTCATAATAATAATACAAAGTCTAAAACATTAGTTTAACAAGCTTATTGGGCGAGTGATATCTCTGTTGTTTGAGACTTTTTAGTAAAACAGTATAGTTTTGTATTCGTTTTACTTAAATCGAACGATAGATTCGTAAGTAGTTGGTTATTAACTATATCGGTCCAGGTAATTACCGCTGCAAAGTTTCCGTTATGTAATGCAGAATTTAATACATACTCTAAATTTACTAGGTGCTTTTGTCTAATAACAAGTAATTTACTTGTATCAATAGAGCATGAGTCAAGTAAAGCTTTGCTAGGTACATGATCTGGAGCAATTAGTAACGTCCATGCATTAGAGCTATTGTATTGGTGTAATACTTTTAAAAGCTCAAAGGTCGCTGAAATTTCATCTTCAATTTGAATCAAATTCACGCAATCGCTTTGCTCATCTTGTTGGTAACTTTTAACTGTTCTTACGGTAATAGGCTGTAACATAATTTCACTCACTGGGTTTTTATACAGTATTCATATACAGTAGTTTATACAGTGCTTTCGTGCAAGCCTTTTATGCTATTTATTTGTACAGTTATTCAGCTTTTGATCATTGTTTTTATTTTTTTAATTTATAATTCTTTATTAATCAGATTGTTATGGAATTATTTTTGAGAGGGTATTCTAAAAATAAATTTTTGAGCAGTGTCTTCATTTTGGGGTTTTATACTGTATAGGATTATCTTTGTAACCATATACAGTATTTTTTTACACTGCATACAGTACTTCTATCATAGTTAGCTTATGTGTTTTCACTCGTGCGAGGGATCATATGAGAAAACTGGAGTTGGTGGATTTGTTCGTACAAACTTGCCGCATAACATTGAGCATCTTTAAATCGCTTAGTTTCGATATGTTTGCGTATATCTGTAACCGCTGCAGTGGCAGGGGCGTACCCTTGGCTACTTGCTAAGCTTAACCAAGCTACAGCATGAAATACACTTTGTGGCACGCCTTCACCTTTCACAAAGAATAAACCTAAATAAAACTGTGCTCTATGGTTTCCCGCCATTGCAGCAAGTCGCATCCATTTTGCAGCCAATGGAGCTTGATTATTTTTTAAATAATATAGGGCTTTATTTAACGTACTTTGCTCATCTTTTTTATTATCAACGGGCACAGAGGTATTTTCGGGTTGAGTAACAAAACCTAAAATATTATCTAGCTGTTGCTCTAAGTCTTGCTCACAAGGTGTTGTTTTAAGCATATTGGTTCATTTATTATTTTAACTACTCTAACAGTTTAGTATATAGCAAGGTAAAATGTCCTGTAAAAGATAATTTTTATGTTAAAATCTCGCCACTTTTTACTATCACAAGTTTATTATGTTCGAAGCCTTATTTAAACTGAGCGAAAATAATTCAACAGTTAAACGCGAATGCGTTGCTGGCCTAACTACCTTTATAACTATGGTATACATTGTATTTGTAAACCCGGCTATGCTCGCAGAGGCTGGGATGGATCAAGGGGCTGCATTTGTAGCGACATGTATAGCAGCTGCGATAGGCTGTTTTATAATGGGTTTATGGGCTAACTATCCATTAGCATTAGCGCCTGGTATGGGACTAAATGCCTTTTTTACGTATGGTGTCGTATTAGGAATGGGTTATACCTGGCAAGCCGCGTTAGGGGCTGTATTTATGTCCGGTTGTATATTTTTGTTTTTAAGCTTATTTAAAGTCAGAGAGTGGATTATTAATGCCATACCTCTGGTGCTCAAGCGAGCAATCGCAACGGGTATAGGTGCTTTTTTAGCATTAATTGCCCTTAAAAATGCAGGCATTATTGTCTCAAGCCCGGCAACATTAGTACAGTTGGGCGACATTACTTCTCCAGGACCGTTATTGGCTATATTAAGCTTTTTTGTAATTGCAGCGCTTTTATACCGCGATTTTAAAAGTGGCGTGCTTATTAGTATTTTATTAGTGACTGGCATTGCTTTAAGTTTGGGGCTTGTTGAATATCACGGTGTTATGGCTATGCCACCATCAATAATGCCTACTTTTATGCAGCTAGATTTTGCAGCCGCTTTTGATATATCAATGATGAGTGTTATTTTTGCTTTCTTGTTTGTCGATCTTTTTGATACTTCGGGTACATTAGTTGCGGTAACTCAAAAAGCAGGTTTAGCTGATGAAAAAGGTAACATGCCTCGTTTAGGGCGCGCATTAAGTGCTGACAGCTCAGCAACAATTGCAGGTGCGATGCTAGGTACGTCTACGACCACATCGTATATAGAATCGGTTGCTGGTGTATCTGTTGGCGGACGTACTGGCTTAACAGCTGTAGTTGTAGGCATTTGCTTTTTACTAATGATGTTTTTTGCACCGCTTGCACAAATGGTACCGGCTTATGCTACGGCAGGCGCTATTTTATATGTCGCTGTGCTGATGCTGCAAAATTTAAAGTTTGTAAACTGGGATGATATGACCGATGCAATTCCTGTTACTGTGGTATTACTAATGACACCATTAACGTTTTCGATTGCGCACGGTATTGCACTTGGTTTTATATCTTATACGGCGGTTAAAGTCTTGTGCGGTAAGCAAGATCAAGTCAGTATTAGTGTTTGGATATTAACAGCCTTGTTTGTTTTCAAGTTTGCATTTTTGTCTTAATAGCTAACAAAAAATACAAAAAAGCCTGCACAAATTTTAATTTGTGCAGGCTTTTTTAATGCTTTTATAAAAGCACTACCATTTCTTTTTAGGAGCAAACAGTATATCTAAGTCGTCTTGCTCTTCTTCTGTTTTCTTTTTAAGTGCGCTTGCATTAGAAGCTCTCAGTTCAACACTAATTGCCTCTAAGTAACCCTCAACTTCTAGCCGTTTTGTTGTTACATATTCATCAGAGTAGGTAACTGCGCTGAGTGTTGCCTGCGCTTTTTCAAAGTACTGTCTTGCAGAGCCAACCATACTGGCTGAGCGGGCAGACAAGCCACGTTTTATTTGGCTTTCAATATTAATACGCAGTTGTAGTTTTTCGAGACGTTTATCTTCTAAAACAAAAACTTGGCTATCAATACGACCTTTGCTGTGTTCAGAGCGTAAAATTGAGCGTAATTTTTTAATGCCCTGAATTAGGCCTACAAGTTGTTTGTCATTACTCGGTAGCGTTAAAGCTTCACTGCTATTATCTTGAACTGGATTAGATAAGTGCGTTTTTGCTTCACTTAAGCGGCTTTTAAGTGCTTTAGATGTTTGCGAGTTAGTAACCATTGTATTTAAGGCTTCGTAAATACGGCGCTGTAATGTACGAATTAGATTTTCAGAAAGGGGGATGTTAGCACTATTCATTAGTGCTTCTTCTGTTTCTTCTATTATAGCTTTTTGTTTTGTAAGCTCTTTACGGCGTTCTGCCTCTTGTTTTTCTTTGTGTTGTTGTACAGCACTTACCCAAAGTGCAATCACAATCAATGCAACTATAAGCACTATTATAATAGAAACGATCATGGTGTAATTCTCGGATATATAACCTAATTATTTAATCTTACATTAAATATACGTTAACAGGGTAGCTTTGCGCCGATTAACTTAAAAAATATACCAAAAAATTGATAGGTTGAGCTCTTTATAAACTGCAGTAAGCCTAAGGGCTTATAAACTAAAGCTGAATAATCATCGCTACCTGAAGCATATTTATTATGCTAGCCTTGAGCTCTAATCAGATAATTGCACACCTAAAGACCTAAAGTGCTATTTTACGTAAATAACACTTGGTTTTAAGCGGTATTGCCTTTATAAATAATATGAATAATAACGTTAAAATTTGCAGCCATGAAATTACAACAACTCAGATACATCGTAGAAGTACAAAATCATAAATTAAATGTTTCAGCGACTGCTGAGAGTTTATTTACCTCGCAGCCAGGAATTTCTAAACAAGTACGCATGTTAGAAGATGAGTTGGGTGTGCAAATTTTTGGTCGCAGTGGTAAGCATTTAACGCATGTAACCGGTGCCGGCGAAGATATTATTAATATTTCTCGTGAAATACTCTCTAAAGTAGAAGGTATTAAAGCCGTTGCTAATGAGCATACGCTACCTGATCAAGGTAAGTTAAATATTGCTACAACACATACCCAAGCTCGTTATGCTTTGCCTAACGTAATTCAAGGGTTTATGAAAAAATACCCTGCGGTATCGCTTCATATGCACCAAGGTACTCCACAGCAAATATCGGATGCTGCAGCACGCGGTGATGCCGATTTTGCTATTGCAACAGAAGCACTGCATTTGTATTCAGATTTAGTTATGCTGCCTTGCTACCATTGGAATCGCAGTATTGTTGTCGCTAAAGACCATCCGCTCGCTAAAAAGGCAAATAGTTTAACTGTGGCTGATATTGCTCAATATCCACTTATTACATATGTATTTGGTTTTACGGGCCGCTCAGAGTTAGATAAAGCGTTTAGCGCACACGGGCTTGAACCACACATTGTATTTACCGCAACCGATGCTGATGTTATAAAAACATACGTACGACTGGGTTTAGGAGTTGGTGTTGTTGCTTCAATGGCGATAGATCAAGTAAGCGATACCGATTTAGTGTGTATTGATGCAAGCCACTTATTTGAAGCTAGTACGACCAAAATTGGTTTTAGAAAGGGCAGCTTTTTACGTACTTATATGTATGATTTTATCGAACGTTTTGCACCGCACTTAACTAAAGAGCGAGTAGAGCGAGCAAGCTTATTACGTAACCAAGATGACGTAGATAAGTTATTTGCAGATATAGAGTTACCCGTTAAATAATGTCACTACATTAAACGAATAATAAAAAAGCCGCCTATTTTAAAAATAGGCGGCTTCTTCTTTTTATAGCGAGCTGATTAACATTCGATAATATTAACAGCCAATCCACCGCGAGCGGTTTCTTTATATTTAGTTTTCATATCGTTACCAGTTTCAAGCATGGTTTTAATCACTTTATCAAGTGATACCTTTTGCTCGCCACTGCCACGTATAGCTAAACGTGAAGCGTTAATTGCTTTAATAGCGCCCATTGCATTACGTTCAATACACGGCACCTGTACTAAGCCACCAACAGGGTCGCACGTTAGGCCTAAATTATGTTCCATACCAATTTCTGCTGCGTTTTCTACTTGCACAACATTGCCACCAACAATTTCTGTTAATGCGCCTGCAGCCATAGAGCACGCAACGCCCACTTCACCTTGGCAACCTACTTCGGCACCCGATATAGAGGCATTCTTTTTATATAAAATACCAATAGCAGCAGCGGTTAATAAATAACGCGTGGCTATATCGCGGTCTACTTCTTTCACAAATGTGTGATAGTACATAAGCACAGCTGGTAAAATACCCGCAGCACCATTAGTTGGTGCGGTAACTACACGGCCACCTGCCGCATTTTCTTCGTTTACGGCAAGGGCAAATAAATCAACCCAGTCCATTGCACGAAGCGGGTCGTTACTGACCTCTATATTTAGTTTTAAGTATAAGCTGGGCGCACGGCGCTTTACTTTTAAGCCGCCAGGTAAAATACCTTCGGTGCGCATACCACGGTCAATACAAGCCATCATTACTTTCCAAATATGGAACAATGTGTCTTTTACTTCGTCTTCAGTGCGCAGTGTTTTTTCGTTTTTCATCATCAAGGTAGAAACACTAAACCCAGACTCTTTACACATCTCTAGTAGTTCTTTTGCGCTACCAAATGGGAAGGGGGCTGGATTTTCTTCTCTAATATCGAGGGCCGCCTGTTTTTCGTTTTCAAACTCTTCGTCGGTAACAATGAAGCCACCGCCAATAGAGTAATATACTTTGCTGTAAACTTTTTCGCCGTTGTTTGAGGCGATAATTTCCATTGCATTAGAATGCTTAGGCAGTGTTTTACGACGATGAAAAACAATAGCACCTTGTTTTGGAAACTTAGCTTTGTGTGTTTTGTTTAGATAAATAACCTGATCTTTTTCAATGGTTGCTAAAATGTCGTCGACTAAATCGGCATCAATTGTTTCAGGATCGTAACCGGCTAAACCAAGAATTACGGCTTTACCCGAGCCATGGCCAACACCTGTTTGACCAAGAGAGCCATAAAGCTCTACTTTAATATCGGTAACATTTGCTAATAATTGTTGTTCTTGTAGGTCATTAACAAATAAGCGTGATGCGCGCATTGGGCCAACGGTGTGTGATGACGAAGGGCCAATACCAATACTAAACATATCAAATGCACTGATCATAATGTGTGTGTCTCTACTTTGTTTTATCAGCACGAAGCTGCTCTTTGAACGGTCGAGCATGATAACGTGGAATTGTGATTGTGTAACTACTAATAACGAAGATTTAAACTGGTAAGGCGAGTTGTTTTGTAAAGTTTTTTATAATGCTTGCCGTCGCACCCCAAAGTAAACCATGCGGCGTTTTAAAACCTTGCAAAATAACCGTTTTCCCAAATCGTTGAAAAGGTAAGGGTTGCCAGTTAGCTTCGTTATTTAATTCAGTGACAGAGAGCAAAAAGCTCGCTTGTACTTCATTATAGTCATTTTCCCAGGTGGTGTTTTTTTTGAGTAAACCCACATAGGGGCTAATACTAAAACCCGTTAAGGTTGAATACTCAGGTAAGTGACCTAATACATTAACGTTGCTTTGGGCAATATTTAGCTCTTCTTTTAGTTCGCGAAGTGCTGTGGTGCGAAGGGTAATGTCGCTTACTTCAAACTTGCCTCCGGGCAAACAAATCTCCCCAGGGTGATGGTGTAAATAAGTAGGGCGTTTACACAGTAAAATATGTGCATGGTTATCTATATCAATAATGGGTAGCATAACAGCGCTAGCGCGTTTTTTACGTGTGTCTTTTAACTGATTTGGCGCAGCTGTAGGGCTTAACAGAAACCGCGCCATAATGTGTTCACTATTCAAAACGACCTACTGTTTTAATAAAGGGAGGATTTTATTTACTTTATCGTAAGTTTCTTGATATTCCAATTCGACTTTAGAATCAGCGACTATTCCGCCACCTGCCCAGCAGTAAATTTGCGCTTTGTGGCACACCAAGGTGCGAATAGTGATACTCGTATCCATATTTCCACATGCACTTAAATAACCAATTGAACCACAATAAATGCTGCGGCGATGCGGTTCTAATTCTTCAATTATTTCCATCGCTCTAATTTTGGGCGCACCGGTGATTGAGCCACCCGGGAAAGCCGCTTTTAGCTGATCGACCGCTGTTTTACCTTCATCAAGTTCTGAGGTTACCGTGCTTACTAAATGATGCACTGCCGGAAAGCTTTCAATAGCAAAAAGGGAAGGGACGTGAACGCTGCCAGGTTTTGCCACTTTGCCTAAGTCGTTACGCAGTAAATCAACAATCATTACATTTTCAGCGCGATCTTTAGCTGATGCTGCGAGTATTTTCGCTTGTTGTTGATCCTCTAGTGCATCTGCTTTTCGCGGCAGTGTGCCTTTAATTGGCTTGGTTTCTACAACGTTATTGTTTACAGATATAAAGCGCTCAGGAGAAATTGATAAAATAGCCCCTTGAGGGTGATTTATAAAGCTTGAAAACGGCGCTTTATTTGCCTCACGCAGTTTAATATAAGCTGCCCAAGGGGAGCCTTCAAACTGAGCGTTAAAGCGCTGCGCTAAATTAATTTGGTAACAATCGCCACTTTTTAAATACTCCTCAATTTGGGCAAACTTTGCAGCGTATTCCGTTTCGCTCATATTTGATTGCCAGTCGCTGTTTAGGGCAAAGGACTGCGTATTAACTCGGGAGTTAACGTGTGTATTTAAGTATTGCTGATAAAGCGCTAATCGATCGGTGTTTGGCTGCGATACATAAAACCAGCTTTGTTGCTGCTTGTCGTAAATAAGGGCATCTAAGTAAAGGCCAATAGCCATTTGGGGAAGGTTAATGTCTTCAATAGCATGAGTGGGGATGTTTTCAATTGTACGGCCTAGGTCGTAGCCAAAGTAGCCAAGCCAGCCGCCGTTAAAGGGTAAATCGTAACCGGCTTTTGTTTTATCAAGATGTGAAAGCTCATTGTTCATAATTTCAAAGCAGTTATCACTACTTTCTATATTATTTAAAAAGCTTTTATTATTTTTTACTTCAAGGGTACTTTGCGGCTCAATGGCAATAATATCAAAACGGCTGTTTATATGATTACTATTTGCAGAATCTAATAGAATTGCATAAGGCAAATGTGAAAAATGCGCAAAAACGTCAATGCAGTTTTGTGTTATGCCTAATTTAATACAATTTTTTTTATTGTTTAGCATTTACTGCCCCTTTAAGAACTGGCTCGAAACGGGCTGGGAGGGTATCATAAGTCAAATTTTTTGGCAGCACTAAGCTGTAAAAAACAGTGCAAACCACCGTCACCGGTTTGATTTAGATTACGCGACAACGCGTAACGGTAACTTAAGGAACCACTATGAGTACAATTTGTCAGCAAGACTTTATTGATAGCATTGAAGATGCATTGCAATATATTTCGTTCTATCACCCACTTGATTTTGTTCAAGCTCTCGAAAAAGCTTACAACAAAGAACAAAGTAAAGCGGCTAAAGACGCCATTGCACAAATTTTAATTAACTCACGCATGTCGGCTGAAGGCAAGCGTCCACTTTGCCAAGATACCGGTATTATTACCTGTTTTGTTAAAGTAGGTATGGATGTTAAGTGGGATAAAACAGATTTAACCGTTCAACAAATGGTTGATGAAGGTACTCGTCGTGCATATTTGAATCCAGATAACCCTTTACGTGCATCTATTGTTGCAGACCCTGCTGGCACGCGTAAAAACACGAAAGATAATACGCCTTCGGTTGTGCATATTGATTTAGTAGCGGGCGGTAAAGTAGAAGTAATGGTTGCGGCTAAAGGCGGCGGCTCTGAAAACAAAAGTAAAATGGTTATGTTAAACCCGTCAGATGATGTTGCTGAATGGGTAGAAAAAACACTACCAACAATGGGTGCTGGTTGGTGTCCGCCAGGCATGCTAGGAATAGGTATTGGTGGTACGGCTGAAAAAGCGGCAGTAATGGCTAAAGAGTCGTTAATGGACCCGGTTGATATCCATGAACTAATGGAGCGCGGCGCAGAAACGACTGAAGAAAAGCTACGTTTAGAAATTTTTGACCGTGCTAATAAATTAGGTATTGGCGCACAAGGCTTAGGCGGTTTAACAACGGTTGTTGATGTTAAAATTAAAACAGCACCAACGCATGCGGCTTCAAAACCTGTAGTAATGATCCCTAACTGTGCGGCAACTCGCCATGTACATTTTACACTTGACGGTTCTGGCCCTGCTAATTTAAAAGCACCTAAGCTAGAAGATTGGCCACAAGTAACATTTGAAGTGGGCGAAGGAACACGTCGTGTTGACTTAAATACACTGACTAAAAAAGATGTTCAAGAATGGAAAATGGGCGAAACCGTTTTACTTTCGGGCACTATTTTAACAGGTCGTGATGCAGCGCATAAACGTCTGCAAGATATGATCAATTCAGGTGAAGGTTTACCAAAAGGCGTAGACTTTGATAATAAATTTATTTATTACGTTGGACCAGTAGACGCGGTACGCGATGAAGCAGTAGGTCCTGCAGGCCCTACAACAGCTACTCGTATGGATAAATTTACCGATATGATGCTAGAAAAAACAGGCATTGTAGGCATGATTGGTAAAGCTGAACGTGGACCTGCAACTGTTGAGTCTATTAAAGAGCATAAATCTGTTTATTTGATGGCTGTAGGCGGCGCAGCTTACTTAGTATCTAAAGCGATTAAAAAAGCACGCGTAGTTGCTTTTGAAGATTTAGGTATGGAAGCTATTTATGAATTTGAAGTAGAAGATATGCCAGTGACCGTTGCAGTAGACAGTGAAGGCGCCAATGCGCATACACAAGGCCCTGCAATCTGGAAAGCTAAAATAGAAGAGCTTGATAGCAAGCTAAAATAACGTACGTTTTGTATTTTTAAAAAGCGAGCCTAGTGCTCGCTTTTTTGTTTTTTTAAATAGAGTCATTACCAAGTTTACAGCTCTGACCAGTTTGCGAAAAAGCTCACTTTTTACTGGAAACCTATAGGCAGCAGTACGTGGCGGGCAAGCAGCACTTGTATATTAAACTTTACACGCAATAGTTGTATTACGTTCACGTAAACGTAAGTTGGTGTGGTTGTTCTATTTATAGTTTTTAAAACTTACAAATGACGATTTTGTGAATTTTTTATCTATACAATAGTTTTAATCCGGTTATTTAATTTAAGCTTGATGTTTTCATTGGTTTTATCTTCTGCGAGTATAGCGAACTCGAATATGAAGTGATAAAGTCTCGGCAATTTCCAGCGCGCATACCCTCTCACGGGTTAACTATTTCGGAGTATTTTAAGTGGCTGTGTTTAATCGAGTTGAATTTGATAACCATGAACAAGTGGTTTTTTGTTCTGATGAAGAATCGGGTTTAAAAGCAATTATTGCTGTACATAATACCAACCTAGGTCCTGCTGTTGGCGGATGTAGAATGTGGGATTATGCGAACGACGAAGATGCTGTTTACGACGTGCTACGTTTATCAAAAGGCATGACTTATAAAAATGCAGTTGCGCGCTTACCATTTGGTGGCGGTAAATCTGTAATTATAGGTAATGCGAAAGAAATTAAATCTGAGCAATTATTCCGTGCATTTGGCCGCCAATTAGAGCGATTAAATGGCAGTTATTACTCAGCAGAAGATGTAAACATCACATGTGCTGATGTAGCTATTATGAATAAAGAAACTAATTACGTACTGGGCCTTGAAGGTAAAAGTGGTAACCCATCGCCATTTACAGCATACGGTACGTTTTTAGGAATTAAAGCAGCGCTACAGCATCAACGTGGTCATCAAGATTTTGCAGGTGTGAAAGTGGCTGTTCAAGGTTTAGGTGCTGTTGCTTATGGTTTATGTAAGCATTTAGCTGATGCGGGCGCTGAGTTGTTTGTAACAGATATTAACCAAGTTGCAATTGATCGCGTAGTTAATGATTTTGGCGCGACTGCGGTTGGCATTGATGAAATTTACGACTTAGATGTTGATGTTTATGCACCGTGTGCATTAGGTGCAACTATTAACGATTTAACGATACCGCGTTTAAAAGCGACTATTATTGCAGGCTGTGCTAATAATCAGCTGGCAGAGTCTCGCCACGGTGAAGTTATTCGTGAAAAAGGCATTTTATATGCACCAGATTACGTAATTAACGCTGGTGGTATTATTAATGTTTATTACGAAACAGCGCCAGAAGGTTACAGTGCAGCAGCGTCTAATAAACATGTTGAAGGTATTTTTAATACGTTAACTGAAATCTTTGCCCGTAGCGAAAAAGAGCAAAAATCAACGCATTTAATTGCTGACGAATTAGCGCAAGAGATCATTAAAAACGGTCTGTGATCTAAGTTCTAATTTATATAAGGGTGTGCAATTGCACACCTTTTGTTTATCTGTAAGTTAAGGGGTGTTGATCTTTGCGGATTTAACCTTGAAAGATCAACAGACCCTGATGCAATTGTTACTGAACAGCGGTACACTTTATTTTTAATTTTGTGCGGCAAATTATGACTCCCTCAACTTCTCTCATGCAGCCTATCGATTTAGATAATTGGCCTAGAAAGCAACACTTTGAATTATTTAAACACTTTTCTCAGCCTTACTTTAATGTGTGTGTGCGTTTAGATGCTCAAGCACTTTACGACTATTGCAAAACCAATCAATTTTCTTTTTTTCAAGCGTATGTATATTGCACCTTAAAAGCGTGCCATGAGTACGATTCAATAATGCTACGTATAATAGATAATCAACCATGGTTACTTAATAGTGTTCGCGCAAGTGTGGTTGAGTTGTCTGAAAACGATACGTTTGTTTTTAGTTATTTTAACAGCACAGGCGAGTTTAAAGAGTTTGCAAATCATGCAAGTGGCGTAAGCAAAAAAGCGAAATTACAGCCGTTATTTTCTGATGCATTTGCTCAAACAGAAGGGCAGGCTGATTTAATTCATATATCTGTTTTGCCGTGGCTGAATTTTAGTGCGTTTTCGCATGCATTTAGTGAAGGGCAGAGTTTAGGCATTCCTAAATTTGTATTTGGTCAGTTTGATAAACACACAGGCACAATGCCTTTAGCTATCGATGTACACCATTCATTAATGGATGGTTTGCACGTAGCGAAATTTATAAGCACATTGCAAGGTACATTTGATACCTTTTGCAAAAATTAACTTTAAACACATCAGTAACGGCAGTGCAAAGCAGTAAACAATTTATAAGTAATCTATAAGCAATGCGATGTGAATTACTTTATATTCAAATACATAACCTTGTATGCTTGAAAAACACGTGTGCTGGACATATTTATATACCATACCTTAGCTCAGGAAATCCCCATGATAAATGGACTGTTAATTGTTGTTTTAATTCTTTTTGTGGTGATTTTCTGGCGTTGGCCATCAATTCAAGACCGATTATGGCGCAGTAAATATAAAGACTTTGCTTTAAATTCGCAGCAAAAAGATATTTTACTGCGTTGCATGCCCATCTATAAAAAAATGACCGACGCCGACAGAGAAAAATTAGAGCGACATATTACGTGGTTTTTAAACGAAAAACGCTTTGTCGGTTGTGATGGCTTAAGGCTAACGTCTGCAATGAAGTTAATTGTTGCCGCCGATGCGTGTGTATTAGTACTTAATAAACCGTGGCCGTTATATAGAAATGTAAAAGAAATTTTATTATATCCAAGTGCTTATTACGCTGCGCAATCAACTCGCGATAGTGCAGGACTTGTGAGTTACCATAATACGGTAAGACTAGGCGAGTCATGGCCTGGCGGCACGCTCGTTTTAAGCTGGCATGATGTACTTGAGGGTAATCGTTTACCAAGCGATGGACATAACTTGGTATTTCATGAGTTTGCGCATCAACTCGATCAAGAAACAGGTAAAACAACGGGTACGCCCATTTTAAAAAGCTCAGCAGATTACAAAGAGTGGGGCCGAGTATTTAGCCGTGCTTTCACCCAGTTAAAAAGCCATGTTGCCTATAGCATGCCGCATGTTATTCACAGCTATGGTGCGACTAACGAAGCTGAGTTTTTTGCTGTACTCACCGAAACCTTCCTCGAAAAACCCGCAGAGCTTCGCCGATACGATCCTGAAATTTACAGTATGCTCGTTAATTACTATCAATTTGACCCTATTGTTTGGCATTAAACCTACATAAACCGCGCTTTATCATATAACGCTGGCAAGTTGCGTTTGTTTTTGTTGCAATCATGTGAAATAGTTTTTACTGCAACAATAACAAGCGAGAAACGCATGAAAAAAATGCTTCATACAGTATTGGCGCTGTCGGTGTCATTAGCGATAGGGCAGGTAAATGCCGCTGAAAAAGACGAACAAAAATGGCAAGTAGATTCACCTAAGGGGCAATTTGTTGACGCTGCAATTAGCGTTGATCAGGGCACATGGATGAATATAGATATTAGCCCTGATGGTAAAACCGTGGTGTTTGACTTACTTGGCGATATTTATACGATGCCAATGAGTGGTGGTACAGCCACAAAGCTCACCTCTGATATTGCATGGCAAATGCAACCACGCTTTAGTCCTAACGGCAAAAGTATTGCGTTTACCTCCGACCAAGGTGGTGGCGATAACATTTGGATAATGGACTTAAATGGTGAAAATCAACACGCTGTTACCGATGAAACCTTTAGATTACTAAATAGTCCTGCATGGAGTCCTGATGGCGACTACTTAGTTGCGCGTAAACACTTTACAGCTAGCCGCTCATTGGGAGCAGGTGAAGTGTGGTTGTATCACAAAGCGGGTGGCAAGGGCGTACAGCTTACAAAACGCGAGAACGATCAAAAAGATTTAGGTGAGCCAATGTTTTCACCTGATGGTCGTTATGTATACTTTTCGCATGATGCAACACCCGGTAAAACCTTTCATTATTCAAAGGATTCTGTAGCGGGCATTTATAAAATTAAGCGCTACGACCGTGAAACGGGTGAAATTGAAACCATAATCGATACGATGGGCGGTGCTATTAGGCCTACACCATCACCAGATGGTAAAAAGCTTGCTTATATAAAGCGTGATGACTTTCAAACTAGCTTGTATTTATATGACTTAACTAGCGGTGAGCACACTAAGCTTTACGATAAGCTTGAGCGAGATATGCAAGAAACATGGGCTATTCATGGTGTATACCCAACTATTGCATGGACCCCCGATAACGAAGAGTTAGTATTTTGGGCTGGTGGTACAATTCACAAGCTAGATGTTGCAGACAAATCTGTAAAAACCATTCCTTTTAAAGTGCAAACCACTAAAAAAATTCAAAAAGCAGTGCGCTTTACACAAAACTTAGATACTGATGAATTTGATGTAAAAATGCTGCGTAATGTGCAAGTAAGCCCAGATGGCGAAACGGCAATTTTTGAAGCGCTTGGGCATATTTATAAACGCGATTTAGAGTCGGGTAAAATTAAGCGTTTAACAAAGCAAACTGATCATTACGAATTATTTCCACAGTACTCTCGCGATGGTAAAAAAATAGTTTACACCACATGGGATGACAACAAACAAGGGTCTGTAAGGGTTGTGTCTGCGCGCAGTGGTCGTGGCGATACAATAACTAAAGAGCCTGGCAAGTACGTAGAGCCTACGTTTAGTCCAGATGGGAAAACGGTTGTTTATCGAAAAGCCACGGGGGGCAGTATTTTAAACCCTAAGTGGTCACTTAATCCGGGGGTTTATAGCGTAAGCGCAAAAGGCGGTAAAAGTGAGCTTATTTCAAAAAGTGGTTATCAACCACAATTTGGAGATGCAAACGATCGCGTTTTTATAATGAGTCCTTGGCCAAAACCAACGCTTAGTGTAGTTGAGCTTGAAAGTAAAAAAGTTCGCAAACTATACGAGTCAGAGCATGCGACTGAATTTAGAGTATCACCAGATGGGCAATATCTGGCTTTTGCTGAGCGATTTAAAGTATTTGTAACGCCGTTTGTTCAAAGTGGTAAAACAATTAATATTGGGCCTAAAGACAGTCAATTCCCAATAGAGCAGTTATCAGTGCGTGCTGGTGAAAACATTAGTTGGAGCGCTAAGAGCAACACGCTTTATTGGACATTAGGGCCTGAGCTTTATCATGCAAGCCTTGAGGGGATGTTTGCCATTAACAAAGCCGAAGATGCCGACTTTAAAGTGAAAAGTGGCGATAATATCGGTTTCAGTAAAAAAATGGCAGAGCCTAAAGGTATGATTGCGCTCACTGGTGCAAAAATTATAACTATGGACGGCGAAAAGGTTATTGAAAATGGTGTCATTATTACTGATGGCAAGCATATTAAAGCTATTGGTACAGCCAGCGATATAAGCATTCCTAAAGGTGCTGAGGTTATTGATGTAACAGGTAAAACTATTATGCCTGGTATTGTTGATGCTCATGCACATGGCTCGCAAGCAAGTGACGAAATTATACCTGAGCAAAACTGGAAAAACTTTGCAGGTTTAGCGCTAGGTGTTACTACAATTCACGATCCATCAAACGATACCTCAGAAATATTTACCGCAAGCGAAATGCAAAAGGCAGGCATGATTGTTGGCCCGCGTATTTTCTCAACCGGTACTATTTTATATGGCGCAAATATGCCAGGTTATACGTCGCATATTGACTCGTTAGACGATGCTAAATTTCATTTAGAGCGCCTTAAAAAAGTAGGGGCGTTTAGTGTTAAATCGTATAACCAACCACGTCGTGAGCAGCGCCAACAAGTTATTGAAGCAGGCCGGATGCTTGAAATGATGGTAGTACCAGAAGGTGGATCATTATTACAACATAACTTAAGTATGATTGTAGATGGACACACAGGTATCGAGCATTCAATCCCTGTAGAGAACATATACGACGATATAAAGCAGTTATGGTCGCAAAGTGATGTTGGCTATACACCAACACTTGTAGTGGCTTATGGTGGCATTTGGGGTGAAAATTACTGGTACGATAAAACTGATGTGTGGAATCATCCGCGTTTAAGTAAATTTGTGCCTAAAAACCAATTATTACCACGCTCTATGCGCCGCATTAAAGCGCCCGATCATCACTATAATCACTTTAATAACGCACGCGTTGCTGCTGAGCTGCAAGACCTAGGTGTATTAGTTAACTTAGGTGCTCACGGTCAGCGTGAAGGCTTAGGTGCACACTGGGAGATGTGGATGTTTGCACAAGGCGGAATGACATCACTTGAAGCTATACGTGCATCGACAATTGATCCGGCTAAGTATTTAGGGCTTGATAAAAACGTAGGCTCGCTTGAAGTGGGCAAACTGGCAGATTTAATGGTTATAGATGGCGATCCGCTTAAAAATATTCGAGATTCGGATAAAGTAGATTACACCATGATCAATGGTCGCTTATTCAATGCAGAGACAATGAGTGAAATGGGTAAAAAAGAGCGCGAACCACTTTACTTCGAAAAGTTATAATTTATTTTGATCTTTTGAAAGCGGCTACATAGCCGCTTTTTTTAGTCTTACTCAACTTATAAGGCTCTATTTTTTTGATTAAATGTGCAATTAAGGTTGGAAGACGATAATTAATATAATTTTTAGATATTTTTTAGCAAATCGCGCACATAAAAAAACCGCTTAACGCGGTTTCTTTTAAAAATCATAAATGTTGATTAAACAACACCGCGCGGTAAGCGACAGTCATGATCTTTACGAGCTAAAATTACAATCCAAAGTTCTTCCGCTGTGTAACCTTCTTCGTTTTCGGTAACAACAGTGAATGGCGCTTTTTTCTGTGCTTTAACAGGCGCAGCTGCTTTTGGTTTTTTCGTTTTAGTTGTTTTACCAGAGTTTAACTTTTTAGTAAGCTCTGCTACGTCAGCTAGGCGTAAATTTTTACCGCCATCAATGCTGTACCAACCAGGTTTAGTTGTGATTTCAGGTTTTTTACCATTGGCAGTTTCGTACGCTGCTTCAAAGGCAGATAACACTTCTGTTTTGTCTAGTTTGCTCATCAGAGACCCTATACGTTGTGAACACAGATAAAGAAGAGGTATTTATACCTATTTTAAAACAGTTTTTCAATTTTTTGCGATTTTCCTTCCATTTTAGGGCTATAAACGCCAAAATTTGCACAAAATTCAGTGCTAAGTAAGGTAAGTTATATGCAACGTAGAGAATTTAACCAACTCCTAAATGACATTTTAAAACCTCAATTAATTAAAGATTTTTGCCCAAATGGCTTACAAGTTGAAGGTAAAAACGAAATTAAAAAAATTGTGACGGGTGTAACCGCAAGTCAAGCATTAATAGATGCTGCCATTGAGCAACAAGCAGATGCTATTTTAGTTCACCATGGATTTTTTTGGAAAGGGGAATCCCAACCAATAACGGGAATGAAAAAGCGTCGTATAGGTGCGTTATTAGCACACGATATTAATTTATTTGGCTATCACTTACCACTCGATATTCATCCAGCAGTTGGCAATAACGCGCAACTTGCAAAGTTATTGGATATTGAAATTGAAACAGGGCTAGAGCCAACTTCAAATAGCGTAGCAATGAAAGGGCGTTTAAAAACACCATTAAGTGGTGAAGATTTTGCAGATAAAATTGCAAAAGTGCTAAATCGAACCCCACTCACAAGTTTAGTACGTTCAGCTAAAATTGAAACCATTGCACTGTGTACTGGTGGTGGGCAAGGGTATATTGATTTAGCTGCAGAGCAAGGCATTGATGCTTATTTAACGGGTGAGGCATCGGAGCAAACAATTCATAGTTCTCGTGAGCAAAACATTGATTTTTTTGCCGCAGGGCATCATGCAACAGAGCGCTATGGTGTAAAAGCTCTGGGTGAGTTACTTGCTCAAGAGCATGGTTTTGATGTGACATTTATAGACATAGATAACCCAGTTTAACTAGGCTATCTATTAATTAACCTGAACGCTACTTGAGATAGATTTATTATCTAGAGTTCAGGTTAGTTAGACGAAATGAGCTACAGTGCCTCTGGATCTATCCAGCGGCGTAAACTTATCCATGTGTTTCCTACTACTTCGTGACTGTATTGCGTAACCACAAGTAAGGCATGAGCATTGGGAATAAACTGTTTGCTCCATGGAAGTGCAGCAAAATTATGATAATCAGTGGCTGCGGTTATGACTTCAATACCTTGAGCATTAAATAAGTCTTTTGCGCGTGGCATGTGCAGCACAGATGTTACTAGTGCAACTTTAAAGTCGACTAATTTTGATGCCAGTAACTTAGCTTCTTCACCTGTATCCATTGCTTTTGGGTTTTGGGATATACGACTCTTATTAACGCCTAAACTAATTGCCGTTTGATACATAAGCCCGCTATTAGTGATATTTTGATAACCCCCGCCTGACACTATAAGCTCTGCATTAGGGTAGTGCTTTGCTAGCTTTACACCTTCTACTAAGCGCGTTAGTGCACAATTACCTAATTGATTATTAGCACTGAGTGCAGGGTTTGGGTTTATATCGCAACCTAGTACAACTATTTTGTCTATTTTTGGATGCTTTAGGGTATTAAATGCAAGCGACGCAGGTTCATTATTTTGGATAATTAAATTGGCGATAAAGGGTGTGCTCAATGCAAGTAATACAATTAAGCTTAAAGTAGATAAGAAGAGAGCTGATTTGCGGCCTTTAAATGCGAGTAGGAGCATCAGGCACGCAAATAAACCAAATAGAGGCAGTGGCATAAGTAAGCCACCAATCATTTTTTTAATAACAAACATAAGAGTTAAACGCTGTAGAGTTAATTACAGCGATATTACTCATTATATTGATGATTATCGACCGTTATTTAGCTTACACGTATTTAAAAAGTGACGATAAACAGGGTTATCTTTCATGTCTTTTTTCATCGCTAAATACATAGGACGAGTAAGGCCAAGAGCGCCCAAAGGAATTGATTTAATTAAGCCTTGGCTTTCATAAGGTGTAACTAGCCAATCAGGTAAAGCGGCAACGCCCATGCCGGCACTTACTAGTTGAAAAATAAGTAATCCTTGGTCAACCGTTTTTAACGTACCGTCAAAACGTGCATTTTGAATGAAATGCTTAAATATATCTTGGCGTTCACGCGGGATAGGGTATGAAATAATAGTTTCGTTTTTTAAATCAAGCGCTGTTACATACGCTTTTTTAGCAAGTTCATGATCCGGTGCCACAATAAGCTTCAATTTAAAATCAAATAAGTGCGCGTACTCTAATGTGTCGGGTTCACGTATGTCAGATGTTAAAACTAAATCTAGCTCATCGCTTAGTAAGTCAGGAATAGCGTCGTAACTAAAGCCGCGCTCGTAATCAATTTTTATATCAGGCCAAAAGTTATTAAATTCTTTAATAGTAGGCAACAACCAATGAAAACATGCATGGCATTCCACACTTAAACGCAGTTGAGAAATAGGCTGATTTAAGCTTTCTTTCAAACGGCATTTTGTCGCTTCCATTTTTGGTAATATTTCGTGAGCCAACTCAAGTAATAGCATTCCCTGAGGGGTAAAGCGGACTGGTTGAGTTTTACGCTCAAATAATTGGCAATCTAATTTATTCTCTAAATCTTTGATTTGATGAGATAAAGCAGACTGTGTCAAAAATAACTCTCGTGCTGTATTAACCAAAGATCCTGTTTCTTTTAGGGTTGCTATGGTTTTTAAATGTTTAATACCAATCATCTTTAAAAATTCTCATGGGAAAAGTGAGTTCAGCTCAGATTAACCACATACTACGCCTATACAAAAAACGTTTCAACGTCTAGATGGCTAAAAGTTTGCGATTTATTGTGGTTTATTGCAGTTTGTTGTTATGAATCGCGAAAATATTAGAATTAGTAACGATAAAAGTCATTCAAAAACTGGTTTGATGAGTTTTAGATGAGTTTGCTTCATGTTGTATTTTAAGTATATCGATTGCGGTGTGCTTCACCTCAGTGTGAATTTTGACTATATAAATAACTGTGTGGGGTGGGGAATGGTTACTTTAGGTTGTGGTTTAAAAACTAAAGTCATTTTGCTTTTTAGCTTTAGTTTAGGTCAATGAATGAGTATATACGTAATACCTAAGCCAGCGACCTACTCGCTGGCTTTTTTATAAGGGCTTATTAATAAGTAATATGGCTTCTTTGGCTGTGACCGGTTTTGACTTTAAAAAACCTTGGCCATAGTCGCACGCGGTGGATTGTAAAATGGCTAATTGTTCAAGTGTTTCTATCCCTTCAGCAACAACCTCAAGTTTTAATGATTGCGCAAGTGATAAAATGGCTTCAACAAGTGGATTGGTGGAATCTTGTAGGTGGTCAATAAAACTTTTATCTATTTTTAAAATATGAATAGGCAGTTGGTGCAAGTAGCCGAGTGCCGAGTAACCCGTTCCAAAATCGTCAAGGCACAATTTTACTTTTAAAGGTGAAAGACCTTCTATTATTTGAGTGGCGAGTTCTAGATTTTCTATTAAGCCTGATTCGGTAATTTCTAAACATAAAGAACCCAGAGGTAATTGGTATTTATTATAAATAGAATGTATTTGCGCTACAAAATCGAGGCTTGCAAAATGCCGTGACGATACATTAACCGTTACTTTCAAAAAGCGATGACCTTGCTGGTGCCAATTAGAAATCTGCTGAGCGGCTAAATCAAGTAAATGTAAATCAAGATTTATAATTTGCCCTGTAGTTTCAGCTATCGGTATAAAGTCATTAGGTGGTACAAATCCTTTTTTAGGATGATGCCAGCGCACAAGTGCTTCAAAACCAATAACCTCACTTGTGGTAATTGTAAAAATTGGCTGAAAATAGAGTTCAAATTCGTTGTGTTCTATACCGTGTTGCAAGTCGTTTTCGATATCGGCATGGGTTTTAAGTTTTTTACGCATCGTGTTATTAAAAAACTTAACTTGTCCACGCCCGGTGGATTTTGCTTCATACATAGCAGCATCAGCTTGTTGCAGTAATATATAAGCTTGATCGTTTATGTTGTCGGTATAGGCAATACCAATACTAGTAGAGGCTTGAAGTAAGTGGCTATCTACATTAAGAGGTTTTGATAATGCGCTTTTAATTCGGTTTAAAGCTTCATTAACTTGGTTTTTATGTGTGATATTTTCCATAAAAATAGCAAATTCATCACCGCCTAAACGAGCAAATGTATCGGTGCTTCGTACTGTACTTTTAATTAAGTCGCATATTTTTATAAGAAAATGGTCTCCGACTTCATGCCCTAGCGAATCATTAATACTTTTAAAACGATCAAAATCTAGATACAGCAGGGCATGGCTAGTACTTTTTTTAGCACGCGTTAAACGTAAAATAGCATGCTTTATTCTCTCAATGAGTAATGAGCGGTTAGCAAGGCCGGTAAGCTCGTCATGCAATGCTTTATGCTCGAGCTCTTGTCGGGCTAGTTGTCTATCAATTGCCATACTTATTTGGCGACTTACGTAAGTTAGAAGAGCGCTGTCGTGTTCGTTGTATTGCAGTGTTTTATCGTAGCTTTGTACAACAATAACACCGCTTATACGATCACTTGTTTTAAATGGAACACCCAACCAAGACTCTGATTGTCTGCCTACCATTTTAAAATCACCGTTATCTATATGACTTTGAAAGGCATCTTTATTGAGTAATAAGGTTTGCTCTGTTTGCAGTAGGTAATATGAAGCAGTGTCTTTTAGCTGTTCTTTAGATATTTTTTGATGTGTTTTGGTGTTTATGCCTTCTTCGACTATATAAACAAGGTCAAGTATATCTACTTTTTTGTCATATAAAGCGATAAAAAAGTTATCAGCACGAAGTAAGTTATTGATAATTGAATGCAAGGCTTCAAAGAAGGTATCTAAGTCGTTAGCTTTGTAGGTTAGGTTGGCTATTTGTAATAAGCTATTTTCTAATTTTTGTGCGTTGTTAAGTTGCTCAACTGTTTTTTGTAAGTTATTTACCGTATTTACCTGGTTAATTTTAGCACTGAGTAAGTGGGCAACTGTTGTAAGAATTTCAAGGTGTGCGTTTGTAAAGTAGCCTTTAATAGGGTGCTCACAATCAATAACACCTAAAACTTGTTCTTTATATATAAGAGGGACGCATAGTTCTGATTGGGCAGGGCGCTCATCTGCGATATAACGGCTATCTTTTGTTACATCATCGATAATTACGGCTTTACCAGTAGTTGCAACAGCCCCAGTAATTCCTTCACTAAAACGTATTACTTTACGTTCGGCTTGATATTTGTCACGGGCGTGAGCAATACCCATCGAGGCAACTTGATTTAATGTATAAGCATTGTTATCGGCAAGGTAAATAACGCAATCAACAAATCCTAAACGGTTAACAACGTGCGTTGTAACATACTCAAATAGCTCGTCTAGTGTGTCTAGTTGCAATAAGCTCGATGAAAATTGATTGATAATACTCAGTTGATCAGTTTTTATCTCAAGTGCTCTTGAGGCATCATTTTTGTAAGACATAGGCAATTTATATTATTCTTTTTATTTTTAAATACGTAGCTAAGTTAACCTAATCTTAGATTTTGTACAAAATAAAGCGATGAGTGGTTTTAATTGGCTGTAAATTATTATGACGAATGACTTTAATTAATTGTAAGTAATAACATTGGCTAATCCCAATTGAATTGGAGTATTAAGCTTTAATTACACAACTCGGTAATGTCATCAACATATGCATTATTTTTAATAAAATCTTTACTCGAAAACATCATATGCCTATGATCGGATAAATTCAGCCTTGGAACAAAGTAATGACAAGCAATAATACAAACTCTGTAACAACCCTTACTATCACTCGCCCAGATGACTGGCATGTACATTTACGTGATGGCGACCAGCTAAAGGATACTGTACGAGACATTAGCAGATACATGGGTCGCGCTATTATTATGCCAAACCTTGTTCCGCCGGCAACATGTACTGATACCGCTCTCTCTTATCGAGAACGTATTATGGCAGCAGGCCCACAAGGTGCCTTTGAGCCTTTAATGGTACTTTACCTTACTGATAAAACGACACCAGATGAAATAAAGAAAGCAAAAGCAACGGGTAAAATAGTAGCTGCAAAGCTGTATCCTGCTGGCGCTACAACCAATTCTGATTCGGGTGTTACATCAGTCAAAAATATTTACCCGGTTTTAAAAGCAATGCAAGAAGTAGATATGTTGCTGTTAGTACACGGAGAAGTTACTGATTCATCAATTGATATTTTTGACCGTGAAAAAGTATTTTTAGATACGATTTTAGGGAATGTGGTAAGTGACTTTCCTGAACTTAAAATTGTACTAGAGCATATTACAACTAAAGATGCAGTAGAGTTTGTAGTTAATGCACCTAGCAATGTAGCAGCAACAATTACAGCTCATCATTTACTTTATAATCGTAATCATATGTTAGCGGGTGGAATTCGCCCACATTATTACTGTTTGCCAATCCTCAAACGTAACATTCACCAGCAAGCATTAATGGCCGCAGCTATAAGTGGAAATAAAAAGTTTTTCTTAGGAACTGATTCTGCACCACATTATAAAGATAAAAAAGAAGCTGCTTGTGGTTGTGCTGGTGCATATACGGCTCATGCCGCTATTGAGTTATACGCTGAAGCATTCGAAGATGCAGGAGCTTTGGACATGCTTGAAGGATTTGCAAGCCACTTTGGTCCTGACTTTTATGAGTTACCGCGTAATGCCGATACAATAACATTACAAAGAAAACCATGGGACGTACCTGCAAGTTATACCCTAGGCGACTCTGAAGTTGTGCCTATAAAAGCAGAAGATACTATTGATTGGTCTGTTAAATAGTTAATACTCTATATTTAAACCAAAAGCCGCTTCATTTTTAAAGCGGCTTTTTTGTTTGTATTTTTGATGTTATTGAAGCGTTGTTTGACAGTATTGCTGTTGTAGAGGGCTTTTATACGCGTTTATAGCAATATATATTACAATAATACTTTATAGTTTTTGCTTGGAAATTAGTCAGTTAAAGGCGATTTGAAACAAATTTATATTTTTAATAAATAATTCCCAATTAATAGAGCGAAAAAAAATATAATGTGTTAATCTTACCTTGCTTTGAGTTTTTATGTATTGAATTTACGGATATTGTGCTGCGTTTAAGGTTACCGGTTAGGTTATTACTTGTTCCTGTACTGTACCTCCATATTTTTGAGCATTGACTCAGGGAGGATATTGCCATAATAATATGGCTGAATTTTAATTATTGACTTACAGGAAAATTTAGTATGTCGGTTACTGGTAAAGTAAAGTTTTTCAACGAAGCTAAAGGCTTTGGTTTCATTGAACAAGAAAATGGTCCTGACGTGTTTGTACATTTCAGCGCAATCACTGGTTCTGGTTTTCGCACTCTTAGCGAAGGTCAAGCAGTGACATTCAGCATCAAACAAGGTCAAAAAGGCCCTGAAGCTGAGAACGTAGAAGCAGCATAATTTATTATGTGAACTCTAGTTCATCTTGGTGAAGCAGGTCTCTGTTTCACCATAATTCCTCTCTATGTACATAATTAATAAAATCCTTCTTTTTAAATCCTTGAACACAAATTTCATATATTCATATATTTTTAAATCTTCTATTTTAATACACACCCAAAATTCAATTATCTGAATAACTTATACAATCGAACCACTTTCTATCGCATTTAAAACATCCCTTACAATTTATCCAACTGATCTGATACTTATATACATAAAAATGATGCCAAATAACAATCTTTGTAAATTTTAGTGTAAGTCTTGCTAGTGCAATCAGGTTGAAGTTTTGTACTTTAACTATAAATGGGCAAGGGAACCTCTATAGGCCTCTGATAGCTTATTATGGAAGCGTTAGGCATCATTTATAGTCCATTATTATTAAAGTTGAGCAACTTTTTGTGATTAACTTTGTTACTAAATAAATTTAACTGTTAAATAGTATTAATGAGCACTCTAAAGCGGTAAATGTAACTCGTCTAATTATCGAAAGCTATTTGGCTATTTCAGGCCTTGCTAAAAGAAACTTATTATTACTATTTATGGGAAACACGTTTTATAAATGGCTTTAGGTATTGCGTGCATAAAGCAAGGTGAGCGGTATTAGAGATTATCCAGTGTTGTTTTTTTGTGCGACAAATGGTTTGTTTTTTCAGATGAAGTGTTATTGGGGAGATAAAATGTGCTGAAATCGTTTAAAAAATAACTTTTGTTATATCTATCTATATTTTTTTTTGTTTTTTTTCAGTGCGAATTCAGCTTTGGCTAAATGTTGCAATAATGTTGTTTTATGTCAGTACAATGCGAATAAATACACCCCTCAAAAGGCTTTAATCGAAATATTAAGCAAAAGCTTAGTTGCAATAATGTTAACAGTTGTGTGCTAGTACTTTTGTTTAAGCATTAACTTAGCTATTTATTTGCAGAGATTAGTAAACATCAAGTTGACAGCGCTAATTGCATTTAGCATTATTGGAAGGTTGATATCTATTAAAAGATATCAGGGTTGTTCTCTTCGGAGGATAATTAAATTATAAAAGTAACATTACTTAATTGGTTGGGAACTATGTCTGTTAAAATCAGAAAGAGTCTTGTAGCAACTGCGTTGGTTGGCGCATTTGCATTTGCAAGCAGCAATGTGATTGCAGATCCTTTGAATGACGTGCAAAAAGCAGGTCAACAAATTCAAAAGGCTGCGGTTAAGTCTCAAACTAAAATTGACAATGTATATGGTCAAACTCAGGAGCTAATCGCTGAGTACCGTAGCGTTGTTGATGAGACTGAACTTATGAAAGTGTATAACGATCACGTGTCGCGCTTGGTTGATAGCCAAAACGCGTCTATTGAATCGTTTGATCGTCAAATCGCTACGATTGATAACACGAAACAAAACGTTGTGCCTTTGATGTATCGCATGATCGATACGCTTGAGCAATTCATCAAAGCGGACGTTCCATTTAATCTAGAGACGCGTTTAGGACGTGTTGAAAGACTACGTGAAATCATGGTTTCTGCGTCTGTAACGACGTCTGAAAAATTCCGTCAAGTACTTGAAGCTTACACTATTGAAACAGCATACAGCTCACTTGTATCTGCTTCACAAGGTACACTAGAAGTTGATGGCAAAAGTATTAACGTTGATATCGGTCAGTTAGGTCGTATTACTTACGTTGCTCAGTCTTTTGACTTGAAACATGCTTGGGTGTGGGATAACAACACTAAACAGTGGAAAAAATTAGGTGAAGAATACCTAAAACCTGTTAAAGAAGTTATTCGTATGGCGCGTAAGCAAGCGACATTAGAACTTGTTAAACTACCTATCTTTGGCGCGGAGTAATCAATAATGAAGAAACTATTTAAAGGTTTTGCTGTTGCCGCAGTACTAACTGTTTCTGCAGGTACCGCGTTAAATGCACATGCAAATACTGGAGCTCTAGATAAAATACTTGAGCAAGTAAAGCAAGAGCGTATCTCTGAAGGTAAAATCGATAAGAAACGTGAACAAGAGTTCTTATCAGATCGTGCTGACAAGCAATCTTTACTTAATAAAGCTAAAAGCCAACTTGCTTCTGAGAAGTCTCGTGGTGAAAGCTTAACTAAGCAATATGCACAAAATGAAAACACGTTAGCTGAAAAAGAAGCAGCTCTTCAAAGTGCTCAAGGTACTTTGGGTGAGATGTTTGGTGTTGTACGTCGTGCAGCTCAAGACGCTATCGGTTCTATCGAAGCATCACTAGTTAGTGCTGAGAAACCTGGCCGTGCAGAAATCTTACGTTCATTAGCTGCTGCTAAAGAACTTCCTACAGTTCGCGAACTTGAAGAACTTTGGATTTCACTTCAAACAGAAATGACTGAATCAGCTAAAGTTTCAACTTTTGAAACTGAAGTTGCTGGTCTTGACGGTAACCCGTCAATGAAGAAAGTAACGCGTATCGGTAACTTTAACTTAGTTACAGACGATGGTTACTTAATTTATTCACCAGAAACTAAGTCTATTCAGCCTCTAGGTAAACAGCCTGATAGCTATATTTTAGACGGTATCACTGATCTTGAAAATACATCACCAGATAACTACGCTGGTGTTTATATCGATCCGACTCGTGGTGCTATCTTACGTATCAACACTCAAAAAGCGACACTTATGGAATACTTCCATCAAGGTGGCGTAGTTGGTTATATCATTACAGCTTTACTAGCTTTAGGTATGCTAATTACTCTAATTCGCTTTGTTGACCTTACACTTACTACTAGTAAGATTAAGAGCCAGCTTAAAAATGTTGCTACACCGAATACAAATAACCCACTGGGTCGTATTCTTAAAGTGTACCATGACAACAAGAATCAAGATGTTGAAAACCTTGAGCTTAAACTTGATGAAGCGATTCTACGTGAAACGCCACGCATCGAAGCTGGTATCAACATAATTAAGATTCTTGCTGCAATCGCACCGTTACTAGGTCTACTAGGTACAGTAATCGGTATGATCTTAACGTTCCAAACAATCACATTGTTCGGTACGGGTGATCCGAAGATCATGGCAGGTAACATCTCTCTAGCACTTGTAACTACAGCGCTAGGTCTAATTGCTGCATTACCACTAATTCTACTTCATGCTCTTGTAGCTGGTCGTAGTAAGTCGGTATTACACATCCTTGATGAGCAAAGCGCGGGTATCGTTGCTACTCACGCGGAGAAGGAGAAAGCCTAATGCTAGTCCTGATGGAGATATGGGAATCTATCAGGGATTTTGTTGGCACAGGCGGCCAGGTTTTATACGTGGTCGCGATAGCACTCTTTCTGATGTGGGTTTTAATGATTGAGCGCTATTGGTTTCTACTTGCAGAGTTTCCTCGCACAGCGAAAGAAATTGTAGCAAAGTGGGATGCCCGCCAAGACACTACGTCTTGGTACGCACACAGAATCCGTGAAGCATGGATTTCTGAAGCGTCTGAAAAATTAGATCAGCGTATGTTGTTGATTAAGACATTAGTAGCTGTTTGTCCTTTAATAGGCTTACTTGGTACTGTTACTGGTATGATCTCGGTTTTTGAAACCATGGCCAACCAGGGTACGGGTAATGCACGCTTAATGGCATCAGGTATTTCAATGGCAACAATCCCAACAATGGCTGGAATGGTTGCGGCACTATCTGGAGTATTTTTTAGCTCACGTCTTGAGACAAAAGCTAAAATGGTGAAAGCCAAACTTATTGATAGTATGCCTCATCACTAGAGAGAGAATTAAATATGGCACGTAAACAACGTTTTCGTGAAGAAGAAGAAGCAGCGGTTGATATGACGCCAATGCTTGACATCGTATTTATCATGCTTATTTTCTTTATCGTAACTACATCGTTCGTTAAAGAGGCTGGTATCGAGGTCAATAAACCAAAAGCTGCCCAAGCTACTAAGCAAAAAAATGCTAACATTTTTATTGCTATTCGTAGTAACGGCGAAATCTGGGTTGATAAACAACAAATTGATGTTGAACGTATTTCAGCAAAAATCGAAAGTTTATTAGCAGAACAACCTACTGAAGTTGTGATTATACAAGCTGATAAAGAAGCTAAACACGGCACAGTGGTTAAAGTTATGGACCAGATTAAAGCGACGGGTGACAACCTTAGAATTTCAATAGCTGGAGATCAGTAATGATTCGTTTTCTGTTTTCACTGATTGCAGGTGGGGCAGTTACTTTCGGCTTGTTCTACTTCATGGCCTTCCTCATCTCTGGTGGGGCTGACCGTAATACGGAACAAAAAGAGCAGATCATAGTCGAAATAATGACGAATCCGCCTGAATCTAAGGTGCAGGAGAGGAAGCGTGTACCGCCTCCTCCTCCACCACCGCCAAAGCAGCCGCCTAAACCGCAGCCGCCACAGCCGGAAAATAATAACCCTAATCCTGGTGCTATGTCATTTAATATGGGTAGTATCGATATAGGTAGTTCAGCTGGTGGATTAAGTGGTCCTGGTGCATTTGGACGAGATGGTGATGCGACACCTATCGTTCGTATAGAACCAAAATATCCAACGCAAGCAGCACGTGATGGCAAAGAAGGTTGGGTACAACTTTCATTCACAATTGATGAGTTAGGTGGAGTGATTGACGTTGAAGTAATTGACGCAGATCCGAAACGTATCTTTGACCGTGAAGCTAAACGCGCATTGCGTAAATGGAAGTACCGTCCTAAGATCATTGACGGAAAACCACAGAAACAACCAGGTTTACAAGTTCAATTAGACTTTAAACTTAACCAAGGCAACTAAGGAGGCGAGTAATGAGAAATTTTTCTAAAGTAACTGCTCTTGCGATTCTTATGTCTGTGACTGGTGCTACTTTAAGTGCATCTGTTTTAGCAGCGCCAGATTACGCAAAAATTGAAGAGCGTAAAAAAGCAAAAACTAAAATCATGGGCGAGCGTACTGGTAAAAAGGTAATTAAAGCATTTGACTTGTACAATGAAGAAAAAGTTGATGAAGCAATTGTGTTGCTTAGAGAGATTGATGCTTCGAATGACTTTGATAAAGCGACTGTAAATCGTTACTTAGGTAGCATGTACGCGCAAAAAGAAAAGTATGACGAAGCAATTAAATATTCTAAACAAGCAGTTGCCCCTGATGTTTTAAACTTTGCTGATCAAGAACAAACTCTAAAACTGTTAGGCGATTTATACGCCGGTACTGAAAAGTATCAAGAAGCCAAAAAAGCTTATGTAGCTTGGATGGACTTCACTGGCCAAGAAGACCCTACGGTTTACACACGTATTGCCCAAGCTAATTTCCAGTTAGAGCAGTTTCGTGATGTTTTTGAACCAGCAGATAAGGCAATTAAACTTCAAAAAGAGCCAAATAAAGGCCCTTTCCAACTAAAACTAGCTGCATACTTTGAACTTAAAGATTATGCAAGTATGGTTAAAGTTGGCGAAGAGATTGTTCGTGTATGGCCTGATGATAAAAAAGCTTGGATTGGTTTAGGTAAATATTACCTACAAACTGAGGATTATTCTAAAGGTTTAGCAACGATGGAAGTTGCTTACAAGAACGGTTACTTTGAAAATGAAGTTGATTATAAAGTCTTATCTAACTTTTACTCTCTAAACGAGATCCCTTTTAGAGCAGCTGTAACGCTAGAAAAGGCCATTAAGAGTGAAAAAGTAAAACGTACAAAGCAGAATATTAACGCGATTGCTAGTAATTATCATCGCTCTAAAGATCTAGAAAAAGCTGCTAAGTACTACGAAGAAGCTGCTAAATTTGATGACGACGCTGAACTTTATCGTAAAGCTGGTTCATTACTTTTACAATCTGAAAAATTCAGTGCTGCTGTTGTTCGTTTGAACAAAGCATTAGAGCTTGGCTCTGACAAAAAAGGTACTATTTATTCAGATTTAGCTGAAGCGTATTATTATCAAGGTAAGTATAAGCAAGCATATGCTGCAATTACTAAAGCTATGGATGACCCTCGCACACGTAAGTTTGCAAAAGGTTGGTCTACATATATTAAAGATAAAGCCGCTCGCAACGGTGTTAAAATTTAATTTTAATTAGCTAAAGCAACTTATAAAAAGCCCCTCTGGGGCTTTTTTTATTGGAACTACTATGTATAAAAAGCTCTCTTTTTCATTACTACTGTGCTTATTTTTAGCTGCATGTTCAAAGCAGCCTCAACCTTATGAGTCATTTGAAGACGCACAAGTTGCTTTAAAAACTTTAAACATGGCACTTGTACAACCAGACGCTAAAAAAATCGATAGGATTACTAAAGAGCAATTGGTATTTTCTGATGCGTATTTAGTTAAACGTCATACTATTTATCAGAACCTAATGGGTATGGAGCTTAATCTCAATCAAATTGCACAAGTAAACTACTTGGTTATTGCAGAGCGCTTTCCTGAGCGCTATTTTAATTGGCCGGCTCAAGTAGACGTATTAAAAAACATGCTTGCTTTTGAGGGGTCAAAAAGTACGCCGGATAATATTATTACTTGGCTTAAGTTAACCCAAGATACGCTAGACAGTGCTAAACAAAGCAATTTAAAGCTGAATAAAATTGAGCTCACACTACTACAAAGCTATGTATTGAGTGCGATAGGTAGTAATGACGTTCAACCAGCGCTTAAGAGTCATATAAGAGCTTTTAGCGATTATTTAACTAGTTATAAGCCTAGAGGTAGTGTTGGTCTGAGAGGCCTGCCAAATGGGTCACAGTGGTATCAGAGCAAACTTAATTACTTCAGTGGCGAAGTACATTCACCGCTAGAGTGGGTTACTATTTTAAATGAAAATATAAAAGTATTAGATCGTGTTGCATTCGACAGTAAATTGTCTATTTCTCATAAAAAATCGTTTTTAGTGCAGTATCTATCGGATGAAAAATTAATTGAAGGGCTTGATTGGCAGGCTGATTATCAAGACTTACCTGCAATGGCGAGCAATATGAACATGTCTGATAAAGATAAAACATTGATGCTTGTAATGATGGAATCAGATATTGGCATTCATTACCATGCGTGGACTTTGCCACAGGCGAAGGTAAACCTTATGAAACGCTTAGAAATCACCCAAGAAGAGGCTCAATATTTAGTTGAAGATATCATACTCTACCCAGGGCAATCATTTAGCTTTATACAACAAATTATATAATGATTTGAAAGTGCGCTTATTGTGCGCACTTTGTACACCGTTGAGTTGCGGGGTCTAGTTCAAGTGATTTGGCTGGTATTTTTTCTTCACAGTCGCAGCAGTAGCCATATTGCCCAATTTCTATTTGGCTGACCGCCGCTTCTAATTTAGTCATGCGACTGATCAAAAACGCATACTCAGGACCTAGCTTCTCTGCTGCACAGTCTAACCATTCATTGTTTGCTGTATTATCTAAAATTTGTATTAAATGCTGATGTGTAGGGTAGGCTGATTTAGAAAGCATAGTTAATATATTTAATTTAATTTGTGCTATTTCATCGTTTAGTCTTTTTTGATGATGCATTATCAGTACAACCTTATTAAATTGGCTTCACGTTATACTGATATTATCTAGAGGCTTTAGGTTAGCCGTTATGATTTGAATCAAGTTGCGGTGCTTTGGCGTATTTATTTAATACGCTTGCCACATCTTCTTTACTTTTTAAACGCCTGATTTCATCAAATAAATCGATCGCTTGCGGGTATTGGCGTTTAAGGTAACCTAGCCATTGCTTTGTACGAGAAGCAAAATACTTCTCATCTTTTGCAGGGTCTTGATGAATAGCAGAGTGGATTAAGTGATAAATAATATGCTCCCATTGAAGGCCATCATATTGTTCATTATTTACATGAGCTTTAATTTTTTTTGCTAAATCAGGGTGCGAAAGGGCGCCACGACCAAGCATCAAATCAGTACATCCACTTCGTTTTTGGCAAAGCATTGCGTCCTCAACTTGCCAAATTTCACCATTGGCAACAACGGCAATATTTTTATCTTTTATTATTGGTGGAATTTTTTCCCAATAAGCTGGCGGGTTATAACCATCACGTTTGGTTCTGGCGTGTATAGCTACACTATTTGCGCCTGCGCTTACCACAGCATCAACAATTTCTTGGCTGTTACTGTCGTCATCAAAGCCTAAGCGAATTTTTGCACTTACTTCATGTTTATCATCTACAGCATCTCGGACTGCTTTAATAATCGTATACATGTGGTCAGGATCTTTAAGCAGTACAGCACCCCCTCGACTACGATTAACGGTTTTTGCTGGGCAACCAAAGTTAAGGTCGACCCCATGAGATCCTAAAGCAATTGCTCTTACTGCATTTTCGGCTAACGGATTTGCTTCTTGGCCGAGTAATTGAACACGCACAGGAGTACCTGCTCGCGTAAATCCATTATTATGTAGTTCAGGGCAAAATCGATGAAAAACTTTATCAGGTAAGCATGTTTCAACCACTCTTACAAACTCGGTAACGCACAAATCGAACCCACCAATGTCTGTGAGTAATTGGCGCATTTTAAAATCAACGACACCTTCCATAGGTGCTAAAACAAGTTTCATAAAGTGATTAATTTTGATAAAAAACTGGACGCATAGTTTACCTGTAAATCACACATTGATAAATCTGTAATTACCAACCATATTTAATGTAGAAACCGCAAAAGTAAATATTATGAAAATAAATGAAAGTTTTTATTCTCGTACAGGTCTACTTAAGCATACAAGCAATTTAAAATACATTTTTATTGCTGAGATTTACAATACTTGATTAAAGAGAGTCACAAAATGAATACAGTTAAAAAAAATACAATCGCGTTAACTTTAGGTGCAGTAGTTGTTGGCTCTGCAAGCTTTGTATCTGCAGATGTACAAGCCAACCCATTTGAGTTTCAACAATTAGTGACAGGTTACCAACTAGACGCTAAAGAAGGTAAGTGTGGTGAAGGTAAATGTGGCGGCGATGCTAAAGATGTAAAAGCTAAAACAGAAGGTAAGTGCGGCGAAGGTAAATGTGGCGGCGATGCAAAAGATGCAAAAGCTAAAACAGAAGGTAAGTGCGGCGAAGGTAAATGTGGCGGCGATGCTAAAGATGCAAAAGCTAAAACAGAAGGTAAGTGCGGCGAAGGTAAATGTGGCGGCGACGCAAAAGATGCAAAAGCTAAAACAGAAGGCAAGTGTGGTGAAGGTAAATGTGGCGGCGATGCAAAAGATGCAAAAGCTAAAACAGAAGGCAAATGTGGTGAAGGTAAATGCGGCGGCGATGCTAAAAAAACTAAAAAAGAAGGTAAGTGCGGCGAAGGTAAATGTGGCGGTCGTTAATATCTTATTCTAAATAAGTTATGCTAAAAGGGCCTTAAGGCCCTTTTTTGATAAGTTAGAGGTAGTTATGACACAAATCCAGAGTACAGATTTCGGGATGGTGGGCCTTGGCCTACGACGAGAAATGCTTGATGAACTGCTTGAACACGTACCTAATCAAGTAGATTTTTTGGAAGTTGCGCCAGAGAATTGGTTAAAACTAGGTGGACGCTTTAAAAAGCAATTTAGAACATTAACAGATGCAAATAATTTTGTGTGTCATGGATTATCACTGTCTATCGGTTCACCCGAACCACTGGATGTCGAATTTGTTGAGTCTTTAAAAGTTTTTTTTGAAGAGCACAATATAAAAATTTTCAGTGAGCACTTAAGTTACTGTTCCGGTACAGGCCATATGTATGACTTAATGCCTATTCCGTTTACACAAGATGCTATAGCACATGTTGTCCCTCGTATTAAACAAGTACAAGACATACTTGGGCAGCAAATTGCGATAGAAAATGTTTCTTACTATGGCGCTCCTGGACAGCAATTATCAGAGCTGGAATTTACAAATACCATTTTAGAGCAGGCAGACTGCAAGCTTTTACTGGATGTGAATAACATTTATGTGAATTCGATTAATCATGGCTATAACGCACAATCGTTTTTAACTGGGCTGCCTTCTAATCGTATTGCCTATGGGCACGTTGCAGGCCATTATAATGAGGCTGATGACTTAATAGTTGATACACATGGTGCTGATGTCATTGATCCTGTGTGGGAGCTACTGGATAAAGCATATGAAGTGCATGGCGTATTTCCAACCTTGCTTGAGCGCGATTTTAATATCCCTACCATGAATATTTTAACCAAAGAGTTAGATATAATTCATGAGCTACAAGCTAAACACATTACTTCAACGGTTTCAAAACAACGAGCTTAATATAAGCCTTTATAAATATTAAAAGAGTGCCTGGTTATGAGCTTTATTGAAATACAAAACGAATTTATGGCGCATATTCGCGAGCCTAAAAAAAATAAAAAGCCCAGCGGTATCGAAGACAGACGTATGGCCATTTATCGCGACCTATTTTTTAATAACATTGAAGGTTTTATATCATCAGGCTTTCCGGTATTAAAAACCTTATATACAGACAAGCAATGGCTGGTCCTTGTACGCAAATTTTTTAGCGAATATGATTGTTATTCGCCGTACTTTTTAGATATAGCAGGGGAGTTTATTAATTACTTATCAAGTGATTATAAAATGAAAAGATACGATCCCGTGTTTATGCTAGAACTTGCACATTATGAGTGGGTAGAGCTAGATGTATCGATTGCACACGAAGATGAGCAAGAGCAAAAATTACAAACAACAGCGCTTACTAGTTCTGCTTTGTATTTATCGAAAACGGCAAGAAATTTAAGTTATCAATTTCCGGTTCAAAATATTAGCAATCGCTTTATACCAAAAGAGCCATCACCTCAGCCTAATTATTTTGTTGTATATAGAGATGAAGATGATGACGTTCAATTTCTGGCTACGAATGCGATGACTGCTTTGTTGCTATCAATTATTGAGGCAAGTGATGGAGCGACATTTGACGACGTTTGCCAACAGGTATTCGCTCATGCACCACAGTTTAATGCAGATCAAATTGCTCAAGGCGCATTGGTTACCCTCAATGCAATGGTTGAACGCGGTGTAATTGTGACAAAAAATCAAGATTAAGGTCTTTATTGATGATTTTACATCGTCTATTATGGCAGCCTTATTTGTCGTGCTTAATAAAAGGTTGTACCAATGTCAGATGATAAAGACTTTAAAGATCCGTTCAATGCTACTTATTTTCTTGCTTTCTTAGCTGTATTTGCAGGGATTGGTTGTTTAAATGCAATATTAGGCTGGATCACTAGCTTAACTTAAAATGCATAGCGTTTATTAAGGCTGTTGCTTACTTCAGCCTTGAACCACTTTATTTTAATTACACCCCCATAGTTAATACTTCTTTTATAGTAACGCCAAACTCGCAATTAAAGGTTAGTTAAGGTTATAATCACCTGCTTTGTAATATAAACAATTGAGCAGTTAAAATTATGACTCAAGTAACACCAGCAATTATCAAAAACAGCATAACTACAATTGCTGATTATCCAAAGCCGGGCATCATGTTTCGCGATGTAACCACTTTAATGGCAAATCCAGAAGCCTTTAAAGCAACTATTGACGCGTTTATCGCAGAATATAAAGATCAGGGTTTTACTAAAATAATTGGCACAGAATCACGTGGCTTTATTTTTGGTGCGCCACTGTCTTACGCATTAGGCATTCCGTTTATTCCAGTTCGTAAACCAGGTAAGTTACCACGCGAAGTTATTCGTCAAGATTACTTACTTGAGTACGGTGAAGACACGCTAGAGCTGCATGTTGATGCAATTGTACCTGGCGATAAAGTATTATTAGTTGATGACTTATTAGCAACTGGCGGCACAATTGAAGCCACTGCTAAATTAGTTCATAAACTAGGTGGCGAAGCCACAGATGCTGCATTTGTTGTATCACTACCAGAACTTGGTGGCGAGCAGCGCATCAAAAAAATGGGTATTAAAATCCTAAAATTGGTTGAATTCGAAGGCGAGTAATCGATGAGTTATCAGGTTCTAGCGAGAAAATGGCGTCCTCAAACCTTTCATGAATTGGTTGGGCAGTCTCATGTTAAGCAAGCGCTTGTAAATGCGCTTACACAAAATAGACTGCATCACGCTTATTTATTCACTGGAACCCGCGGTGTAGGTAAAACGACTATTGCGCGTATTTTTGCTAAAAGCTTAAATTGCGATGAAGGTATATCTGCAAATCCGTGTGGCCAATGTAGCAGCTGTTTAGATATAGAAGCAGGGCGCTACATTGACTTGCTCGAAATAGATGCGGCTTCTCGAACAAAAGTAGAAGACACCCGCGAAATACTCGATAACGTTCAATATGCGCCAACACGTGGACGTTATAAAGTATACCTAATCGATGAAGTTCACATGCTTTCTAAGCACAGCTTTAATGCGCTTTTGAAAACGCTTGAAGAGCCACCAGAGCATGTGAAATTTTTATTGGCGACGACCGATCCTCAAAAACTACCAGTTACTATTTTATCTCGCTGTTTACAATTTAACTTAAATGCCTTGTCGCAAAGTGAGATTAAAACACAGCTTGAACACGTACTTACTCAAGAGCAGCTTAGCTTTGATACCGATGCACTTAGTATTATTTCAAAAGCCGCTGATGGCAGTATGCGTGATGCACTTAGCTTAACCGACCAAGCTATCGCACAAACAAATGGTGATATTAATAACCAAGCAGTACAAACTATGCTTGGTTTAATGGATACTCATTATAGCCAAAGCTTGCTTGCAGCATTACTTGCACAAGATGGCGCTGCGCTAATGGATGAGATTGCACAGGTGGCAAGTCGTAATCCTAATTATGTTGCATTGCTTGATGATTTAATTGCACTTACGCATTTGACCCAACTAACCCAGTTAGTGCCAGAAGCGGCAGGGCTAGATGAAAAAAATGTAGATTATATTGCTCATGTTGCACAACATACGAGCCCACAACAAATTCAAATTTATTATCAGTTACTGTTAAATGGTAAAAAAGATTTACAATGGGCACCAGAGCCTCGCTTAGGTTTTGAAATGATAATGCTAAGATTATTAGCATTTAAGCCTACAGACGCTCAACAAACTGTACACACAGTAAACGAAGAGCCGGCCCCAAATAAACAAGGCCGTGCAAATGCACTGCGAGATATATTAAATAAAAATAAAACATCGCAAAACACTGTAGCTAGCCAAAGTAGTGTCCCTGTAAATAATACTAAGCCAGTTAGCAATACAGAGCAGCCTAAATCCCTTGAGATAGAGCCTTTACCAAATGTTGCCGCTCAGACATCGAATAATGATGTCGTACAAAGTAATAATGAGCCTGCCCAAGTTGCAGTAGAGCAACCGGTTCAACAAAGTGAAAACGCTTTTGAACAACAGGCTTCAGCTAATGATCAACCACAAACCAATGTTGTTTCGGATGCTCAAGCCCAGCGCCAAAGTGAAGATGAAGCTTACATGCAACATAGTGATGCTGAGCAAACGTTAGCTTCGCAGTTTGATGATATAATGAGTAGCGCTGTAGATCAGGGTTTTAAACCTGCACCTACTGCAAACTCAGAGTCTTCACCAGAGCCCTTAGCAAATCACAATGCAAGTACGCCAATAGCTGAACAAGAAGCGCAGGCGCAATCTGCCATTGCTCGTATTTTACGCGACAGAAACATATCGGGTGCGGGTAGGTTATCAGGCAAGAGTACAAGTACATCTGCAAATAATGTAGCAGTCCAGCCAAGCCAAGCGCCTGCTAAAAAGCCAGAACAGCATCCAAGAATGCCTAAAGCCCAAAGTGTTCATCAAGGTAGTGCAGATACAAGTGCAAGTGAGCTTAATAGCCCTTCAGGTAATGCGTCTGGCGATATCCCTCCTTGGGCAACTGATAGCGAAGGTGAGAGTGAAAAAAAGCATGAGCTCCCAGTAACAGGGGGCCAAACTCAGGCACATAATCACTCCAACATAAAGCCAACTAGTAAGATTGATTTTAAAGCAAAGCACCAAACAATTACTGAAAATCTTGCGCCAGAATTACTTGAGCAAATAAACCCTCAAAAAGCGCCTGAAATAGTGCCAGAGGAAGTAAGTATTCCTGCCCCTGATGATTTTCAAAGCCCAATTAGTGAAATTAGATTTGCACATCAACAAGATGAATGGGCTTATTTAATTAAACGTATGGGACTGGGTGGTCGTATGCGCCAATTTGCATTGCATTCAATATTTACCAAGCAAGGCAACAGTTTACATATAGACGTTGATGAATCACAAAAGCATTTAGATACACCGATGCTTCGCCAAAGATTAGATGCCGCATTGTCGAGTATTTATGAGCATAACGTGTCGTTAAGTATTAATTTTGCTAAGGGAGTTATTGACTCTCCTTATCTTATTCAGCAAAAAATTGATGCAGGTCGTCATCAACAAGCAATCGATGTGATCACATCTGATGAAAACATAGTACAATTTCAGCAAGTATTTAGCGCCGAAATTGACGAAAACAGTATTCAGGCATTGTAATTACTTACAATCGCCCTTATGTTCATGTTAATTAATGTATTAAAAGAAAGAGAGAAAGTTATGTTTAAAGGTGGAATGGGCAACATGATGAAGCAAGCGCAGCAAATGCAAGATCGCATGCAAAAAGCCCAAGACGAAATCGCAACATTAGAAGTTGTTGGCGAAGCCGGTGCCGGTTTAGTGAAAGTAACCATGCTTGGTAACCACAATGTACGTCGTGTTCAGCTTGATGAAAGCCTTATGGAAGACGACAAAGACATGATTGAAGACTTACTTGCAGCAGCATGTAACGATGCTGTACGCCGTGTTGCTGAAGAAACACAAGAGCGCATGGGTAAAGTAACTGGCGGTATGCAATTACCACCAGGTATGAAAATGCCGTTTTAAGTAAATAATGCAACTTTCAGATAGTTTAAATCAGCTTATAGAAGCACTGCGCTGTCAACCGGGCATTGGTCCAAAGTCAGCGCAACGTATTGCTTTTCACTTGCTTGAGCGCGACCGAAAAGGAGGCACTCAGCTGGGCAATGCATTGACTAAAGCAATGACAGCCATAGGGCATTGTCAGTCTTGTCGTACTTTTTGCGAACAAGCTCAGTGCGATATTTGTTTAAGTACAAAACGCCAAGACAGCGGCATATTATGTGTTGTTGAATCGCCTACTGATGTGCTTGCCATTGAGCAAACAGGTCAGTATTTAGGGCTATACTTTGTTTTAATGGGTCATTTATCGCCAATTGACGGTATCGGCCCTAAAGAAATTGGCTTAGACGTTTTAGAGCAAAAACTTGCTCAAGGCGGTATTAATGAGGTTATTTTAGCGACTAACCCTACCGTTGAAGGCGATACTACAGCTCATTATATTGCTCAGCTTTGTCATAAATATAAAGTAGGTGCTTCGCGTATCGCTCACGGTATTCCTGTGGGGGGCGAGCTTGATTTAGTAGATGGTAGAACGCTTATGCATGCTTTTAGCGGCAGGCGTTTAGTTACACAAGACTAACTCTAAGTCACTATTTGAAAAGATATTATAAAAGCCTACATGATTAAATTATGTAGGCTTTTTTGTTTTTAAGGTAAGCTTAGAAGCAATCTAATACCAATCCGCAATAATACTTAATCATTTTGCGGGGCTAAACGTGTCGCTACCTGCGTTAAAAAATTCTCATTTAGAACAACTAAATAGCGAATTTTTTGCCTAGCTATCAACACGTTTTTTCGCCCTCAAAATAGATCATTTAATTAAACAAATTGATATAATATATTTTTGGGCTATGTCTCTAATTAGTAAGGAATACAATGAAAGATAATCACCCCTACCAAGGTACATTACTGGGTAGTAAGCGTTTTTTACCGCTTTTTATTACGCAGTTTTTCTCAGCGATAAACGATAACGTGTATAAGCAATCAGTGCTTATTTTATTGATATTCCAGGCTGCAACGCTTGCTGATGGCGCACTTTATTCAAATATTGCTGCTGGGTTATTTATCCTACCTTTCTTTTTATTTTCAGGGATAGCGGGGCAGTTAGCTGAAAAAACAGAAAAATCCAAACTAATCAGAATCGTAAAGCTATGTGAAATCCCTATTATGGTTGTAGGGGCAGTCTCGATTTTAACGCAATACGTTTGGCTGATGTTAGCCACCGTGTTTTTAATGGGCGTACAAAGTACATTTTTTGGTCCATTAAAATACTCTATTTTACCGCAGCACGTAGCCCCTAACGAATTAACAAAAGCGAATGGCTTGGTTGAATCAGGCACGTTTGTAGCGATACTAATGGGTACAATTTTTGGCACCTATTATATTACTCAATCAGTAGGGCCTACGCTTATAAGTATTGCCGTATTAGTACTGGCTGTTATGGGTTATGTGAGCAGTCGCTTTATACCCATTAGTGAGGCAAACGAGCCTAACTTAAAATTTACCTATAATATATTTTCATCCACGAAAAATGTATTTTCAGCACTTAATTCGCAAACAGAATCGGTTGGTAAATCAGTCCTCGGGATCAGTTGGTTTTGGTTAATTGGCGCAATTATTTTAACGTCCCTACCAAATTATGTAAAACACACAATGGGCGGCGATGAACTGGTTGTAACTAGCGCGCTTGTTGTGTTTTCACTAAGTATTGCTATTGGTTCGTTATTGTGTGAAAAGCTTTCTCGCTCTCGAATAGAATTAGGAATTGTGCCTTTTGGCGCTATTTTAATTACCTTGTTTTTATACTTACTGAGCCAAGAGCCAGCCATTAGCTCTTATTTACCTCAAAACCTTGAATTATTGACGCTTGATCAGTTATTAAAAACAGGCGACATGTTGTGGCATTTTGTATGGATGGCAGGCATTGGTATTGGCTCTGGTTTTTACACTGTACCGCTGTATGCGCTTATTCAACAGCGTACTGAAGAGTCGAGTCGCTCACGAGTTATAGCGGCTAACAATGTATTAAATGCACTGTTTATGGTGGGCAGTGCTGTTTTAAGTATTGTAACGCTGTCTGTTTTTCAGTGGAGTATTTCAGAGTTGCTACTGTTACTTGCTGGGCTAAACTTACTTATATCTGTTTATATTTATACCAAAGTACCAGAGTTCTTTTTACGATTTATTATATATATTTTAGCTATTTGTATGTACAGAGTGCGTACAAAAGGTGAAAGTAATATTCCAGATGAAGGCGCTGCCGTTATAGTGTGTAATCACGTGAGCTTTGTCGATTGGATGTTTATTTTAGCAGCATCACCAAGGCCTATCCGATTTATGGTATTTGCCCCTATTTATTATTCGCCAGCCCTACATTGGTTATTTAAAATGGCCAAAGCTATTCCCATTAACAGTGAAAAAACCAATCCGGAAGCGTTTAAAAAAGCCTTTGACGAAGTGGCTGCTGCGCTTAATAAAGGCGAACTTGTTGGTATTTTCCCTGAAGGAAAACTAACCAGTGACGGCTCTATCGATATTTTTCGCCGTGGAATCGAGCGCATTATTGAGCGCTCACCTGTGCCTGTTATTCCTGTGCATTTAGGGGGCCTGTGGGGAAGTATGTTTAGCCGAAAAGCTAAGTGGCAACTACCACGATTAAAATGCTCTTTAGTGTCGGTTGCAGTAGGTACCCCGATTGCTGCTGACAAAGTAGTAGCAGACGATTTGCGTGAGCAAGTATTGGCTTTAAAAGCGCTTCATTCAAAAGATATTGATTAATTTAATGGCTAACTCAATATTGGATACACCAGTAGAGTCACAAATGATTGTTGATGACTTTGTAGCGCCTAAGTGCGACGGGTTTATTGAAATATTATATCAAGATGATGATATTTTACTGATCAATAAACCCAGTGGGTTATTAAGTTTGTCTGGTAAGAATCCGCTTAACTGGGACTCAGTACATTACCGTTTAGTACATGGTCAAAAAGAGTTAACAGCCGCATTTGCTGAGGCAAAGTTACCGCATCGGTTAGATTTGGGTACATCGGGCATTATGATTGTTGGATTAAACGCCAAAGCATCAAAGCATCTTAATAAACAGTTTCAGGCGCGTACTATCCAAAAGCGTTATGTAGCCATGTTAGAGGGTAGCTTAGCTGTTGATGAGGGGGAAATTACTGCACCAATAGCAAAAGATAAACTGCTTTTTCCGCGAGTTAAAATTTGCCAAACGACGGGCAAAGTAGCGGTGAGTGAATATAGTGTGCTTGAGCGGCTTAAACAACCGTGCAGAACCTTAGTGCAATTTACGCCCGTTACCGGACGTCCCCATCAATTACGAATACACAGCCAGTTTATAGGGCACCCAATTTTAGGCTGTGATTTATATAAAAGTGCGCAAAGTGAGTACATGGCGGGACGCTTACAATTACATGCCAGCGATTTATATTTTGAACATCCAACAACAGGTGAAAAGATTCATATTAATTGTCCGCACCCATTTTAGATAAACGAGATATTCTATTTTTTCGTTTCACCTTTTTTTGATTTTTCCCTTGAAGTTCTAACACCTCACCCCATATTAAGTGCATAACGCAGACACTTTGCAAATTGGAGATATATAAATGACTGCAGCACAAAAAGAAACATTAGGCTTTCAAACAGAAGTAAAACAATTATTAAACTTAATGATTCATTCTCTTTATTCTAATAAAGAAATATTTTTACGCGAACTTGTGTCAAACGCATCAGATGCGGCAGACAAGTTACGCTTTTTAGCGCTATCTCAAGGCGACCTTTACCAAGGTGATGCCGATTTACGTGTTCGTATTAGCGCAGATAAAGAAGCAAATACAATTACCATTTCTGATAATGGTATTGGTATGACACGTGATGAAGTAATAAGCTCATTGGGTACTATTGCAAAGTCGGGTACTGCTGAGTTTTTCAAAAACTTAACGGGTGATCAAAGTAAAGATTCACAATTAATTGGTCAATTTGGTGTTGGTTTTTACTCAGCATTTATTGTTGCTGATTTAGTAACTGTTCGTACACGTAAAGCGGGTGAAACAACCGCTTACGAGTGGGAATCTCAAGGTGAAGGCGAATACACGCTTCAAGAAATTGAAAAAGAAGGCCGTGGGACCGACATTATTTTACATCTTCGTGATGAAGAAAAAGAATTTGCTGACGATTACCGCTTACGTGGCATTGTTACAAAATACTCAGACCATATTTCAACACCTGTACAAATGTTTAAAGCAGAAGTACCAGAGTCTGAAGGCGAAGACGGCGAAAAAATTCCAGCAGTACCAGGTGAGTGGGAAAGCATTAACCGTGCAACTGCATTGTGGACGCGTGATAAGTCAGAGCTTTCTGATGAAGAATACAAAGAGTTTTACAAGCACGTAAGCCACGACTGGGAAGATCCACTTAGCTGGGCACATAATAAGGTTGAAGGTAAAACTGAATACACGAGCCTTTTATACATCCCTAAAAAAGCACCTTTCGATTTATGGAACCGTGAACGTCAAAGTGGCTTAAAACTTTACGTACAACGTGTATTTGTAATGGATGATGCTGAGCAGTTCATGCCAAGCTACCTTCGCTTTGTAAAAGGGTTACTAGATTCAAACGATTTACCTCTAAACGTATCTCGTGAAATTCTACAAGACAACAAAGTAACGCAAGCTATTCGTAAAGGGTGTACATCGCGCATTATTAAAATGCTTGAGCGTATGGCTAAAAACAAAGCTGACGATTACCAAGTATTTTGGAATGAGTTTGGCCAAGTAATGAAAGAAGGCCCAGCTGAAGATGCGGCAAATAAAGAAGCCGTATGTAAGCTACTACGTTTTTCGTCTACTCATACCGATTCAGAAACGCAAGATGTGTCGCTTGAGCAATATGTTGAACGTATGAACGAAGACCAAGACAAAATTTACTATGTAGTAGCTGATACATTTACTTCTGCGAAAAATTCTCCTCATTTAGAGATTTTCCGCAAAAAAGGGATTGAAGTATTGTTACTAAGTGACCGTGTTGACGAGTGGATGATGAGCCACTTAACTGAATTTGCTGATAAGCAACTACAGTCAATCACACGTGGTGATTTAGATTTAGGTAAGCTGGACGACGAAGAAACTAAAAAAGCACAAGAAGAGTCTGAAAAAGAAATGGCAGGCCTTGTTGAGCGTATTAAAACAGCACTAGGTGATGACGTTAAAGAAGTGCGCTTTACGCACCGCTTAACAGATTCTCCAGCATGTGTTGTAAGCGACGACAACGACATGAGCTCACAAATGCAAAAGCTAATGGAATCTGTTGGTCAAGCAGCCCCTGAAGCAAAGCCTGTGTTTGAGCTAAACCCAGAGCATCAACTTGTTAAGCATTTGAATGACGAACAAGATGAAGATAAATTTTCACAGTGGTCACATGTTTTATTAGACCAAGCATTACTTGCAGAGCGCGGTACACTTAAAGATCCAACAGGATTTGTTACTCGCCTAAACAAACTAATGCTTGAACTAAGCAAGTAGTCAGTTAACTATTTAGTTAATAAAAGTATAAATTATATACTTTAAATAAAAGGGAACGTATGTTCCCTTTTTTAATGCGCTGTAAATACATCAACAACTCATCAATTAGTATAAGTTGCTTGAGTATCGGCGGCGCTTGTGGAAGAATTCAGGCTTTAAAATAAATATCCATACTAGGGGACAATAATATGCGCATTATTCTTTTGGGCGCGCCGGGTGCAGGCAAAGGTACTCAAGCTCAGTTTTTAATGGACAAATACGGTATTCCACAAATTTCTACTGGCGACATGTTACGTGCAGCAATTAAAGAGGGCACGCCATTAGGCTTAGAAGCAAAAAAAGTAATGGATGCTGGTCAACTAATTTCTGACGATATTATTATTGGTTTAGTAAAAGAGCGTATTACTAAAGCTGATTGTGAGAAAGGTTTTTTACTTGATGGCTTCCCACGCACAATTCCTCAAGCTGATGCGATGAAAGAAAATGGCGTAGTGGTTGATCACGTTATTGAATTTGACGTGGCTGACGAAGTGATTGTTGAACGTATGGGCGGACGTCGCGTTCATCCTGGTTCTGGTCGTGTTTACCATATTGTATATAATCCACCAAAAGTGGAAGGTAAAGACAACGAAACTGGGGAAGACTTAATTGTTCGCGCTGATGATACTGAAGAAACAGTACGTAAACGTTTAGGTATTTATCACGAGCAAACTATGCCATTAGTTGATTACTACCAAGCAGAAGCTGCTGCTGGTAATACTCAATACCACAAACTAGATGGTACACAAGCTGTTGAAGCTGTAAGTTCACAACTTGGTGAGCTTTTAGGTTAATTATAAAAGCACATTAAAAAACCGCCAATTGGCGGTTTTTTGTTTTAAGGCTGTTTAGCATTGCTTAATCAGAGCTATTTAATCGGCTTTACAACGTTTCAAGTTTCTCAATTACGCTGTTGTATTCTGGTTCAGTTGAAAGGCTACTAACTAATTGTTTATAAATGACGTTATGGCTTTCATCTAAAATAAATACAGTTCGCGTTAATAAGCCCATATCTTTAATAATCAATCCGTATTTTTGGCCAAAATCGCGCCAAACAGAATCTGATAACGTAGTGATTTTATCGATATTTTCAGCTTTGCAAAAACGCTTTTGAGCAAATGGTAAATCAGCACTAATTGTTAGCATTACAACACTTGGAAATTGCGAGGCTACTTTTTCATTAAAATGCTTAGTTTGCAGGCTACAAATACCTGTATCAAGACTTGGCACTACACTTATCAATACAGCTTGGCCTTTGTAATCCTCAAGTGTCACAGGGATGAAGTTGTCATCAACTACTTTGAAATTTGGCGCGCTATCTCCAACAGAGATCCCTTTGCCTAATAAAGTGACTGGTTTGCCTTGTGCAGATACTTTTCCTATGTCTAGCGTGTTTTCTGGGTAATCGGCTGCAATAGCCACAGAGCAAAATGCGCTCAAAGCAAAGGTAAGTGAACGTAACATAAGGTATTTCCTTTTAAATTAACGCAATGGGCGTCAGTGTATTATACTGCGCTATAGTAACCAAGAGATTATACCGCCCTGATGAAGTTGGGATTAGTTCTGCAATATAAAAATTGTAACTGTGCTAAACTTTGATTAACATGAAGTTACAAAATATATCTTCAATAATAAAAATAAAAACCATCATAAAATGATTTTAATGCTCATTACTGGTTTAGAAACAGAGAGATAATATGTCAACATCGGTACTAATATGTGATGACTCAAAATTAGCTAGGCGTCAGCTAGCTCGTTCATTACCTGAAGATTGGGATATTAAAGTTGAATTTGCACTCGACGGCGTTGATTGCATAAAGCAAATAAAGTTAATTGAACCAGAAATACTTTTTCTCGATTTAAACATGCCTGAAATGGATGGGTATGAAGTATTAATCGCTATGAAAGAACAGGGGCTAAACATACTCACTGTTGTTGTCTCTGGTGATATACAGCCAAGTGCACATCAAAGAGTGCTTGAACTGGGTGCTATCGATTTCATTCAAAAACCATGTTCCCCCGAAAAACTAGCCAGCATAATTGAACACCATGGGATTAAAGATAAAGCCATGCGTGAGCGTCTCTCTCATTCGCTTGGAGAGCAAGTCGACCCTGATGTTCGGGATATATACCAAGAACTCACTAACGTTGCTATGGGACAGGCTGGGGATTTACTTGCACGTCTTCTTAATGTGTTTGTAGAGCTACCAATTCCTAATGTGAATATTTTGGAAGTTAATGAACTCGATATGGCGCTGCAGTCTATAGATAATAATGCAGCTACATCGGGTGTGTGCCAGGGCTTTATTGGCGGTGGCATTTCGGGCGAGGCACTATTACTTTTAAATGATTCAAGCTTTAAAGAAATAGCTTCTTTGATGAATTATGACGGCGAGTTAAACGATAAAATTGAACTTGAGCTGCTTATGGATATTAGTAATATTTTGATAGGCGCTATTTTAACGGGTCTTTCAAAACAGCTCGATATGTCATTTAGCCAAGGGCACCCAATAGTACTTGGCCAACACAGAGATGTATCTGAGCTGGTTAAATCAAACAAGTCACGTTGGCAACGCACCCTTGCTATAGAGATTAGTTACGGTATTGAAAACCATGATATAAATTGCGACCTCATGCTGTTATTTACTGAAGATTCACTTAAAACTTTGAAGTATAAAGTTGCTTACCTATTAGAAGATTAAGTTATGGCTGCAGATTTAGAAATGAATGAGATCCATTGGCTTATGGATATGTTTAATACCGTTGATGTAGGCCTTGTAGTACTTGATAGAGATTATAAGGTGTGTGTATGGAATGGTTTTATGGAAAACCATTCAGGGCTTCTACCAAGCGCAGTAAAAGATAAAGACCTATTTGATTTATTTCCAGCAATAGACGAAAAATGGTTTAGAAGTAAATCAGAATCGGTTTTTGTTTTAAAAAACCGCTCTTTTACGATTTGGGAGCAGCAGCCATACATTTTTAGGTTTAAAAATTATAGACCTATTACTGGTAAAGCTGATTACATGTATCAAAATGCGACATTTATCCCTCTTACAAATACGATGGGCGAAGTTAGCCATATTTGTATTATTTTGTATGATGTAACAGATGTCGCGGTAAATAAAAAAGAGCTTGAAGAGTTAAACAAAAAATTAGAACAAGTAAGTCAAACAGATAGCTTAACGCAGCTTGCAAACCGTGGACACTGGGAAGGTACGCTACGCCAAGAGTTTTTGAGAGTTAAGCGAAGTGGTGGCTGTAGTACATTATTAATGTTTGATATTGACCACTTTAAAAAAATAAATGATGAATATGGCCATAGCTGTGGTGATGAATCGCTTCGTCATTTATCTAACTTACTACGTACGACGCTGCGCGAAACTGATGTTGCAGGGCGTTATGGCGGTGAAGAGTTTGCAGTAACATTACTTGATACAGATAAAGAAGGCGCTTTTGTATTTGCTGAGCGTTTAAGGGTATTGATTGAAACTAACCCTGTTAAGTATAAACACTTTGAAATAACAATGACGGTAAGTATAGGGCTGGCTGGTAGCAGTAATGATTTTAAAAATCATGAGCGCTGGATAGAGGCTGCAGATAAAGCACTGTACCAATCTAAAAATACAGGGCGAAATAAAGTAATAGCCTACGAAGATATAAAAAATGACGCTTAAGCGTCATTTTTTATATCCAGAATTTAGGGTTAAATAATACCGTGTTTTTATAACCTGCTGAGCAAACCCAATCAGTATGAAAATTTTATTGCTCTTCATTATTGTGTTGTGTGTCGAGAGTCATCTATTGGGCATTGACCAATCATTGAAACCTCACCAGAATTTGACTCTTGCTCTAGTTTTACTTTAAAGCCCCATAATCTGTAAAGATGCTTAAGCACTTCCTCGTGCGAGTTTGCTAAAGGAATGTTGTTATGAGGTACGTAGCGTAGGGTTAGTGAACGGTCACCTCTAATATCAACGTCATATACTTGAATGTTAGGCTCATGATTACTCAAGTTGTACTGTGCTGAGAGCGCTTCTCTTACTGCTTTATAGCCGTTGTCGTTATGTATTGCGCCAATTTCTAAATGGGGATTATTAGTATGGTCAATAATAGTAAATAATTTAAAATCACGAATTAACTTTGGCGATAAAAACTGGCTAATAAAACTCTCATCTTTAAAGTTTTCCATTGCAAAATGCAGTGTATCTAGCCAATTACTGCCTGCATATTCAGGAAACCAGCGTTTATCTTCTTCAGTTGGGTGCTCACATATTCTGCGAATATCAACCATCATATTAAAGCCTAAAGCATATGGGTTAATGCCTGAATAATACTTACTGTTATAAGGTGGCTGATAAACTACGTTGGTGTGGCTTTGTAAAAATTCTAACATAAACGAGTCGGTGAGTTTTCCCTCATCATATAAGTGATTAAGGATGGTGTAATGCCAAAAAGTTGCCCAACCTTCATTCATTACTTGAGTTTGTTTTTGTGGGTAAAAGTATTGCGAAATTTTACGAACAATACGTATCACTTCACGTTGCCAAGAGTCGAGTAATGGGGCATTTTTTTCAATAAAATACAAAATATTTTCTTGGGGTTCAGAAGGGAAATGGCGTACTTTCTTTTTGGTTTCTTGCTGTTGCTCAGGAATAGTCCGCCATAATTCATTTACTTGCGATTGAAGGTAGTCTTCACGCTCTTGTTGACGTTTTTGCTCTTCAAATAACGATATTTGTTGTGGACGTTTGTAGCGATCGACTCCGTAATTCATTAATGCATGACATGAGTCGAGTAGGGCTTCTACTTGTGTAATACCGTGCTTTTCTTCACAGCGACTTATGTAGTTTTTAGCAAATACCAAGTAATCAATAATTGAGCCAGCATCGGTCCAGGTTTTAAATAAATAGTTACCTTTAAAAAATGAGTTATGTCCGTAACATGCATGTGCCATTACAAGCGCTTGCATAGGTAGGGTATTTTCTTCCATTAAGTACGCAATACAAGGGTCTGAATTTATCACTATTTCGTAAGCGAGACCCATTTGTCCGCGCTTATAATTTTGCTCTGTTTGAATGAACTTTTTACCGTAAGACCAATGGCTGTAGCCAATAGGCATGCCAACGCTTGAATAAGCATCCATCATCTGCTCTGCGGTTATCACTTCAATTTGATTAGGGTAGGTGTCTAACCTGTAGTGAGCTGCAACACGGGCAATTTCACCTTGGTACTCATCTAATAAATCAAAGGTCCAATCTGGGCCATCACTCAATCGTTTATCATTCATAATGCTACCTCGCTTTTGGCTATGCAGAGTTTTGCTGTTGACGACCTTTTTTAAATAGCTCCCTAAAAATTGGGTAAATATCTTCAACGCTTTGAATATGCTGTATGGCGAAATTATTATGGCTGTGTGTTATAGATTCATATTCGCGCCATAGGCTTTGATGAGCACGAGTGGTTATTTCAATATAAGCAAAATAGCGTACTGCGCTTAAGAGCTTATTACGCAAAATTTCACCACACTGCGGAGTGTCGTCTGCCCAGTTATCGCCATCAGAGGCTTGTGCGGCGTATACATTCCACTCATTTGCGTGGTAACGCTCTTTTATTATTTCGTTCATTAATTTAAGAGCGCTTGAAACAATAGTGCCGCCAGTTTCTTGGGAATAAAAAAACTCTTGCTCGTCTACTTCTTTTGCTTGTGTGTGGTGGCGAATATAAACAACTTCTATGTCTTTATAGCTGCGCGTTAAAAATTGATAGAGCAAAATATAAAAACGCTTTGCCATGTCTTTTGTTGGCTGATCCATTGAGCCTGACACATCCATAATACAAAACATCACGGCTTTGCTGGTGGGGTGAGGGCGCTTTTCGTAATTACGAAAACGTAAATCGTAGTTATCAATAAACGGGACCGATTTAATTTGTAGTTTTAATGCTGCAATTTCTTTTTGTAATAAAGCAATTGCCGCTTTATCGTTATGTGGACCAGCAAGCAGCAGAGCAAGTTGTTCTTCGAGCTCTTTTAAACGGCGTTTTTTACCTGCACTCATGGCAACACGCCGTGCAAGCGAGCCTTGTAATGAGCGGACAATATCAATATTGCTAGGCATACCATCACTACAAAACCCTGCGCGATGGGTTTTCATTTGCACTAACTTATCAAGCTGGTTCTCTTGTAAGTTAGGAAGTTCTAAATCTTCAAACAGTAAATCAAGGTATTCATCTTTTGATATCGAAAATACAAATTCATCTTGCCCTTCGCCCGAATCGCTGGCGTCACCTTCACCGGCACCGCCGCTTTGTCGGCCTGTAGGGCGCTCAATTTTATCACCTGTAGAAAACTGATCGTTACCAGGGTGAATTTGTTCTCTATTCCCGCCTTGCCCTTGATGAAACGTGGGTTCGCTGATATCGCGCTGTGGAATAGAAATACTCTCACCAGAGCTTGAATCGGTAACGCTGCGCTTGTTAATCGCATCTGAAACCGCTTCTTTAATTTGCTTTTTATAGCGCCTAATAAAGCGCTGGCGATTAAGCGTACTTTTATTTTTTCCGTTTAAACGCCTATCTATAAAATGCGCCATATTGACCTCCTATATACTACGACTATGAAGGTTATTGCGATTTTCTAACCCGTAAATACCACTCAGAAAGCAAGCGAACTTGTTTTTGTGTATAGCCTTTTTCGACCATACGGTTCACAAAGTCTTCGTGCTTTTGCTGATCCTCTGCAGACGTTTTAGTATTAAACGAAATTACGGGGAGCAAATCTTCGGTATTAGAGAACATTTTTTTCTCAATAACCGTGCGTAGTTTTTCGTAGCTTGTCCATAGTGGGTTTTTACCGTTGTTGTGCGCACGGGCACGCAGTACAAAGTTCACTATTTCATTTCGGAAATCTTTAGGGTTAGAAATACCCGCCGGCTTTTCTATTTTTTCAAGTTCGGCATTAAGTGCCTCACGGTCAAATAGTTGTCCTGTATCAGGGTCGCGATATTCTTGGTCTTGTATCCAAAAGTCTGCATAAATAACATAACGGTCAAAAATATTTTGCCCGTATTCTGAATACGATTCTAAATAGGCGGTTTGCAGCTCTTTGCCTATAAACTCAACATACTGTGGAATTAAATAGCCTTTTAGAAAGCTTAAATAACGCTCTTCTATTTCGCTTGAAAATTGTTCGCGCTCTATTTGTTGCTCAAGTACATAGAACAAGTGCACCGGATTTGCGGCAACCTCAGTGGTATCAAAGTTAAACACACGAGATAAAATTTTAAACGCAAAGCGAGTAGAGAGCCCCGTCATGCCTTCATCAACACCTGCGTAATCACGATACTCTTGATACGATTTTGCTTTAGGGTCGGTGTCTTTTAGAGTTTCGCCATCGTATACCCGCATTTTTGAATAGATACTTGAATTTTCTGGCTCTTTTAAACGTGATAGCGTCGTAAATTGCGCCAATGTTTTAAGTGTACCTGGTGCGCATGGCGCGTTGTATAGCTCGCTGTGCTCAAGTAATTTGTCGTAAATTTTAATTTCTTCAGTTACACGTAAGCAGTAAGGTACTTTTACAATATAAACACGGTCTAAAAATGCTTCGTTGTTTTTATTGTTTTTAAAAGTTTGCCACTCAGACTCATTAGAGTGAGCGAGGATCATGCCATTAAAGGGCAGAGCACTAATGCCTTCTGTGCCGTTGTAGTTACCCTCTTGTGTTGCGGTAAGTAAAGGATGCAGCACTTTAATAGGTGCTTTAAACATTTCTACAAATTCCATCAGCCCTTGGTTAGCTAAACATAAAGAGCCAGAGTAGGCGTATGCATCAGGATCGTTTTGGGCAAAGTGCTCAAGCTGGCGAATATCGACCTTACCCACTAGCGCCGAAATATCTTGGTTGTTTTCATCTCCTGGTTCGGTTTTGGCAATGCCTATTTGGTTTAAAATTGAGGGGTAGCGCTTAACCACTCTAAACTGGCTAATATCACCATTGAATTCTTTTAAGCGTTTGCCAGCCCAAGGGGACATAATGGTTTTTAAGTAGCGCGGTTTAATACCGTATTCTTGCTTAAGTACGTCGGCGTCCTCTATTGGGTCAAATAATGCAAGAGGATGGTCGTTTACCGGAGAGCCTTTAATTGAATAAATAGGCACTTGTTGCATTAAATATTTTAGTTTTTCAGCAATGGATGATTTACCCCCACCAACAGGTCCAAGTAAATAAAGCACTTGTTTGCATTCTTCAAGCCCTTGGGCGGCGTGTTTTAAATAAGAGACTATTTGCTCAATGGCGTCTTCCATACCATAAAAATCAGCAAAGGCAGGGTAGCGCGCAACTACTCTATTAGAAAATAACCGGCTTAGTCGTGCATCCGTTGCGGTATCTACCATGTTTGGTTCGCCAATTGCCATGAGTAGGCGTTCTGGTGCGCTGGCGTAGGCAGACTTATCGGTTTTACAAATCTCAAGAAATTCAGCGATACTGTATTCTTCTTCCTGTGCCGCTTCGTATCGTGCTTGGTAATGCTCAAAAATCGTCATAATAACCTCCGAAACCCGCTGTAAAAAGGTGCTTACCTTTTAAAGTCTAGTCACGAATGTGTATTTTTGTGCAATAAAATTAAAAATTTAAGTGAATTAGCTCTTCTTGATTTCCAATTTGCTTAAGTAACTATAGAGTTAGACTACATTCACTTATTCAAATTATAATTTGAATCATAAGCTGCAAAAACCTAGCTAAATAAGGGAGAGGGCTTATGAGATGCTCATTCATTAGAATGGTATTTCTTCTGGAAAATCGGCACAAGGGTTGTTCTCATTAATAAACTTGATTCTAACCGGTTGTATTTGTTTTTCTATTTCTATCATTAACTCACTAACAAACATAGTAAGTTTAATTATGTCATCTTGAGTAATTTCATGTGAAAAACCATCAATAGTTTTACCATTACGATGAACACAATCATGTCGAATAGAAATAGATTTTTCTAGATAGCTGCGCTTATTAGTTAGAATTTTTGATAGTTTGATTTGAAAAACATTTTCATAAATATCTATGACCGCAGCCAAATTATGGTACAAAATCTCATTAAGCCGACCTTTAACTTTATCGTATATAAAGTTTGGATTCATAATGTAGTTTTGCAGGGTATATTTTTCATTTTTTAGCTTATCTGAATTTATAATGAATGATTTAAGCAGTAAGTCAGAGTTAAGAATGCAATGCTTTATAGTGTCAGAAAAGTAAGTTTCTAAATTAACTATAGACTGTGTAAATAGCAACCTATTGATGAAGGCGCTTTTGTTAGTTACCTCAGATATCGCGGTGTTGAGTAACTGCTCCTGATTAAATATAACACTGTTAATATATGATTTATATTCAGCCTCATAATCACTTGTTTTATATGCATTCTGAATGTTGTAATCATAATTTGAAGAGTGATTACTAGACCAAATATGAATGTTATGACTATTTTGACAGTTAGAGCAGTCGATTGTGATTAAATCGTTAGTCGAATCTAATGGGGAAGTATAGTTATAGGTGTTTTCATCACCGCATTTATCACAATAAAAAGCTATCAAAGTTATATTCCTTTATTCAGTATATTCTCATAAGGGTTTATTCAAGTGTAAGCGTACTAAAGTATATTCGTGATTCCTATTCCCCTCAGAGTTATAAATTTATAATTATATATTACCTAGATTCAGATTTTTATTTTTTTATTATCTAGAGGTGGGGTTTATTCAAACTCACAGCAATAAAATTAAAAATTTAAGTGAAAAAAGATCATGTTACTAAAAGCGTTTTATTAAATGATGAGGCGCTTAGGTGTGATAAACAACAAACAAAAAAAGACGCCTAAGCGTCTTTTTTACATTAGCGTTTAAAGGCTAATTAAGCGAAGTTAGCGTTCGCGAATTCCCAGTTAACAAGCGACCAAAAACCTTTAAGGTAATCTGGACGAACGTTACGGTAATCAATGTAGTAAGCGTGTTCCCATAAATCCACTGTAAGGATTGGAGTAACTCCATCATCAGTTAATGGTGTAGCAGCGTTAGATGTATTAACGATGTCTAGTGAACCATCAGCAAGCTTAACTAACCACGTCCAGCTTGAACCAAAGTTATTTACTGCTTTGTCATTTAATGCATCTTTAAACGCATCAAAAGAACCCCATTTAGCGTTGATTGCATCAGCAACTGCGCCAGTAGGCTCGCCGCCGCCGTTTGGAGATAAGCTGTTCCAGTAAAAAGTATGGTTCCAGATTTGTGCTGCGTTGTTAAATACGCCGCCTTCTGATGAACATACGATCTCTTCTAGAGATTTGTTTTCAAACTCAGTACCAGGGATTAAACCATTAAGCTTAACCACGTAAGTGTTGTGGTGTTTGCCATGGTGAAACTCTAGTGTTTCTTTTGAAATATGTGGCTCAAGTGCGTCGATTGCATATGGTAGTGACGGTAGTTCAAATGCCATTTTTTTATCTCCATCTTCTTTGGTTGATAGTCCATTTGGTAATACGTAATGCCTGTTGAAACAGAGCAGTTACCTATACCAAGCGGTAATATAGTGTTACTATAATTGTTGAGTATTTTACTCAAGTTTAAGCAAACAGCAATGCTATTGCGAAAGACTATTTCAATTGCGGCTTTATTTGCCCATATTAAGTTATATATTTGTGGTCACGATGAGTTATTTTCAAGACCTAAATATATTTAGCTATCGTTACTTTGAGGTTGTAGATGGAAACCATTGATAAAATTAAACAGCAAATTTCAGAAAACCCAATAATCCTTTTCATGAAAGGGTCACCAAAATTACCAAATTGTGGTTTTTCTTCACAAGCATCGCAAGCGTTAATGTCATGTGGTGAACCATTTGCATACGTTGATATTTTACTTAATCCAGACATTCGTGCTGAGCTTCCAGCATACGCAAATTGGCCAACATTCCCGCAATTATGGGTAGATGGCGAATTAGTTGGTGGTTGTGACATTATTATCGAAATGTTTCAACGCGGTGAATTACAGCCGTTAATTACAGAAACTGCTGCTAAATATAAAGAAGCTGACGCAGAGTAATTTATTACTCAACCTGCTATCAGGTTATTAAGCCCTTTAAACACAAAGCCACTTTTTAAGTGGCTTTGTTGTTTTTAATTTTTGTGAATTTACGAATAGGGAAGGCTCACTTGTACGTTTAAACCGCCCTCGATTTTGTTATGTAAACTTATATGCCCCTGGTGCGCTTCTGCGATTTCTCTGCATAAGGCCAACCCTAAACCACTCCCCGTACTTTTCGTTGAATAAAAGGGCACTAAAGCATTTGCCATTACTTGCTCGCTCATTCCTTTGCCGCAGTCACTCACATTTATAACACAAGCTTGGGGTACAAACTCGACCTGAATATGTATTTCATTGGAATTGGAACCTGACTCGTGTGAATTTTTTAATAAGTTTATGAGCAGCTGCTCGAGTTGGGCTTGATCAGCTTGTAATTCATTGTGTGAATTTTTTATTTCGTAGCTAAATTGCCAGTGATTTTTTAAATTATTGAGTGTGTTTTGCCAGTTAATCCGTGTTTTTTGTGGCTGAGGTAATTTAGCAAACTTGCCATAGCCTTGTACAAATTCAGTTAAATGACTAATTCGCTCATCAATAGTTGCAAATACACGGGCAAGGCGGGGCTCATCGACTTTATTTGCGAGCAATTGTGCGCTGTGTAACATGGACGACATAGGGCCGAGTGAATTATTTAATTCGTGGCTAATAATGCGTATTACTTTTTTCCACACCGCAACTTCTTGACGACTAAGTTCACGGGTTAACTGTTTAAATATATATAAATGATGCTTTTGATTATTAAGTAAAAACTCCCCAGTGGCTAAATGCCAAGTTTGCGAGTCTTGATTCTCTATTTCTATATTAAAGAGGCCATCAATACCGTGCTCTATAGCTGCTACTAATTGCAGAGGCGAATTTTCGAGTAATTTACTTAGCTGCATACCTTCAAGGCGAGTTGCGCTATTAAATAAACTACGGCTAATTAAATTACTAAATACCACCGTATTATTATCATTGACCAGCAATAACGCTTGCGGCGAGCTTTGCAAAACTTTATCAAGCATTAACTCGCGCTGGTAAATCCATTGTTTTTCTTGGCGAAGCTGTTTTGCGGTTTGATTATAAAGTTGGCATAGTTTTCCAAGTTCATCATTACTTTTATACGCAAGCAAACTCGAGAGCTCACCATCTTTAAAATTAAGTAATCCGGTTTCAAGCGATTGCATGCCAAGCTTTATTGGCTTGGTGAGAGCTCTTGAAAGCAGAGTGCTAAATGTAAGCGTTAGTAATATTAAAAACAGAGTGTAGTAAATATCAAAGCCACTTAGCGCGGCAATAATAACAACAGGCAGCGCGCTACAAAGCCCGCAAATTAATACAACCTTTTGGCTTAGGGTAAAGTTGCTAATAATGTTTGGCATTAATAATCAATACCCATTTTTTGTAATCGACGATAAAGAGCTTGTCGGCTTAAACCAAATTCACGGGCCACTTTGGCTATAACACCTTGATGAGCGCGCATTGCGTGTTCTATTTCCTGTTTGGTAGGCTCTGCTTTTGCTTCTTGTTGAGCAGTAACCGGTGACGATAGTGCAAAGTCATCGACTTTAAGCGCACCTGTAGGTTTTAGTACCGCTACACGCTTACAAGCGTTTTCTAGCTCTCGAACGTTACCCGGCCATTTGTAGTGTTGAAGTGCTTGCTCTGTGTTTATAGTCAGCTCTCGGTGAGGTAAAAAATGGCTAATAAGTGCTAAAACATCATCTTGCCTTTCGCTAAGGGCAGGCACATTGAGCTCAATTACATTAAGACGATAATATAAGTCTTCCCTAAATCGACCTTGTTGAATTGCTTGTAGTAAGTTTTCGTTAGTAGCCGATATAACCCGCACATTTACCTTTCGTGTTTGTGTTGAGCCTAAACGTTCAAACTCGCCGGTTTGTAGTACGCGTAGTAATTTTATTTGTCCTGAAAGTGGTAAATTACCAATTTCATCTAAAAATAACGTACCGCCATCAGCTGCTTCAAATCGACCAATACGTTGTTTGGTTATCCCCGTATATGCTCCGGCTTCAGCGCCAAAAAGTTCGGCCTCTATAAGTTCTTGCGGTAGTGCACCTGCGTTTACCTTAATAAAAGGCTGCGATACAAGCGGGGAGTTTTTTTGAATAATATGCGCAATACACTCTTTGCCACTCCCATTAGGGCCTGTAATTAATGCAGATATATCAGATTTAGCCACTTGAAGCGCCATAGTAACCAGTCGTTCCATCGCAGTACTTTTAAATATTAGCCCAGCAAGGTCTGCGCTTTTAAATGTACCTTCACGTTCTTGTTGATGGCGATTATGTGTCGCCACTATTTTTTTAGCACTGCCTAGCTCTATTAAGTTACCGATACAAACTAGTAGTTTTGCATCATCCCAGGGTTTTGGTAAGTAATCAGCAGCACCGGCTTTTACAAGCTCAATGGCGGTGGCAAGTTCGGTCCAGGCTGTAATAAGTATAATAGGTAGGTGTGGGTTTATTTCTCGTAGTTCATAAAACAACGCTTTACCTTCTTCGCCAGAGGTGGTGTCGCTGGTAAAGTTCATGTCTTGAATTACAAGCTCAATTCGCTGATAGCGAACTATTTGCAAAGCATCAAATGGATTTGTTGCAGTGACTACCGAAAAATCGTGGATCTCGAGCAACAATGAAAGTGCGTCGAGTACTGCTTGGTTATCATCAACAATGAGTATTTTATGAGTCATAAGTTATTTTTATAATTTTTTAATGGCTACACTGCCTTACTAAGCAGTGTAGCATAGTGATTTACATATTATTAAATAGTGCGAGTTGCGATACTGGGCGAAATATTGGCAGCGCGTTTAGCCGGCGCTAATACTGCAAGTAAACTCATTAAAAATACGGCAATGGCGGTAACGGCTATATAACTTGGCGGTAGTGCGGCTACAGAAAAATACTGCATTAACATTTTCCCAAGTAGTATTGCTGTTACTACACCTAAGGCTAAACCTAGGCTACAAATTAATGCATTTTCTACTAAAAAGTAGCTAACAATAGCTGACTTTCTTGCGCCAAGTGCTCTGCGTGTACCAATTTGCTTAGTACGTTTGCTAATATTAAATAAGGTTAAGCCAAAAATACCGAGAGCGGTTATAAGCACTAAAATAGTGATTAATACTATGAGCATGCGCATCATAAGGCGATCTTGAGCGGTATACTCATTTTTTAATTCATCAAGCCCTTTAATGTTGTTAATAACGCGTTTGCTGTAATTTTCGAGCATAGCATTTTCTATTTCTTTCATTACAGCTGCTCGCTGACCAGGCTTAGTACGAACGGCAACTTGTGCATAACTTGCTGCTTTAATATAAGGAATAAACGCAAGATTATCGGGTTTACTGTCTTTGAGCCACGGGCCTTTCATTTTTCCGATCACGCCAATAACTTTAAGTGGTAGGTCACCAAAATAAACTATTTTCCCTAAACCATCTCCATCAGGGTAGAGCTCATCAAGTAAGGCTTTAGTGACTATAGTGACGTTGGTACGCTTTTGTGTAATTTCGTTTGTAACGAGCACTTCATCTTCGGTAAAGTTTCGCCCTGCAATTAAGTTAACGCCGTAGGTATTAATTGCGTGGTCATCTATAAAAATATAAGCGGTCCTGACACTTAGGCCTTCTTGTGGAGCAGGTTTTAAATTAAAGCTCGAAGCGCTGCCACCCCCTGATAGCGGAATACTACTGCTTAATGCGGCATCAACTACGCCTGGCATTTTTCTAAGCATGCTTTCATCAAGCTCAAACTGCTGGCTTAAGTTAATATCAGTACCAAAGGTCATTACATTAAACTTAAATATATCTTGCTCAGGGTAGCCCGTTTCTTGGTTTAAATAACTAATTCTATCTTGAATGATAAATGCAGCATTACTGACTATAGCTGTGGTAATTGCAATTTGAATTAGCAGTAATACAGCCCCCACCTTTGAGCGGCATAAGGCGTTAAATATAGGTTTTATTTCTAACATTGTGACATTCCTTATTGGCTCTTAAGATAAATAGCAGGATTGGTTTTACATACTAACCAAGCTGGGTACAAACCAGCTAAAATGCAGGTTGTAATTGCAATCAATGGGGCGCTCAATAGCATGGTTAAATCCATTGTCGCTAAGTTTTCATAGTAGTCGTAGCTTTGCCCTACGCCCATTAAGCCAAGTTGTGCTAGTACAATTCCTAGCATGCCACCTATAAAGCCAAGCATGGCGACCTCAACTAAGTGCTGTAAAAATATTTGCCTTTTACTAGCACCTAATGCGCGTCTTACACCTACTTCTGGCGCTCTGCGTAAAAACTTAGCTAAAAGTAAACCTAAAATATTGGCTAAGCAGACACCTAAAAACATAAAGCTCAGGCCCACTAAAATTTTATTGTCTTCGGTGACGACGTTGTTGTATTGCATCCATTGGTTTACATCGCGAAGTTTATACTCAAGTTCTTTACGATTAAATCGACCACGTTTTTGTTGTTCTTGCATATAGGCTAATAAGTAATTTTGATAGGCTTGTTTTTGTTCAAGCGTATTTAGCTCTGCCCAAAACTGGATCCATACTTGTTCAGATTGCAGTTTATCTGCAAAGGTTGGTGTGTTTTCGTGTTTCCATCCATTGCTATTGCCCCAACTTACTAGCTCTTTTGTCTTTATTAAGCTAAAGGGCATAAATAACTCTTCTACTTGATTAAATGCACCGTTATTTAAATCATAATATTTAATATTGAGAGGCCAATGGTTAATAACACCAACTACTTGATAGCTTGCATCATCTAAGTAAATCAGTTCTCCGACAGAGTTTTTTCCTGCAAATAGTTTATCGTTTATCTCTTGGGTAATAACAACCACAGGTGCGGCTGAGTTTTCTTGCTCTTTGCTCCAAGCCCCTCCGTATAAAAATGACAAATTAAACATGCTAAAAAAGTCAGGCGTTGTCATGCGAGCATTACCTATAAAAGGTTTTATTTTGTCGGAGTCTAAATAAACTGAAAAGCCGGTACGCATCATAGCCACTTTTTTCTCTGACGTGGGTGCGTTTAATAAGTTCTCAGCATCTTGATAGGTCAGTTGCAGTGGCATGTTATCTTCTGTCCACCACGTACTACCATCGTCCATTGTTTGTAATTGCACACTGTAAAGTTGGCTGCTTTTTTCTGGGATAGGATCGGCCGACATCATGTGATAAACACTAAGGCTGGTCATTGTTATGCCTATACCTATCGCAATGGCAAGTACCATTAAAAAGCTAACCAGTGGGGTGCGCTTGAAGCTGCGCCAACTTAAATCTAAATAATGAATAAACATTAGTTAAACCCCCGATGCTGTTTTTATAGTTTGCGCGCCTTGATAAAGTGTAAAGTCGGCAAGTTGCCCATCAACTACTTGAATATTACGCGGAGCACGGCGGGCTAATTCGCTATCATGCGTTACCATTACAATAGTGGCACCGTCGCGATTTATTTGCTCAAGTAACTCCATAACTTGGCGAGCCATTAAGCTGTCAAGGTTACCTGTTGGCTCATCGGCAAGTAAAAAACGAGGTTCACCGGCAAGCGCACGGGCTATTGCCACACGTTGTTGCTGGCCACCAGAGAGTTGTTGAGGTAAGTGTTTAGCGCGAGATGCTAAACCAACTTGTTCAAGGCATTGTTCAATTCGACGTTTTCGCTCATTTGCTTTAATCCCTCTGTAGCGAAGAGGAACTTCTATGTTTTCATATAAATTTAAATCGGGGATCAAATTAAAGCCTTGGAATATAAAGCCAATTTTTTGATTACGTAAATCAGCACGTTGGTTATCGTTTAGGCTGCCAACATTAACGCCATCTAACAGGTACTCACCTTCGTTAAAAGGCTCGAGCATACCTGCAATATTTAAAAAGGTTGTTTTTCCTGAGCCGCTAGGACCGGTAACAGCAATAAATTCGCCTTCGTTTACTTGCAGGTTAAAGTCTCGAAGCGCATGGGTCTGTACCATTTCTGTTTGGTATACTTTACTTACATTGTTCATTTGTAACATGGTTGTTCCTAATTATTTTTAGCGTTGGTTGAGAGCGTCTGTTTAATTTAATAAAATCGTGTTGGCTTGCTTAAAGTCGCTGTAGCTTGAAATAATAATTTCATCGTTTTCTTTAACACCGCTTAAAAGCTCAACCGCATTAATGCTGGTGGCGCCTATTGTAATAGGAATGCGCTTTGCAATATTGCCTTCTACCTTGTAAGCAAAAATTCCGCCTTGCTGCATAAAAGCGCCGCGTTTTACCTGCATTACACCTTCTCGGTTGTCGAGTAAAATACGTGCAGTTAAGCGTTGGTTTTGACGGATGTTGTTAGTAACAGCTTTAAATCGGACGCGTGCTGTTACTTCACGATTATTAACTTCTGGTGATATGGCGGATAAATTCCCCATCACTGTTTCATTGCCTAACTTAAGCTCTACTTCCATACCGAGCCCTAATTCGTTTGCGTAACTTTCAGGAACTTGGAGTTCGGCTTCAAAATTACTTAAGTCGACGAGAGTCATAAGAGGTTGGCTTTGCGTCACAGCGGCTTTTTGTTGCACTAATAGGTTACCCACGATCCCTGTAACGGTAGCCTTAATAGATAGGTTGCTTACTTTTCGGATTAAGTCATCAACAATAAGTTGTTGGCGGGTCACATCACTTTTAGCAGCTTGTAGTTCAAAAGCGAGCGTGTCTTTGGCAAGCAATACCTCTTGCTGCGCATGCTTATAGGAGAGTCTTGCACGTGATAAATCATCAACTGCTTTTTCTAGATCAATTTGGCTAATTAAGTGCTTTTGTATTGATAACTGTGCGCGACGATTTTCGCGCTCAGCGGCGTTAAGCTCGACTTGTGCCATATCGAGTGTTTTATTTAAGGTGAGTGTTTGGCGTCTTGCTTGCAAATGTTGCCTTTGCTGTTCGCCTTCAAGTCTTTTAAGTACAGACTCCTGTTGCTTTAATTCATTAGTTAACTCAGGGCTTTGCAGCAGGGCAAGTGTGTTGTCTTGCTTTACTGTATCGCCGGCCTTTACTTTTAAATCTATAAATCCACGTTCTGGACTGTAGATTTTAGGAGCATTAGCAGCAACAATTTTACCACTGGCGGCAATGTCTCGAATGAGCGCCTTAACATGTACTTTTGCAATCTGTACTTTTGAGCGGCTAATAGAGCTTTTAGCGCTATGGCTCGTTAAAAAAATATAAGCAATTGCAGAGACCACAATGAAAACAATCGCAGTGATTATCGCGTATTTTTTATAGCTTATAGGTGCCTTTACTTGTACGTCTTGTGCGCTGGTATCTTTAATCATTTAATTTCCCCTAAATTGCTTTTATGTATTTTTCGCACAGCAGCAATAAAGCTGCTGTGCAAATAGCGGCAATAGGAGAGAGTAAAAATAAGCTTAGAGTAAACATAGTAATTCCAATTAGCGATTATATATAAAGTTATACGATTAATATGCCAACTATTATAGCCTTGATATTTAAGTGATTTTATTTTTTTGTTATTGAAATTTATGTCCGCGGACAGTTTATGTGTCCGCATCGGACATAGTTTTAAATAAAAATTCACTATTAACGTACAAAAAATGACATGAACTTTCATAACTATACTAATGAGCAGCAATAATCGGGGATGTTAAGCCATTAAAGTAATGAAATGGCATAAAACTATCTAAATGTTAACTGAATAGCCTCTCTAGCGCTGAATACTTATTCACTTTCGGTTGCCTTTACGTTTACGTAAGCTGGCGCGCTGAAGGCTCATGTTTTTTACAATATGTTAAACTTGACACCAGTGTCATGAAAAAATAGTGGTTAAAATAACGCTAAATGTTAAAAATAATGATAAAAAGAAATCTTGCTATGAAGTGAGAAATATTCAAGAATGTGAATATGTATTCAAAGTGCTATTGACTCTATTTAAGATAGAGGCTAGTTTTGTCCGTCTGTTAGCAAATCGTCGAGCAGTTCATCCACGCTAACAGTGCAGCAAGGGGAGGGGTCTATGTTATACGACTCAAAGTTAGAAAAAGAAAATTGTGGCTTTGGCTTAATAGCCCAAGTTAATGGTCAAGCTAGTCATAGGCTTATTCGTACTGCTATTACGGGGCTTGATCGCATGCAGCACCGTGGTGGTATATCTGCCGATGGTAAAACAGGTGATGGCTGTGGTTTATTATTACAAAAACCAGATAGCTTTTTCCGTGCTATTGCTAGTGAACATAACTGGCACTTAGGCAAAAACTACGCAGTGGGTATGATATTTTTAAATTCAGACCCTGTTTTAGCGCAAGCTGCAAAACAAATACTTAGCGAAGAATTAGAAAAAGAAACGTTAAATATTTTAGGTTGGCGCGTTGTGCCAACCGACCCATCTATGTTGGGTCCTATTGCTGTACAGCAATTACCAGGTTTTGAACAAATTTTTGTTAGCGCGCCAGAAGGTTGGCGTTCTAAAGACTTAGAGCGTCGCTTATATGTAGCACGCCGCCGCGCTGAAAAGCGCATTGTTGATGACGAAGCTTTCTATATCGCAAGTCTATCTGGTTTGGTAACTATCTATAAAGGCTTAATGATGCCTGCAGATTTACCAAATTTTTACCTAGATTTAGCTGATATTCGTATGACGAGTGCGATTTGTGTTTTCCATCAGCGCTTTTCTACTAATACTCAGCCGCGTTGGCCTTTAGCTCAACCTTTCCGCTATTTAGCACACAATGGTGAAATTAATACTATTGAAGGTAACCGCCAGTGGGCACGCGCACGTTCATATAAGTTTGCGTCACCGCTTATTCCTGATTTACAAAGCGCAGCGCCGTTTGTAAACGAAACCGGCTCTGATTCATCAAGCCTAGATAATATGCTTGAGCTATTTTTAGCTGGTGGCATGGATTTATTCCGCGCTATGCGTATGCTCGTACCACCTGCATGGCAGAAAAACCGTGCAATGGACGACGATTTACGTGCATTTTACGACTTTAACTCTATGCATATGGAACCATGGGATGGCCCGGCAGGTATTGTTATGTCGGATGGTCGTTTTGCGGCGTGTAACCTTGACCGTAATGGACTTCGCCCAGCGCGTTATGTAATTACACAAGATGGCTTTATTACGCTTGCATCAGAAGTGGGTATTTGGGATTACACTGCCGATGAAGTAGTTGAAAAAGGCCGTGTTGGACCAGGTGAATTATTAGTTATTGATACTAAGCTTGGCAAAATTTGGCACTCAGATGAAATCGATCAAGATTTAAAGTCTCGCCATCCTTACAAGTCATGGCTTGAGGAGAACGTTAAGCGTTTAGTTCCATTTGAAGAGCTTACTGAACAAGACGCCGGTAATCGCTCATTTGATGACGAAACGCTAGCTAAATATCAAAAAATGTTTGGTTATACCAACGAAGAGCTTGATAGTGTTATTCGTGTAATGGGTGAAAACGGCCAAGAAGCAACCGGCTCAATGGGTGATGACACGCCATTTGCAGTGCTTAGTGAAGGGCATCGTTCGCTTTATGATTACTTCCGCCAAAAATTTGCGCAAGTAACAAATCCACCTATCGATCCACTGCGTGAAAATCATGTAATGTCACTTGCGACATGTATTGGTAGTGAGCAAAACGTATTTAACGAAACAACAGGCCATGCTAAGCGCCTACAGTTTGATACGCCAATTTTAATGTACGCAGACATGCAGCAGCTATTAAATGCTGATGAAGCGCATTACAGCTACTGTAAAATTGATATTACCTACACAGTTGAAGAAGGTTTAGAAAATGCGGTAACGCGTATTTGTGACCAAGCACAAGAAAAAGCAGCCGCTGGTTGTATCATGCTTATTTTAACTGACCGTAACTTTAATGAAGCAAATTTGCCGATTCCAGCAGCTATGGCTGTAGGTGCGGTACAAAAACGATTAGTTGATAACAATCTTCGCTGTGAATCAAACATTATCATTGAAACCGGTAGCGTGCGTGATGCGCATCAGTTTGCTGTGTTATTAGGCTTTGGTGCTACGGCAATTTATCCATACCTTGCGTATGAATCGTTAGTTGCGATGAGCGACAGCAAAATTATTAATAAGTCGTATTGCGAAGTAACTCTTGCTTACCGTAAAGCCATTAACAAGGGCTTATACAAAATCATGTCTAAAATGGGCATAAGTACGGTTGCGTCATATCGCTGCTCAATGTTGTTTGAAGCGGTTGGTTTATCTGACGCTATTGTACAAATGTGCTTTAAAGGTGTGGCAAGTCGCATACAGGGCGCATGCTTTACCGACTTTGATGACGATCAGCAAAGCTTACACAAACTCGCTCTAAGTAAGCGTAAATTATTAAGCCACGGCGGCTTGTTTAAGTACGTACATGGCGGCGAGTATCATGCTTATAATCCTGATGTAATCCAAACCCTGCAAAAAGCAGTTCGTTCTGGTGAATATAGTGATTACAGTGAATATGCAAAACTTGTTAATACGCGTCCTATTGCCACTTTACGTGACATGCTTGCGCTTAAAATTCCAGAGCAAGGCATTAGCATCGATGATGTAGAGCCTGCAGAAAACCTATACAAGCGTTTCGATTCAGCAGCAATGAGTATTGGTGCATTATCGCCAGAAGCGCATGAGGCTCTAGCAATTGCAATGAACCGCTTAGGTGGTTGTTCAAACTCTGGTGAAGGCGGTGAAGATAAGCTGCGTTATGGTACCGAGAAAAACTCGCGTATTAAGCAAGTTGCTTCAGGTCGATTTGGCGTAACGCCGCATTACTTACGCAGTGCTGACGTTATTCAAATTAAAGTAGCGCAAGGTGCAAAACCAGGCGAAGGCGGTCAATTACCGGGTGAAAAAGTAACCCCATATATTGCTAAGCTTCGTTATTCTGTTCCAGGTGTTACATTAATTTCGCCACCACCACATCACGATATTTACTCAATTGAAGATTTAGCACAGCTAATTTTCGATTTGAAACAAGTAAACCCTAAAGCACTTATTTCTGTAAAACTGGTTTCAGAACCAGGCGTAGGAACCATTGCGACAGGTGTTGCTAAAGCGTATGCCGATTTAATTACTATTTCTGGCTATGATGGCGGTACAGGCGCAAGCCCACTTACTTCAGTTAAATATGCAGGTAGCCCATGGGAGCTAGGACTTGCTGAAACGCAGCAAGCCCTTGTTGAAAATGGACTGCGTCATCGCATTCGTTTGCAAACAGATGGTGGCTTAAAAACAGGTTTAGATATAATTAAAGCGGCAATTTTAGGTGCAGAAAGCTTTGGCTTTGGTACCGGCCCAATGGTTGCGCTTGGTTGTAAATACTTACGAATTTGCCACTTAAACAACTGTGCAACCGGTGTTGCAACACAAGACGAAACACTTCGTCAAAAGCATTACCACGGCTTACCAGAAATGGCGATGAACTACTTTAAGTTTATAGCGCAAGAAGCACGTGAAATCATGGCAAGCTTGGGGGTTGTAAACTTAACTGATTTAATCGGTCGTTTAGATTTGCTTGAAGCCATTGAAGGCAAAACAGCAAAACAGAAGAAAATTGATTTATCTTCCGTAATTGCTCAGCCTAATAACCCAACTGGCGAAACACTTTATTGTAGTGCGCCTAATAGCTCACATTATTTAGGAAAACTTAATGAGAGCCTACTTGCTAAGGCGCAAGACGCAATTGATGCTTCAAGCGGTATCTCACTAGTAAGTCGTATTTGTAATACGGACAGATCGGTAGGTGCAATGCTTTCTGGCTATATTGCCGATAAATATGGCAACCAAGGTATGGCGGCAGATCCTGTAGCAATTGAGCTACACGGTACTGCCGGTCAATCATTTGGTGTGTGGAATGCCGGTGGCCTTGAAATGACACTGGTTGGCGATGCAAACGATTACGTAGGTAAAGGCATGGCGGGCGGTAAGCTAGTTATTCGTCCACCACTTGGCTCTTCGTTCGAAAGTCACAAAGCCACAATTGCAGGCAACACATGTTTATACGGTGCAACAGGCGGCAAACTGTTTGCTGCAGGTTGTGCAGGCGAGCGCTTTGCAGTTCGTAACTCAGGTGTGCAAGCGGTTGTTGAAGGTGTAGGTGACAACTGTTGTGAATACATGACGGGCGGCGTTGTATGTGTACTGGGCAATGTAGGCGTTAACTTTGGCGCGGGTATGACAGGTGGTTTTGCTTATATATTAGATGAGCGAAATGATTTTGAAAAACGCATTAATCCAGAGCTTGTCGAAATAGTAACACTAGACGAATTAACGTCGCATCAAGAACATTTACGCGGCTTAATTGCTGAGCATTTAGAGCTTACGGGTTCGTGCAGAGCAGAAAGTATTTTGGCTAACTTTGAATTGTACTTACCGATGTTCAAATTAGTAAAACCAATATCAAGTGACGTAAAAAGTTTACTCGGGCATCGCGCTCGCAGTAGTGCCGAACTACGTGTTCAGGCGCAATAAGGGGGCAGTATGAGCGAAAATGTATATCAATTTATAGACGTGCAGCGTGTAGACCCACGCAAAAAACCAATCTCGTCACGTAAAAAATCTTTCGTAGAAATTTACGAACCCTTTTCAGAGAATCAGGTTAACTCACAAGCTGACCGTTGTTTAGATTGTGGTAACCCATACTGTGAGTGGAAATGTCCAGTACATAACTACATTCCACAATGGTTAAAGTTAATACGCACGGGCCGTATTATAGAGGCGGCTGAGCTTTCTCATCGTACAAATAGCTTACCAGAGGTTTGTGGGCGTGTTTGCCCACAAGACCGATTGTGTGAAGGCTCGTGTACGCTCGATGAAGAGTTTGGTGCGGTTACAATTGGTAATATTGAAAAATACATTACTGATGAGGCATTTAAAATGGGCTGGAAGCCTGATATGTCTTATGTAACATGGACTGACAAAAAAGTAGCCATTATTGGTGCAGGCCCTGCAGGTTTAGGGTGTGCTGATATTTTGGTGCGTAACGGCGTTAAACCAGTGGTGTTTGATCGTCACCCAGAAATAGGTGGACTACTCACATTTGGTATTCCTTCTTTTAAACTTGAAAAATCAGTAATGCAAAAGCGCCGTGAAATTTTCACTGAAATGGGCGTAGAATTTAAGTTAAATGTTGAAGTAGGTGTTGATATTACACTTGATCAAATTTTAGCTGATTACGACGCTGTGTTTTTAGGGGTTGGTACGTATCAGAGTATGCGTGCAGGTCTTGAAAATGAAGATGCAGCGGGTGTTCACGATGCATTGCCGTTTTTGATTGGTAACACGAACCGTGTAATGGGCTACGACGAGACAAAACAACCGTGTATTGATATGGCTAATCAAAAAGTAGTTGTACTTGGCGGTGGTGATACAGCGATGGACTGTGTGCGTACGTCTATTCGACAAAATGCTGCAAAAGTAACGTGTGCTTATCGTCGTGATAAAGAAAATATGCCAGGCTCTAAACGTGAAGTTAAAAACGCGAAAGAAGAAGGCGTTATATTTACGTATAACGTTCAGCCTAAAGGCATTGTACTGAACGATAAAGGTAAAGTGACCGGCGTTAAAATGGTTAAAACTAAATTAGGTGAACCTGACGCAAAAGGCAGAAGCCGTGCTGAAGAAGTACCTGGTTCAGAACATGTCATTGAAGCTGATCAAGTTATTATGGCGTTTGGTTTCCAACCTCACAAAATGGATTGGTTAGAAAAATACGATGTAGAAATAAACAACTGGGGCGGCATTAACGCACCAGAGCAAGGTGAGTTTACACATCAAACTACTAACCCTAAAATATTTGCTGGTGGCGACATTGTACGTGGTTCAGATTTAGTGGTAACTGCTATTTTTGAAGGACGTAACGCTGCAGAAGGTATTATGGATTACTTAAAAGTTTAATTTTTCGTTTTAAAATAACGATATTTAAAGCAAGCCAAGTGGCTTGCTTTTTTTATTTTTTTTATCCAAATGTAATGTCAACGTAATTAGCGACAAATGGGGCTATATTTATACCACCTTTTGTATGGCTTTCTTGAACAACACCTTTTGTTAGTAACTTCATGTAGAAACCTTATATAGTAACTTTCAGAGAAACTGCTTTGTTATTATGGGTTGTTCTTTCTAAGCCAAATGCGATTTCTTTGGGTATCTACTAAGCGGCTTTCAGGGCTCGTTTCATATATATAAACGTTATCGACACTTCTTTCTTCTATGTCGTTTATATACTCTAATACCAATTCGCTTAATTAAGTGATCTATTTTGAGATAACAAAATTATGTCGATAATGAGGCTAAAGTTTCGCTACTTAGGTGTTCTTGGCAATTACCTCTACATTGCTTTGTATTCATGCAGTCGTATCTCGAAAGTTTTAACGCAGTTAGCGCCAAGTTCAATCCTTGAAATTGATTGAGTATTATCGCGGATTGGTATATTGCGTGTATTTTTTTGTAGCGGCACTTTTATTGATTAATGTGTTGTTTACTCGGTCCAAGCACAATTCATAGAATAGTTACTACCATCTTTAACTATGCAGGTTTAAATTATTTTTTGACTACCAGTCAGTTCGATTATTGCAGGAATAAAAGGGCGTACTTATATAATTTAGCAAATGGTATTAGTGCCAAGCAATTTAATATCGTAAAAAAGGTACTTACCTGAGATAAATGCAAGAGGCTAAAAATAAGTGCACAATTGTCAGTGCTAATTACTAACCTTAATAGTTGATTTAAATATAAAGTAGGTTCATTATTGCACGCTGTTTACGGTTTGCTTACTTTATATCTATAAGTTTGCTTTTATACATTAATAAATAAATAGAAATTATGTACGAATATTCAAACAATTTAGAAAGGAAGCTCATTGTTCGGTTCTTTTCCTCAATAGGCTTTATAGCAACGTTTTCGATGGCTAGCTTAGCATTTATTAACAGTAGCTATTTATTAGCATTTACTTTGGTTGTTTCTTCGTTTGTTTACTTATCTGCGTTTAATATAGGTAGAGGTGTAGAGAAGTCTGCAACTGTAATTTTATATAACCTGTATGCACTGATGTTTTATCTTGTACTTACAGGAGGAGCACAAGGTACAGGGCCTATATGGATATTTATAGTGTCTCCTGTTACTTATTCAATTCGAGGGCTTAAACGAGGGACGTTTGATATTGTTTTATTTTTATCGGCAATTGTTCTCGGTTTCTATTGCGCTGATACATTTAATATATATGACTACAATCCTGAGCAGTTTCCAGTCAGAATCATACTCGCTTTTATAATTGTTGCATCGCTGAGTGGTTATTACGAATTTTCAAGAGAAAAATACAGCAGTAAATTAATTGCTTTAAGCCAAAAAAATGAATTTTTAGCAACTATAGATCCACTCACTAATCTGCCAAACCGTCGTTTCACTATGAATAAGCTTATAGCTTTTAAAAATGAGCTTAAAAATAATAATATTCCGTTTGTAATATTATTAGCTGATGTAGATAATTTTAAAAAAATTAATGATCAATTCGGCCATGATTTTGGCGATGAAGCTCTTATCCATTTAGCCAAAACATTTGAAAATAATATTCCGCAAAATGCGATTGCTTCACGTTGGGGCGGTGAGGAGTTTTTAATTGTGATTCCAAATGTAACCATTGATGATGGCGAGCTCGTTGCAGAAAAAATCCATAATGCCCTTAAAGCTTCAGCTGTAAGCTTATTTTCAGATAGTGTAAATATAACGCTAAGTATTGGCATCACAGCTGCAAACGCTGAGCGCTCAATTGACCTAGATATTAAGCATGCTGATGAACTACTTTATAAAGCAAAAGAGCAAGGTAAAAACAGAACGTGCTCTTTTTAAATGTTTATTTACTTTAATCCATTGAAAACGAATCAAGGGATGGCCTTATTTTAGCCTTTCTGCGTTTTAAGCTCATGTAGCATATTACAATACACGCAATCTGCATTGTAATTAAAACCCAATAACTAACACCTAAATCACTTAGTCCATTTATTTTTTCGCTAGTAAAGTAATAGGCCACAACGATTAGTTGAAAAACTAAAAAGCTATTTAAAAACTTAAATAAACGTTGTTTAAAACAAGTATGTTTATATTTACTAAATATAATTAAACAGGTACTTAGTACTAATAACAACCAACTTAAAATTATACAAAAATCAACTAAAGTACTGTGCATTATTTAATCCTTGAAGACGTTATTTACTAACACATTAGGCATGAGCCATTATTAGTTCTTTAGCATTTGCTTTAGCTGTTTTGCTTATGTTATCGCCGCCAAGTAAACGGGCTATTTCATTAATACGGCCATCTTTATTTAAAGGCAGCATATGAGTAAACGTTTCGCCTTGTGCTATTTCTTTAGCTACAAAAAATTGCTGATGTGCACTACTGGCAACTTGCGGTAAATGAGTAACACAAATTACTTGAGTTGATTTACCTAATTGGCGTAATAACTTACCTACAGCAGATGCCGTTGGGCCAGAAATACCTACATCAACTTCATCAAAAATAAGTGTTGGGGTTGTTACTTTTTGGGCAATAATTACCTGTATAGCAAGACTTATACGAGAAAGCTCACCACCTGATGCTACTTTAGCTAATGGCTGAAGTGGTTGTCCCGGATTAGTTGATACTAAAAACGAGACATTATCAAAACCTAGGCTATTCGGTGTACGATTACTCTCTTGAGTTAAGGCTATTTCAAAAACACCGTTTTCCATTGATAAATTAGCCATGCTTTCACTTATTAGTGTGTTAAGTGTATTAGCATACTCGCAGCGGCTTTTACTTAATTCATCAGCAGTTTGCTTGTAACTAAGTAACGCGCTTTCTATTTCTGACTCAAGCTGCTCCAGACGATTACTATTATTACTTATTGACTCAAGTTCTTGAGCAATCGATTGATGAAACTCAACTAACTGCTGTGGTTTTATATGATGCTTACGCGCTAAATCCATCGCTCCACTTAGCCTATTTTCTACTTCAACTAAGCGTGCCGGGTCTAAATCTGCTTGCTCAGTGTAATTGCGCACTTCGCGGCTTGCTTCTTCAACTTGTACAGCGGCTTCGCTAAGCATAGCAGCTACGCTTGCTAAACTTTCGTCATATTGAGCCAGTTCGGTAAATTGTTGAGCGCTGTGCTGTAGTAATGAGCAAGCGTTTTGCTCATCACTTTCATATAAGTGTTGTAACTCACGTTGGCACGATTCTAATATTGTTTGGCTATTGCTTAGTTTGTAATGCTCAGCCTCAATTAAATCAAACTCATTTTCTTGTAATGCAAATTCATCAAGCTCAGCAACTTGATACTCTAACAATTGTTTTTGCGCTGCTTGTTGCTGCTGTTGTTGTTCTAAGTGTTTAAATTCTTTTTGTAAGTTAGCAAACTGTTTATAGTTTTTATTTACTGAGTTTACTAAGTGGTGATGCCCTGCATAGGCATCTAAAAGCTGTAACTGATGCTCAGCTTTTAATAAATATTGGTGGGCATGTTGTCCATGAATAGATATTAAATATTGACCAAGTTCTTTTAATTGTGATGCGGTAACTGCACTACCATTAATATAGCTTTTACTACGGCCATTTTTACAAACAACACGACGTAATAAGCACTCGTTGTCAGAAGTGCTTAGCATATGTTGCTCTAAAAATGCTTGAGCAAGCGGTAGATCTGTTAAGTCAAATTGTGCACATACTTCCGCTTTATCAGAGCTTGGGCGAACTGCTGATGCTTCAGCGCGCTCACCTAAGCATAGCGATAGGGCATCAATAGCAATAGATTTACCAGCACCTGTCTCACCTGTGATCGCAGTCATACCGCTGCGCCATTCGGTGCTTAAATTACTTACGATTGCAAAATTTTTAACTTCTAAACCAATTAACATACTGTTTATCCATCCAGTCAATTAACTGTTAATTTATACAGTGTTTTGGTTTTTTGCAAATTAATTTTTTATTATTTAAGCAACACTTACATCTTGAGTAAACTGTGTATCGGAAGTTTGGGAAGATGCATCAATTTGATCATCAACAATATCAGTAGGTTGTATACTCTCTTCGGTTTTAAGCAGAGCAATGAGGGGAGGTAATGTATTAATATAAAAACTCTTATTGTACAAAATTCCTTGCTGGGGCAACTCAGATACAAAGTACTGTATATTATCAATCAATGGTTGAATTATATTTGTTTGATTGATTTTAATTAACTCGTTGGACAACGTATTAATTAGTAGGTCGGCGGTATCTTCAAGCTGTTGCAAGTTCTCGTCTGTATGTGATTGAACAACAAAAAAATTATTTACAATAGCTTGAATGCGAGGAACGTATTTTGGGCGAATTATTTTAGCATCAAGTAGATCATTAAGCTTTGCTTTAAGGCGCGTATTTACATGCGAAACACGTTCATTAAATAGCTTTTTTCTAGCTTCTATCGCTTTTTTACGGTTACTCTCAATTTTGAGGTAACTGTATAAAAGTGTAATTAATAGCAGTAAAGCAAAGAATACTACATAAGTCATTGCTACTCGTTCCTAAATTAGTTGATTATTATTTTAAGTCGCCATTTTGCTTTATAGTACTAAATTTGGCAATAAGAATAGGGCGTGTTTACCTTTCAGGATTAAGATTTGTTCAATCTAGGGGGGATTTAATCGCGGCGCGAGGTTTGAAACCTAGTGGGCTAAGTAAAAACCGAGCAACAAAGAGTCAATCGCCCCTAGAAAGAACCCTGAGGGCAGCGCATGTTTGGCCTTTATGTTGCGTTATCGCCTATTTATGGGGAATAACCACACAACACAGGCTCTGCCTTGTCTAAATACCAAATATGCAGCTGCAAATTTAACCTCGAAAGATAAACAGGCCCTAGTACAAACGACTACCCCAATTCAGTTTTGTACGTAAAACGTTGTAGTAAGAGTAATTTTTTGGATGAATTAAGCGCAATTGTTTATCGGCTTTTTTAATTACTACCTCATCGCCGGGTAATACGGCTAGCACTACGTGGCTGTCGCAGCTTACCTGTAGGCTATCTGTATTTTCTAGGCTTAGCTTTAAACGAACTTCATTATCGGCATCTACCACTAAAGGTCTGCTAGATAAGGTATGAGGAAACATAGGTACTAACGATATAGCATTTAGTTCTGGCGTTAATATTGGACCGCCACCTGAAAGTGAATACGCCGTAGAGCCTGTCGGGGTTGATACTATTAAACCATCGGAGCGCTGAGAAAACACAAAGTCATTATTTATAAAAGCTTCAAATTCAATCATGTGCGCTACTTTATCGGCATGAAGTACCGCTTCGTTAACGGCTGAGTTTGCACTTTTTAATTCGTTGTGGCGATATACTTCTACTTCTAATAAAAAACGTTTTTCTTCAAGATACTCACCACTGAGCACTTGCTCCAAGCTCGCTTCAAACCCTTCGGGGTTTAAATCAGTTAAAAAACCAAGGTTGCCTCTATTTACACCAATTACAGCAATGTTAAAGCGCGCAAGTACGCGTGCTGCGCCAAGCATGTTACCGTCACCGCCTACAACAATGGCTAAATCGGCTTGTTCACCTAAGTCGACTAACTTAACAAGTTTGTCATGCGGAATATCGTCTAACTGACTCCCTGTGCGTTTTTCTACTATTACCTCAAAGCCAAGCGCAAGTAAAAAGGTATGTAAACGCTGAAGGGTAGCAGCGGCTCCTGGGTGATTAGGTTTGCCAATTAGGCCTATGGTGTTAAAAGGAGAGTCCATAATGTACGCACAAAGAGATTTAATAATAGTAGAGTAACTCAAAACAGAAGTGTTTGAAAATACAGATTATAGCAATATTATAAACCTTCAATTTTATTCGTAGTGAGTTAGCTGCACGACTTGAAAAAGAACTAAACGCCCCGATATCTCTTTCATGCAACAAGATGTAGATACCATGAAACTAAACCCACGAGATCAGCAAATTTTTTCAGCTGTTATGAACATGTACTGTAATGGTGAAGGCTTGCCTGTTCCATCAACAAAAATTGCCAAGCTCAAAGGCATGGCAGTGTGTTCGGCTACGGTTCGTAATGCTATGGCTCGCTTAGAAAAAGTGGGCTTATTGTATTCACCTCATACATCCGCAGGGCGAGTGCCGACAAATGAAGGGTTTGATTATTGGTTTGACGAATTTTTTGTGCTTGCTGATATTGCTAATTATTGGCAACCACAGCAGTCACAACTCGTTGAGCTAGCGCATGGTTTAAGCCAAAAATATCAAGTATGTTGTTGTGTTGGTTTACCTCAAGCCAGTTCACAGCAAGTGTTTAGAGTAGAAGTGCTTGATTTTGATTCTACCGACTGGCTTATTTTATTAATAGATAGGGCAGGGCAGAGTCACAATATTTGTATTGATAAACCTCATGATTCGTCAGACTCTGTTCGTTATCAATTTGCCACGTGGTTGAATACTGTATTTAGCCAACAAACCTTAATGGAAGGTTTGTACCGTATGCAAGCTATGGCAAATACAGCGCCTCGAAATTGTCATGATTCGCTTAATCAATGGACGCGACAACTAAGCCAAAAATTAGGCTCAGATAATAGTATTGTTGTTGGTGAAAATTACCTCTACAAACAAATAGACTGCGAACAAAGTTTAAATATTGGTGTTTCGTTTTTAAATTATGTAGAAGATAAGCTTGCTTTTAAAAATGGTGTATCGGTACTTAATAGCGAAAAATTACCTTTTACTGAGTGCGATGAATTAATTGTAATAAGCGTGCCGTACTTTAAAAATCAAGAATATCAAAGCCGTTTTTGTATCATTTGTCCTAAATCAGCGCAGATTGAAGAAATAATTCAAGAATTTAAATTAATTGAGGCATCTAACTCTTGAATCTTTTTATTCAATCCCCATAATTACCGCAGTTGTAAAGAATTGGAGCACGTATTTTATGTCTGAGCAGACACAAAACCCTGAGCAAGAAGTAGAATTAAACGAAGAAATTTCTAAAATGCAGGCTGATGTAGAAGCAGCAGTAGAAGCCGCTGATCAGCATGCAGAACAAGAACAAAGCCCTGAAGCAGAAATTGCGATGTTATATGCAGAGCTTGAAGCTGCAAAGCAAACAATTGCTGATCAAAAAGACGGTGTTGTTCGTGCCGCAGCAGATGTAGATAATATTCGTCGTCGTGCAGCACAAGATGTAGAAAAAGCGCATAAATTTGCACTAGAAAAATTTGCTAACGAATTACTACCTGTAATTGATAACCTTGAACGTGCTATTGAATTTTCTGATAAAGAAAATGAGACACTAAAGCCGTTGCTTGAAGGTATCGATATGACGGTTAAGAGCTTTAATGACGCTGTTTCTAAATTTGGTGTTGAAATTGTAAACCCACAAGGTGAGCAGTTTAATCCAGATTTTCATCAAGCAATGTCAATTCAACCAAGTAACGATGTAACACCTAATACAGTACTTGCTGTTATGCAAAAAGGTTACACATTGAATGGTCGTTTATTACGCCCTGCAATGGTTATGGTTTCTAAAGCTGCTGACGCTTAATTAATTTAAGGTTATTAGCTTTGATAAAAATGCCTCATATTGAGGCATTTTTTTTGTCTTTTTTATAGTGAATTAGCTGTACGAGCATAGTGAGTAATACAGCACTAAACATTAAACTTGAAAATGGCACTGCGCTTTTTGCGTGCATAATGGCGAGTAGCGGGCCAACTAATGCACCACTACCAAAACGAAGTGTGCCAATTACGGCCGTTGCTGTACCTGTGTTTCTTTCAAACTTCATCAATATTAGCGAATCAGCATTACTTGCAGTGACACCTAAACTCATCATTAATGGCGCAATAGCAGCCACAATATAATAAAGTGATAAGTGCAATAAGCTAAATGTTAACAGCGAAAGGCCCGATACAAACCCACATACAAGCCCAATATAGAGCATTTTTCGAGAGCCCAGCCTTGGTACAATTCGCGTATTTAAAAAGTTACCAAACATCAGCGCCATTACATTAAACGCAAATAACACACCAAATAATTGTTCTGATACTTCATATAAATCCAAATATATAAAAGGTACTGAGGTTAAAAAGCAAAAAAATCCAAACGATACAAACATAGAACTGAGTATATCCGCACGTGCGTCTTTATTACTCAGTACAGTCTTATAGCTGTCAAAAAACAGAGCGAGGCCTTTCTTCTCATTTTTATGAATAGGTATATCTATTAAATACACTTGTACAAACGCTAATATTAAAAAGCTATATCCAGCAAGAACCAAGAATATGGTTGACCAAACAGAAAATCCTAAAATAAACGAACCAACAGAGGGGGCTACTAACGGTGCTACCATCATGATCATCGACACATACGACATTCCCTTGGCTGTATTTTGCTGATAAATATGGCGAATAATACCCGGTACGACTACGGTAGCTGCCGCTCCCGTAAATGCTTGCACTGCTCTAAGAGTCCAAAACGCATGGATTTCGGTTGTAAATGCGAGTGCAAGTGAGCTTGCGCCAAATAGGGTTAAGCCAATACGTGCGAGCTTACGGCGGCCAATTTGATCGGCAATAGGGCCAAAAAATAACATCCCCAATGAATAACCCGCTAAGTAAATACTCAACGATATTTGTACATTTGGCATATTAGTTTGTAAATCGCTTGCAATTACTAGCATGGCAGGCAAATACATATCAATAGCCAAAGGAGTAATCGCCACGATACTGGCTAATAAAGGCAATAAAATACGGGTATTAAAAGACGAGGCTGAGGCGTCCATGTGTAAACTCAACAATCACTAAAAACAAGGGCTATAGTGTAACAGGGCATTGTATTTGGATAAACTTAGTTTGCCTGCTAAGTTTATCGTCTTATCGCATCCTTTTAATATAAAGGTATATAAAGCAAATATTTTAAATTGGTACTGTGTTTGCTATTCTACAAGCAATAAAAAATTCATTACTAAAGAGAATTATCATGAAAAAACTAGTACTTGCAGTATTAGCGACAGCCGTTTTAGTCGGTTGTAAAACGTCACCAACAGGACGCACTCAAATAGCGCTTTACTCAGATCAACAAATGAGTGAAATGGGCACTGCTAGTTTTGCAGATATGAAAAAAAGCCAACCAATTAATAAAGATGCAAAAACAAATGCATATGTAAATTGCATTGCTGAAAAAGTAGTGGCTGTATTACCAAAAGAATACGCGTCGCAAAATTGGGAAGTAGTTGTATTTGAAGATGAATCTGCTAACGCTTTTGCACTACCTGGTGGTTACATTGGGGTTCATACGGGCTTATTAAAAATAGCCACCAATCAAGACCAATTAGCAACAGTGCTAGGGCACGAAGTAGGGCACGTAATTGCTGAGCATTCTAATGAACGTGTTTCACAAAGCTCTATTTTAGATACCGGTATGCAACTTGGTAGTGCAGCACTTGAAATGGGTAACATTCAATACCGTAATGAAATTATGCAGGGTCTAGGCTTAGGCGCACAGTATGGTGTTGTTTTGCCATTTAGCCGTTCGCACGAGTCAGAAGCTGATGAAATTGGTTTAGATTTAATGGCTGAAGCAGGCTTTAATCCACAAGAATCAGTAACCCTTTGGCAAAATATGAGTGCAGCAGGTAGTGGTACAACACCTGAGTTTTTATCAACTCACCCAGCGCCAAGCAGTCGTATTAAAGACTTACAAGCACAAATGAGTAAAGCACTTAGCGAGCAAAGTACAGCTAAAGCACAGGGTAAAAACCCACAATGTAAGTTGTAATACCAACCTGCATAAATCTTTGATCAATTTAACGAATTAAATTGCACTATAACGTCGTTAAAAATTTTTATTTAGAACAACTAGATACAAAAATTTTTGCCTAGTTCTAGCGTAATTTTCTTAACGTTAAATAGACCCCATATATAAGCAGATTGGTATAATTTAGTTTAATTACTAAATAAAAACCCCTGTGAGTAATTACTTACAGGGGTTTTTGTATTCAGTACTCACCTTTATTTAGTTGTAAGCGCTTTTTGTAATACATTTTTAAAGCGTTCAAAATCTTCAATGTGCGGCAGGTGCCCTAAGTTATCTAGTTCGAATAATTGTGCGTCAGGAATAAGTGTTGCAGCGTGTTTGCCTAATTTATCGTATCGACCAAGCTCGTAATCAACATCATCTTTTTTCCAGTTACGGCCTGGACCGGTTCTATCGCGTGTACCAATAATTAATTTAACTGGCACAGTTAAATCTTTAAATTCGGTTATTACAGGTTGAGTGAAAATCATATCGTATGTTTTTGCATTCACCCATGCCATTTGTTCTTTATCTGGGCCTTGTATTTGCCCTGTTATAAAGTCAGTTAAGGCTGAATATGTTGTATTCCACTTACCATCGTAGTAATTTTTTTGCTGATAAAGTTTAACGCCTTCCGGTGTTTTTGAAAGCTCGTTTTTATAGAAAAAATTAGTATCTTTGTAATCAACATACTGCAAGTAGTTTTCAAGCCCAATAGGGTTTAATAAAATTAGCTTTTTAGTGGCGTTTGGGTACATTAATGCAAAACGACTCGCTAGCATCCCGCCCATAGAGTGCCCAAGTACAATCGACTCTTTAATATTAAGTGAATCTATTAACGCGTGAGTATGATGAGCAAGCGTCGCAAACGAATACTGGTAATTAGTTGGCTTAGACGACTTGCCAAAACCAATTTGATCAGGGATTAATACCCCATAACCTAAAGATTGCAGGTATTGCGCAGTTGTAGTCCAGTAGTCGGCGTTAAAATTTTTGCCATGCATAAGTGTAACTGTAGGCATATCGGCTTTAGTTGGCTTTAAGTAAATATAAGCCATTTTTAATGATTGTTTTTGTGACTCAAGTGCAAAGTAATTTACCTTAAAATCGTATTCGTAATTGCTTAATAGTGCATCATAAGAAAGGGCGGATGTATCTTGAGAAGGGCCAGCTAAGGCATTGTTTGTTAGTACTAATAAAGTAGAGAAACAAATAACTTTAATCGACGACATTCAGTTACTCCTATTAAAGGCGAGCGCTTGGCTTAAAAAGAAGTACAACAATAACTAAGTATTTAAACCTGTTCAATTAAATGTTTTACGTGGACGAAAAAAAGCGAAGCTAAAATAGTGCTTCGCTTATTATTACTGAGTAAAGAGCTGATTGTTGAAGCTTAAAATGTCCACTCAATATGGATTTGTGGTACAGATTCAGTGACTTCAGTACCTAATTTGTTGTGCCAGTATTGTAATTCCATTCCCAGCAGTAGTGTGTTTTCTTTCATTTGAAGGGCGTGACCCATATCCCACACTAAAATAGGCTGTGCTAGTATCCAAGCTTGTACATCGTTACCAAATTCATCTTCACGCTCTGCGATGTATTCAGCGTGGCCTTTAAAGCTAAACTTTTGTGAGCCAATAGTGAAAGGATATTCAAAAGCTACATCAAGCATCCAACTATTAGTTTCAATAGGTGCGCCGCCTTTTGCTACACCTTCACTATCGTCAATGTAGGCTGTGAACAGCGTTTGAAAAAAGTTAAACCCAGGTACATCCCAGCTTAATTTAACACCTGGTAGATACTTCATTACTTTTGCATCACCAGCAACGTTAATACCGCCCGTTAGGCCAACATCTAATAATGCGCCAGAGCCAATTTGCTTACCAGTGATGGCAGATAAACTAACCGTTGAGTACCACTCACCATAAAAATCAGCATCTTGGTAACCGTCATCTATATCGTCTTTACTGTAATCAATAAAAAAGAAATTATCGCCGTAGTCATAGCCCGATGCATGTTGAAGCGAGTAAACAGTGGTGTCTGACTCTTGCTTAGAAAATGGATTTTTTTGGCTGCCATTATTTATATGTACTGCTGTACTGCTCCAATTGGCAGCGAAAGCCGACGATGATAAAGCGAGAGAAGTAAGGGTAATAAAAGGGAGTAATTTTTTAAATTTCATAACTGTTTATAACTATAATTTTAGTGACACGCGGAAGCGGCAATTATAGCAGAAGAGATTGATTTGTTGATCGCTAATTTAACACATGTTGCAGCCTACTTAATAAGCTGCAACATGTAATGACTCAATTTATTACGCTTTATTACGGCGTAAACAAATAATAGTAATCGCCGTAAATGCTAAAATAAAACAGTAATAAGAAGACGTTGATACTTCCCACGGGCTAATTTTAAACGTAGCGCCTAACAGTAGCGCTTGTGCGCCATAAGGCAATGAACCCTGTGTTACACAAGCAAATATATCAAGCAAACTTGCAGAGCGTTTACCGCTTATTTCACCATCATCTGCCAGCTTTTTAGCAATAGGGCCAGCAACAATAATAGATACGGTATTATTAGCAATACACATATTACTTGTCATAACCAATGCTGCAATACCTAATTGATCGGCCACTTTACGGTGCCATTTTGCGATGATTTTAGTTATGGCTTGAATTTTTTGGGCAATGAAATCAAGGCCACCGTTAATACGAATAAATTCAGATAAGCCACCAATAAACATTGATAGTAAAAATATTTCCTGCATATCGGTAAAGCCTTTGTAAATATCTTTTACAAAGCTTGCGCCTTCATAACTTCCTGTAAAGCCCATTAATGCAGCAAAAATAATACCGCTAAACAACACGACAAATACGTTCAAGCCAGCAACTGCTAACACTAAAATAAAGGCATAAGGAAGTACTAACCAAATATCGTAATCTTTGGTCTCAACTACTTGTGCTGCAGGTGTTAAGTAAAACAACAAGCCAATAGTTAGTATTGCAGCAGGGACTGCAATTTTAAGATTCTCTTTAAACTTGTCTTTCATTTCACAGCCCTGCGTTCGCGTAGCTGCAATAGTGGTGTCGGAAATAATTGATAGGTTATCGCCAAACATAGCGCCAGATACAATCGTACCTGCCATTAATGCTGGATCTATACCTGTTTTAATTGATACCGCATAAGCAATAGGACCAATCGCACCAATCGTTCCCATCGACGTACCCATTGCAGTAGATACAACCGCTGCAATTAAAAATAAGCCAGGGAGCAATAACGCAGGTGGAATAAGAGATAAGCCTGCATTTACTACCGCATCTACACCACCGGTTGCACTGGCAACAGCAGAAAACGCACCTGCAAGTAAGTAGATTAAACACATGGTAATAATATTGTTGTGTCCGGCACCTTTAATAAAGGTCTCTACACACTCGTTTACTGTGCCTTTATTTAAAATAAACGCAAGCATAATGGCGGGTAATATAGCCACTGGAGCAGGAAGTTGATAAAAAGCGTAGTCAACCCCTTGCGATTGTAAATATAAACCAGAGCCCAAAAATAGTGCTACAAAGGTTAAAAGGGGTAGTAAAGAAAGTATTGCTTTATTTTTGTTAAATGATGGCTGCATCATAATCCTCGAAACCAGTTAATTTACAACAGCCAAAAATTCCTCTTTTAGCTGAATTTAGCAAATCTACCTACTATGTTAATCATTAACAAAATTAGGAGAGTGCAGCGCCCGCAAGCCAAAGACCAAATCGACGCGAAAGAGAAGTTTAAATGTATAGATGGCTAAAGTAAACTGGTATTGTTATTATTATTAAATTAAAAGGTCACCTGACTATTGCATGACTTTTAGATAATATCTACAAAGTAACGCTATTTTCAGCGATTAATATTTGTCCAACTGCATAAAAATACCTAAGCGCGTATTTGTAATGCAACGGATATATACTTAGATTAGTAAAAAACGGATCCAAATTTAAATTAGGTAAAAACAATGACTACAAATCGAATAGGCGTTTTTGGTGCTAATGGCAGAATGGGCTTAGCTTTATTAGAAGCAGCGACAATTAAAGAGCAAACACAACTTACAGGTGCATACGTTCGTAGCAGTTCATCGTTATTAGGTATTAATGTAAATCAAGTAAATAGCGCCGCCGATAACAGTGTTAGCTTTAGCGAAGAAACCACAATAGATAATGTAGATGTTTTAATCGACTTTACGCTTCCCGCTGGTATGAAAAACCATTTAAAAACCGCTGTAGCACAAAAAATTCCTATGGTTATTGGTACAACGGGCTTAACAAGCGACGATATGGCACTTTTACACGATGCCGCTAAGCATATTCCTATTGTATTTGCGCGAAACTACAGTGTAGGAGTCAATGTACTACTGAACCTTGTGCAAACCGCAGCGACCAAATTTGGTGACGATTTAGATATTGAAATATTTGAAGCGCATCATCGTCATAAAATCGATGCGCCATCGGGCACAGCATTAGCCATTGGCGAATCAATTGCACAGGCTAAAGGCTGGGACCACGACGAGGTTGCTGTATATGACCGCAGCCAAGTGGAGACCGCTAAATCGCAAAATGAAATTGGTTATTCGGTACTAAGAGGGGGCGATATAGTAGGTGAACACACCGCATACTTCGCCACAATGGGCGAAAGACTCGAATTAACCCATAAAGCAAGTTCAAGAATGACATTCGCTCTAGGTGCTGTAAGGGCTGCAAGCTGGTTGAAAAATAAACCTGTAGGACTTTATGATATGCAAGATGTACTAGATCTGAAGTAGTTTAGTTACTTTTTTAACTGTTTGGGTCTAATTTTGCCTACAGTGACTTGTTTGTAACAATTTACTAAATAATATTAGACCTAAAAGCTAACTTAATGTAATATGCAGCCAATTTGCCAAAAATTACTAAATGCGTGTTTCCAATTATACCCAAGTGGCTAGTAAATCCGGGGTTTCAGTGGGAATAAAAATAGTTTTAGGCAAGAAAAAATGATTGAAGGTTGAATGCTTTACATCTGCATCATTTAAGACTGCGTAAAACAATTTAAGCTCACAGAAATCTGGTTTTGACGATCCCTCTGGGTATTGGCGGGGTGTTAAGCAATTGCTTACTCCCGTTTTTTACTGTTAGGAGGTTTAACTTGACTAAATCCGCTCTGTTAGTCCTAGAAGACGGCACAGTGTTTCGCGGTACTGCAATCGGCGCTGACGGCATGTCAGTCGGTGAAGTAGTATTCAATACGTCTATGACTGGTTATCAAGAAATTTTGACTGATCCATCATACGCGGAACAAATCGTAACTTTGACGTACCCACATATCGGTAATACGGGTACCAACAGCGAAGACGAAGAAGCGAATCAAATTTGGGCTAAAGGCCTAGTGATCCGTGATTTGCCACTGCTAGCAAGTAATTTTCGTAACGAGCAATCGTTAGATGATTACTTAAAAGAACGTAATATTTTAGGTATTGCGGACATCGACACCAGAAAGTTAACTCGAATTTTGCGTGATAAAGGCGCACAAAACGGGTGTATTATTGCTGGCGACGAGCTAGACGAAAATAAAGCGCTACAAGCCGCGCAAGCCTTCCCAGGCTTAAAAGGTATGGATTTAGCAAAAGTTGTCTCAACCAAGGAAAATTTTGAGTGGCGCGAATCAAGCTGGACATTAGGCGAAGGATTTAAAACCCTTGATGCTGCTGATGAAAAGTTTCATGTTGTTGCCTACGACTTCGGTGTAAAGCGTAATATTTTACGTATGCTTGTAGACCGTGGCTGTAAACTTACAGTAGTACCAGCGCAAACCTCTGCCGCTGACGTACTGGCTTTAAACCCTGATGGTATCTTCCTATCTAATGGCCCTGGCGATCCTGAGCCATGTACTTACGCTATTGATGCAATTAAAACCTTTTTAGAAACCGACACACCAATTTTTGGTATCTGTTTAGGTCATCAGTTATTAGCCCTTGCCTCAGGTGCTAAAACAGAAAAAATGAAATTTGGCCACCACGGCGCTAACCACCCAGTTAAAGACCTAGACCGCGATGTAGTTATGATCACAGCTCAAAACCATGGTTTTGCAGCTCAAGAGTCAAGCCTGCCAAGTACGCTTCGTGCTACGCACAAATCGTTATTTGACGGAACGCTTCAAGGTATTCATCGTACAGATAAACCTGCGTTTAGCTTCCAGGGTCACCCTGAAGCAAGCCCTGGTCCGCACGATGCAGCCCCATTATTTGACCACTTCATCGATTTGATGCAAGCGCGTAAACACTAATTTAACTGGAGTAATAATGCCAAAACGTACCGACATAAAAAGCATTCTTATCTTAGGCGCAGGCCCAATTGTAATTGGTCAAGCTTGTGAATTTGACTACTCTGGTGCTCAAGCGTGTAAAGCACTTAGAGAAGAAGGCTACAGAGTTATATTAGTTAACTCAAACCCTGCAACTATCATGACCGACCCTGATATGGCTGATGCAACATACATCGAACCAATTCACTGGGAAGTGGTAGAAAAAATTATTGAAAAAGAAAAGCCAGATGCAGTACTGCCTACAATGGGTGGTCAAACGGCATTAAACTGTGCGCTTGAACTAGACAAGCACGGTGTATTGGCTAAACATGGTGTTGAACTAATTGGTGCAACGGCTGATGCAATCGACAAAGCAGAAAACCGTGAACGCTTTGACGTAGCAATGAAAAATATTGGTCTTGAATGCCCTCGTGCTGAGATTGCTCACTCTATGGATGAAGCCAAAGACATCATAACGCGCATTGGTTTACCATGTATTATCAGGCCTTCTTTTACTATGGGCGGCACCGGCGGCGGTGTAGCGTATAACTTAGAAGAGTTTGAAGAAATTTGTGAACGTGGCTTAGATTTATCGCCAACGAACGAATTACTAATTGATGAATCACTGATTGGTTGGAAAGAGTACGAAACAGAAGTTGTACGTGATAAAAACGACAACTGTATTATTGTTTGTACCATTGAAAACTTTGACCCTATGGGTGTTCACACTGGCGATTCAATCACCGTTGCACCAGCGCAAACGCTAACCGACAAAGAATACCAAATTATGCGTAACGCCTCTATGGCAGTATTACGTGAAATTGGTGTAGAAACTGGCGGTTCTAACGTGCAGTTTGGTATTAATCCTGAAGATGGCCGTATGGTTATCATTGAGATGAACCCACGTGTATCACGTTCATCTGCATTAGCATCAAAAGCAACGGGTTTCCCAATTGCTAAAATTGCAGCAAAACTAGCAGTAGGTTATACGCTTGACGAGCTTCAAAACGACATTACTGGTGGCAAAACTCCCGCGTCTTTTGAGCCTTCAATCGATTACGTTGTTACAAAAATTCCTCGCTTTAACTTTGAAAAATTTGCCGGTGCAAACGACCGTTTAACTACGCAAATGAAATCAGTTGGCGAAGTAATGGCAATTGGTCGTAACCAACAAGAATCATTACACAAAGCATTACGTGGTCTTGAAGTGGGTGCAACGGGATTTAACCCGATAGTTGCGCTTGATGATCCTAAAGCAAAAGAAAAAATAATTCGTGAACTACGCGAGCCAGGCGCTGAGCGTATTTGGTACATTGCCGATGCAATGCGCCATGGCATGAGTGTTGATGATGTTTACGAACTGACTAAAGTTAACCGCTGGTTCTTAGTACAAATAGAAGACATTTTAAAAGACGAAGCAAAAATAGCGAAAGTAGGCATGGCGGGTTTAAATGCTGACTTCCTACGTAAACTAAAACGCAAAGGCTTTGCAGATCCGCGTATAGCAGAAATTGCAGGTGTATCTGAAGCTGAAATTCGTAAAAAACGTCATTTATTAAACATCGTGCCAGTATACAAACGTGTTGATACGTGTGCAGCAGAATTTAGCTCAGACACTGCTTACATGTACTCAACTTACGATGAAGAGTGTGAAGCTAACCCAACAGATCGTGATAAAATCATGGTTATTGGTGGTGGTCCAAACCGTATCGGTCAAGGTATTGAGTTTGATTACTGTTGTGTACATGCCTCGCTTGCGCTTCGCGAAGACGGTTACGAAACTATTATGGTTAACTGTAACCCTGAAACGGTATCTACCGATTACGATACATCTGACAGGTTATACTTTGAACCAATTACGCTTGAAGACGTACTCGAAATCGTACGTGTTGAAAAGCCAAAAGGCGTTATCGTACAGTACGGTGGTCAAACACCACTTAAGCTAGCGCGTGAGCTTGAAGCCAATGGCGTACCAGTGATTGGTACTTCACCTGATGCGATTGACCGTGCAGAAGACCGCGAACGTTTCCAACAACTTGTTGAGCGTTTAAACTTACTTCAGCCAGAAAATGCAACAGTAACTTCAACCGAAGAAGCCTTACTTAAGTCAGTTGAAATTGGCTTCCCATTAGTTGTACGCCCGTCGTACGTACTAGGTGGTCGTGCAATGGAAATTGTATACGACGAAGATGATTTACGTCGCTACATGACCGAAGCTGTACAAGCATCAAACGAAGCACCTGTATTACTGGACCGTTTTTTAGATAACGCGATTGAAGTTGACGTTGACGCAATTTGCGACGGCGAGCAAGTAATTATCGGCGGTATCATGGAGCACATTGAGCAAGCGGGTGTTCACTCGGGTGACTCAGCCTGTTCATTACCAGCACATTCTTTATCACAAGAAGTGCAAGATGTAATGCGCAAGCAAGTAACCGACATGGCGCTTGAACTTGGTGTTGTTGGCTTGATGAATACACAGTTTGCAGTAAAAGAAGACAAAGTGTACTTAATCGAAGTTAACCCACGTGCTGCACGTACTGTACCGTTTGTATCTAAAGCAACCGGTGTGGCGCTTGCAAAAGTAGCTGCACGTTGTATGGCTGGTCAGTCTTTAGCAAGCCAAGGTATTACTAAAGAAGTGATCCCTCCTTACTACAGCGTTAAAGAAGTTGTTTTACCATTTGCTAAGTTTCAGGGTGTGGATCCAATCCGTGGTCCTGAGATGCGTTCAACAGGTGAAGTGATGGGTGTTGGTGATACTTTCGCCGAAGCATTCGCAAAAGCACAATTAGGTGCAAGCAACACTTTACCACGCGGTGGTCGCGCGCTATTATCTGTTCGTAATAGCGATAAGCCACGTATTGTTGAATTAGCCAAAATCATGACCGACTTAGGTTTTGAACTTGACGCAACTGGTGGCACGGCACAAGCTCTTGAAGAAGCTGGCATTGAAGTACGACGTGTAAACAAAGTATATGAAGGCCGCCCGCATATTCTTGATTATATCAAGAATAAAGAGTACAGCTATATCGTTAATACCACCGAAGGTCGCCAAGCGATCGAAGATTCGAAGGTGTTACGTCGTGGTGCATTGCAAAATAAAACCAACTATACGACAACCTTGAACGCGGCATTCGCTAACTGTACTGCTAATAAAGCAGATGACCGCAGCAAAGTGACGTCAGTTCAAGAGCTACATCTGCGATTGAACTAAGGAAATGTGCCAAGGCCAACTAGGGCCTTGGTGTTAAGTGAGAAAAGTATGCAATCAATTCCGATGACAGTTCGTGGCGCAGATTTACTGCGTAAAGAGCTTAACGAATTAAAAACAGTTACCCGTCCTAAAATCGTAAGTGATATTGCGGTTGCACGTGAACATGGTGACTTAAAAGAAAACGCTGAATACCACGCTGCGCGTGAGCAACAGGGTTTTTGTGAAGGGCGTATTCAAGAAATTGAAGCTAAACTTTCAAATGTTCAAATTATCGACGTAACTAAAATGCCAAATACCGGTAGAGTTATTTTTGGCACTACGGTAACTATTGTAAATATAGAAACCGATGCTGAAGTAAAATACCGTATTGTGGGCGATGACGAAGCAAATATTAAAAACAACTTAATATCTGTTAACTCACCGATTGCACGTGGCTTAATTGGTAAACAAATGGACGACGCAGTGTCTATTCAAACGCCAAAAGGTATTGTTGAGTTCGAAATCATTGAAGTTGAGTATCTTTAACGCATAACTCACTTTAACGTTTTTAAATAAAAACCGATGTAATTACATCGGTTTTTTTATGTCTGTAATTTAACCTTTAATGGTAGGCGCGTTTGTACAGTATTCATATTCTATAAATATGGTCTATGTTGGTATAGTAGGTACTTATATCAATTTACTAAAAACATGAGCATTTAGCGCATCAAATAACTCGCTGATTTAATGTAATTGGTATTAACGTATTCTCTAAAAAGGAAAATATATGCCTAATATACTTTACCCAGCGCCTTTAAAAGTAGGATCAAAAATAGCAATTTGTTCACTTTCATCAGGCCTTAAAGAAAAGTACCATGCACGGTTAGACATTGTTATTAATGGATTAAAACATCGAGGGTATGATGTTGTTGAAGGAGAGTTTTTACGTCAAAGCAAACCGCATGGACAGCTTAACGCTAAAGCGCATGCTCAGCAGTTAATGGGTTTTTTATTAGATGATGAGATAGATGCAATTATGCCTCCATTTGGTGGCGAGCTTGCAATGGAAATACTGCCCCTACTTGATTTTAATGCAATTAAAGAAGCAAAGCCTAAATGGTTAGTTGGGTTCTCTGATGTAAGCACCATTGCATGCGCACTCACGGCAAAATGCCAATGGGCAACACTACACAGCGCTAATCTTATGCAGTTACATCCTGACGAAAAAAGTCCTTATTGCCTGCAAATATTTGAAACACTAAGTTATGAAGCAGGTAGCAAATTTGAGCAAGCCCCGTCATCGCATTATCAAAAAAATAGACCTGATTACGTACAAAACCCAAATGCATTGTTTGAACACTCAGAAGTTACTCAGTGGCAGTGTTTAAATTACTTTGATGCACGCACTATTGAAATGTCGGGTCGTTTATTTGGTGGGTGCTTAGATACAGTCGGCTTATTACTCGACTCTCCATTTTTGGCACTACATGAATTTAAAAAACACAGTGCACCCGAAGGGCTTATTTTATACCTAGAAAACTCAGAGCTGACGCCAACAACCGTTGCACGGTTTTTACTTTCATTAAAATTAGCAGGTATATTTGACGATATAAACGGTATTATTATTGGTCGCAGCGTGATCACTCAAGGTCAAGATGCTTCTTTTGATTACCGCCACGCGCTTGATGTTGCACTAGGTGGGTGTTTATTTCCTGTGATTATTGATGCCGATATTGGTCATGCTCCACCTAACTTAAATTTAGTAAACGGCGCTACTTGTACAATCACCGCTGACATAAATGAAGGTAAAGTAGTCAAAGCCTCATTAAATACCGAGCTTTGTTAGAAGTTTATTCACTTACCTTTGATAAGTAATTAAGTTAAAGGGTATAATAAGCCCGCTTTTATAGCGCTTTAGTTATAAAAGTACATTCTCAGGGCGGGGCGAAATTCCCCACCGGCGGTATGTTTAATGTTATTTATAACTTAAACGAGCCCGCGAGCGCTTTATTTAACTTATTTTTTAACTAGGTTAAGTAAAGGTCAAGCAGATCTGGTGAGATGCCAGAGCCGACGGTTACAGTCCGGATGAAAGAGAATATGGCTTATTATACTAATATCAATTTTATTAAAGACACGATCATTGTATCGCGTTAAGTGAGCTATTTTTCTAGCGTTATAATAGGTCACTAATTTAATGCCGTTGGTATAACAGTGTGCGCTGCTTTTTGCTGCGTGCTTTTTGTTATTTTATTTAAGCTATTTTGGTAGTGATCGTTTTAAATTTAAAGCGATATATTACTGATCCTTTCACAGTCCTGAATCTATTATTTTTTATTTGGAATATAATGATGATTCAGTCTCTACTTACTCAATTCGGCGAAAGCCATATCCGCGTACAAAGCGCAATTACTGCACTACAGCAAGGGCAAGGCGTACTTGTTGTTGATGATGAAAACCGTGAAAATGAAGGCGACTTTGTATTTTCAGCTGAGCATTTAACGGCTTCTCAAATGGCCGAAATGATCCGCGAAGGCAGCGGTATTGTTTGCTTATGCATGGGGGAGGAGCGCATTAAACAGCTCGACTTACCGCAAATGGTAACCCACAACACAAGTCAAAATAACACCGCTTATACAGTCACTATTGAAGCTAAGCATGGCGTTACAACAGGCGTGTCTGCTGCTGATAGAGTAACTACTATAAAAGCAGCGACAGCCGATAACGCTAAACCAAGTGATTTATCGCGCCCTGGGCATGTATTTGGTTTAAAAGCACAAACGGGCGGCGTATTAGTTCGTCGTGGTCATACCGAAGCATCCGTTGATTTAATGCAGCTTGCCGGCTTAAAACCATTTGGCGTAATTTGCGAACTAACAAATCCAGATGGTTCAATGGCGCGCTTACCTGAGGTGAGTGATTATGCTAATAAACATAATATGACCGTGGTTTCTATTGAAGATTTAGTGCAATACATTCAGGCTGCACAGCTTCAAGTAAGTTAAACTGCTTTAAAGCAAAAAACCACTTATTTAAATAAGTGGTTTTTTAATATTGTTATCATTTAAGTTTATAACGTATTACTTATAAAACCTGAATAACTTGCTCTTTTGCCAAGCGAGATTTAGGTAATTTAGCATTATAGTCTTCTGCGCTATCGTGATAGCCAAGTACTAATGCTACGTCGCACACGTAACCATCAAGTTCTTTTTCAAAAACTTCGCCAATCAGCTCGGCATCTACGCCTTCCATTGGAGTAGAGTCAACACCTAAGCGTGCAGCTGCATGCATAGTGTTACCCAGTGCAATGTAAGTTTGTGCTTTAGTCCACTCTTCATTAACGCCTTGCTCATCAGTATTCATATCAACAAACGCGTAAGCACCAAAAGCTTGTTCGCGATTTTCTGCTTTAGTACGACCATTTTTAATATCTGCATCAATGATTTGTGCGTAATCATCGCGGGTATATTTAGGGTTGTGAGCAAATAATATTATATGCGAAGCTGTTTTAATGTGTGGCTGGTTAAACGCAAATTTATTAGCAAATGTACTATGCATACGCTCTTTAGCCTCATCTGATTCAATTACGATGAATTTCCAAGGCTGCGAGTTAATAGATGAAGGAGACAGGCGCATCGCTTCGTAAATAACGGCTAAATCGTCTTGAGATACACGTTTCGTTGCATCATAACGTTTTGCTGTGTAGCGCTTTTCTAAGTCATTAATAATAGGGTGAGTCATTAGTTTTTCCATTGAGTAGGTGTTTTACCAGTATTTACTATGTTGAGTCAGTTTTAGTAAAAACAAACCCTTTTAAAAATTTATTACAAAAATAATATCGTGCTTTTAAATCACTCTACTTACTTAATACAATCGATATATCTACGTAACGTAAGGCTTATCAATATAGCTATGTGCGGATAGTAGAGGATTATTACAATATGATAAACAGGTATATGGTTGAATCATTATCAAATATTATTAGGCAATAGTTTCTTTAATAAATATAAATACAGCAAAAGCCACCCCGAAATATTGGCTGGAGACGCCAATTGCATTGGCGCCTTTAATCAATTCAGGTATAAATAAGGCGTGTAATATTTATAGAATTAAAAAACCTTCCAACACTATTTTGCCAATAGAGCGACCTTCTTCAAGTTCTGTGTGTGCAATACGCAGGTTAGCCGCATTTATAGTGCCTAAGTTTTTACCAATCGTGGTTTGAATGTAGCCTTGGTCAATCAAATCGGCAACATGATTTAATAACTTACTTTGCTCAATTAAATCTTTGGCATTAAACATTGAGCGGGCAAACATAAATTCCCAATGTAGCGATAAGCTCTTCATTTTTAATTTGCTAACATCTAATGACTCAGGATCGTCAATCATTGCAATTTTACCAAATGGTGCAAGTACCTCTGTATACGCTTCAAAGTAAGTATCAGTACTATGCAGGCTTGCTACATGTGTTACCGAGCCAATGTTTAATGCGTCAATTTGAGCAGGTAATGGTTTTGTATGGTCAACGACATAATCTGCGCCTAGTTTTTTAACCCATGCTTGAGAGCTTTCGCGCGATGCAGTGGCAATCACCGTTGCGCCAGTAATCGCTTTAGCAAGTTGAATAAAAATAGAGCCAACGCCGCCTGCGGCACCTGTTACTAAAATAACCTCGTCTGATTTTGTTGTTGCATCAGCAGCTTGTTTTACAATGTTTAAATGCTCAAATAATAATTCGTACGCTGTTATTGCAGTAAGTGGTAATGCAGCCGCTTCAGCATCGTTTAAGCTCTGCGGTTTAAAACCTACAATGCGCTCATCCACTAATTGAAATTCTGCATTACTACCTGGGCGGGTAATGTCACCTGCGTAATAAACCGCATCACCGAGTTTAAATGCCGTTACAGCATCGCCGATTGCAACAACTTCACCAACTGCATCCCAACCAATAACTTTTACTTCACCCTCAGCAGGGGGTATAGATGCACGCACTTTGTAATCTGCTGGGTTAACTGCAATTGCTTTAACTTTAATTAATAAGTCGCGACCTGTTGCAACTGGCTGTGGTAATTCAACATCAATTAACGATTCAGGATTAGAAACAGGAAGAGATTTTTTATAACCAATGGCTTTCATAATAAATGTCCTAATTTGTTTACGTATAAGGTGCAAGCCATGCTTTGGCTAGCTGATGGATATATAGTAGACCTTGCTTTAATGTAGATAAACCGCATAATCGTTGAATCATTATCAAATATAAATAGATAATATGAACATAGAAGATTTAAAACTTATTTTAAAAGTCGCTGAGTTTAGAAGTATTACGCTAGCAGCTGCTAAGTTAGATATGCGTACAGCCACAGCAAGCGCCGCTATTAAACGCGTGGAGTTAGCGCTTGGTAGCGAGCTGTTTGTTCGTACCACACGTCATTTGAGGTTGTCGGCTGCTGGGGAGCGCTACATACCACAATGTGAACAGGCTCTAGCAGTGCTTGAGCTCGCAAAACAAAACCTTAAAGGTGAACACGACGAAATAGAAGGCGAATTGCGTGTTGCACTTTCATCTGACTTAGGGCGTAACTTGGTGATCCCATGGATTGATGAACTCATGGACACTTATCCAAAGCTAAGTTTAAGAACCCATATAAGTGATAGTAATATCGACTTTTATCGTGACTCAGTTGATATAGCACTTCGTTATGGCTCGCCTAATGATGCAAGTGTTTATGGTTTTAAAATTTGTAACGTACCGCGCTTATTATGTGCAACTCACGAATACCTCTTACAAAACGGGACTCCCGTGCATCCTGATGATTTAGCGTCGCATCAAGGTTTGTTTTATCAGTTGCAGGATATTATAAATAATACGTGGGAATTCAGTGATGGTGAGTCAAAATATAAAGTTAAAATGGATGGCAGGCGCGCCTCAAACGATGGCGATTTAGTCAGGCGCTGGTGCGTTGCAGGTAAGGGCTTAGCTGTAAAGTCGGCTCTTGATATGGCCGACGATTTACTCAATGACAGAGTGGTTACTGTAATGCCAAATTATCAACATGTTAATGGTGAACTTTGGCTTATTTGCCCAAGTAGGCAGTCAATAACCCCTGCGGTGCGTTTACTACGTGATGTATGCAGAGCAAAATCCCAAGCTATTTTGCAGCAGTTGGTCAATAAAGGAATTATTGATAAAAGCGTATTAAAGGATTAATACGCAATCAGATCAACTTAGCTTTTTATTAAAAAACTCAACGGTACGTTGCCATGCAAGCTCGGCATTGTCTTTATCATATCGACCTGTCGAGTCGTTATGAAATCCATGATTTGCCCCTTTATACATATGCATAGTGTATTCAACATTATTAGCTTTTAAATCTTGTTCGTACTGTGGCCACGACGCGTTTACACGTTTATCCAGCTCGCCCAATTGAATCATTAATGGTGCTTTAATGTTTTTACGTAAACTTTCGCTGGCGGGAGTACCGTAAAAAGGCACGCCGGCGCTGATTAAATTACTATCTACTGCCGCTAAATAATTAACAATGTAGCCACCAAAACAAAAGCCCACAGCGCCGAGTTTACCGTTACTGTTATCATGCGATTTTAAAAAGTGTGCTGCGGCTACAAAATCGTTTTGAATTTTAGCGCGGTCCATGATTTTTTGCATAGCGCGTCCTTCATCATCGTTACCAGGATAGCCACCCAGTGGAAAGAGCGCATCGGGTGCAAATGCAATAAAACCTACCTTTGCTAAGCGTCTTGCTACATCTTTTACGTATGGGTTTAATCCACGATTTTCGTGTATCACAAGCACAACAGGAAGTTTACCTTCTATGTTTTTAGGGGTTGCTAAGTAACCTTTGCCTTTACCGTGCCCGTTTGGCGAATCGAATTCTTCGTACGTTGCCGTTATATCGTCATCGTTAAACGACACTTGTTCAGCCAGCGCGTAATTAGGTAATAATGCTGATGTAAGTACAGCCATTGAAAAACCAAGTGCAGCAAGCCCTCCGAGTTTTTTCATAAAAGTACGACGGTCCATTAAACCGTGGGCGTATTCGTCATACCAATCAAAGGCTTCTTGAGGAATGTGATCAGAGGGAGATGTATTCATGGCTGTTCCTTAATTTTATTATGTTATTTAAATACCATAACGTATTAGGAATAAAAAACGAGCAATATTTTCTCTCTTTTTATCGAATTATTAATAAAGCCCAAATACTTATTCTCTTGAAGATATTTCTTTATTATCAAAATTTAATATGTCCTTTATCGTTAGTTCACTCAAGTTTCTACCATCTTTTAATTTAATTTCTACAGTAGTTAGGATATAAACTTGAATACTTAAAACAAGCATAAATGCTGGCATTAAAATATAGAATAGATGCCCTACATTGTTAGCTTTATATTCTCTTTTAACTGTTTTATAAAAAGAGCTAATATTCAAGTAATATAAGTAGAATGATAACAACAATAAAATAATGCTAATTGATAAGTAGATGTAGCTAAGTGATTCAGATGAATTAGCTCTTAAAAAGCTAATTGTAGATGTATAAAAAATTAGACCGACTAATCCAAAATTTCTAATTGCATCAAAGATATCTTTGATTTTTGTTTTCTCATCGTGCCATTGTGCCATCTTAATAAAGTCTTTTTTGAATGCGAAATAATAACTTACACTTGGTTCATAGTTATTTCAAATAAAAAACTCGGCATAGTATGCCGAGCCTTTTTGGTTGGGATGTTACTTAATTTAGCTATTTGTAGGCGCTGGTTGGGCATCTACTAGTGGTGGCTTGCCACGCATTTTACGTACTAATCGCTTAGTATCTTCTAGTGCAACATACTGGCACGGTATAAGTATTAGTGTAATTACTGTGGCAAATAACACACCAAAAGCAAGTGATACAGCCATTGGGATAACAATTTTAGCTTGTAAACTCGTTTCAAAAATAATTGGCATTACACCAATAAAGGTAGTGATTGAGGTAAGTAATATCGCTCTAAAGCGACGAGCACCGGCTTGCATTACAGCATCCTTAATCGAAACACCTTCAGCGCGGGCTTTGTTTACAAAATCGACCATAACGAGGGAGTCATTTACGACCACACCCGCTACAGCAATAATGCCAAACATAGATAAGCTACTCATGGTCATACCTAAAATCATATGCCCAAACATCGCGCCAACTACACCAAACGGAATAACCGACATTATAATAAGTGGCTGCGAGTAAGAGCGAAGCGGAATGGCTAACAAGGCAAATATAATCATCATTGATATACCAAAATCACGAAGCTGCTCTGAAGCGCTATCCATCTCTTCTTGAATGCGCCCAGCTACATCACTTGTAACGCCAGGGTAGCTTTTAAGTAATGTTGGTAAGTATTCATCACGAATTTCTTCTGCAATCGCAAATGGTTCGGCTTGGTCGGTATTTACCGCAGCCCATACGTTTACAGTACGTTTAGAGTTTTCGCGGCGAATACGGTTTACACCGTCAACCAGCTTAACTTCGGCTACTTCACTTAGCGGTACTTCAGCGCCTGTAGGCGTAATAATACGCACACTTGCTATGTCACTTATTGAGTTACGTTCGTCTTCTGGATAGCGGATCATGACTTTAATTTCTTCGCCTTCACGCAATATTCGCTGCGCTTCTAAGCCGTAGTAACTAAAGCTAACTTGCGATGCGACATCAGCAAGCGTTAAACCCATGCTGTAAGCGAGTGGTTTTAAATCAAGTTGCACTTCGTCGGTAGCGCTTTGCATTGAATCGTTTACGTCGCCAACGCCTTCCATTGTTTGTAATTTGGCTTTTAATTTACCAGCCACTTCTTTTAGCTCGTCAGCATTTTTGCCTTCAAGTTTAAAGCTAACGTCGCCATCATCTCGTCCGCCATTCATTATACTGTCTTGAATGGTCATGGTTTTAATGCCTGGTAAAGCGGGCATTTGCTCACGCCATAATGCACTTAGGGCAAAGGTGTCGATAGGGCGTAAGTCAGGCTCTACCAAAATGGCCATAATATTTGCTTGCGTTCGTCCGCGCAGGCTTACCGATAAATCGCGGATCATCGGTTTACCGTATTGCTCTTGTAGTTGCTGATCGACCTTTAACAACACGCTTTCTATTTTACGTGCAGTTTCAAGCGTTGCTTGCTCAGATGAAGCAAGGTTCATCTCTATATCAATACGGGGAAAGTCGTGCGGTATTTTAGGGTTGGGTACAAACTTAACTAAACCACCTGCAAACATACCTGCGCTTACAATAAGCAAACACATAAAGCCAACAATTACGGTATAGCGGTAGTGAATACAGCGGCTAACAAAAGGAAGGTAGTAGTTATTCACAAAGCCTTTTAAACCACTATCAATTACCATACGTAAGCGATGTAATAGGTTTTTAGGATTTGGTTTACGCGGGTTCATTGCTGCAATATGCGCAGGTAAAATAAGTTTTGATTCAATGAGTGAAAAAATCAAACATAAAATAATCACGCCACCAATTGCCTTAGAAAAAGCAGCGCCAGGGCCTGTTGCGAGTGTTTGAGGTAAAAATGCCGCAATGGTTGTTAGCACACCAAAGGTTGCTGGCATCGCAACGCGTTTTACACCGCGTACAACGTTATCAAGTGTGTGGCCGTATTTTTCTATTTCGGCACTGGCTGACTCGCCCACAACTATGGCGTCATCAACAACAATCCCGAGTACAAGTATAAAGGCAAAAAGAGAGGCTAGGTTAATTGTTACATCTAAAAAGCCAATAGGCATAAACAAAAAGGCACCCAGAAAAGACACCGGTAAGCCCATCATTACCCAAAATGCCAAGCGTAGCGGTAAAAATAGTGCCAGTACTATCATTACTAACAAGCCACCCCAAATCATGTTATCGACCATCATATCGAGTCGACCTTCAAGGTAGTAAGTTAAATCAACAATAGGAGATAGCTTAACACCTGCAGGTAAAAGCGGCTCTTTAGCCGCCATGTAGCTTTTAAGAACTTTTGCTACATCGGTAATATCTTGATCTTTTGATGCGTTTACTTCAAACGAGAGTGAATTTTTACCATTGTATTTTGAATATTGTAGACCTTCTTCAAAGCCATCATTAATAGTTGCAACATCGCCTAAATAAATTTGTGCGCCATCAGCAAGGGTAATAAGGGGGAGTTTTTCAAACTCAAAACCACGGTAGGCTTGTTTTTCAACACGCATCGAAATATAACCGTTTTCAGAGCGTATTTGCCCCGCCGACATATTGGCCGAAAAGTTTTGCACAGCGCCTGCAATATCTCTAAATGTTAAGCCGTACTCGCGCAGTTTATCAGGGCTGACTTCTATACCAATTTCGTATTCTAAGCCGCCGTTAAAATTAACAAGATTCACGTGAGGCAGTGCTTGTAACTCGTCTTTTATATCGTTGCCAAGCTCTTTTAACTGGTAGTTACTCATGTCGCCATAAAGCGCGAGTATCATTACTTCTTGCTCAAACTTATCGCGGCGAACAACAGGGCGCTCCATTCCCGCAGGAAAGGTGTTTATTGAATCAACTTGTACTTTAATTTCATCAAGTACTTCTTGTGGATTGTATTGTTCTTCTATTTCAATCCACGCTTGTGAAAAACCACGGTTAGAGTAAGTAATTAGGCGTTTAATGCCTTCAATACCTTCGAGGTTTTCCTCAACTTTTATGGTTATTCCTTCTTCAACTTCTTGCGGGGCTGCACCTGGGTAAACCGCTTGTACGCTTATCCAGTTACTTTCAAACTGTGGGAACATTTGTTTGCGAATGGTCATCGCCATTAAAATACCGCCCACTAATATAAATATCATTAGTAGGTTGGCAGCAACGGGATTTCGGGCAAACCATGCTATTAACCCTGTTTCACGAGTGTTCATGATTATTCCTCTTTCAGCGCAAGTTGAGTTACATCAGTTTTATCAGGCGCAATATCTTCAACTTTTACTGCCATACCTTCAGTTGGATACTCAAGCGCTGAGGTAACAATTTGCTCGCCATTTTTTAGCCCTTGGCTGGCTATAATCATGCCGTTTTTTTCGCGTATAATATTGAGAGTTTTAAACGATAATGTTAAATCGTCATTTAAAATTACAATTTTATTATCTTTAACTAAATGATGCGCAACAATAATTGCGTTATCAAGCGGGCGACCTTCAATGGTAGCGTTAATATATGAACCAAAACGAAGAGGGCGTGTTTTATCGCCATAAGGTGTTGCAAGTTGTGCAACCAAGTAGCTCATACGGCTTGTTTGATCAACCACACCTTCGGTGCGAATTACTTTGGCTTGCCACATTGTTTGCTTACCCGCGTATTCTGCGTTAAATGTAACATTTGAGCCTACGCCGCCATTTTTTAAATATTGTAGTTCTTGGTCGGCAACGGGTAAACGTACCTCTGCAACTGAGGTTGCACTCAATGCACCAAAACTATTACCTGGGTTTACTACTGAACCCAAGCTAATTGTGCGTTCATTAATAATGGCATCGTATGGGGCTTTAATATAAGTACGTTCAAGATTGCGGCTAGCACGTTTAACACTTGCTTGAGCAGAGCGGTAACGCGCTAGTTTTTCGGCCAGTTGTGGTTTACGTAAATAAAGTTCTGAGGCAATAGCTTCGCTTGAGTCCGATTTAATACGCTCCCATTCAGCTTTTGCTACATGTGCTTGTGCGCGTTCTATTTCAAGTGCTGAGCTTGCTTGTGCTAAACCTGCTTGCGCTTCAATAAAGTCTGCCTCGTAATCATTTGCATCAATTCGTGCTAAAATATCGCCTTGCTTTACAAACGCGCCTTCAACAAATTGATCTGATACCGAAATAACTTGCCCACTAACTTGTGCTATCAGCTCGGTACGGTCCTTTGGTTTAACAATGCCGTACGATTTAACATCGAGCGTTATAGAATCTAAAAGTATGCTTTGTGTTGCAACTAAAGGGCGTAAATCTTGCTCTGGCTTTTCTTCGGGTGGTTTTTTCATTGCCATAAAGGCGAAAGCTAAAGCAATACCGCCTGCTAAAACAGCAATTGGGAGTATTATTTGTTTTGTAGTAGCCACAAGGCATTCCTTCATAATTGGTGGTGACAGAGCAATAATACGCAATAAAGTGTTTACAAGGCGTTTTAAGATGTAACAAGGCATTACATATGTACATTACAACTCAACATGCGGCTAATTACGTTCCTAAAAAGGAATTAAAGTAAGTGTGTTTTATTCAGAGGATATTATGAAAACCGAATCGATGAGTTGCAGGCTAGGCTGCGGCGCATGTTGTATTGCGCCAAGTATTAGTTCGCCTATTCCAGGTATGCCAAATGGTAAAAAGGCCGGAGAGCGCTGTATTCAGCTGGACGAACGTAATTTATGTAAGTTATTTGGTGATTCAAGCCGACCTAAAGTATGTAGTGATTTTAGCGCCACATTTGATGTGTGCGGGTCAACAAATGCACAAGCTTTAGCACTTATTACAGAGCTTGAAGAGCTAACTTAATCCTCGTTTTTAATACACATCTATTTACAATATATTATTAATAAAAATCTTCATAAGGTTAATAAAAGCAGTCGTTAATTTATTTAATGGCGAAATATTAGACATATTTAACTTTGTTGCTAATATAGGAAATTGTAAGATACTTTTTATAAATCTCATTTATAGGTGATTTCGTTCAATCTTAATTTTTAAAAGGAAAGAAAAATGAAAAATTTACTTACAGCATTTACATTAGGTGTGACTTTATTAGGTTGTTCAAACTTACCCATTAAAACCGATATTAAAGAAGGCCACTTTAGACTCGAAAACTTTAAAAGAGAGCAGGGAGTAGATCTAGAATATGTCCACTTGATGTGCTTTAACAAAAAACCTACACAATGGGCTGAACCAAAGCAGTATATCAGTGGTGATCATGATTTATGGGTAAAGGCGAGTGTTTCAAACCCTGATGTTTTAAATAGTCAAAAAGAAGCTTTTGTTAATTTTAACGTTAATTTAGATTCTGATAAAAGCTACATGCTAAATAGAAAAAGGGAAGGGGATAAAATATCAATCTGGATACAAGAAGTTGAAACCGGTACGGTTGTTTCGCAGGTTCTTACAGATGAGCTTAGTCGCCCTTTACAAATTGATAATGAGCTAAGAAAAAGACAATGTCGTTCTGGTTCAATATAAGCTGAGTAATCAAAGCTCTTAATATTTAGTATGCCGTTTATTTTTTGCTGAATATTTATTCAAAGACCTGTCTTAAATAAACAGGTCTTTGAATGTGATAGCTCAATTCTACCAACTATACGTTGCGCTTAACGTATATTGCTCACCTCGCCCTGGTGTACCAGGTATCTCTTCAAACGATTCACCCCATAAGTTATCTGCTGCTAAAGTAATAAATAAGTTTTTTAGCATTGGCGGCGTAATTTTTAACGTTAAATGGGTAAATAAAGCATCGTCGTCACTACCGCGCAGCGCATTTTCGTGCTGTTTGCGCCACTCGTTATCTATTCTAAACTGCAATATATCAGTAGGATTCCACACTGCGCCGAGTGTTAGGCGGTGATCAGGAAAGTTTAATGCGTAAAAACTAGCGTCAATATCTGCCGCACCGTAATTTTCTGATTTATGAAGGTAGGTGTAACTCGCTACAATTTCGGTGGTTTCAAAGTGTTTAGTTGCTAAGAACTCAATGCCCGTCGTATTTATATCTACAGGGTTTGCAAAGCGCGCAGAGCTTGAATCAAAATTAAACGTCCAATCGGTTAAGTTGTCATCTTTGCGATAAAAAATAGCCGAATTAAGTTGCCAAGTTTGCTCATCAACTAATAAACCTAGCTCTAGGCTTTTAGTCGTTTCGCGCTCAAGATTGTAATTACTTCTAAATAACCCGCCTGAATCACTTCCGCCAATGGCGGTATAGCCTGCTACTTGGCTTGCCTCTGCGTACGATAAATAAAACGTGCGCTCAAAACCTTTGCTGTTTTGTGTATTAAGCGTTATATCACCAATAAGTGACAGTTCAGAGTCGTCTCTATTTGTATCGTCAAACGCAGCGCCTAAACGAAATGTAAGTTGTTTATTATCCTCAAGCGCCATTTTGTATTCAGGCAATACGCTTAATTTATAATACTTACGAGAGGTAAAGTTGTTTTCAAGCGTGGTAGATTCAATTGAGTCGTCAATAAACTGTGCTGAATAATTTACAGCAAATACATCGCTTTGAGCATGATGCCCCGATAGCGCTAACGACTTCACTTCACTTTTGTGAAACGCTTCAAAAGAGCTTGGATTTTCGCGAGAGTAAATATAATGATCGTCGTGTGTGCGGTAATAAGCCGACACTTCAAAGTTACTGTCCTGCGCATAACTTTGCTTATGGTTTAGCATTAATAAGCGGGTTTCTAGCTCTTCTGTTTCGTTAACGCCAAATGGTGTGTACAAATTTGGCCAGCCAAAAAACTTATCTTGTGAGCCAAAAAACAAATCTGTTTGAGAATCAGCGCCAGCTAATTGAACGCGACCCGATGCACGCGTAAAGTCGTGATCGCCGTTATCAATAGTGCCATCGCTTTGTGAGTGAGAAATCTCACCTTCAAAACCAAGCTTCCAATCCTTTGCGCCTTCAAGGGGCATACTTACAGCTGCATGTAAGCTTTGTAAGTTAAAATCGTTTGTGCCAGTACCTACCGATACACTGCCGCCCGTGCTAATTGGTTTCCAGCCAAACGATACAGTGCCTACAGAGCTATTAGCACCATTAAGTGCATTGTCTGCGCCTGTTAAAATATAAGGGCCGGTAAGCATTTGCGGTGCAATAGGAATTTCAGCAAAGTAATGCCCAGACTGTGGGTCAAGTAAAGTAGCACTACCAACTCTAAAGCCGGTATTTTCAAAAATACCGCCACGTATAGTTACATCGGCTTGCGCTTCAGCCATATTACGTGATTGTAAATCAACACGTGGGTCATACTCTAAATTAGATACTGGAGAGTCAAATGTACCTACAGGTAATGTGTTTGCAGTGGGCGATGCCTCAACCGTTATTTTTTCGATTGCCGGTGATGCTTCAGTTTTATCAGTTACAGCTTCGCCGTAGGCAAAACTGCTCGCGCTGCATAGCAGTGCAGGGAGTATAAAGTGCGGTGACCATTTCATGTTGTGTGTCTCATTTTTTATATGCAATTACGGTAACAATTAAATTCAGAACACACTTTTAAGGCGTGATAAAATAATTCAATTAAACAACTGCGATTTTGGCGCGATTGTACATTAATTCATTAAAAACTGCATTTGATTATCATTTGCAACGTTAATGCATCTAACAAACTTGGTCACATTTATTATGAATATAAAACAGCAAGATACTATTTACTTTTCAGGTGGCTGCCTGTGGGGCGTGCAAGAGTTTTTAAAGCACTTACCTGGTGTAATAAGTACTGAAGCAGGGCGGGCTAATGGAAAAAATGATAACACACAAGGCGAATACGACGGTTATGCTGAGTGTGTAAAAGTAATATTTAGTACAAAAGAGGTTAACTTAAACGAGCTGTTTGGCTTCTTTTTTGAGATTATTGATCCGTATAGCGTTAACAAACAAGGGGATGACGTAGGCCCTAAATATCGCACTGCCATTTATAGCAAAAGCCAAGATCATTTAAAGGTTGCTAGCAATTATATAAGCCAGCGAAGTGATGCCGATAAAATTGTGGTAGGGGTAGAGCTGCTAACTAACTACGTGCCAAGCGATCCTGAGCATCAAGACCGCTTAACTAATCACCCTGATGATTACTGTCATATACCGCTTGAGTTACTGCATAAGTATAAATCGTAAATTTAACGCGGTGTTTTTGTAGACGTGCAGCTTGCTGACGTGACGAGCGCAGCTCGTAATTTAAGGTTGAATATAGCGTTAGGTAAAGGTAAGTGATTAGAAGCTATCGCTTCTCGCGCAAGCAAGCTTAGCGCCTACAGGTAAAGTTTAATCCGGTGTTTATTTTGTTGACGTGCAGCTTGCTGACGTGACGGGCGTAGCTCGTAATTACTTTATTTTAAAAGTTCCAAAAATACACACCTACAAAAAAGCTCACATACTGTGAGCTTTTTCAAAATTTACTTATAGCTAATTTTAACTTACTGCTGCTTTTGCGGCGGGAAGTTACTTAAAATTTCGCTCACTGTTTTGTTAATTGATGCTTCACGCTTTTCTGGCGATTGATTTTTCTTTAATCGACCTTCTTTTGCGCCGCGCCATACTAGCTGGTTAGATTCACGATCTACAATATCGATAATCAGTGTACCCACTTCGTATTCACGCGCAGTTGTATCGCGTTGAAAACCAGTACCCCAATAACCCCAATGCGGGCGGTAGTTTATATTGAAGTTATCTACTTCAAGCTCTTTATCTACCGATGCATGATAGTTAACAAGTACATCAGCTTGCGCTGCATCAACTAAACTCATACCTAGTGTTTGGCTCAATTCTGCATTAACGGCAGTGCGAACACGCTTTTCCATTAGGCCATTAATTTGATAGTTATTTGTGTCTTTAGTTAGGCTGGCGTTTTCTACCCAAGCAAATGTTTTAAAATTACTAAAGTTAGCTGATTTATCGTAATCCCAATCTGGGGTTTGTGTACAGGCTGTAAGAAGTGCTAGCGCTGCAACAATAAGTATATTTTTCATTACGTTTGCTCCAATAAAATGCATTAATTTAAAATAACACACATAGTTTAAATGTGTATTATTTAAACGTCCTAAATATTAGTCTAATTGTCAGGGCGTGTTGACCTTTCGTGGTTGAATTTGCAGCAGTATGTTTGGTATTTGGGCAAGGCAGAGCCTATGTAGTGTGGTTATTCCCCATAAATAGGTGATAACGCAGCATAAATGCCAAACATGCGCTGCCCGAAGGGTTCTGCCTAGGGGCAATTAACTCTTTGTTGCTCGGTTTTTACTTAGCCCACTAGGTTACAAACCTCACGCCGCGATTAAATTGCCCCTAAATTGAACAAATTTCAATCCACAAAGGTCAACACGCCCTAAGGCTGAACGACTAATTAACCTCTGTTAATTAGTCATCAGTAAAAGTTTAATGTTCAACTTCAATCCAATCTTTTTCATCTACCCAGTTTTGTGCACCGTCTTTTACCGAGCGAATAGGCACAATGTAGTCACAACTTATTTGTGGTTTAACTGAGGCAAATATAGGCACAAAACCAAAGCTTAGTGCGGTTTCTATAATTGCTTTTTGATTTTGTGGGTCAATGTCGGCCGCTTCATCTATGTAAATAGGTATACGGTATAGGTTTTGTTCCTGGTCACTTAATAAGTAACGAATAAACAACATGCCACACAATAACTTAATCGTAATACGTGTGCCGTTTGAACCCGCCGAATCTATTTTTTCAAAGTGCTCTGTTTCACCTGCGCGGTTAACCACTTCAAATCGAATATCAAATAAATCGGTAAGTGTTAAGCCCGCTTTATCTGAGGCGAGTTTAATTAAGTGATCTTTCGCTTCGTTTACCGCATTTTCGCTGTACGGTTCTTGGCTAAGTAAATCAAGCGTGTCGCCTTGCTCAAACTGATGCGACGTGCTGATAATTGTATCTATACTATCAACCAGCATTTTGCGCGGTATGACGTTAATTTTAAACGCTTGCAGGTTTGAAATACGGTGCTGGCTTATGCCTTTATTAAAGCTATTCATTTCGCGGCGAAGGCGGTCTAAATCTTCTCGCAAGCCTTTAATAGTTGCGGCCACCTCGGTAAGCGCAACGCGTGCTTGGCGCTCAACAGCGTCGCGTTCGTTATCAATATTATGAAAGGCGCTTATTAGCTTTTGGTATTTAGTGTATTCGTCATTTTCGTTATCGAATTTAGTAATACCTGCGTTATACACATGCAAATAGGTGTTGCGCACGTTTATGTCAAAATTACGCAGCTCTTGGCAGTCTTTATTAAAATGATGAACAAGGTCGCTTAAGTTATCAAAGTCGACCGTAATATCAATCATGTACGGGGTCACTTTGCCGCTGTATAAATCAAGCGTGTGGTCAATTCGCTCGCTTTTAACTTGGCGTAAGCGCTCAGTTTGGCGATTAATTTGCTCTTGTTTCGATTTAATTAACGAGCGACGATCGGCAATTGAGCCACTATTTTTTTGAATATCTTGCAAGTAGTCGTCAACTTGTTCACGCTCAGCTAATAATTGCTCTTTTAGCGTGGCTTGCGCTTCAACCGACTGTTGCATTATATCAAACTGCTCTAAGCGTTTTAGGGCGCTCTCAGCGCTCATAAGCTCATCGTATAGCGCGTCTTTTTCTTTTTGCTTGTCGGCAACGTTTGCTGCAACATCGCGTTGTTGTTTAAATTCTTTAAGTGAATGCTCAAGTGCATTTAGCTGAGCGGTTAATTGCTCCTTGTTTTCGCCGCTTTGCATTTGCACCGGCGAGAGCTTTTTAAGCTTAATGCTCGCACCTGGCAGAGTTAGTACACCGCCTTTAACGTTTTCGCTAAGTAGCGATAAAAATTCACCAAACGCATCTTCGTCATCAATGGTTATATCGCCATTAGTGGTGGTTGCAAACGAGAGAATATCTGGGTTTAAAATCCGCGATATTTCTTCTACTTCTTTTAACGAGAGGTCTTCGCGCATGCGGGTAAACAAATTAAACTCAAGGTTTTTAAGTTGCAGCTTTAAGCTCTTAATTTGTTTTTGTGTTTCGCTAATGCGGTAGTCAAGCGTATGTAGGCTTTGCCCTTGTGCGCTGGTTATAGAGTGCGAAAGCGACTCGTAATCTTGCTTTAACTGAGTCAGGCTGGTTTTAAGCGTGGCTTTATTTACCAGTTCAAATTCGCTTTTAAGCGCATCGTAATCTAAAAACCACTGCTCAATTTGAGTTTGTCTGCGCTCTATATCACGCGATTGCTGTACGTATAGGCTTTGCTTTTGCTCAAACTCGTGTTTTTCGTGCTCTATATCTTCAAGCGCTATACCCAGCTCATTAAGTTGCGATTCTTGATAGGTATCAAAATCAATCAGTGCTTGGTCAATTTTAGGCGCATACGCGGCTAATTTACCTTTAAGCACGGTTTGGTTTTCAAGCATTGATTCAAGCGCGGCTATTGGCTCTTGCATTGACTCAAGGGCTTTTAATTCGCGTTTTGAGCGATTTACTTTATCAAACGAGCGACGCCATACTTCATAAAAATCGACCTTAGAGTTCGACATATGGCGTTCAAACACGCGTAGCATAAAGCGTTTTACGTCGCTTGCGCCTAATTTGTGTAAGTTAAGAATACGTCTAAATATTTCTTTATAAATAGAAGAGTCTTGCACATTATTAAGCGGGATCATTTTTAGGTTAATGTCGCCGTCAAAAGGCGTTGCGCCGCCAGTAAGTAGCGCGTTGAGCTCTTGTGCTTTAAGCTCAATAGGATTGTAATTAAGCGATTTTAAATGGTTGAACAGCTTGGTAAATTTAATAATAGTTTTACCTTGCGTGTACTGCTCTAAATCAAGCTTTCCTTGATAACAAAAGTACTGATGCGCGTAACCGGCAATTTTACCAAGTCCCGCAACGCCTATTACTACCGAGCCATGAGGCAAGTTAGCTTCTAGTAAAATGTACGACTGATCGGATGAAAAATAAAACTTACGGGTTTCATCTAAATCGTGTCCGTCCCATTCTGTTAAGCGTAAATCGTTAATAAGTGGAAACTGCAGGGCGTTAATAACCGAGCTTTTACCTGTGTTATTTGGCGCGCAAATAGAGCTGCTTTTATCAAGCGGGATCACACATTTTGCATAGCCTGCGGTGTTAAGTAGGGCGAGTTTACTTAGTCCGTATAGATTTTTCATTCCTCGTCCTCTGTAATATAGGTTTCTTCGTTTACTTCCATGAGTGCATCTATGTAGCGGTGAATTGGCGCTTGTAGCATAAAGCCGCCTTCTACTTCACGGGCTAAACCTAAGCGCACCATGCGCAGGTAAACGTCTTTGCGCAAATCAGATCCCGAAAATATCTCAAGCTGATCAAACAAATGTTTGTTAATTTGCACCAGCGTTTGCATAAGCTCTAAATCGTTTACGCCGTCAAACAATGCGCGCATTGGGTCTTTACCCGTATTGGCGTAGTGCTCAATTAAAATGTAAATAGTGAGCGCGATAGCGCGAGATATTTTGCCCATATTGGGTGTGCTTTCGTCGCTACCAAAATAATAAAAGCCACGGCTGTCGCGTTTTAAATCGTTACCTAAAGCGGTAAATAGGGCGGTGTAGTCTTCTATGTGTTGGTCAAGCTCTTGCCACATTACGTTGTCTTGCTCGCAAATGTGATAACCCGCTACTAATTTTTTATTAATGGCTTGTAGGTGGGTTAGCTCGTCTAAGTTTATGTGTGTCATGGTTTATTTACCTGCCTTTGAATCTGGCTGAGGCTCTGAATTAAATGGATATAAAGAAAAGTGCTGACCGGCAATTTTTACGCGGGCTTTTTCATCGCTTTGAATTATTTTAATATCGCTGTCGCTGACTAATTTTTGATACAAAAATAGCATTTCGTCGGCATCGAGATTTGGGTAGCTTTCGTCTAAAAATTGCAGCAAGGGCTGAGCCTTTTTGCGTTTTTTATTAAAGCGCTTAGCAAAGCTGGTTTTAACATCGTTGTAGTCAGGAATATTAGGCGTAACAAATGCAGGCACGTCTTGTTGATCTGGCAATTGGTATTCTTCGTGTTCAAATTCAACCAAGCTTGCCATGTAAGCCACAATATGACGTTGCTGACCAAGCGAATATCGCTGTGCGTCGCTCACAAAATGTGGCTGTACAGCACTTAGCATGTTGTCTACGCCATTTTTGCGCACAAGCCCAAGTACTTTGGCTGCTTGGCGAGTAATTAAGTTATTACGGCGTAACTCTTCGCGTAGCGGCATAAGCATGTCGGCACTTTTACGTAAGCTTTCTCTACCCACTAAATGCATTTCGAGTATACGGGTACGTAATTGCTCAAGCATGCGTTTGTCGTTGTACGCTTTACCTGAGCGCTCAATGTGCAGTATTTGCTTACTTATTTGCTCCTCAATGAGGGTAAAACATGCATGAAATTCACCGCGAATATCAACCATTTCAAGCATTGGCTCTATGTATTCGTCAAACGCTTCTATTACCGCTTTATAACGCTTTTGCAGCGATTGCACCGCATTATTTGATTTAGCTTGTTCAACAATATTTAAAATAGCGTTTTCGTTGTGCGTATAGAGCTTCATTATTTTACGCACCCGATCATCCATAATGCGGCTGTAGCGGCGTAAATCGTCAAAGTCTTCTATTTCGCCAGCGTTATCTAGGCGGTTACCTAAACGTGCTAGGTCGTCTACTAATACGCTAATTTCTTGCGCTAAGCCTAAATGCTCTTCTTGCAGTAAAAACGTAGCAAAATCGGCAATGGCACGATTTATTTCAAGCTGAGAAGATTTAGCCAGTGGAATTAAAATATCTTGGTTTAACAAACGATTTGTTTCTTTATAAATGCGTTCGTTTGACCACGTAGGCTGCTTTTGCTTAATCGCGTTTTGTACGTCTTTTAGGCTAAAGTCAGCCATTTTAAAACGTTTAAATAATAGCTCTAATACACCCCAATGTTCGGTTATGGTGTTTAGCAGCTTTTTAGCTGGGATCATAAGAGGTTACAACATCCTAGTATTTTATTATTGAGTTCTTTTAGAAGACTCATTATTACGTATTTTTAATTAACCTTGTCTGTATATAGTATTCGTTTTTAAGACCATTTAATAATAGTTTTTGCATAGAGGCAGTGCTAAAATTCGCGCCGAAAATAGGCACATGAAATGGAATGTTATTTGTGTGTTCTTTAAAACTATATCAAAGGTTGTTTAACTACCATGGTTTCCTCGATTATTCTAACCCTGATAGCGATTGCATTTTTACTGATCGTTATAGAAGATATAATCCATGTAAATAAAGCTAAAACCACGCTGTTTTTTGGTACGCTTTGCTGGATTCTTCTTTTTATATACCCTCTACACGGGCAAAGCCCCGATACAATTCAACATCTTTTAAATGAAAATATTTTAGAAATTGCCTCATTATGGCTGTTTTTAATGGCTGCAATGACCTTTGTAGCGTATTTAAATTCAAAGGGGTTTATAGAAAATATTGTGCACCGCGTTATGCCAAAAAGTATTAGCGAAAAAAAGCTCATGTTTTTGGTGGGTGGTTTTGCGTTTTTGTTTTCGTCGATTTCAGATAACGTAACAGCGACGCTTATATCGCTCGCGGTTGTTATGTCGTTAAAACTTGAACCTAAAAAACTCATTAAATACGCCACGCTTATTGTGTTTGGGGTTAACTCAGGTGGGGTATCGCTAATAACAGGTGACGTAACCACACTAATGATATTTTTAGATGGCAAAGTAACCATTGCTCATTTATTACTACTTATAGCGCCAGCACTTGCAAGCGTTATGCTGCTAGCCGCGTTACTGTCTATAGGTATGAAAGGGCGAGTTGAGTTTGCTGGTGCAGGTAAAACCCGCATTGAAAAAACCGACATAACCATTGCTGTTATATTTTTATCTACCGTAGTGAGCACACTTATGCTGAGTGTAGTTTACAGCGTACCGCCTTTACTCACCTTTTTGTTTGGCTTATCAGTGATGTTTTTAGTCGCGCAATTTTTAATGCGCAAAAAAGACATAAACAAAGACATAATCGACTTTGTTCGCGATATAGAATACGACACATTATTGTTTTTTGTAGGTGTACTTTTACTTGTAGGCGCACTTAAAGAAATTGGTATGTTGAGTAAATTTACCGACCTATATACGGTAATGGCACCCGAGTACGCAAACTACTTAATGGGCATATTATCAGCAGGGGTCGATAACGTACCGCTTACTGCTGCTTTATTAAAAGCCGATATAGTAATGAGCCAACAGCACTGGTTGTCGTTTACGTATGCAACGGGCGTGGGCGGTTCAATGCTTATCATTGGGTCGGCTGCGGGCATTATTGCCATGAGCAAAGTTAAAGCGCTTACCTTTATGAGCTACTTGCGTTTATCGCTGCATTTATTAATTTGTTACACGGTTGGGTATGCGGGCTCGTATTACATGGGCAGTTTTATTTAACTCATAAATTATTAAATGCTTGACAGCTAGACGTCTAAACGATAACTTTCAAAGCCCCGCTACTTAGTGGGGTTTTGTTTTATTGGCCATTGGTTAATAAAGCATTCAGAAGAGGTGCGATACTTAGGTACTTAATGTTAGGCGACGAAAGCCGATGATCATTAAGGAGGGAAGTACTCGCCGAGGAAAATAATGATACGTCGTCATTGTTTTTCGGTTTATGGGGCTGAATCCTCAAAACTGTCACCAATATAGGTGGAGAGCTTCTGGCAGTGGACTTATCTTCAAGCATTCCTTTGCCAAGTTCTTCTTGTTTTATTGCGATTTGGATATCGCGAAAGGAGACTAAATGACTACCCAATCAGCGCCACAAACAGTGCCTAAAACAGAGTTAAGCGCAAAATCAGATTACATCGTTGCCAAATTTGGCGGAACCAGTGTTGCAAACTTTGAAGCGATGAGTCGCTGTAGCGAAATTATTGTTGCAGATAAAAGCGTACGTATTGTTGCCGTGAGCGCTAGTGCCGGCGTAACTAACCACTTAGTTGCACTGTGTAAATCAAGTATTACCTCAAGTGAGCGCCAAGAACACATAAACGGCGTGCTTGCTATTCAACACGCTATTTTAGATGAGTTATCGCTAGATGCCGATTTAGCGGTTGGCTTTAACGAAACCCTAAAAGCATTTCAAACGTTGGCTCAAGAGTCACTAACAACCGATCAGCAACACGACGAGCTACTTAGCTTTGGTGAGCGTTTGTCGTCGTATTTATTTGCTCAGGTGCTGCGTTTACAAGGTTTAAACGCCGATCGCTTTGATGTGCGCAAGGTACTTAAAACCGACAGCCAATTTGGTAAAGCAACGCCCAATGTTGCAGCTACAGCGCAAGCCGCTAAAGAACATTTAATCCCGTTATTAGATGAGCAGGTAATTGTGACTCAGGGCTTTATTGGCAGCGACGAGTACGGTCAAACAACAACGCTTGGACGTGGTGGGTCTGATTACAGCGCCGCATTATTAGCTGAAGCAATTAACGCTAAAAGCGTGCATATTTGGACCGACGTAGTGGGTATTTTTAGCACCGACCCGCGTTTGTGCGCAAAAGCGACACCCATTGCACGTTTAAGTTTTGACGAAGCCGCCGAAATGGCGACCTTTGGCGCAAAAGTATTGCACCCAGCAACTATATTACCAGCAAGCCGAAGCCACATTAATGTGTTTGTTGGATCTAGCCGAGAGCCAGAGCGTGGCGGTACGTGGATTGAGCGCGAAAAGTCGCAGCAACCAGGTATACGCGCAGTAACGCAACGTAAAAACCAAATATTGCTTACGCTTAAAAGCCCAGAAATGCTACTAGCAAGCGGCTTTTTAGCACGCGTATTTACACTATTAAGTGAATACAATATATCGGTAGATCTGGTAACCACATCAGAAATCAGCGTAGCTATAACCCTTGATAACGCGCAAAACGCATCGCGCCCAGAGCTTGATCAAGAATGCCTAGATAAGCTTGCAGAGTTTTGCCATGTTTCGGTAGAAAACAACCTAACACTGGTAGCACTTATTGGCTCTGAGATTCAATTACGCCAACACGAAATGAACTTAATGAGTGTACTAAAAGACTTTAACATTCGATTAATTTGTCACGGTGCTAGTAAGCACAACTTGTGCTTTTTAGTAGAGCAAACTGAGTCAGATAACGTAGTGCAGTCTATTCATAGCCGTTTATTAGAAAACGATTTTGCTGCGTAAGTAATCGTTATTCAGGAAAAGCACCTAGTAAAGTTACCTAGTAAAACTACCTAGTAAAGTTACTTAACAAAGTCGGTTAATAAAAAGCATCGCCAGTCGGTGCTTTTTTTATGCACCACACTCACATCAAAACAAACATTGTTGTCACTGCTATCAGCTACAGTAATGCTATTACTGCAAGCGCTAAGCTTTGCACTATGTAATTCGTCAAACACATTGGGGCTAAGTAATTTTGCAATAGGGCGGCTGGTGGCTTTAGCAAGTGACTCTTTTAATGTCCAAATTCTAAAAAACGTATCTGCTTGGGCTTGGGTATTAGTAGGCTCAGTGATAAGTGTAATTTCATCATTATGATAAAAATGCTTAGCGAGCTTTTCAAACGGGCGCTTTAGGCTTACTTTTTCAATATCAAACCCAAACTCACTTTTATCAAAATTTAGCGCAACCCCAACTAAACCATGCGAGTGCGAAATACAGGTATTAATAACATCATCACCCACGTGTATTTGCAGTTTTGAGCTTGCCTCGTCAAATTCGGTACTCATTTTATTAAGCGCTACGTGCGCATATTGCGGCTGCGCTATTTTAATAAGGTGTTTTAACAATAACCGCGTAGCTAAATACTCTTGCTTAGCTTGCGGACTTTTACGGCGGTTTATAATAGTTAACTCAAATGGGCTTAAGCAATCGGGCAAATTAAAGTCACTAAGCTCAAGTGTTTTAGCATTAAATAATAAAATACTGTTACTCGCTAAAGACAAGTTTGCCAATTGAGTTGAAGTAATACTCAAGGCATTTTTAAAATAGTGTTCAGTCATAAAAGCCCTAAAGCAAAAGAAGTCGCTGATATTGTGAGCGGTTAGTGCCACTAATAAAGGCTGGGTACAATTTTATTACTCAGCTGGCATGAAATATGGTTTAATTCACAATAATCAAAATAATAACAGATTTGTAGATGTATGGCACAAGTGCGTGATGGGTTTCAAAGCCGACTTGGTTTTGTTTTAGCCGCTGCTGGCGCAGCAGTGGGTTTAGGTAATATTTGGGGTTTTCCTACGCAAGCGGCCAACCATGGTGGCGGTGCATTTTTACTGGTTTACTTTATTGTTATATTTTTACTTGCGCTTCCTGCGCTGTATACCGAACTTTATTTAGGTCACAAAGCACAAGCTAATCCTGTAAAAGCATTGGGCGATGCATGGCAAAACACTAACCGTAAAGTAGGTGCGGCAGCAGGTTATATTGGCCTTGCGGGCGCAGTTGTTATGCTAAGTTTTTATTCAATAGTGGCAGGGTGGATGCTCTCGTACGCTATTGAACCCATAACCACCTTTTTTGGGTTTACAGGCGCAAGCGAGTTTTTACATAGCGACTCAGTGCTGCGTAATTTTGTATTTACGCCGCTTATGCTTATTTTAACTGCCAGTATTATTTTAAAAGGTGTTAAATCGGGAATCGAAACCTGGTCGCGCCGTTTAATGCCACTGCTACTCGTATTGCTTGTTGGTTTAATTGCCTACATTGCAACACTTGATGGCGCAAGCGAAGGCTTTGCCGCGTATTTAATTCCTGATTTTAGCCAAATACTCGACCCTAATTTAATTATTGCTGCAATGGGGCAAGCGTTCTTTTCGCTCTCACTAGGAGTGGGTTGTATGATGATTTACGGCTCGTATTTACAACCAGATGCTAATTTACCAAAGCTTACAGTAGGTGTTGCCTTACTTGATACTGGCGTTGCTTTTTTAGCGGGGTTACTTATTATTCCTGCTATTTATGTGGCGCAGCACAACGGTGTTGAAGTATTTAGTGGTGGTAAACTGATTGGCGAAGGGCAGCTTATTTTTGCTATTTTACCTGAGCTATTTAGCACCATGGGTGAAATTGGTTTATTAGTCGGTTTATTGTTTTTTGTATTAATGTCTATCGCATCGGTTACGTCAACTATATCGACCACCGAAATTCCGGTAGCGTTTTTAGTTGAAAATCACAACGTTAGCCGCACCAAAGCAACATGGGCAGTAAGCGCCGTTGTACTTGTGTGTGCAAGCGCAATTATACTAAATTTTGATTGGTTATTTGGCTTAGTTATTATGCTATTTACCCAATACCAATTGCCGCTTATGGGCTTGTTTTACTTTATTACGGTAGGTTGGATGTGGCAGCGTGGTAATAAATTACATCAAGCAACAACCGGCGTACATTACTGGTTTGCTCAGTATATTCGTTTTGTTTGCCCAATATTAATGACCTTGGTATTTGCAAACGTTGCCTTTGGTTAATTTTATCTAAGCCCTAAAATAAATTAATAAAGCGAAGTGAGTTTAAAACGCACTTCGCTTTTTTTGTGCCTGTTATTTAGGTGTAGCCAAGGTCTTTATAAAACCTCATTAGTCAGAGGCCTACCTTCATTTACTTCAAGCGCGTTAAGTAGGGTTGTGTTTGCTATTTCGGTGAGTGCTTCTTGGGTAAAAAAGCCCTGATGGCCTGTTACTAAAACATTTTTAAAGCTCACTAAGCGAGAAAATATATCGTCTTGGTTTATTTCGTCACTATGGTTTTTAAAAAACAGCTCCGACTCTTGCTCGTAAACGTCGAGCCCTAAATACCCTAGTTTTTTAGTTTTAAGTGCATTAATGCACGCTTTGCTGTTAAGCAGTGCACCGCGAGAGGTGTTAATAAGCATAACGCCGGTTTTCATTTTACTAAATGCCTCATCATCTATTAAATGATGAGTTTGCTCCGTTAGGGGGCAATGCAAAGAAATCACATCGCTTTGGCTAAGTAAGGTATCTATATCGGTAATTGTATAATTGCCAGGTTGTGCGTAGGGGTCGCACACTAATACTTTAGCGCCAAAGCCATTTAAAATGTTGCACAGCGCAAGGCCAATTTTACCGCAACCTACAATACCCACGGTTTTATTGTGCAAGTTAAAGCCTAGTAATCCGTTTAAATCAAAATTGTCTTCGCGTACGCGGTTATACGCTTTATGGGTTTTACGGCTAAGCGTTAGCATAAGTGCAATACAATGCTCGGCTACTGCTTCTGGGCTGTATGCTGGTACGCGTAATACTTTAATTTTATGTGCTTTTGCTGCAGGTAAATCAACATTATTAAATCCTGCACAGCGTAGCAAAATAGTATTTATGCCTTGGCTTGCCAGTTGCTCAATAACGGCGGCGTTTACGGTGTCGTTAACAAACACGCATATGGCATCAAACCCGTTTGTTAAAATGGCCGTTTGTTCGCTCAGGGCTTGTTCAAAATACGTTATTTTTATATCGCGGTGACCGCGTGTACTTTGTTCAAAAAAAGGCAGTTCGTACTTTTGAGTACTAAAAAAAGCAATGTTCATGGTAATAGCCTCGACGCTTAAGGAGTATTATTTATTACTAATACAATAAACTACTTTATAAACCTGTGCTTTAGTAACACGCATTTTATTGATTTAAATTAAGCCCTAATTTATGCCTTAGCCGACGTAAACAAAGGTATTTTTGACGATACTTTTTTACCACCTCTGGCAGCGCTTAACTTTGCGGCTTGCAGTAGGTTGCTTTCTATTACTTGTTTAAGTGTTTCGGGCTTAGTACGTGGTGCATAGCGTGCAACAAGTTGCCCTTGTGAGTTAATTAAAAACTTAGTGAAATTCCACTTAATTGCACGATTTTGCGAAATACCCCGCGTATGCGACTTTAAATAATTAAACAACGGATGTGTTTCTGGCCCATTTACCATTACCTTACCAAATACCTCAAACGAGGTATTAAATTGATCTTGGTAAAAGTCTTTAATGGCTAAATTATCAAGCGGCTCATTTTGGCCAAACTGGTTACACGGAAACGCAAGCACAGTAAAACCATTGCTTTTGTATTGCTGATAGAGCTTTTCGAGCGCATTTAATTGCACCGAAAAATTACACTTACTCGCTGTATTAACAATAAGGACGGTTTTGCCCTGTAATTGGCTAAGAGAAAAATTTTCGCTGTTAAAAAGTGGTGCATTAAATTGATAAATATTATCCATAGGTTACCTACTTACCTTTCCCGCTAAGGAAATTTTATAAAGACTTTCATTCGCTTTTTTATCGACCGGTTGACATAATCGAGGTCTAGTTTCTAAGTTATCAGTTAAATAGGTCATTTTTATGTCAATGAAAGTCGCATTTATAGGTTTAGGCGTAATGGGTTACCCAATGGCGGGGCATTTAGCAAAAGCAGGGCACAGCGTATGCGTTTATAACCGTACTCAAGCTAAAGCTCAAACGTGGACTGCAGAATTCTCAGGAAGCTTTGCATCAACCCCGCGCGAAGCTGCCAGCAATGCCGACATTGTATTTATGTGTGTTGGTAACGATGACGATTTACGCTCAGTAGTGTATGGCGACGACGGCGTGTTAGCGGGCATGTTACCGCACACTGTTTTGGTTGATCACACCACAACTTCTGCCGAAGTAGCACGTGAAGTCGCTGCAAAAGCGGCTCTGCAAAATATCGACTTTATAGATGCGCCTGTATCGGGCGGACAAGCTGGCGCCGAAAACGGCGTATTAACGGTTATGGCGGGTGGTAGTGAAGCTGTATTTGCTAAAGTACAGCCAGTTATGGCGGCGTTTAGTCGTTTTAGCCAATTACTAGGCGGCGTTGGCTCGGGACAACTTTGTAAAATGGTTAATCAAATTTGTATTGCTGGTGTAGTGCAAGGTTTAGCCGAAGGCTTACATTTTGCCAAGCAAGCTGGGCTTGATGGCGAAAAAGTTATAGAAACCATTTCTAAAGGTGCTGCCGGTTCGTGGCAAATGGAAAACCGTTATAAAACAATGTGGGCAGGGGAATATGAGTTTGGTTTTGCCGTAGATTGGATGCGTAAAGATTTAGGCATTGCACTCGATGAAGCTAAAAACAACGGCGCTACTTTACCAATGACCGCAACGGTCGATCAATACTACGCCGATGTACAAGCACTCGGCGGCGGCAGATACGACACCTCAAGTTTACTAGCACGCATTGAAGCACTGCATAAAAAGTAACGCTGTAGACGCGAAGCTTGCTTGCGTGACGGGCAAAGCCCGTAAAGTGATTTATTCACAAAGAGGTTTAGAGGCGCTGCGCTTTTAGAGGAAGTAATAAGTCTAAAACGGTTGTTGCTTTTATGTTTACTTATTTATTTCTCATTCGCTTCTCTTTGTGAATAGAGTTTTATTTAAGTAATTAAAAGCTGTGCTTTTCACGTGAGCAAGCTCTACGTCAAAGTGTAGATATCAGTTTTACTTTGTAGACGCGAAGCTTGCTTGCGTGACGGGAAAAGCCCGTAAGATTTATTCACAAAGAGGTTATGAGGCGCTGCGCTTTTAGAGGAAGTAATAGATCTAAAAAACTATTGTTTTTATGTCTTCTCATTTACTCCTCATTCGCTTCTCTTTGTGAATAGAGTTTTATTTAAGTAATTAAAAGCTGCGCTTTTCACGTGAGCAAGCTCGACGTCTACCGCCAAAGTGTCGATATGAGTTTTACTTTGTAGACGCGAAGCTTGCTTGCGTGACGGGCAAAGCCCGTAAAAGTGACTTACTCACAAAGAGGTTATGAGGCGCTGCGCTTTTAGAGGAAGTAATAGATCTAAAAAAGATTGTTTTTTATGTCTTCTCATTTACTCCTCATTCGCTTCTCTTTGTGAATAGTGTTTTATTTAAGCAATTAAAAGCTGTGCTTTTCACGTGAGCAAGCTCACCATCCACCGTTAAAGTGTAGATATCAGTTTTACTTTGTAGACGCGAAGCTTGCTTGCGTGACGGGCAAAGCCCGTAAAGTAATTTATTCACAAAGAGGTTATGAGGCGCTGCGCTTTTAGAGGAAGTGATAGATCTAAAAAGATTGTTGTTGGTCTTTATGTTTTCTCATTTACTCCTCATGCTTTTCTCTTTGTGAATAGTGTTTTATTTAAGTAATTAAAAGCTACGCTTTTCACGTGAGCAAGCTCAACGTCTACACCGAATTACATGCTTTGTGCGTAGTTATACAGCGCCTTTAAAATTGTAAGATTTTTTTCGCTGTCGTCATGCTCATGCGCTAGGTTCTCAAGGGTGATCATAAAATCTTGCGCATTAATCGATGGTTGATCTTCCCCGTGCATTAACTTGTTTTGGCAATACTGGCGCCATTGGTCAAGCTCTTGCTGGTTTAGCGTTTCAGGCCAGTTACGGGCGCGGTATCTAAACAACAATGTATTAAACTTTTTATCTTCAAAGTCTAACTTCAATCCAGCCAATTCATCTGGTTTTGCATCACGAATAATCGCAAATTTAGCTTTATCAGCATGGCTTGTAAACCCATCGTAAAGTAAGTAGTCAACGTTAGTGGTTGCGCTGTAATCGCCTTGTTCGTTAAACACTTCCGTTACTTTATCGCGAAGGTCGGTATTGGCTTTTAAAATAGCTAAGTTAGCTAAGCACTGCTCGCGGTCAATGCCTAAACGGGCTGCGTTTTCAGGTAATAATGTTTTAGCTGGGGCTAAAATAGGGCACTTGTTTAAATGCACTAGTTTTAAGCCAACAGGTAAATCGTCCTCGGCTAAATCTACACGTTTGGTGTATAAGCGTTTGCGTAACTCTTCTACGTTTAAATCAATGAGTACTTGCGGGTTTTGGGTTAAATCAAAACAAATAACCGCGTTTTTATTAACCGGATGAAAGCTCATTGGTGCAACCCAGCTTGTACAGCCTTGTGTTGCAGGTATGCGCGACGTGGTATGCACTAGCGGCGTCATGTTAAATACATCAACCAATTCAGCAAGGGCTTTTTTATTACGCAAACCAAAAAAGAAGTTATACAGCTTTGGTTGTTTTTCTTTTATTAGTTTAGCCAGTGCAATAGTGGCGGTTACATCGCTTAGCGCATCGTGCGCTGCGGCGTGTTCAATACCATTAGCTACGGTTAAATGCTCTAGCTTAAAGCTTGGGCTGCCGTCTTCTTTTAACGGCCATTCAATACCTTCAGGGCGCAGTGCGTAACACGCACGTACTAAATCAATAATATCCCAGCGGCTATTGTTATTTTTGTATTCACGCTCGTATGGGTCATAAAAGTTACGGTAAAAGCTATAACGGCTTACTTCGTCATCAAATCGAATACTGTTATAACCGGCAACACAGGTGTTTGGTACACTAAATTCGGCATGAATTTTTGCTATAAACTCAGCCTCAATCAGGCCTTTTTTCATCGCCACTTGTGGTGTAATACCCGTAATTAAACACGCCTCAGGGTGAGGTAAGTAATCCGCTTGCGGCTTACAATATTCAATAAGTGGCTCGCCAATAATATTTAAATCAAGATCGGTACGAATACCCGCAAACTGGCTCGGCTTATCCTTTTGAGGGCTCGCTCCCCAAGTCTCGTAGTCGTGCCAATAGATTGTTGCTTGATTTTGCTCTTGATATGCCATGCTGAAAACCCTGAGTAGTTAACTTTAAAGCGCCTAAATACGCGCCAAGTTACTAAAATAATGAATTATTTAGATTATGGCATATGGGCGAGGGAGTTTATAGGTTTGGGTGAGGATTTAAAAGAAAGAGAAATATTGTGTTTAACGGCATTAGTATTTATTACAAGACTAATTTAACAACCAGAATGAATTTTATTAAATATATATTGCTTTATTCTTCGTAATTAAATTACTTTGATATTATTTAAGGACATAGAGGTTTAAAATGGATCTAATATTTAGGAAATTAAAAGAGGTGAGTTCCTTCATCTCAGAGCAGTTGAATAGAGATTTTTTAAACTTGAAGAAAATCATCAAAAATCATTACTTGCTAGTAACTAGTATCGGAGGATTAATTTTTACGCTTATATGCTATTCATATACGGTTATATTTTATAGAGGCTTTGGTATTAATATATTTGAATTCTCCGATATAACGGAGATTTATAGGTTAAGTGCAAATGGAGATATTACTACTGTTTTAATTGCTACATTTTTTTTGCTTATACAATGCTACTTTGCATTTTTAATGTTTCACAATAAGAAAATTAATTATTTTGGTATAGCTATCTCTATGATGCTTTTTATCATTTATATGTTACCGATCATTAAAGTTATTGACTTGCATGAGCAAAGAAAGAACTTCGCTAGATATGATATAAAAAATAAGTGGTCAACTGACTTAAAGTGCGTGTCAATATTATCATCTACAGATAAATTTATGCTTCTATGGGAGCATACAGACGATAAATTTTTAGCCGTAAATATAAATAATGTGATGACGGTGAAAAAACGATTAGCATCGAAACCTGAATTTTCTTATAAATCCGACATAGCAAAGCCATCCCTGAATAACAACGTAAAATCATTGCTGACAGAAAAAAGCATACTTGAACAAAAACTTTGGAGTAGTAATTTAAAGAACAAATGTAATCTTGACTTAGATCCATTCCAAGTTAATTAATAAGCGGGCATTAGACTAAAGTCTATAAGTTAATTTTCTTCACTTATTAGGTTTGTTTTAATCGTTTGTAGGTTTTGTGTTAATTCTCTAAAGTTCAATTGTCGGCAACAAGTACGACTTAACCAACAGGACTACGACCATGAAACTTACTCTTATCAAAACTATCGCTCTTAGCTCACTACTTACATGTTCAGCTGCTGCAATGGCTGATCAAAGTGATTACAAATTAATGGTTATTGAAACTGCAACAGCGCCACAGCCACTTGAGCAATCATTTAATAGCTGCGCACTGAATGTTAAGTCAAAAAATTACGCTGAAGCTGAAGCAATTTGTACTAAAGCAATCGCACTTTTAAAAGACGCAGATGGCCCTAAATTTAAAGTACGCCAACTTACATCGTTTGCATTAAGCAACCGTGGTGTTGCACGTTTAAAAGCGAATAACGACACTGCTGGCCTTGCTGATTTATACGAAGCAAACCAAATGTCTAAAAGTGCAATGGTATCGCATAACTTAACTCGCGCTAAAGAAGACTTATCTTTGATAAGCGCTTTATAAAATACTTAAAAAAGTATGATATAAAATAGCGAGAGTAAAAAAGCCCATGTTAGGTTAATTCCTAACATGGGCTTTTTTGTTTTATTTTACGCGTGAGTTAATACTTTAAATACGTTAATTGAGTAGGGTGTGTATTTATAATTAATATTTTGGGTATGCTTGTTTAGGCTACACGAATATAATACGAGATAACCGTATAAAAAATAATAACCCTTCTGCTTTGCTTGTTTTGAGCAAGGCATCATTAAATAAATATTGAGATTTAAACCATGGCACCAGGAACCAGCCTAAGCGTACTTGAAATAAGTGCGATATTTTTATCAATTACCGCGTTACTCACCTATGTAAACCATCGCTTTATTGGCTTGCCAACAACCATTGGCGTTATGGTTATTTCGATGCTTTTGTCTATCGGCGCTATATTTTTGGGCTTTTTAGGGTTTGATGACCTTATAGATTACGAAGTGAGCTTGCTCGATCAGTTAGATTTTACTGAAGTTTTGCTTGATGGCATGCTCTCTATGCTACTTTTTGCTGGGGCGCTGCATGTAAATGTTAGCGATTTAAGGCGCTATAAATTACCAATAGGTATTTTGGCCTGCGTTGGTACGTTGCTATCAACGGTTATTATTGCTGGTGCACTTTATTTAGTTCTTCCTTTGCTTGGTTTTGATTTAGCGTTTATTTGGTGTTTACTGTTTGGCGCATTAATTTCGCCAACCGATCCGATTGCGGTAATGGGTATTTTACAATCTGCGGGTGCGCCTAAAAGTATTGAAACCGTGATTGCCGGTGAATCGTTGTTTAACGATGGTATAGGCGTGGTTATTTTTGTGCTTTTATTGGGTGTTTTATCAAGTGGTGATATTCCTACAACCTATTATGTAGCGCACACGCTGGCGGTTGAAGCCGGTGGCGGTATTGTTTTTGGTTTGGTATTAGGTGGTATTTTATATTACTTACTTAAAAGTATTGATAGTTATCAAGAAGAAGTACTACTAACTCTAGCGGGCGTTATTGGTGGTTATGCACTTGCTAGCCATTGGCATTTGTCGGGCCCACTTGCAATGGTAATGATGGGGTTAATGGTGGGTAATCATGGTCGTAGTATGGCTATGAGCGACAAAACACGCCATTACGTTGATTTGTTTTGGGAGCTGATTGACGAAATTTTAAATGCCATTTTATTTGTACTCATAGGGCTTGAAGTCGTCATGATTGCATTTTCGAGTAATTTGTTTATTGCTGGTGGCTTAACTATTTTAATAGCATTACTCGCACGTTTAATCGTTGTGGGTATAACAACCACTACATTTAATAAGCAATTAGAGTTGCCATCTGGCGCATGGAAAGTTTTAACCTGGGGTGGCTTGCGTGGTGGTATTTCGGTTGCATTGGTATTGCAGTTACCTGATGGGAACGAGCGGGATATTTTATTGGCTCTTACTTATGCGGTTGTGGTGTTTTCTATTTTAATTCAGGGTTTGAGTATTGGTAAAGTAGCCAAAACTATCCGTTAGAAATAAATTGGTTAGACTAAACCTGTTAAATGTAATTTTTTAAAAAGCGTGTGAAATAGCTGTATTTCACACGCTTTTTATTTTTCTTATAAAACAAAAGGGCAATTAAAACGTAAAGCTGAGCTGCACACCGCTGTAAATATGTTCTTGTGCTTCCCAGTAGTCGCCATCTATTTGGCGCGCACGGGTAAATACTTCTATTTTAAATGGCTTAAAGTGATAACCCGCACCTATACCTGCGTAACCGTCTATGTCGTTGTTCGATTTTTCTATTTGGTAGGTGTTATCGCCTCTATCGTTTTTAAAGGCAAGTTCGAACAGATCTAAGCCAAGCTCGGCGTATATAAAAAAGTCATTAAAATAACCAAGCTTCATTCCGTTGTCCCACGTTATAAATTCTTCTTGCTCGCCTTGTTTATTATCGATTACTGCCGCGCCAATTGCGCTGGTAAAAACAACACCAAAGTTACTGTAATTTTGCTTAACCATCATTTCTACACCTGCAGATGTAATGCTGCTATCACCATTAAATTCTGATTTTATAAACATACCGGTGTTAGGCATGTTGTTACCGAGCAAAAGCCTTGCGTTAGCATTTTGGCTAAATGATAAAAGCGTGCTTAATAAAACAAAAAGAGGAAGTGTGTGTTTCAAAAAAGTTAACCCATTAATGATGAAAAGTTACCAGAGCTACAATTATAAATACATAACTTAGTATTGCATGTAATTAAATGTATAAATTTGTTTGATTGTTACTCAGCTATGCAAAAACAAGGTGCTTAAAATAAAACCGACTAAATAAAAGCATAAATAATTATATGTATTTTAAAATGCAAAGTAGCGATTTTAGGCACGGAAGATGGTGCGTAAGTTATTTAAATATATAGAAAAAGTTTAAACGTATTAGACTAAGGTCTATAGGTTAATTTTTCTCACTTATTAGGTTTGTTTTAATCGTTTGTCGGGGTTGTGGTAATTCACTAAAGTTCAGTTGTCGGCAACAAGCACGGCTTAACTAATCAGGAATATGACCATGAAAACACTTATCAAAACTATCGCTCTTAGCTCACTATTAACATGTTCAGCTGCTGCAGTAGCTGATGCAAGTGATTACAAATTAATGGTTATTGAAACTGCAACAGCGCCACAGCCACTTGAGCAATCATTTAATAGCTGCGCACTGAATGTTAAGTCAAAAAATTACGCTGAGGCGGAAGCAATTTGTACTAAAGCAATCGCGCTTTTAAAAGACGCAGATGGCCCTAAATTTAAAGTACGCCAACTTACGTCATTCGCATTAAGCAACCGTGGTGTTGCACGTTTAAAAGCGCATAACGACACTGCTGCACTTGCTGATTTATATGAAGCATCAAAATTGTCTAACAGCTCAATGGTATCGCACAACTTAACTCGCGCTAAAGAAGAGTTATCGTTATAAAAAACCTTTATAACGCGTTTTATAAAGTGCTTACTACAGCATGATATAAAATAGCGAGAGTAAAAAAGCCGATGTTGGGTTAAACCCCAACATCGGCTTTTTCGTGTTTATTAACTTTGTATAGTGTTATACCAATCCGCAATAATACTTAATCATTTTGCGGGGCTAAACGTGTCGCTACCTGCGTTAAAAAATTCTCATTTAGAACAACCAAATAGCGAATTTTTTGCCTAGCTATCAACACGTTTTTCCATCCTCAAAATAGATCACTTAATTAAGCGAATTGGTATTATTAAAAAATAAAAAAATGTATTTTGCTATTTATTGTTTAGTGATTTGCGTGGTTTTTAACTAATTGTAATTACTAAGTATTTTTATAGGTGTTAGACTAAAGTCTATAGGTTAGATTTATTCACTTATTAGGTTTTTTTTTATCGTTTGTGGTAATTGAGCTAACACTCTAAAGTTTAGTTGTCGGCAACAAGTACGACTAACAAATACCAATTTTATTAAAACATGATTATTTTAGCGAATTAAATAACTCACTAACGGCGTTAAAAAATTACTTATATAGAACGACTATATTTCATAATTTTTGCCTTGTTATTAAGCTATTTACTTGACGCTAAAAAAGATCACTAGTTTAAACAATTGCCATAACAGGAATATAATCATGAAATTTACACTTTTAAAAACCATCGCTCTTGGCTCATTATTAACTTGCTCAGCTGCTGCAATGGCTAAACAAGGTGACTATAAATTAATGGTTATTGAAGACTCTGTAACTGCAGCACCCGCATTTGAAAAATCATTTAATAGCTGTGCTTTAAATGTTGAATCAAGAAACTACGAAGAAGCAGAAGCTATTTGTACACAAGCAATTGCATTACTTAAGCAAAGCCATGGTCCGCGTTTAAAAGTACGTGAACTTACATCGTTTGCATTAAGTAACCGTGGTGTAGCGCGTATTAAGGCTCAAAAAGACACTGCTGGTATTTCTGATTTATATGAAGCGGTTCAAATTTCTAAAAACTCACTTGTAACACATAACTTAACTCGCGCTAAAAAAGAGTTATCTTTATAAGAATGCTTGCATAAAGCGCTTATAATTTAGCGAGAGTATAAAAGCCCATATTAGGTAGCACCTAATATGGGCTTTTTTTGTATGTTTGAATAACCGTAGTTACCTATTAAATACACTCTTTTTAATAAAGCAGCTTTACTGAATAATAGTGCTTTTAAGAGTGATTTTTAAAACTTTGTTTTACTAATTTATAGTAGTAAGTACTTGTTACCTAAAACATAGATCTATAAATATAAAAGTATAGGTAAAAACATTATTTTTTGACGTGACTTAACTATTCAGTAAAACGGGATTATTTTATTTAAGTTATTGTTTTTAATTGACAATAAAGCCTAATATCTTTGACTTTAGTCTGTTTTTATTTAAAAATCGAAATGATATATATTTTATAGTATTAACGACACGTGAATGCTAATCACTGTTTTGTGATAAATAGCTAGATATTACCTTTGTTTTAATTTTTAGTCCCACCTCCACATTACTAATAATTAAACACGGAATAGAGTAGTTATTAACTTGCGCAATAAAAATAAAAAGCGCAAATAAAGGGATTTAAAAATGCAATTCAAACTAAAAAAAATAGCTGCCTTGTTATTCGGGGTGGGTATTAGCCTTTCTGTATTTGCCGAAGATATAGAGCTATACGTAAACCATAATGTTAAAACCGATGAAAACCCTCGTGTACTTATTGTGTTTGATACTTCAGGAAGTATGAAGACTAAGTTGCCTAATGGGGGACCTAGAAAAATCGATGCTGGTATAAGCGCTATGACCCAATTAGTAAATGATAACAGCTCGATTGATTTTGGTTTAATGCGTTTTAATGGCAATGATGGTGGTTATGTTATGGCTGGCCTAGGCTCCTCACATGATAAAATATTGGGTCAAATAAAAAAGCTGCCAGCTAGCGGGAATACACCTATCACTGAGACCTTATGGGAAGCTTACCTATATATGACGGGGCAGACGGTTTGGTATGGGCAAAATACGGACAAACGCGATACTACGATTGAGAGAGAGCAAAGTGGTAGTGATATACCTCGTTATGTTTCTCCTTTTCAACAGGCTGTTGGTGCAGATGAGCGTTGTGATAACTCAATTAGCTTAATATTAATGACTGATGGTGATCCGACACAAGATATTACCCGAAATGATGATATAAGAGCTTTATACAAATCTACTTTTGGTTCATATCCTAGTACTACAAGTAATAGTTATTTAGCCGCTTTAGCTCAGATAATACATGGCACAAGAGATGTTGAAGTTGACTTGTACGAGACCACGCCAGAGGTTGCTGATACCGGACGCGTTTTTACTATCGGTTTTGGTAGTGGCATGAGTACAAATGGTAAAAAGCTATTAGAAAAAACCGCTTTATTGGGAGGAGGCGAGTACTTACATGCAGATACATCGACTGAACTTTCTGAAGCGCTTAATAATACAATATCGAAAATACGCGAAGTTAACGATAGTTTTTCATCTCCTACGGTAGCAAGTAATAATGTTGACCAAACACGTAGCCGAGAGTCAATTTACTTTGCGATGTTTTACCCTGAAACAGGCGCACGTTGGAGCGGAAATTTAAAAAAGCTTAAAGTGTCTGGTGCAAATATAGTCGATTCAACTGATAAAATAGCTCTTGATGAAAATGGGTTAATTGATGAGAAAGCGCGAACTTTTTGGCTGCCAACTAATAAGCCTGCAGATGGGAATTTAGTAGCTCAGGGTGGCGTAAATTTACTTTTATCAACTTTAGACCCTGATAGCCGTAAAATTTACATAGATAAAACGGGCAGTATTATTGATTTTACTTTTGATAAAGTACAAACCATTTTAAATTTAGCGACAAGTACAGTTACCGATCTTGCCCCTGATTTGATTCCTAATATCGGGTTAACTTTACAGGAGAGTGATATTAACTGGGCACGAGGGGTTGATGTTGATAATGAAGATGGTGATGACTCATCAGTAGATCAGAGAATCAATATTTTTGGCGACCCTTTGCATTCAAAACCGGTATCTATAGATTACGGCGATGGAAGTATTCATATACTTGTTGGTACCAATGCCGGCTTTTTACATATGTTCGAAGACAAAGGCGATACTGTTGAAGAAAAGTGGGCTTTTACACCTGCTGCCTTATTAAAAAACATTCCGGCTTTGCGAAGTAATCTTGCAAATACAAAAGTGTATGGCATGGATGGCCCTATAAGTGTGTTCTTTAATAATAAAAGTTTAAACACTGATGGTTTAAATGATGGCGTTGTTAAAGCAAGTGAGGGCGATGAAGTTTGGGCATTTACAGGCATGCGCAGAGGCGGTAAAAATTACTATGCGCTGGACATAAGTGACCCCAAAAAACCTAAAAAATTATGGAATAAGCCAATTGTTGGTGGCTCAGAAGAGTTTAAATATTTAGCACAAACATGGTCTAAGCCCCAAATTGCGTATATTAAAGCGTTTGGTGAGGATCCATTGCTGATATTTGGCGCAGGCTACGATACAAACAAAGATAATGCGATTAGAACAACAGATGAAACCGGGCTAGGTATTTACATTGTTAATGCTAAAACTGGCGAAAAGCTATGGGCGCTGACTCCAGATGAACATGGTTTTACCGGAGAGCACAGTATTGCAGCGGATGTAACTACGCTTGACTCAGATTACGACGGGTATATTGACCGAATTTATGCAACCGATACTGGCGGTAATATTTGGCGTGTAGATATTCCTAGTGACGATGAAAGTGATATAACTCATTTTAAGCTTGCGGAGCTTGGCAGTACATTAGCGTCGCAAGACAGACGTTTTTTTTACAAACCATTAGTTGCTAGAACGCTGTTTAGTAAAGTTACTAAAACCAATTATGATGGTGAAATGATCACGACTCGTTTAGACACCCCGTACGACGCAATTGTGATAGGCAGCGGAAATCGCTCAAACCCACTTGCTACTAATGAGCAAGATCAGCTGTATATGATCCGTGATGAAAACACCCTAACAAAAATATTTACTGAATTTCCAGCCCCAATAGTGCCAGATGATTTAATGAAAATGAATGAAGACCCATTTGGTAACGCACTTGATGACGTTGATAAATTTGTTAACCTTGAAGTTAAGTTAGCCGAATTTAAAGGATGGCGATATGAATTAGGGACGGGCGAAAAGTCCCTTGCTGCAGCAACAGTCGTTGGTGGGGTTGCTTACTTTACTTCCTTTACGCCTGCATCTTCATCATCAACTCAAAACCAATGTTCGTTAACGGGTGGCGGTGGTTCGCTTTATGCCTTTCATTTGCATTATGGAACGAAGGTTTATGACGATGTGAAATTTGCAACAAGTAATGATGTACCAGATACACCGAAACTATTTTTTGGGGAAGGCCCGTCGTGTGCAGATAATGATGCGGATGGTAAGTGCGATTGGGATGATGCAACGGATGTAACGCAAGTTAGTCAGTTTTATTTAATAGGCCCTGGGGTTAAAGGTTCTGATAAGCCGATAAAAGCTATTGAAATACTTGGGCCAAATTTAAATGTTGAAGGTGGAAAAGTTAAGCTAGTAAATGGCGCCGAACCAATTGGTTTTGGCTTTAAAACCCAACAAACATATATTTATAAACGCGAAGAAAACGATAGTCAGGCACATTAAAAACACGATGTTATAGACATAAGCCACCTTAATTAGGTGGCTTTTTAATTTTAAGAGCGAATCAAAAATGCTGATGGTTTGCTTATATAATTGTTTTATAGTTATCGAAGCGCTCTAAATCAACCCATGTATGATACACATTCGTTTACAAAATACTGCCTATCACTCAAGCCCTTTATTTTAGGTACCTGTAGTCCATATTAGTCAACAATAGCTGGTCTTAGTTATATTTAATTAACAAATGTAAGAGCAAAATTTAACATGACGTGTCACCATATAGGTACAGGGCATGTTAACTTGTTGCCATCCCCCCATAAATATTCAATAAATTTCTGTTGTTTAAATTTACTTGTTATTTATTAAAGTAACCAATTCAATTTATAACAATATGATTTTTAATAATAATTAAAGTGCAAAAAAGGAAGTCTTTGTATGTTTTTTAAAAAAAGTCAGTTAGCTATTTCATTAGCGTTTACGCTAGGCCTTGTTGGATGTGGCGGCGGTGGCGATGATAAAGTGGTCGTTGTAGAGCCAGTTGTAGCTAAGCCTGACCCTATAAAAGTAGACCCCGTAGAAGTTAACACTATCTCTCTTACTGGAAAGGTTATTGATGGCTATGTATCTGGTGCAATAGTATGGCTAGATATTGATGGCGATGGTACTTTTGATGAGCAAACAGAACCTTCTGTAGTCTCTGAAGAATCGGGTAATTATAGTTTTAATTTTACAGAAGAGCAGGCGCTGTGTGTGCCGTATTCAACTATGTATGTTGATGTACCGGTTGGTGCAATTGACGAGGACTTAGGAGAGGTAACACAAGCGTATCAAATGTCATTTCCGCCCTCAATTGAGGCTTTGACTGATGAAGATATTCGAAATATATCCCCTTTAACAACCGTTATTTGGGAGCAGTTGAGCCTTCAATTACAAAAAAGTGGTAACAATAATTTAAGTTGTGATGCACTTAAAGAAAATACTGAGCTACTTGCAAACCTTCAAAGCGAAATAACAAATGTTATGCAAAACTTGGTTGCGCATTATAATTTGTCGACAGAGCAAATTTACTCAGATTTTATCGCTACTAACGACAGCGACGCTTACGACAGAGCACAAGCAATTGTTAAGGGACTAAAAGCGGCCTATAAATTCAAGCAAGAGCTAGATGCTCAGTATCCTGATGCAGAAGAAGTAAGAGCAGTGATTTACCAGGACACAGCAAAAGATGCAGAGTATGGATTTGAAAATGCATGGTACCGCGATAAAGTTATTTTTGCAGGCGCTGAACTTATTTATGAGCAAGTAAAGCTTCAAAATACAGACGAACTCGACAAAATTGACGTTATTTTGTCTCGATTGGATTCAACAGATACGCCTTGGGGCGAAGAATCGTTAAATGGAAAATTAACAGTTAGAGACGATGTTTACATTAACGCCGATCGTACTTACCGATGCTCTAGCATTGAGAACGTTAGTTTTGAGCAAAGCAATGTGCTTTATGGCGTTGATAATACAAGCCCATCGGTTAACTTCCCAACAGCAGATGAATGCGTTAGTGCTAATTTAGATACACCGTTCGAGCGAGGTTTTAGCATTAGCTATACTGAGTCGGGATCGTTTTACCAAACTGACTTTGCCTTTAGAGAGGAAAATGCTGACTTTCAAACATTATCTAATTGGGTAAATGTTAAAGACAAAGCTGCTGATTTAAAAACTCAAGATTTAGTTACTGTACTCGCTGCTATGCCTTATAAGTTTGATGACGAAACATCTATTGATGCTAGCTTTTGGCGTAAATATAAAACCACAGATAATGTACGTATTACAAAAACGATTGAAGGGAAATGGTTTAGAGATACCCGCCGAGAAGATGGAACAATGCTGCATGAGTGCGGTGAAAATGGTGTTGACTGGGTGCAATGCGAATAATTTAAAAAGCACTTCAATAAATATTAGCTTAATGCCAGTCAGTTAATAACTGACTGGCATTTTTTTGTTTGAAAAAGCTTACTTTTATGTGCGGTTATAACTATATACCTGATGAACACTATTTTTAATCTGTTTTTCACTTGGGTTTACTGTAAAATTACTGGGTTAACATTTGTTAAGTAATACTTACAATTGTTATTGCTCATTAAGTATTTAAACTAATTTAAGTAGAGCTTATGATTTTTTATATTATAGGGTTAAGTTTACTTGTTATTATTTTATGCGTTGCGCTTTATGTAATTTACAGCAATGTACATAAAAGTCGGGTAAGAAAATCCAAGGAATACAACGTACTGTTTGATAAAGACACGATAGTGGATGATTTAATCACTCAACTAACAGAAAAAAATCAAACACAAGAAAACCAAGATAAAACAGCTAAAGGTAAAGAAGAAATCCTTGCAACATTTGTTGAGTTACATCGCTCTGGTAGCTTTTGCGCACATTTGAGTGAACAGGAAATTATTTACTTTGTTAAAAAGAAATTAAACATGGAGAGTAGTAAAAATGGATAGCGAAAAAGCAGTCCCAGCAGTAAAAAGTGGCTCATTTATGAGTCGATTTGGTCGTCGTAATGTAATTGTTGTTTCATCAATTGTTGTTGTATTAGCGGTAATTGCAACGCTGACATCGCAAGTTGTTTCATGGAATGAAGCTGATGAGCGTTTAGTCCATCAATCGGCTTTTACAGGTAACTTAACCGTAATAAATCAAGCCGGCCCTTATTTAAAAGCGTTTGGTACTACATCGGCTTATAAAAAAGTAATTTCGATTAATTTTACGGGCGATGCCGGTGCAACAGCAAGCGCAATTGTACCGCTAATACCCATTCGATTTTTAGATACGACAACGGGTGGCGCACGCGGTGTTTCTCGTTTTAGATTGCCAGGCAATGTACCAGCAGCAGAGTCGGGTGCTCTACGTGGTTTACTTAAAATACACGAAGAGTTTGGTTCACAAGAAACATTAATATCTAATTTATTAATGCGTGCAACCACTGAAAATGTAAAAGCGTCGGCGCGTATGATGTCGGTAGAGCAGCATTACTCTGGTGGTAATGGTCAATTAAGCCAAGATTTTGCTGATCAATTAACAAACGGTATTTTTGTTACTGAACAAATTATTAGTACGGGTGAGCGCGATAAATCTGACGATTTAGGTAATTTAAGTAAACAGCAGCGCGTCACTATTAATATTAAAATGGATGATGAGGGTAATACACTGCGTAACGCACCTATTTTAGGCGCTTACGGTATTACAGTAGTTGATGCCAGCATTATTGATATTGACTACGAAAGCAAAGTAAATGCTCGTCTTGAAGCCCAAAAGCAAGCTGCTGCTGATGAAGCGCTAGCGCGTCAAAACCTTAAAAAAGCTGAGCAACAAGCACGTACCGAAGTGGCTTTAGGTGAACAAGCAATTGCTAAGCAACGTGCTGAATCTGAAAAGCTAAAAATTAAAGAGCAAATTGATGCTGAGCGAATTAAGGCAAATGCTATTATTTCTGCGCAGCAACGAGTGGCTGTAAAAGCGGAGCTTGCAAAAGAGCAAGAAGAGATTTTAAAGCAACAACGCTTAGAAGCATTAGGTATGGACGTTTTAGCTGAAGCTCGTTTAAGAGCTAAGTCTGCGGCACTTGATCCAAAGTATGTATTTGATGAAACGTTAAAAGCAGAAGTTAAAATTCAAACTGCTTTATTTACAAGCTTAGGTAATAGCCGTTTAGTGCCTGAAATTGTAATAGGCGCAGGCCAAGGCGAGCAAAGCAATGGCTCTGAATTTATGCGTTTATTAGCCGCTGACGCTGCATTAAGCCTTAAGAAACGTTTAGAAAAAGATAAAAAATAAATAATTACTAAATATATAAACAATATTGAGGCTTAGCCTTTAAATATTATATAAACAATAAAAACGCTGGCCAATAAGCATTGGTCAGCGTTTTTTATTGTGCGTATTTTGCTATTGTACTGTTTAGGTAAGCTTTGTGGCTTATTAAACATGTATTTAGGTAATAAAAGGTAAATAGTGAGCAGTTATGGATTCGAACAGTAATCAGTTTATTTTAGATTTAGGGCAAGAGCATATTACTATTCAGCGTCGATATGAAGCGCTGGGAGCGTTTAACGATTTTTTAATTGCAGTGTGGTTTTTAATTGGCAGTTTTTTCTTTTTAAATGATGCATTAGTGCAAAGTGGCACATGGTTGTTTATAGCGGGCAGTGCTCAATTACTTATAAAACCTGTTTTGAAATTGATCAGCTTAGTGCATGTTAGTCGGGTATTTCATTCAAATAAAACTCCATAAATAAAACATAAATACGACTCATGATGAGTTCAGTTATTATGGCTAATAATTTACCGGTATAAGTTATTTAAATATCAAGGATTGAAAAGTGAAAGTACTTAAGTGGATTGCAATTGGAATAGCTACTTTATTAATTATAGGCTTACTAATTCCCGAAAAAATAATGATTCCGGTACAAGGTGCTACAAGTAAAGATTGGAACCATAATACATTTTGGTATGAACCTTGGGGTAGGTCGGGTGTGCACAAAGGGATTGATATTTTTGGCAAAAAAAATACTCCCGTAGTTGCCTCAACAAGCGGTGTTGTTATATTTGCAGGTGAGTTAACTCGCGGTGGTAAAGTGGTTGCGGTGCTTGGGCCTAAATGGCGCGTGCATTATTTTGCACATTTAAATGACTACTCGGTAAGTACAGGTGATGTGGTAAGCATAAACAGTCAAATTGGCTTACTGGGCGATACCGGAAATGCCGCAGGAAAACAGCCTCATGTGCATTATTCTATTTTATCGTTAGTGCCTATGCCGTGGCTTTTTACAACGCAAAACCAAGGGTGGAAAAAGATGTTTTTTTTAAGCCCACATAAAAAACTCACTGCTAAATAATAATTTTAGCTGTTAAATCAAGATGTTTAACAGCTAAAATCCGTTAATAAACAAGCGTGTATTTAAGCTAAAAATTAGCCTGCAACTGGGGTTTTACCCGCGCGAATATTTTTAATGCTTTTAATAAACATATAAATACAGGTCGTGATTAAACAGCCTGCTAAATAAAACACAATACCGTTGGGTGCATCAGATAAATTTGCAGCGAGCATAGGGCCAAATACCGAACCAATACTGTAACTCAAAAGCATTACCTCAGTTGCCGATACTATTTTTGCCATTGGCAATGAGTCGCACGCAAGTGTTATAGCAATCGGGTAAAGTGCAAAGCTGCATGCGCCTAGTATTAAGTAGCTTACTATTAATCCTGCTAAAGTGTTTGCTTGTAATATACCCACAGCACCGGCTGCGCCTACTAAACAAAACATACCCATCAATAAGCTTTTTTCAAGCCGAGTAGATAAGTAACTCACAAGCGGCTGCACGACCATGCCGCCTAAAATAATAACCGCCATAAGTGTCCCTGTGTACTGAGCTTGATCAGCCTGCGCTGAAATATAAACCGGCATTAAGCCGTAAATAGGGCCGAGTAATAAGCCCGATGCTAAGCATCCGAGCATTGCAGGGTGGCTTAGTGTTTTTATTTCTTTTAGTGGTAGTTTTTCAAGGTGCTGTTTTTCGGGCTGACCTTTGGTTATTAATAAAGGGGCTAAAATAGCTAAAAATAATAGCGAGGCTACAAATAAATAAGGCGTTGAACCTTCGGTGCCAAGCGGCCCTATAGCAAGCTGGCCTACGGCGCTGCCCCCATAAAGTGAGGTCATGTATAAGCCCAAACGTTTAGCACGCGACTTTGCTGTGTTGGTCATTAATAACCAAGACTCAACAACGACAAACACACCGGCAACAGCAAAACCTGCTACAAATCGTGCAATTAACCAGTTAACGGTATTTGGCAGTGCAAGTTGTGCAAGCACGCTTGCTATTAATAGGCTTAAAAATAATATAAATGCGAAGCGATGACCAATTTTTACCACAATGCGCTCTATTGTGGTTGCGCCAATAAGTAAGCCAAAGTAAAAAATGCTCGCAAGCCAAGGCGCTAGGTTTTCATCGAGTTTAAATGCGGGTAACGACAGCGGAATAAGGCTCATTAAAAAGCCGGATGCGATAGCAAAAAATGACAGCCCGATAACGGGTGCTAAAGGGTTATTAGAGGTGCTTGTGGCGGCTGATTCGGCCATTTGTGTTTATCGACTCTTGAAGGTAAATAACCACTGTTTTAAAGTTTGAGAGGTTACTTTAATAATAAAATTTGCGCGAATTTAGAGCCAAATTAAAAATAAGTAAAGTGATATTTTATTAAACAATATAAATAAACTTTAAAACGATCGTTTTGGTAAATTATCGGATCTATTATGCTTTTTATTGTAGTGTTTTTATGTAGATATTGTTTTATATTTGTGAGCATTTATTAGGGCGTGTTGATCTTTGTGGATTGAAATTTGTTCAATCTAGGGGCGATTTAATCGCGGCGCGAGGTTTGTAACCTAGCGGGCTAAGTAAAAACCGAGCAACAAAGAGTTAATCGTCCCTAGAAAGAACCCAAAGGGCAGCGCATGTTTGGCATTTATGCTGCGTTATCGCCTATTTATGGGGAATAACCACACTACATAGGCTCTGCCTTGCTTAAATACCAGACAGTCTGCTGCAAAATCAATCACGAAAGGTCAACACGCCCTAATGTTAAACCCTATGTAAAATAGGGTTTAACCGTTTTTTAAAGTGATAAAATTAGCACTTATTTGTTTATTGCATTACTAGTGCAAGGTGGTGATATAAACCAATACCAACAATCACATTAAACGGAAAAGTTACACCGAGAGAGCTCAGCATAGCAAGACCAATATCGGCTTTAGGAATTGCCGCTTTTATTGCAGCGGGCGCGGCTATGTAAGAGGCGCTGGCTACTAAACTTCCCAATATAACTACCGAGCCTAATTCTAAATTTAAAAGTGTGCCTACTGCTGTGCCAATCGTGCCTAAAAATAGCGGGGTCACAATAGCAAATACCGCTAGTTTCCAATGTTTCCAGGGGATAGGGCGAAGAGTTTGCGCGGCTACTAAACCCATTTCTAGTAAAAATAATGCCAACACAACCTTAAAGCTACTTGTTAAAAGACTCGTTACTTGGCTACCTTGCACCGTGCCGTACATCATACCGATAACCACACCGCCAACGAGTAAAATCACACTTTTGTTCGTGAGAGTCTCGTGCCAAAGCGCTTTTAATGATAGCTCACTGCTTTGGCTGTTTTCTTTATCAAGCTTTCGGTAAAGCAATAAACCAACAATGATTGCAGGAAGTTCTAGCATCACTAAATACAAGGTGACTTCTGCGCCTACTACCAACTTAGCTGACTCGGCATAGGCGAGTGCAACAGCAAATGTACCTGCACTCACTGAGCCGTAATGCGCGGCAATACTGGCGCTATCAGCAACAGAGAGTTTAATCACGTATTTTAAAATAGGGTAAAGCATGAGGGGTATAAATGCACCAAGCAGCATTACCGACCCCATTTCGGGCAGTAGTTGCCAGCTTAAGTTACCGTGCAGTACCATCCCGCCTTTTAAGCCTATGGTTAACATGAGTAATAAACTTAATGTGTCGTAGGTGGCTTTTGGAATGGCTAAGTCCGAGCGTAAAATACCCGCTACTAATCCTAAAATAAAAAACATAACAACAATATCTGGCACTGGCTTTCCTTACTAGGTGGTAAATTAAGTGGCGCTATTGTAGATAAAATTTTGTATAGTAAATAATAAAATAAATGCGAGTTATGTATAGATAAATATCTATAGCTGATTTATTAAGTGCAGTTTGTTAGGTTTATGAGGTAGGTATGGATTTACGACATATATCGTTTAGGTTGCTTGAAGTATTTATGAGCGTGGTTAAAACGGGTTCTATAAGCGAAACCGCAAGGCGCTTACACTTAACGCAGCCAACGGTATCGCTACAAATAAAGCGATTACAAGAAGCGGTAGGCGAGCCGTTATTACTTATGCAACAGCAAAAGCTACACGTAACCGATGCCGGGCTTGAGCTATTTAAAACCTGCCAGCAGGTATTTGGTCATTTTGAAGACTACCAAGATTATTTAACCGAGCTTAATGGTGGAGCACGGGGTCGGTGTAAAATTGCCATGGTTAATACAGCGCAATATATTTTACCAAAATTACTTGGCCCCTATAGTAATTTACATCCCCACGTTGAACTTCCGCTTGAGATTGGTAACAGGGCAGAGGTGCTTGATAGGTTTGAGCGAGGAGAGGACGATATTTATGTATTTAGCCACCCGCCGTCGCTTGAACACGCACAAGCTGCGCGCTTTTTGCATAATCCACTTGAATTTATAGTGCCGTTAAACCACCCGCTAGCTCACGTAAAAGCCGTTAAATTAACTGATTTAATGCAGTATCGCTTTTTACTCCGAGAAAATGGCTCAGCGACCCGTATGTTATTTGAAAGCGAGTTACAAAGCCGAGGCTTAGTGCTGAGCGATAGCGTACAAATGGCGAGTAATGAAGCAATACGCGTTGCAGTTGCATCGGGGATGGGCATTGCGGTTTTATCACGCCATGTACTTGCAACAGACGATACAAGTTTTAAAATTTTAAACGTAACCGATACCCATTTAGCGAGTCATTGGTATTTTGTAATGCGAACAGATAGGCACATATCGCATGCTGCACGTAACTTTTTAAAGTTTGCGCAGCAGCACGTAGAGCAATATTTAGATACGCAGTGGGTGCGTAATGAGTTACATAACTTACACTTAGATTAATCTTAAATTTTATTAATTAATATCGGGTGTTGAGTCTCTTAAAATAAGCTTTGGCTGAAACACGTGCTTTACTGTTATGCCGCTTTTTTTATAAATGTCTTTAAGTACTAAGTTAGCCGCAGCTCGGCCCATTTCGGGAACTGGGTTATCTATTGTAGTAAGCGTTGGGTAGAGGTAATTGGTAAAAATTACGTTATCGAACCCAATAATGGCTAAATCTTTTGGTAGGTTAAAACCGTGTTCGCGGGCGTATTTCATAGCACCCGATGCCATTTCGTCATTGGCACATACAAGAGCAGTTATTTGCGCTTTATTTTGAATAAAATGCCTTAAGCCGTCGCTGCCACCAGTTTCTTTAAAGTCACCTACATAATATAAGTTTTCGTCAAAGGTGATGTTGTATTCTGCTAGTGCTTGTTTGTGACCTTTTAAACGATTTGACGCATCTTCTTTAAACTGCGGGCCTGCTATGTACGCAATGTTTTTATGACCTTTGTTGATCATGGCTTTAGTGGCTAAATAGCCGCCCATTACGTTGTCGAGGCTAATGCAGTTTTCTTCAATTTCTTTAACGTAGCGGCTCATTAAGTAAATAGGGGTTTTGCCTTTACTTAACTCAATTAGATACTCGTTTGATACCGCTTCTACGTGGGCAATAATAGCGTCGCAATTACGGCCTATTAAAAATTCAAAGCCGCTTTTTTCTTTTTTCTCGTCACTGTGCCCAGGGGTAATAATAACGTGTTTACCCGCAATACGAAGGTGCTCTTCAATGGCTGACATCATTTGACCAAAAAACGGACCATCCAACTCAGAAACTAAAATACCGACGCTGTTTGTAGTGCTAGACGCCAAAGAGCGAGCAATAGAACTTGGCTGATAGCCTAGCTCTTTCATTGCTTCTAATACCTTTTTTTTAGTTTTTTTGCTTACGTAGTCGTTGTCGTTAAGCACCCTTGAAACAGTTGATAAAGACACACCTGCCATTTCTGATACTTGATAAATTGTCGCCATTGATGTCCTAGCTTATATGTGTTTTTACTCGCGCTTTATAAAAATATAAAGCGCGAAGAATCATTAAAAGTTAATTTACACATTACTGCGTCTAATTGCTAAGTCTTCTGTTATTTTTTGCGTCATCGCTGAGGTAAGCGGATAAATAAGCATCAATGCGGCGCCTAAAAAAGCAAATGCGGCAGGTATCCAGCTCATAAGTAACTGCATACCAGGTAGGGCTTGGGTAATTGTTAGCTCATCCATGCCGTTATAGCCGTAGCCTGCAAGTACCACTAATACTAATGCACCTGCAAAACCACCACCGGTTTTTTGTACAAACGTACCCGCAGAATAAATAAGCCCTGTTGCGCGGCGTTTATTTTTCCACTCTGAATAATCGGCTGAATCGCCAAGCATACTAAAGAACAATGTCGGCATCATGGCGGCAAAAAATTCAGCAGCGCAACCAAAGGTAAATACTGCAACTAGGTTATCGCTAGGTACCCAGTAAAATGCAGTAGTGAGTAACCCGCTTAGCATTAATGATGCAATAAAGAGGTTTCGTTTACCCATTATTTCGGCCAGTTTACCTGTGGCAAGTGCGCCTAATATAGATACAATCAATAAGGCAATAAAGTATTGCCCAGCCATGAGTTCATTAGCTACGTGGTATTTAAAGTAATATGCAATTACGCCGTATTTTATGCCATTAAACATCATGGTTAAAAAACCAATACCGAGTAATACCAGCCAGGGTTTGTTGGTCAGAAGATCAACCATGTCGCGCTGTGATCCCGTTAAGCTTTGCTTATCTTTATTGAGTAATTTTTTAATAACGAATGTCATTGCAGCCATAACAAGGGCAAAAAATACGCCGCTGTATAAATCGCGGTAATAAAAAAACAAGGTAGTAGCAAGCAAAGGTAGGATTATAAATGGCAAGCTTTTGGTTAAATCAAATAACTCTGATTTTAAATTCCCTTCATTTGAGGCGTGCGGTGTTACACGCTCTTTAGTGGTCGCAAACGTTATAATCATTAAAATAATAAGTAAGCTGGCAAATAAGTACATAGTAAGCTGATAGCCTTTAGCGTTGTCGCCGCCACCAAAAAATGCCACTAGCTCAGGTAAAAAACCCATAACCAATAAACCACCAGTAAACGCACCTGCAAACCTAAAACCAGAGAGCTTTGTGCGCTCTGTGTCGTCTGGTGTCATAACGCCCATAAGTGCCGAATAGGGCACGTTACTTACGGTGTAGGCAAGCGTTAAACCTATGTAGGTTACGTAGGCATAAATAAGTTTGTTGGTGGTGCTAAAGTCGGGTGTAGTAAAACACAACACCATAAACAAGCCCAAAAATGGTGCCGAGTAGAGTATCCATGGGCGAAATTTACCAAAGCGCGACTGCGTTCTGTCGGCAATCATACCCATAATAATATCGGTTACGCCATCAGATAGCCTTACCACTAAAAACAACATGGCAGCGGCAGCCGCCGATATGCCAAATGTATCGGTGTAAAACACCGCTAAATAAGCAAGCGCGCCGCGCCACACTAAGTTAGCGCCGGCATCGCCCATGGCGTAACCGACTTTTTCGTATAAAGGGAGTTTGTTCACAGTGTGTGTTCTTATTGTTATAAGCCGATAATTTATCGGCTTGTTATGAGTTTAGTGTACGCTTTACCGCTGGCTTTAACAGTTCGTTTTTGTGTGTTGTAGTCTACGTGTACTATACCAAAACGTTTTAAATATCCTTCAGCCCATTCAAAGTTATCCATTAGGCTCCAAGCAAAGTAGCCATCTACTTTTACGCCTTGCTCAGCTGCATTATGTAGGGCATTTAAATGCTCGTGGTAATATTCAATACGGTCGTTATCTTTTACTTCACCGTCTTTAAATTCGTCAGCCATGGCTGCGCCGTTTTCGGTAATGTAAATAGGTGGTAGGGTGTATTTTTCGTTTAACGATACAAGTAACTCTGTCAGTGCTTTAGGATAAATTTCCCAGCCTATATCGGTCATTGGCGCTTTATGTGGCAGCTCATGGTAAAAGTCGGTTTCGCTTGCTTGATAATGCATGCGGGTATAAAAGTTAACCCCTAGGTAATCTAGTGGTTGAGCAATTATTTCCATGTCGCCATCCAAAATGTCAGGGCGGTGGGCTTTAGGTAACTGATTAATAATATCAGGGTATTTACCTTGCATTACAGGCTGCATGTACCATTGGTTTATGTAGTCATCAGCAAATGCAGTCGCTTTTAAATCTTCTTCGCATTGGGTAACTGAGTAACAAGGCGTAAAGTTAAGTACAATACCGTTTAATGTATTTGGGCTATTTTTAGCAAGTACTTGCATAGCCAATCCGTGGCCTAGCAATAAGTGGTGCGCAGCTTTACGACCAAACTCGCGACCTACAATACCCGGCGCATGTACGCCTATTTCGTAACCTAAGTAAGAGCTACAAAACGGCTCGTTTAAGGTGGCGTAAGAGTGCACACGATCACCAAATGCTTTTGTAATTAAATCTGTGTAATGCGCAAATTCGTAAGCGGTGTTACGGTTTAGCCAACCGCCTTCGTCTTCAATATGTTGTGGTAAATCCCAGTGGTACAGCGTTACAAAAGCTTTAATGTTACGGCGTTTTAATTCATCTAAAATGTCGGTATAAAACTTAACGCCTGTCGGGTTTAGGTGGCCATTTTTAGTCATTACGCGCGGCCATGAAATAGAAAGTCTGTAAGCGTCTACACCTAATGACTCAATTAAGTTTATATCGTCTTTCCAGCGAGTGTAGTGCTCGCAGGCTACATCGCCATTTGAATTATCGACTATTTTGCCTTCTTTACTGCAAAAGGTATCCCAAATACATGGCAAGCGATCGGTTGCGCCGCCTTCAATTTGAAATGAGGCCGTAGCTACACCATAGGTAAAATTTTTGGCTAAAAGGGGTGAGCCACTAGGTAAAGATAATTGTTTCATTAAGAGAAAACCTCTGCTTCTTTTTTGGTAAAGGTTGCTTTGTATAGAGCGTGTATTAAATTCAATGTTGGAAGCGCTTCCATATTTAATTTGATTAATCACTAAGGATGGTATTTAATAACTTTAAGGAAGCGCTTCCATATTTAGGTTAGTGGCTATTGCTAAGTAGGTCAATAGTTAAATTTAAATAACAAATAGGTGCTGCACAAAAACACACTGACACAACACAGGGCTATAAAAATGAAAAAAAGCTTAAACACTAATAGGTTACGAATGCTCCCTATTTTAATAGGCGGATTATGCGTTTTAAGTGCGTGTAATAAACAAGAGGTTAACGCTAATAATAGCCAAGGCGCCGTAGCCAAAAATACTGAGCATGAGCAAGGTAATTTATCACTTTGGCCAACGCTTAAAAGCAAAGTAGTGAAAACGCCTGAAATTGAAAATACGATTGCACAATATTTAAAAATAATGACGCTTGAGCAAAAAGTAGCGCAGATGATCCAACCTGAAATTCGCGATATAACCGCTGCAGACATGCGCAAATATGGCTTTGGTTCTTATTTAAATGGCGGTGGCTCGTTCCCGAATGCTGATAAGCATGCAACGCCAGCCGATTGGATAACACTTGCTGAAAGTATGTATCAAGCATCGGTTGATGACTCAATTGATGGCAGTAAAATTCCAACTATGTGGGGCACTGATGCGGTACATGGTCATAATAATGTGATTGGCGCGACGTTATTTCCGCACAATATTGGTTTAGGTGCAGCAAATAATCCTGCATTAATTGAGCAAATTGCAGCAGCTACGGCAATAGAAGTAATGGCAACAGGGATAGATTGGGTATTTGCACCAACAGTTGCTGTAGTGCGCGATGACCGATGGGGCAGAACGTACGAAGGCTACTCAGAAGACCCTGCAATTGTACGTGAATATTCAGCCGCAATTGTAAACGGATTACAAGGCAGAGCTGGTGATGATTTTTTAAGTGACAAACGCGTAATTAGTACTGTTAAGCACTTTTTAGGCGATGGCGGCACGGTAGATGGCGACGATCAAGGTGACAACATTGATAGCGAAGAAACGTTATATAACATTCATGCGCAAGGTTATATAGGAGGCTTAACCGCAGGTAGCCAGTCGGTTATGGCATCGTTTAATAGCTGGAATGGTAAAAAAAATCACGGCAATCAATACTTACTTACCGATGTACTAAAAACAAAAATGGGTTTTGATGGCTTTGTTGTAGGCGATTGGAACGGGCACGGACAAGTTGCCGGCTGTACAAATGAAAGCTGCCCGCAAGCTGTTAATGCCGGGCTTGATATTTTTATGGTGCCAACGGGTGCTTGGAAACCACTTTATGAAAATACAATTAAACAAGTAAAAGCGGGCACAATAACAATGGCGCGAATAGATGACGCCGTGGCACGTATTTTACGCGTTAAATTACGCGCGGGTTTATTTGATAAACCAAGCCCCGCAAATCGAAAATATTCAGGTAAGTTAGAACTAATAGGTGCACCTGCACATCGCGATATTGCCCGCCAAGCGGTACAAGAGTCGTTAGTACTGCTTAAAAACAACAACCATTTATTACCGCTTAACCCATCAAGTAACATACTAATTGCAGGCGATGCGGCCGATAACATAGGCAAGCAATCGGGTGGTTGGAGTATTACGTGGCAGGGAACTAATAATCAAAATGCAGATTTCCCTGGGGCAACGTCTATTTATGCCGGATTAAAAACGCAAATAGACTCTGCTGGCGGTAATGCTATTTTAAGCCCAACGGGTGAATTTAATACCAAACCCGATGTAGCCATTGTTGTATTTGGTGAAGAACCATACGCAGAGGGGCATGGCGATAAAGACAACCTTGAGTTTGAACGTAACAATAAACGCTCTCTTAAAATATTAAAAACATTAAAGCAGCAAAATATACCGGTTGTTTCTGTGTTTATATCGGGCAGACCAATGTGGGTTAACAGCGAGCTAAACGCGTCAGATGCATTTGTAGCAGCATGGCTTCCTGGCACTGAAGGACAAGGCATTGCAGATGTTTTATTAGCGGATGCAAGTGGGCAGGTACAGTACGACTTTAAAGGTAAATTGTCTTTCTCATGGCCTAAATCGCCACTACAAACCGCAGTAAATAAGGGCGATGCTGATTACTCACCATTATTACCCTATGGCTTTGGTTTAACATATAAAGATGAAAGTACGCTTGCCAATAATCTAAATGAAGACTCAGGTGTTGATATTAGTAACCTTGCGCCGTTGTCTATATTTAATGGCAGTTTTAAAACGCCGTGGCGTTTGTTTTTAAATTCAAACAGCGAGCAGCACCAAGTAGCAAGTAACAGTGTAAAGCTCGGTGGCATTACTTATCGCACTGAAGACAAAGCGATTCAAGAAGATGCGATGCAATTTAACTTTGATGGCACTGCATCCAGCTACATCGAAATTAATAGTAACTTTACCGAAGACAAAGTGGCCTACATTGAAGCAAATTCGGCCCTTAGTTTTAGCTATAAAGTAAACCAAATACCTAGCTCACATACATACCTTGCAATGAAGTGCGAACAAGGTTGTGGCGGCGAGCTTGATATTACTAATGAGCTTGAAAATGCTGATTTAAATACATGGCAAACCATGAGTATAGATTTAACCTGTTTTGCTAAAAAGGGCGTTGATTTTGCCAGAATAACCAGCCCTTTTATTATTAAAACGGCAGGAGAGCTTAGCGTTTCAGTTGCAGATATTAGCTTTGAACCACAAAGCGCTAAAAGCGCCGTGGTTAAGTGTGAATAATAAAACGTAAAAGTTGTTGTGTGTACCCAAAGCCCTAAGGGCGTGTTTATCTTTGTGGATTGAAATTTGTTCAATCTAGGGGTAATTTAATCGCGGCGCGAGGTTTGTAACCTAGTGGGCTAAGTAAAAACCGAGCAACAAAGAGTAAATTGCCCCTAGGCAGAACCCTACGGGCAGCGCATGTTTGGCATTTATGCTACGTTATCGCCTATTTATGGGGAATAACCACACTACATAGGCTCTGCCTTGCCTAAAAACCAAACATACTGCTGCAAATTCAACCACCAAAGAACAACACGCCCTAATAAGGGCTTTTTTTATGCTGGGCAATATTGTTTTAAAAACTCATGATGAGGCGGTAATTGGCTAACGCGCTGTTCTATTTGCTGTTTAATACCGTGTAAAAAACGGGTGAGTTCTTCATCACTCATCATGCTGGCTATTAAGTGATGTTGATTAGGCTCAATACCTTGACCAAGCATTACTTGCACCCACGAGTCGACTCTAAAAATGTCGCCATCGTCTAAAAATACACGGCCGGTTTGTTTAAACAAATCAATTTTATGTTGAAGTGTTTTTGGCACCTCCATGGCGCTACAGTGTTGCCAAAACTCACTGTCATCGCGATTAGTTACTTTGTAGTGCAGCACAATAAAGTCGCGAATATTTTCTATTTCACTTTTAAGCTGTTTGTTGTATTCGTCAATGGCGTGATTGGTAATGCCATTAAACGGAAATAAACGCATAAAGCGAATAATACCCGACATAATTAAGTGAATGCTGGTGGACTCAAGTGGCTCTACAAAACCGCTAGCAAGGCCAAGTGCTAGGCAGTTTTTGTTCCAGCCTTTTAAGCGCCGGCCTGTTTTAAATTTAATAATACGCGGCTCTGTAATAGCCTCACCTTCAATGTTATTTAATAGTAGCGCTTTGGCTTGTTCGTCATCCATATATTGGCTGCAATATACTAATCCGTTACCTACACGGTTTTGCAGCGGTATACGCCACTGCCAGCCGCTTTTGTGGGCAATAGATCGGGTAAGTGGCAATACGGTATCGCTGGTGGATTTTGTTTGCACGGCAATGGCGCTGTTACACGATAATAAGTGCGACCAGTCTTCGTAGCCAGTATGCAATGCTTGCTCTATTAATAAGCCTCTAAAGCCGGTGCAATCAATAAAAAAGTCGCCATTAATATACTCGCCACTATTTAAAGTTAATGACTCTATATGGCCTGTTTTAGTGTTTTTTACTACTTTTTGTATTTTACCTTCAATACGTTTTACACCTAATGGCTCTGAAAATTCACGTAAAAACTGCGCGTAACGCGTGGCATCCATATGGTAGGCATAGTTAATGGGGTTTTGCTGGTTAAACGCAAATTTACCGGCTTTAGCCGCTTGCAGCTCGTAGCAGTAATCGCCAAATGGGTTGTTTATTCCAAGTGCTTTACCTTGCAGCCAAAAGTGATGAAATTCACCCGCCCAACATTCTTTGCCCGTTGCGCCAAATGAGTGAATATAATGCGTGTTTTCATCGCCCCAGTTTTCAAAGCTAATACCTAATTTAAAACTAGCTTGAGTGGCTTTCATAAATGCTTGCTCGTTTATACCCAGCAATTTATGAAATGTACGAATAGGCGGAATTGTTGCTTCGCCAACGCCCACAGTGCCAATATCGTCAGATTCAACAAGGGTTATGTTTATATTGCTGCCAACTAATTTAGCAAGTGCTGCTGCAGCCATCCAACCTGCAGTGCCGCCCCCAGCAATTACTACGTTTTTAACAGCGTTTGTTTTAGTCATTATGTGGCTGCCCATTATTTGATAAAAGATGATTTAAAAGCGCGCGATTACTTGGCAGTCCATTTAAGTACTGCGCTATTTTTTCGCGGTTTTGCTGATAATAGTAATCCCCAGCACGTGGGTCGTTAAATGCATTTTGTGCAGATACTGTTTGTGTATTAAAGCCCATGCCATATAAAACGTATTGGTAACTGCTTGATGAAAACACTTCTTCGTTTTCAATAAAATCAAAGCGGCTAGGGGGTTGAAATTGCCAAAGTTTAAGTAAGTTTTGCAGGCGCTCGGGCGCGGTATTTAAATTACTAATATCTTGCCAATAAGGAGTGTCGTTGCGCTCGCTTAGCACATAATGAAGTTTTAAAAACTCAATAACGCGCTGCCAACGAGTACTAAAACGGTCATTAAAACGCGTTTCAAGCTGGCTCATGTGGGTGCGGTTTTGCGGTAGCTGCTCGCTTATCATGCTAATTGAAAGCTCAACCATGGCAAGTGCTGACGCTTCAAGAGGCTCTAAAAAGCCAGCAGACATACCCACGGCAACACAGTTTTTAATCCAAAATTTTTGCCTGTAACCAGGGCTGAATTTTAATACGCGGTAGTTAAGTTGCTCAGCTCGTTGCTCACTGGTGCTTTTGGCTATGTAGCTTTTTAGTGTACTTGTTGCGCTTTCATCGCTTTGATATTTACTACTAAATACATAACCTGTACCACGGCGCGTTGGCAGGGCTATATCCCAAATCCAACCGTTACTTTGCGCTGTAGATAGCGTAGCAGAGGCGATTGGTTGATCGGCGTGTGCATTAGGTATTTGCGCCGCAACAGCGCTGTTATTAAATAAAATATGATCTTGCGCTATAAACTCACTATTAAAATGCTCACCAATTAAACGAGCGCAAGAGCCTGAGCAATCTATAAATAAATCACCCGTTATATCGCCATTATTATTTGTTTTTAATGAGGCAATATAGCCATGATCGTCGTTAATAACCTCGGTTACATCGTCAATAATATGCGTAACGTTTAGGTTTTTAACACAGTGATTTTTTAAAAATTCAGCAAATTTACCCGCATCTAAATGATAACCATAGTTGGTAACTGCTGCATATTCAGGTGTTTGTAATTGCTTTGGTGCAAGTGCTGCTTGGCTTACAAAGCTTTGCATATTAACAACGTCGGCAAATTTTTGGTTAGGTGCAATGCGTTGCCAGCTGGCGTGTAAATTAGTGTGCTCGTAGCCTTGTGGATTCATAAAAGGGTGGTAGTAGTTTTCTCCCTCACTGAGGTTGCGCCAATTTATAAATTTAGAACCTTGCTTAAATGACGCGTCGCACTGGGTTATAAAATCACTTTCTTTAATGCCAATACGTTGTAGCGTGTTACGCATTGACGGCCACGTACCTTCGCCCACGCCCAATATAGGCACATTTGCCGACTCCACTAACGTTACATTAAGGTGCGGGTGTTCGGCGGCTAATAAGCCTGCGCTTAGCCAGCCGGCAGTACCACCACCTAAAACGACTATTTTTGTTACTGGTTTGGTCATGAGTTAACACCCTAAAGTTGATAACAATTAAACTAGCATCAATACTGTTTTAAATACAAAAAAGCCGCTAGTAAAAACTAACGGCTTTACTTTGTATTACCTTTAGAAGTTGTAACGCATACCAATATTGTAACGTGCACCTAGCTGTTGTAGGTTCCACAATTGTACTGACGTACGGCCATGTTCGCGGCTGTTTTGTTCAGTAATATTAAGGCCTTCAACAAAAAACGATAGTTGCTCGCTGTAGTTGTACGCAACATTAAAGTCGATTTGATAATATTCTTCAGTAAAGCCTGGCTCATTTACGTATCGAGCTGCGCTATTTAAAAACTTATCACGCCAGTTGTAAGCAATACGTGCTTGAAAATCGTCGTTTTCGTACATTGCAATAAAGTTAGCTGTATCGCTTAAACCCACTAGTGCAAATTGTGTTGTAGTAGGGTCGGCGTTTACATCAAAGTCGATGTCGCCATTAACTGTGGTGTAGTTTGCTTGCACACCAAAACCGCTTTCACCAAAAAAGTGTTGAAAGGCAATTTCAAAACCATCAATGGTGGCATTTTTATTGTTGGTAGGTACTTGCGCTGTAAATTCTAGTAATGGGTCATCGCTGTTAGCAATTACATCGTAAGCGGCTTCAAACTCTTCGTAGGTCATAGAGTCAAAATCAACGTTGTTTTCTGTAGCGGCAACCATTTGAAATAAGTTTGAATCGGTTAGGGCAAGTCCGCGAGATTCTAGTTCAGCAATGGCAGCTTGTGCGCGAGGACCCGCTGTTGCATCGCGTAATCCGTAGTAGTTTTGCGTCATTGGTGTTAAACCAATAAAGTTTTCGATGTCTTTAGTGTAATAACCTACCGACACATAACTTGTTTCTGCAAAGTACCACTCAGCCGATACATCAATATTGTCTGATTCAAGCGGCACTAAGCCAGGGTTACCCGTTGACGCTGTAGCCGGTGAAGAACCCGCTAAAAGAGTAGGGGCACCCGGTACACCAACAGTCGCTGCTGAACTTAAGTTGTCGTAAGTTGGGCGAGCAATTGTTGTGCTATAAGAAAAACGCGCTTTCACGTTTTCGATTACTTCTATGTCAAAGTCAAAGCTTGGTAAAAAGTGATCGTAGCTAGATTTAAGCGTGAAATCTTCTTTATCTGAGCCAAAGCGAACGTTAAAGTCGTTATTACCTTCCCATGCTACTGCGTTAGGTAAGTCGATATTAGCCGTTGAGGTAATGTCAGTAGACTCTTGGCGTGCGCCAATAACAATGTTGTATGGCATATCGCCAATGTAACCATTGTAAGTAAATTGCACAAACGCTGCGGTTATATCTTCTTCAATGGTGCGGTTAGTTGCAAATGCGCCATCGGCTGCAAAATTAAAGCCGTATTCTTCACCTGCCCAGTAACCAATTTGCGATGCGCTGCCGGTATAACCTTGGTTGAACGAGCCCGATGTATCGTAGTCGTCAAACTCAGCTAAAAAGTTTGTTGGGTTTAGGTAGCCATCAGGTAGTTCGCCTGGGTTTTCTATACCCCAGTTACCCATTGTATTACGTGTAAGTGATTGCAGTGAATGGCTTTCCATAGAGCGAGACTCTATACCAAAGTCAATTGCGCCGTTTTCAATTTCGTATTTACCATGGATTCTAAATTCTGTGATTTCAGACTCTTGGCGAGCAAAGTTAGAATCTAAAATAGACGTACCCACATCAGAGGCATCTAACGTGTTATTACAATTTAGGTTGTCTCGGCGGCAATCATCAAAATCGATACTCATTGATGGCAGTTCGCGGCTAAAATCAACTTCTTGTGCGTTAACTACGTTTGCGCCCAAGCCTGCGTTTACCCAGCTGCCGTAAGGTGCATCTGGTTTGCTAGTGGCTTTTGAATTGTGCGCATCAAACATAAAGCTCAATTCTGAATTAAAATAGTATTCAACGTTTAAACCAATAGAGTCGTTTTGATTAACTTGGTTTAGCTCTTGAAACGCTAAGCCTAAATCGCGTGTTTGCTGATCGCGACGTTCTTCTCGGTAGTAAATAGGGGTTTTTACCGTGTTGTCGTCAAATGTTAGCGCGCTTTTGTAGTTATCCATCCATATTGATTGCTCAGCACGGGCTTCGAATAAATCTTGCTTAGAATATGTGTAATCAAGCGTGGCTGTTAAATCGTCAATTGGGCTGTACTGCAGCGTTAATTGTGCGTTTGTACGAGTGCGTTCTCTGTCGGCAATGGTGTAGCGCAAATCTGATGGCATTGAATAAAGCTGGCCAACGGCGGGTGCATTAGTTAAAACAATATCGTCTGCTGCTTGTGGGATTGTGCCGTCAAAAGCAGATGTATTCCATTGATTTACAAACGCACCTGTTGATGAGCTATCGCGCTGTTGCATGCTTGCAGTTAACGAGGCACCAAATTTAGCTTCACTGTCGGTCCAGCTAATTAAGCCTGAAAGCTCTGGTGTTATGTCATCACCAACACGGTTTGTTGAGTCGTGTAATGCTTTTACGCCAATGCTTGAAACAAAGCCTGGATTGTCGAGTGGGCGAGCGGTATTAATATTAATTGTTGCGCCAATACCACCTGATGCAATGCTAGCTTTACCCGTTTTATATACTTCAACCGATTTAACGCTATCAGACGCTAAGTTTGCAAAGTCAAATGCACGAGAGCTGGGTGTACCACCGCCTGCAGGCAAAGATGCCGCCGGCATTGTACGCCCGTTTAGGGTTACCATATTGTAGTCGGGGCCAAAACCACGAACCGTTACTTTAGAGCCTTCACCATTTGAACGATCAATCGACACACCCGTAATACGCTGTAGCGACTCGGCTAAGTTGGTATCGGGGAATTTACCAATATCTTCAGCTGATATAGCATCTACAACACCTGCGGCGTCGCGTTTTAGCCGAGTTGACTCTTTAATACTGCTTTTAAAACCAGTAACTTGAATTACTTCAACATCTGTATTTGCTTCTTGTGCATATACAGGTAAAGAGATTGATGCGCCTAAAATCAGAGATAGGCTGGTCGCTATCTTTGTTTTTCTTACAATATGGTTGGACATTCGGTTTCCCTCGCACTTTTATCATTATTATTAACAGCTGTATGGGGCTGTTATTGTGTAATTATAAACATTGTCAAATGTATGGAAGCGCTTCCAGAAAGGTTTATTTAACTGAGCTTTGTGGAAGCGCTTCCAGAAATGCTAGTTTAAATTTTAAATAGGGTCAACTATTGTTTTAATAAAATGAGACTAAATTGTTTTTAAAATGTATGTTTTTTAGATTTAATTTTATTTAAATTATAAATTACAAGTGGTTATAAAAAACTGTTTGAAATAGTGCTGTAACAACATTTTATTATAAGAAAACCAATTATTGATTAATTTAGTTATTTACACACTTTTATAAGGTGTTTAAATCAGCTTTTAATACAAGCTAAAATTAATAAATTGGCCGTTGGTCACTCAACTAAAAAATAGGCACATTTACTGACTTTGCTAAAAATGCCGATGTAGTGGTTATGCACAACGCAATTGATGAAAACGCATCAGACGGGGCTAAAAATTTACACATTACCCCAAGTCAAATCACTAAGGTACTAATTGAGGCTGCACCTAAAACGGCGGTTCTATCTCATTTTATGAATCGGTCATTAAAAAATCAGCAATTGTTTAAAAAATCGTTAATTAAATCACTAAAAAGTAACGTAGTTTTTGCAGAAGATGGTTTAAAAATAAACTTATAAAGTATTGCGCATAAGAGTGTTGCGGGTCGCTAGTTTTATCGCTATTTTAAAGGCTCTCTCATAGATGGATTTTATTATGCGCATTAAATTTTTAGCGAGCTTTTATTCTTTCTTCTTGTTTGCACTGTTTGGTTGTGACGATCAAAGCATGGCAATGCAAGATAGCCCTCAGCTAAATAGTAATGCAAGTAACTTACCCTCTGATCTCAAAGTAAACACACCTCCAGCAGCTCAAACAAACGAACCCGCTTTAGTGGTCGGTATGCTAGCAACACATTGTAAAAGTAATGAAGCAGCCTACATTAACGCAAAAATGCATAAAGTTGTGCGTAACCCAGATGAAAGTACAGCCTACAAGTTAGAACCTACCGATAAAGTGCTTTCTATTTGTGTTGCAAAAGATGACTCATCGCTTAGTTATCGATTTGGTAGAGTTAATGACATAGGGCTTGAAAAAGAAGCAACACCGGATGCTCCATTTGGTAGTTACTACAGGCAAGTAGGGCGTATTGGCGAGAGTATTTTATTTTTTAGTAACGGCGAATATCATTATTATATTATTAACTCAGGCGGTATGGGCAGCGGTGTAACCGTTAATGTTTATAAAAACGATACATTAATAACTGAGCTGTTTTCGGGTAATGATCCTTACGATGATTTTGTTATAGCAACCGATTTAAATTTCCCTAAAAAATTGGTTATCGAAAAACAGCCATTTAATAAGCAAATGCAGTAAATAATGACTCCACAGCAGCAAAACGTAATAGAGCAAGGGCATTGGTTTAAAAACCGTAGCGCTTATTTAAAAAGCTTTTTATTAACGCAGGGCAAAACGCTCTCGCTAAAAGCTCAGCAATCATTATTTTTGCGAGGTGATAAGCACGATGGAATTTATGCCGTGCTTAGCGGCGTGGTGCGTATTAGTGGCGTAAGTAACGAAGGCAAAGAAGCCGTATTGAGCTTTATTGATTCATCACTGTGGTTTGGCGAAGTTACCTTGTTTGATGGTGGCCTGCGCACTCATGATGTATATGCACAAACTGATGTTGTGCTTTTTTACGTGCCCCAACGCGCGCTTGAACAGCTATTAAACGAACAGCCACAATATTGGCAAGAGTTTGGTTTATTGCTGGCACAAAAGTTACGCCTAATGTTTACCTCAATGGAAGATCACGCCCTGTTAAGCGCTGAGCAAAAAGTATGCAATCGGCTTTTAATGCTAAGTGAGCATACAGAGCACTTAACACCGCTTGTTTTATCTCAACAGCAACTTGCTGATATGACCTACCTAACGCGCCAAACTATTAATCAAATACTGCAACAGCTTGTTAGTTTAAAAGCTATTAGTTTGGGGTATCAACGCATAACTGTTTTAGATAAACAAAAGTTACAGGCCCGAGCTACACAAGCTTAAATAGAAGCTGCTTTATTTAGTTGGAACCAAAATTGCTACATAATATGTAATGCAACAATGGATTTGAGCTAATGACTACAATAACCTTTAAAAATCAATATAGTAATTATAACTCTCCAACAGTAAATAAAGCGGCAGGTTCAAGCGAAGTTGCGGCAACTAATACCCTCCCTAATGAAAAACCAAATGATGCTAAAGGCATAATCTCAACGCCAAAAGATCAAACGTTTTTAGAAAGTGCCCAAGAAGCGCTGGTTTATCAGCGCTTAGGTGTAAACAAAAACAAAATAGACGAGCTAAAAGCGACAATAGAAGAGCTCATTAAAGAACAGCAAAGTGAGGGCGCAGACCCTAGCGCAATTGCTGATAAAATAGAGGAACTTCAAAAAATGCTTGAGCAAGAGTATCAAAAAGGGCGCGAGCGAACGGATATGAAAGGTGAGTATGAGCCGGGTAAAATAATTTCTGCATTTGTTTAATTTACAAAGTGTCGGATACCTGACATTGTTGTTGTGTCTACTTTTGCTAAAGTAAGTTTTATATATAAAAATAAAGGCAAAACAATGAAAACACTTCAACAGCAGCTTGGTAAATATGGTTTGTATCATCGTTCTAAACGTAATGTACTAACGCATTTTTTTGGTATTCCGCTCATTGTATTTGCAGCGTTGTGTTTACTAGCGCGCATTCAAATTCCCCTTGGTAGTGTAGTAATTGATGGCGCACAACTTTTTGTATTAGCGTCGGTTGTTTATTATTTTATGCTGAGCTTTTCGCTTGGCTTTATTATGGCCGTGATATTCACCTTACTCCTTGTTGCTGCTCAGCCCATTGCAGCAATGGCTTTTTGGCCTTGGTTGAGTATTGGCGTAGGTGTGTTTGTATTTGGCTGGGTATTACAGTTTATTGGGCATTATTACGAAGGTAAAAAACCGGCGTTTGTAGATGACCTAATTGGTTTAATTATAGGCCCTTTGTACGTAACTGTTGAACTACTATTTTTAATGGGTTTTTACAAAACATTAGAAGATGAAGTAAACGCAATAGCTGGCCCTACAAAGGCTTAACTAATAAAAATTAATTACGGGTGCTTATGCAATATAATAATAAAACCGTGTGGATCACCGGCGCATCATCAGGCATTGGTAAAGAGCTTGCTATACAATTTGCTGAGCTTGGAGCGCGTGTTATTTTATCGGCGCGCAATGTAGATAAACTAAACGATTTAAAAGCAACGCTTAAAGGCGAAGGGCACTTAGTTATATCGCTTGATTTAGCCCAGCCAGAACACGTACTGAGCACAATAACAGCAAAAATGAACGAGCTTCCTGCAATTGATATTTTAATTAATAACGGCGGCGTATCGCAGCGTAGCTTATTTTTAGAAAACGACTTTAACGTGTATCGCCAATTAATGGAGGTTAATTACTTTGGCTTAATTGCACTTACTAAAGCTTTACTGCCTGCTATGGTGGCAAAGCGCAGTGGCTCAATTGTGTCTATTAGTAGTGTGGCGGGTAAAGTAGGTTCAAAATTTAGAACGGGTTATTCGGGTTCTAAATATGCGGTTGTTGGTTTTATGGATTGCCTACGTGCAGAAGTAGCACAACATAACATTCATTGTTTAACAATTTGCCCTGGCTCTATTAAAACAGCAATTGCGCATAATTCACTAAACGAGCAAGGCATAGCGCAAAATAAACCAGAAGAGTCGATAGAGAATGGCATGGATGTAAGCGTAGCTGCTACAAAAATGATTCGTGCCATAAGTAATAAAAAAGACGAAGTGATTATTGGCAAAGGTTTAAGTGGTTGGGCGCCTACAATTAAGCGCTTTTTTCCTACTTTGTTTAATCGCATTACTGCAAAAACAAACTATAGGTAGCGTCGTTTATTTCAAAGGCGTAAAATGCCGTAAATTTGATCAATTTAGAAAAGGATTCTAAATGAAGTATTTATGGTTGAGCCTGTTTTTTATTGTATTAATTTGGTCTGGTATTAACCCAAAAGATCAATTTACATGGCTGCTTGAAGTTATCCCCGCAATTATTGGTTTAGTGCTGCTAGCAAGTACCTATAGCCACTTTAAACTTACCCCTATTTTATATACATTTATTTTAGCGCATTGCATAGTGCTGATGATTGGCGGGCATTACACCTACGCCGAAGTCCCTTTTTTCGATAACCTATTTGGTAGCGAGCGTAATAACTACGACAAAGTAGGGCACTTTTTTCAAGGGTTTGTACCTGCACTACTAGCACGCGAAATTTTACTGCGCAAAAAAGTAGTAAATGGTCGAGGCTGGTTAATCACCTTTGTTATTTCGGTATGTTTAGCATTTAGTGCTTTTTATGAATTAATAGAATGGTGGGTTGCAGTATTAAGCGGCGAAAACGCAGAAGCATTTTTAGGCACGCAAGGTTACGTGTGGGATACCCAATCAGATATGGGACTGGCGTTATTTGGGGCTATTTGCTCATTGTTAGTACTTTCAAAAGTACACGACAAACAGCTAAAAAACGTTAAAGATTATTTATAGGCTATAGGAACGTTCTATAGAAATGTTTATAAAAACATTGATAAAAAAGACTATTAACTTATGAGCGCAAACATTAGTAACTACTCAATAAGCACAGACAAAAGCAAACTTAACTTTAACGTTATTTATAACTTTATTGCTAATAGCTATTGGGCCAAAGGCATTCCTAAAAGCGTAATGCAATCAGCAATTGATAACTCAATGTGCTTTGGTGTTTACAGCGCTCATAACGAACAAGTTGGCTTTGCCCGAGTAGTGACCGATAAAGCAACCTTTGCCTATTTAGCCGATGTATTTATTACCACGCACTTGCAAGGTAATGGGCTGAGTAAGTTACTTATTAAAACAATAGTAGAGCATCCTGAGCTACAAGGGCTCAGGCGCTTTTTATTAGCGACTTCTGATGCGCATGGCCTTTATGCACAATACGGGTTTAAATCAATAGACAACCCCGCACTACTAATGCAAATAAGTCCTGAGAATGTGTATGGTAAAAACAATCGTGATACCTATTAAATGGGGGAAGAGTAAATTCCGTCTAATGTTCTTGTTAGCTGTGCATTACACCCAAACATCATCTTCTGCTGTAAGTTCGCTACCTGAATCACCAGTATTAACAACACCTTTAGGTTCAACTATCATGATTTTACATTCTGAAGTTGCTATAGGTTTATGTTCAATGCCTTTAGGGATTACAAACATTTCACCTGATTCTAATGTAACGACTCCATCGCGAAATTCAATGTTAAGGCACCCTTCAATTACAATGAAAACTTCGTCAGTATCCGGGTGATCATGCCATACAAATTCACCTTCTACTTTGACCAATTTAAACTGATAGTCATTCATTTCTGCAATTACACGAGGAGACCAATGATCTGTAAACTTAGTAAACTTTTCTTTAAAATTGATTGCATTCTGTTTCATGAAAAATTCTCTATAGCTAGTACTGCTAGCGCCCGCATAAAATGCGGATAATGCTTGGCTAAAATTAGCGAAGAATGAGCGTCAGCCAAGCGTTTGACGTCATTTTTGATGCGCTTGTTAAGTTACCTATTTAGACGGTATAAGCCACATTCATTAGCCCATTTTTCAATTTTTTCTGCGTGTTTAGGATTACGTAAATAGAAAACATTAGTGTCGTCCCAGCTTTCAAAATATACAGCCTCCAACTCAGGCAGCATCACTTTATAAAAATGACTACTATCTACATTATGTGGAGCGCACATTAGGTAAGCTTCTTTAGCTGCGTCCGAGGTGAATTTGCGAAACTGTGGTTTAGCTGAACTCCAACGACCTTTAAATGTAAAGTTTAGAACCTCAGTGTTGTCGATTAATTTTTTCGCAAATTTAACGAATTTTGCATCTCTACTTTGTTGCTCCTCATCAGCAACATCAGATAAGTATTTAATTGAGTCTTCTGCTCCCAACCAACGATCGAAAACCGAAACCGCCATGTAAGTATATGCATCTGTATCTTCTGCAGCATACAACTTATCAAGATCTGGATACTTTTCTCGCAAGTCTATTTGAGATTTTATATCCAATGCCAGAAATTTACGCATATCTTCCTTGGTAACTTAACGAGCCTGTAGATTAACTCGTTTTTAAATTTTTTTATTGATAAATAAACCATAGCTGAGTTCCTATTTTGGTTCAATTGATTACTGTATTTTTACGTAGAATATTGAAGTGTTTGATATTGTTTTAATTAGCGTTTTGGAAGGGGGGGACGGGTGTTTGAGTGGCTTTTATTTAGGGTAAAATGGCTTATCCTTCTTAATGCATCGTGTTTTACAGCTTTTCTATATTATGAACAAGGCAATACAGTTGCCGCAGCGTGAAGTAAGGTATTCACTTTCATTTGACCCCGTAAGGTCAATTTATTCATACCTTTGTTCACTGTAATGTACCGCTTTTTATTTAAAGGAAAGTCCGTTCAAGGTAATTAGGATGGGTGTCATCCTAATTTTGCATGAAGCGGGACCGAGCAGACTGTTTTAGTCCTCCTTGATTGGATTGTTAGCAATACATTGCACGCGCTTCATGAAACCACCTTTAGTTAAAACCTGTGAGCCTGATGGAAAACTATTAATGAGTAAATCACCATTTTCTAGTAACCAAGACGATTTAGGCTTACCAACCAAACTGTATAACTTTTGAATTTTGAAATCATTAGAGATTAAATGCAAATCTCCGTAGTTTGACATCATATGTGCTAAGCCTGACGTTACTACCAAACCAAACGGCATTTCGTAAATATCTTCAACATTCATTTCTTTGATTAGTGTAACTTTATCACTTTCATCAATTAACAGTAATTCACCGCCAAACTCACCACGATTACTACCAGTGATAATATTATTGCCTAAATTTATAATTATTTCTGGCTGTATGATTTGATTCTCAATTACTGCTTTATTTTCTGAATTATGTGATCTACTAGGAAAAGATTTTTTGTATTTACCCGTTGTTCTATCAATTAATTCAAATAACCATGGCTTTTGAGATAAGTCTGTTGTCCCTAGTTTATCAAAAAATTCTTTTACGCCAACTTCTGATACTTCTCTCTCTGCACTTCCTTTAAACTCTGTTTTATTTGGATACTTTGATGCGTCATAGCCGCATGTAATATCCTCAAAGATATTCGCAGAAATAGAGAATGAGCAAAAAAGTAAAATAAATATGAATATTTGCAACTGACTCTCCTTGTATTGCTAACGAGCCTGTAGATTAACTCGTTTTTTATTTATTTTTATTGATAAATAAACCATAGCTGAGTTCCTATTTTGGTTCAATCGATTACTGTATTTTTACGCAGAATATTGAAGTGTTTGATATTGTTTTAATTGGCGTTTTGGAAGGGATTATGGATGCTTTAGTCGCTTTATTTTAGGTTAAAAGGGCTTACCCTCATTAATGCATCGTGTTTTTCAGCTTTTCTATATTATGAACAAGGCAATACAGTTGCCGCAGCGTGAAGTAAGGTATTCACTTTCATTTGACCCCGTAAGGTCAATTTATTCATACCTTTGTTCACTGTAATGTTCCGCTTTTTATTTAAAGGAAAGTCGGTTCAAGGTAATTAGGATGGGTGCCATCCTAATTTTTTTGATGGCGTAGACCACGCACCAAAGTACGCAGTTTAATAAAACTGGGGGCAGCGTACGACTCGTCATAGCCTGTGGTATCACCAGTAAAGGCTCTTGCAGAAGCTCAAAAACAAAAGGAATAAACATTGCCTTAGGCAATGACTATTTAGCGTCACAAGGTTTAGTGTCATTGAGAGATATTTGGATCAATATTCATTACGGGATATGAACCGCCCATTGCGGACCCGCATGATGGGTGGTGTGGGGGCTGGAGGTTAGAGACCTCCGGCTGCCCGATTATCACTCTATTTATCCGTCGCTATAAATGTCTAATAACTTAACACGATTGGTATTATTTAGCTTTTTTTGCCTCTAGAGTTTCTATTTCACTCCAGATTTTTTCGGCTTCGGCACTTAACATGGCAAAGCTTTTAATGTCGCCTTTTCTTTGTGCCTGCATGCCTTGCTCTAGTTTTACGTCGTATTCTTTACGCAGTTTTTTTACGGGATCAGGCTTTAAAAATGAAAACATTAGTATTCTCTTAATTTATTAAATTATATGTATTTAGTGTACGCATTAATTGGCTTAATAGTTCTTTGTTTGGTGAAAATGTTTACTTTGCGCTTTAAAAGCGCAAAGTAAACACGGTGTAGTTATTAACGTACTGTGTGCTAGTTCTGGTTCTAATGCTTACGTTTCTGGCTCTAGGCGTTTAATACCTTGGCCATCAATACCTAAATAAATAAAACCATCACTGCCTTGAGCTAGGCTACGTACTCTGCCTATTCCATCGAGTATTTTATATTGCTTAACAACCTTGCCCTTTGAGAGTTCCAGCGCGCTAATAAAAGCAAACTTCATGGAGGCTAGTAATAGCTTACCTTTAAGCTTTGGGTATTTATCACTCGTTACATACAATATATCGGAAGGGGCTATAGAAGGGGTCCAGTGTAATACGGGCGATTGCATGCCGTCTTTTTCTTTAAGGTCGGTAAACTTGGTACCGCTGTAGTTAACGCCATAGCTTACTAGAGGCCATCCGTAGTTAGCGCCTTTATTTATTATATTAAGTTCATCGCCGCCGCGCGGCCCGTGCTCGTGGGACCATAAAATATTATTTTGATTATCAAACCACATGCCTTGTGGATTACGGTGCCCATAAGACCATGTCGCATGTTTTGCATCTTTTTGTTTAACAAACGGATTGTCGCTTGGGATACGGCCATCATCGTGTAAGCGATAAATTTTACCGCCGTCACGGGTGAGATCTTGCGGGTTTATGTCGCGCGAGCCGCGATCGCCAATTGAAAAATAAACATAACCTTCATTATCAAACACAATACGGCTGCCGTAGTGTTGGCCTTTGGTACTATTATGCTCGCCTTTGTATAGCAATTGCTGATCAGACAACTGCGTATGATCGCTACTTAGCTTGGCGCGCATTAAGGCGGTGTTACTTCCGCTCCCTTTGCCCTCACTACTTGAGTAACTAAAGTACAGCCATTGGTTTTGCTTACTATCGGTGTGTAGTGATAAATCAAGTAATCCACCTTGGCCATTAGCGTCAATGTCGGGCAGCCCAGAGACTTTAGTTAACGTAGTGGTATTTTTAGGTAATAAAAATAACGTTCCACTGCGCTCAGATATTAATAAATCACCATTAGCTAAAGGCTCAATAGCCCAAGGTACAACCACACCTTCTGCCGCTGTTACTGCGTTAACGTTAAGCGATAAAGTATCGAGCTGTTTATAGTTTTTTACGTAATCGCTTTTTGCATGCGCGGGTGCGTTAATAGCAAATATAGCAACGGCTAAGCCTGCACTTATTAGTTTAGGGAGTGTGTTATGTGACATTAAATTTATCATTATGGCTTCCAAAATTAATCCAATCTTACATAACCTTAACATGGCATAAATAAATTTGTTAAGCGTTGAGTTGAATGAAAAACACACACTTATATTTTTATACGATGACCTTTTAACAGAAAATTGTTTGTAATTAGCGCTAATAAAAAATTGAATAATTACTCTATTGGGGTTGAAAACTAAAAATTTCAGCGTACACTTGTGCGCTGAAGTTTGAGCGTACACGTGTAAGTTCAAACGTTAAGTATTTTACGACCCAAGAGATTAATAGTGATGATAATTAAAGTATTAAACCAATTTTCAAAATGGTTTTTACACCATCAAAGTTTTGCAGGCTACATAGAGCCAATAATGCAGGTGTTTAAACCTGCGTGGCGTGCAGGGCAGTTTAGAGCGCAAGTAGTTAATACAGTTGTGCTTGATGGCGGCTTTTTAAGTGTGCAACTTAAGCCTAGTAAACAATGGCGGGCGCATACATCAGGGCAGCATATAAGTTTAACGCTTGAAATTAATGGGCGATTATTAACACGCGTTTTTACCGTGGCCTCAAGCGCTAAGCAATTTAAAAATACTGGGTTAGTGCGTTTACTAATCAAAACAAATACGCAAGGGCGCTTTACTGGCTTACTCAGCAGCGCATTAAAAGCGGGTTTGTGGTGCAATATTTCTGCGCCAAACGGCGACTTTGTATTTAAAAATACACATACACCGGCTACTTTTGTTGCCGGTGGGTCGGGTATAACACCTATGCTGGCTATGCTTGATGATTACTTAAGCCAAACTACGCAAAAAGTGTCGTTGGTGTATTACGCAAAAGCTACTGAGCATCAATGTGTTGATGAGCTGAGTGAGTTTGTGGCGCAATTTGAGCATTTTTCGTTTTTATTATTAACGCGTGAGCAATCAAGCGATATAACCAGCAATATTAAGCCGTGGGAAAATCCAGACATTTACTGCTGTGGTCCTGCAGCATTTATGCAAACGGTGGGCGATTTTGCTAAAACGCATAAGCTAAATTACTACCAAGAGGCCTTTGGTTTGGCGCTGCCTACCTTAAACGACGACAGCCAATTTAATGTAAAAATTAACGCCAGTGCCCATGTTGTATCGGGCAACGATGTTTTACTGACTCAGTTTGAAGAAAAAAAGCTACCCGTTAAACGCGGTTGCGGTATTGGTATTTGTCATCAATGCCAATGTATTAAAAAGTCAGGCGTGGTACGTAATTTAAAAACAGGTGAATTGAGTGACAACGGCGAGCAATTAATACAACTTTGCGTAAGCCAACCTGTTAGTGATTTGGAGTTACAATTATGAAAAACATTAACTATGACATGCTCGCAAGCGAGCTAGATGCCATTAAAATGGACACCCTTGGCAAAGTAGGCCAACAAGATGCTGACTACATTCGCTCTGTTGTGCGCAAACAGCGAGTGTGTGAATGGAGCGGGCGAATTTTGCTAATGCTTGGTTTTATTCAGCCTTTATTGTGGGTTGCAGGTGTATTGCTATTAGCACTTGCTAAAATTTTAGACAATATGGAAATTGGCCACAATGTAATGCATGGTCAATACGATTGGATGAACGACAAGCAACTTAACTCACAGCATTATGAATGGGACATAGCGTGCGACGGGCAAAGTTGGCACCGCGTTCATAACTTTGAGCACCATACGTATACTAATATTATTGGTAAAGACAGAGACTTTGGTTATGGCTTGTTGCGCCTGAGCGATGATTTTAAGTGGCGTTTTAAAAATGTATGGCAGTTTTTTACGTATATTAATTTAAGTGTGCTATTTCAGTGGGGCGTGTCGTATCACGAGTTGGCTGCAGAGCGTGTTTTTATTGGTAAAAAGAAAGAAAACCGTGAAGGGCTTGTTTCACACTCTACATTAAAGCAGCGCTTTTTTAGTAAAGGCGCTCGCCAATTAATTAAAGATTATGCGATATTTCCGTTACTTGCAGGGCCTTTATTTTTATGGGTATTGGCCGGTAATTTAGTAGCAAACTTAATCCGTAATTTATGGACATCAACCATAATATTTTGTGGTCACTTTACTGAAGAAACCGAAACTTTTAAACAAGAAGACTGCGTAAACGAAGCCCAAGGGCAGTGGTATTACCGCCAAGTACTGGGCTCGTCTAATATTAAAGGACCGCATTGGTTTCATGTTTTAACAGGGCATTTGAGCTGCCAAATAGAGCATCATTTATTTCCTGATATGCCGTCTTCGCGCTACCAAGAAGTTGCACCTCAAGTACAAGCTGTTTTGAAAAAACACGGTATTGATTATCATACAGGTGGTTTTTTTAGACAGTATACGTCGGTGTTAAAACGTATTATTAAATATTCGTTTAAATAAACATGTTTTAATTAACGAATGAAAAAATCGGTCTGTGTAACTACACTGACCGATTTTTTTGTTTATTGCACTCAATACGGTTGATTAGTAAACAGCACTTGCAAAAAATTCTCATAGTTAATTAAAAAAGCCTTACTTTAGCTATGGTTAAATAGCGTGTGATTGTCATACAATGGAGGGAAATAGACCACACAAGAGAGATTAAAATGGCCGCATTTGGTACCGTGTTTATGCCGCAGATGATTCAAGCTCGTTTTTCTGATAATAAATGGAGCGAGAGCTCAATTGTCCCTTCCGATAAACTTGAACTTCATGCTGGTGCGCACGTTCTTCATTATTCAAGTACATGTTTTGAAGGCTTAAAAGCCTTTCGCCATGAAGATGGTTCTGTTTATCTTTTTAGAATGGATGCAAACATTGCACGCATGCAACAAAGCTCAGCGCTATTAAGCTTACCGAGTTTTGACAGCGATATGCTAAAAACGATGATTATCGATATTATGCGCGAATACGCAGATGAAACGCCATTACCACCGGGCTCTATGTATATTCGCCCAACGCACATTGGTACTGAGGCTGCAATTGGTAAAGCGGCTGCGCCATCAATGAGCTCACTTTTATATACGTTACTATCGCCAGTAGGTGATTACTTTGCCGGTGGTGCAACTGCACTGCGTGTATTGCTTGAAGAAGATGGTATGCGCTGCGCTCCGCACATGGGTATGGTAAAAAGTGGTGGTAACTACGCCAGTGCACTAGCACCTATTAGTGCTGCACGAACTAAGTATCAAGCAGATCAAATTTTATTTTGCCCAGGTGGCGACGTACAAGAAACCGGTGCTGCTAACTTTATACTTATTGATGGCAACGAAATTATTACTAAAGCGCTTGATAGCACGTTTTTACACGGTGTAACGCGTAATAGTATTTTAACCATAGCCAAAGATTTAGGTATGACGGTAAGCGAGCGTAACTTTAGCGTTACTGAGCTACTAGAGCGTGCTGCTAAACCAGGTACTGAAGCGGCGCTTTCGGGCACTGCAGCTGTACTAACTGCTGTGGGTACGTTTATTCATAACGATAAAGAATACAAAGTAGGTACTGGCGAGCCGGGCCCTACTACAGCGCGCCTTCGCCAAGCATTGAACGATATTCAATGGGGTAAAAGTGAAGACAAGCACGGCTGGTTAACTAAAATCTAATTATAGATTTAATCGCAACTCGCATTAAAAAGCCACCTAATCGGTGGCTTTTGTGTGTTTGGTTACTTTAAGCTGTGCTTATTAGAACTTCATTTCTATTTTACCGTACACGTAGCGTCCGTTAAATCCATACGGCGAGAAGCTAGAGTAAGCAAATAAACGTGAGAAGGTGGTTACATCGTCAACATTTTCACGGGTTGCATCTGGGTAAACATCAAAAATGTTATTAGCACCTAAGCTAAGCGATACGTTTTCACTAAGCGAGTAGGCGACATCTAAGTCGGTTATCCATTTAGGCTTAAGCACTTCGTTACGTTCAGGGTTGTCTGAAGGGTCTTGAGTTTCTCCGTAACGCGTTGTTCTAAGAGTGGTACGTATGTCGTCGTTAGTCCACGTAGCGCTTAAGTTGTACTTATTACGCGGTGTACTTACTTCAAAACGACGCAGCTCAGTGCCTGAGAACAAGTTGTCTTGATCAAACCCTGCACCTTGAAGCTCTGCTGGTGGGTCAATAATATTTGTTACTTCATTTTTGCCGTAGTTATAACCTAGGTTAAAGGCTAAATCGCCGTAACCATCAGTTGCTACATTATATGAGGCAACCACATCCACACCACGGGTTTTACTGTCAATTGCATTTAAGAAGAAACGACCTTGGTTAGCGCCTGTGCCTTGAAGTAGATCGGCAATAGCATCGCCCGATAAGTTGTTTGATAGCACAATGCGGTCATCAATTAATATTTGGTAGTAATCAACCGATAAGCTGAAATTAAAGTCGGTAGACCATGTAAAACCAACGCCGTAGTTTGTTGCTTCTTCAGCATCAAGACCTGGTGAGCCCAGTGCTTTTGCTACATCGCTGCTTGGTGCGAACGTACCTGTTTCGGTTGGTTCGCCATCAACAAATACAGTGGCCACTGAGGTAAAGTATTGTTGCTGCAATGAAGGTGCTCTAAAACCAGTAGATACTGAGGCGCGTAGTGCTAAGTCTTCAGTTAATGAATAACGAGTCGCAATTTTACCGTTAAGTGTATCGCCAAAGTCTGAGTAATCTTCATAACGGGCGGCAACCGCTAAATTCCAATCGTCGGTTAGGTAGGTTTCAAGGTCTATATATAAGCTCACGTTGTGGCGGCTGTTATCGCCCTCTGATTCGGGTGTAAACCCCGGGAATACTTGTGCGCCCGCTGCGCCAAATGGGCCATCAACTGGGTCGGTTACTGCGCCTCCTGGGCCAAATGTGCCTTGTGCATATGATGCTTCTTCGCCTGCATCTATTTGGTATCCTTCGCGGCGATACTCAGCACCTACAGCTACGTTTACAGAGCTTTCTAAAAAGCTGACGTCTACTTCGCGGCTAAAATCAACGTTTAAAGTAAGTTGATCGTAGGTAAGTGTTCCTGCATCAAAGCTTGTTTGGCTAGTAGGGCCATATGAGGTATTTAAGCTATTTATAACACCAAACTCAAATGCATCTTGACCATATACGGCCGATACATCGTAATTCCATTCACTTACAAAACCTTTAGCGCCAAGTGCCAGTGAAAAGTCATCTATGTCTGAGGTAATAACAGGTAAAAAGCCATCAGGGTATACTTCTTCTATATTACGGCTATCGCTTGCACGGCGATAAAACCCGCCGCCTTCGCCTTCACGTTTGCTGTAAGAGCCAAACGAATATAAATCAACTTCGTTTGTTAACTGGTAACCTGCGTTATAAAACATTGAAAAATCTTCAACATCGCCATTACCAAAGTTATGGTTGTAACGATTTACGGTAAGTTCACGTGGGTCTAGCGCACCATCTACTGAACCGTCATCTATGCGTGCGTAGTTTTCACGGTTATCGTAGTCTGAGCGGTTAGTTGAATGGCGGTCGCGGTATTCTGTTGAGATGTTTAAAAAGCCATTATCGCCAAGCTCAAAACCCATATTACCTTGCAGCGTTAATGTTTGACCATCGGTTAAAGAGCGATCGCCTCCTTCGGTAAATGCTAAATTACCATCACTGCCTTCAGATACAGATTTTAGCTGTGGTACACCGTCCATTTCGGTTACGTTAGCACCATATATAGCCGCAACTGAACCACCGCTGCTGGCACTTTTAAGTACAATATTAATAACACCAGCTATCGCATCAGAGCCATATTGCGCTGCTGCACCATCGCGTAATACTTCAATACGGGCAATAGCATTTGCAGGTATCGCATTTAAGTCAACCGATGATGAACCACGACCCGTTGAGCCATTTAAGTTAAGTAATGCGTTGCTGTGGCGGCGCTTACCATTAACAAGCACTAAGGTGTGATCGGGTGCTAAGCCACGAAGCTGAGCGGGACGTACATGGTCGCTGCCATCAGTAAGTGATGCTTGTGGGAAGTTAAAGCTGGGTAATAAACTGCTAAGCAGGGCATTCGTTTCAGTAAAGCCTGAATTTTTAAGTGCATCTGCACCAATTATATCGATGGGTACTGCGCTGTCTTCTACTGTACGGCCTAATCGGCGAGAGCCAATTACGCTTATTTGTTCGATGTTTTCTTCTGCTTTAATGTCTTGCTCTGCAGCATTTACGCAGAGCGAACCAAGTAGTGCAGCAGACGCGCTCATTGCGAGTAATATTTGTGGTACCGATTGCTGTAATTTAAATAACGGTTTTCTATTCATGCTGTATTTCCCCATACCCATTGAATTATTTTAGTTTTGTACAAAAAGCTCAAACCTCTTTGTTACCTTGAACATATACTTAATTAACAAAGTCAGTCAATTGAATAACATTCAATTAATTTAAGGGTTTTTATAATTACATTTGGTTGTTTTTTATAATGATCATTGTTTTAGTTATATAGCGGAGGTAATTGCTAAGTAATTGATGGATAATGAATTATATTTAAAAGTTAAATTTAACGTTTAATTAACTGGTAAGATGAGATGGGTGGTTTAAATTAATTATGGGTAGGGAACCATTTTTATTGGGCTGGCAATAAATAGCTGTTGAGCTATAAATATTTTTTAAAATTTAAAATACAAATAAACCCAATAAATGTTAACTAAATTAACATTTAATGGGTGTACTATAAATTATGTACTACTTATTAGAACCTATACTTTAAAGCATGAAGCAATTTTGTTTTTATAAGTAATTGGTATAAAAAAAGAGTGCTAAAAATAGTGTTAAAATTTAATTTTTCCAACAAGCATATCTTTAAACATTACCCAATCTCCCCATAAACTGTAAAAAGGGTGTTTAAAAGTAGCAGGGCGGTTTTTTTCAAAAAAGAAATGTCCGACCCACGCAAACCCATATCCAATAACAGGTAATAGCCATAATAAACTGTAGTGTTGTTTTAATAATGCTATTGCGATTACAGCAAGAACGAGGGTGCTTCCTATAAAATGTAAGCGGCGGCAAATCACATTGCGATGCTCTTTTAAATAATAAGGGTAGAAGGCTTTAAAGCTTTTAAACGTGGGGTTTGTACTTTGCATAGTGTGCTCTTTTATTGTTTTTTATTTTAATGAGGGTCGTGCTATTAAAGCGTAAGTTTACATTTGTTTACAGCGATAAATGGCGCTTAACGCATCTAAATAGACAAAAGGGCTAAAAGTTAATAACTTAGGCGCACTATTAATAAATAAGAATGGAACTCAGGATGTTTAAACACACTCTAGCATGTGCTGTAATTGTAGCGCTTAGCGGCTGTTCAGAGCCAACTAATACGGTAACTCAAGAAGAAGTAAAAGCACCAATGAAGCAAGTTAACGCAGTTATATACCCAGAAACAAAAAAAGGCGATATCGTAGATACCTACTTTGAAGAAGCCGTTAGCGACCCATATCGTTGGCTTGAAGATGACATGAGCAGCGAAACTGCCGATTGGGTTAAAACGCAAAACAATTTAACGTTTTCTTATTTAGAACAAATCCCTTATCGCGATAAGTTAAAGCAGCGCCTTGAAAAACTAATGAATTACGAAAAAATAGGCGCTCCTTTTACTGAAGGCGATTACACCTATTTTTATAAAAACGATGGCCTGCAAAATCAATATGTTTTGTACCGCAGTAAAGATGGCGGCGACGTTGAAGTATTTTTAGATCCAAACAAGTTTAGTGAAGATGGTACGACGTCTATGTCGGGTTTATCGTTTTCAAAAGATGGCTCATTACTCGCGTATCAAATATCTGAAGGTGGCAGCGATTGGCGCAAAATTATAGTTATTGATGCACGTACCAAAGAGCAAGTTGAAGAAGCGCTTGTTGACGTTAAATTTAGTGGCATTGATTGGTTAGGCAACGAAGGTTTTTATTATTCAAGTTACGAAAAACCTAAAGGGAGTGAACTTTCGGCTAAAACAGATCAGCATAAAGCGTATTACCATAAGCTAGGTACTGCACAGTCTGCTGATAGTGTTGTATTTGGTGAAACTGATGAGCAAAAACATCGCTATGTAGGCGCTGATGTAACTCATGACGGCCGTTACCTACTTATTTCAGCTAGTACGTCTACGTCAGGCAATAAGTTGTTTATAAAAGATCTAACAAAAGAAAACAGTGAGTTTGTAACGGTTGTTGGAAATACTGATTCAGATACATCAGTTATTGATAACGAAGGCAGCAAGCTGTTTTTAGTTACTAACCTCAATGCACCAAACAAAAAAGTAGTGACGGTTGATGCAAGTAATCCAAGCCCAGAAAATTGGGTTGATTTAATTCCAGAAACCAAAAACGTACTAAATCTTACAAAAGGTGGCGATACCTTTTTTGCCAACTACATGGTTGATGCTATTTCACAGGTAAAACAGTACAACAAAAAAGGTGAGTTAATTCGCGAAATTACATTACCAGGCGTGGGTACTGCACGTGGTTTTGGCGGTAAAAAAGATCAAACAACGCTTTATTATTCGTTCACTAACTACAAAACACCAGGTACTACTTATACGTTTGACGTAACTACGGGTGAATCGGGTGTTTATCGTAAATCGGCTATTGATTTTAATAGCGATGATTACACGTCTGAGCAAGTGTTTTACACCTCAAAAGACGGTACTAAAATACCGATGGTAATTACCTATAAAACAGGCATTAAGCTTGATGGTTCAAACCCTACTATTTTATACGGTTACGGTGGTTTTAATATTAGTTTAACGCCAAGCTTTAGCCCCGTTAATGCAGTATGGCTTGAGCAAGGTGGTGTGTACGCCGTTGCTAATATTCGCGGTGGTGGTGAGTACGGTAAAGACTGGCACAATGCCGGCACTAAATTGCAAAAGCAAAATGTGTTTGACGACTTTATTGCCGCAGCTGAGTATTTAAAAGATAAAAAGTACACGTCTAAAAAGCGCTTAGCACTTCGCGGTGGATCTAATGGTGGTTTGTTAGTTGGCGCAGTAATGACGCAGCGCCCAGACTTATTTCAGGTTGCTCTACCTGCTGTAGGTGTACTTGATATGCTGCGCTACCATACATTTACTGCCGGCGCTGGCTGGGCATACGACTACGGTACCAGTGAGCAAAGCAAAGAAATGTTTGAATACATTAAAGGTTATTCACCACTTCATAATGTAAAAGCAGGTGTTGAGTATCCAGCGACTATGATTACAACCGGCGATCATGATGACCGCGTTGTCCCTTCGCATTCGTTTAAGTTTGCAGCTGAGCTTCAAGCAAAGCAAACGGGTAATAACCCAACGCTTATTCGCATAGAAACCAATGCGGGGCATGGTGCAGGTACACCAACGAGTAAAACAATTGAGCAGTATGCTGATATATTTGGTTTTACGCTATATAACATGGGCGTAGAGTCGTTATAAAAGCGCTTTAACAAAATAGCTAACTTTAATAGCTGAGCAAAAAGGCCGAGTAAATTTAATTTACTCGGCCTTTTCAATGAAATTGGTATTACTACTGCATAGGTGAAAACAATCGTTGGTATGTTTTATAGGCGTACTCGTCGGTCATTCCGCTCAAATAATCGCAAATTATACGCATCCCTTGGTTTTGCTTTTGTGCTTCTATGTATTGTGCTTGTGTTGTTTCGGGCAATAAACGCAGCGGATCGCTAGCAAACGCGGTAAATAACTCTATTAGTAAGTTTTGACCTTTGAACTCTATTTGCTGCATTTCGGGGTCACGTATTAAACGTTGAAACACAAAATGCTTAAATATTTGCAATACATTGTCGTATTGGGCATCTAATTTAGCGGTGTACTTTAAAATAGGGCATTCAAAGTCATCGTTTTGAATATCTAAATGTATATGAATAATAAAGGTATTAACCAGCTCACCTATGGCATCTTTTCGCTCATAATCATTTTTTGAAAACAAACGCTTGGTGAGTGACTCAAGCATGCTGTTTAACCAGTCAAAATTTAGTGCTTTTAAATGGGGCAGAGCATGGGTTTGCCAATCGTCTAACGTAAGTACATGGGTTGCAATGGCATCTTCTAAGTCATGAACGGCGTATGCTATATCGTCGGCATGTTCCATTATGGCGCTGTCGAGCGATTTATACGTTGTTTTAGCGCGGTACTTATCAATAGCGGCATGATTACCCAGCAACGTTTTATCGTTTTGACTCAGTGGTTCTACTATCCAATTGAATATGGCTGCATCGTCGTTGTATAACCCTTTGGCAGGTCGCCAATCATCTGCTTTTATAAATGCACGACCGGTTGCGGCATCGGGAATGGTATGCCATAGCGTGTTAATAAATGCGGGGTATTTTATAAAACCTAATAAAGTACGACGAGTTAGGTTCATACCGTGCCCGTTACTGTAGGGCTCAAGTTTTGCAACTATGCGCAGTGTTTGTGCGTTACCTTCAAAACCACCGTGATCGCGCATCATGTAATTTAGCGCTATTTCACCACCATGACCAAAAGGCGGATGGCCAATATCGTGCGCTAAACACAGTGTTTCGAGCAGTCCGGTTGATGGAAAGTGCGTAAAGTCGCCATGTTGCGCTTTTAAATGGCGCAATATACCAGTACCAATTTGCGATACTTCTAAAGAGTGGGTAAGGCGAGTGCGGTAAAAGTCGTTAAGGCCAATGCCCATAATTTGGGTTTTAGCTTGCAAACGCCTAAATGCAGCTGCATGAATAATACGCGAACGGTCGACCTGCCACGGCGAGCGGTTATCGTTAGGACGATGTTTATATTGCTCTATTATTCGGCTTTGCCATTGTTTATCCATACTGCTTACTCACACATAGTTAATATTATTAAACTTTGCCCAGTATACCCATGGACTTATAAATTGCGAATGAACAAATGCACTACATAGGCTCCGTTTTATCTAAAATTCAAGTACACTGCTGAAAATTCAACCGTAAAAGGTCACCAAACCCCAGTTATTCGCGTTTATAAAGTGGCTTAGGTATAATGCGCCTTCGTATGCTTGTGTATAAACCATGCATAACTAAGTTTAATAGAGAGAATAGATGTTAAAAACGATTTTTAAGCTTTTACTAACTGTATTTTTTGTTTGGGCGCTTGCATACCCGTTTATACAAAGTGACGATGTTGAACTAGATGAACAAACGTCAGAACAACCAAAAAAAGTGAAGAAAAAAGAAAAACCATTACATAATGTAAAACTGCCAAAGTTTTCAGAATTTAGTGATGTTAAAGAAAAAAAACATGCATTTTTTAGCTTTATTCGTCCGCACGTTGAAGCCGAAAATAAAAAAATATTACAGCAACGCGCTAAGCTTCAAATTGCACGATTAATGCTTGAGGATAACGAGCCACTGCAATCTAAGCAAAGCAAAGATATTATCAAAATTTTAGAGTCGTACGATTTACCAACAACGCTTGATACTTTAACGCTTAGTCTTGCATTGCGCCGTGTTGATATAATTCCTAAAGAATTAGCGCTTATGCAAGCTGCAAACGAATCTGCATGGGGCACTTCGCGTTTTGCACGTATTGGCCTTAACTTTTTTGGTCAGTGGTGCTACACAAAAGGTTGTGGCATGGTGCCAAAACGCCGTAATACCGGGGCTGCGCACGAAGTTGCTGCGTTTAAATCGGTAAGAGCTGCTATAAACTCTTACTTTAAAAACATAAATACGCATCCTGCTTATAAAGATTTGCGCGCAATACGTGAAAACTTACGTCTTGAGCAAAAACCAATTTTAGCGACTGAACTTACACAAGGTTTAATGTCTTACTCTGAGCGCGGTGAAGCGTATATAGAAGAGTTAAACACGATGATTAGCCAAAATAGAGCCTACTTTGATGAATAAATACATTTTTAATTGTACCAACGCTATTGTGTTAGTACTGCTGAGCATTAGTGCGTTTAATGTAAATGCGAGAGAATTTGTGATGTCGTATGACGGTTTTTACGACCGCTTAAAAATTGTTAACAAAGGCGATTTTCAATATGCGCGAGTTAACTTTTACATTAGTGATATTGGTACTAATGAAACATGTGCGATTAAAAGCGGTACTATTTTAACCGAAAGAAACGAGTATCCACTTAACTTTACCGATAAAGCACAATTACTATTGCCGTTCGATAAGCAGCTTGATACCGATAAAGCGGTTATTGTAGTAGAGCCGCTCAATCCTGTACACGATTGCCAATTAAAGCTACAAATAGAAGCAAACGAACTTGAAGGTTTAGCATTTTCAAAGCAGTCGTTATATACCATTAACGAAGAACTTGATGAGCTGTTAACTGATTTGTCGGGCTTTTTTGTAAGTAAATTAATGTGGTTTTTATTACCAGAGCAAAAGGGCGTAGCAGTTACATTTAAAAGCCCAATGCAATTTGATGATAAGAGCATAACGTGTGAAAAGTCAGTGTGTTATTTTGCAGTTGAAGATAGCTGGGAAGATGATAGCGCAGTGCTTGGCGATATATCGAACGTTATTAAAGTAACGCCTTGGATTGTTAAGTAGCTCACATACAAAAAGCGGCATTTAGCCGCTTTTTTTGTACCAAAATCAGTACTCTTTTTTAGTCTTTGGTTTTTATTTAATAAGTGGTGCTGATGAATCGCGCTGCATTAAAGTAGGTTCAAAAAAGCGATTTATAACAAGGTTTTTATTTTGATATACGTCTTTAAGTACTAATTTAGCAGCCATTTCGCCCATTTTCCCGACCGGATTATCTATGGTCGTGAGTGTAGGGTATAGGTAGTTTGCAAAAATAACGTTATCAAATCCAACAATCGATAAATCAATTGGTAAGTTATAACCGTGCTCTCGTGCATACTTCATGGCACCGGAGGCCATTTCGTCATTGGCGCATACCAGTGCAGTAAAGCTAAGTTTTTCATCAATAAAATGTTTTAAGCCTTTACTACCGCCAGTTTCGTTAAAGTCGCCAATATAAAAAAGCGTAGGATCAAATTTAACACCAGCCTCTGTAAGCGCTTGTTTGTGACCTTCTAAGCGGTTAAATGCATCGGCTTTAAACTGCGGGCCTGCAATGTACGCTATTTGTGTATGGCCTTGATTTAATATCGATTTAGTGGCTAGGTAGCCACCTAGTTGGTTATCTAGACTGATACAGTTGTCTTTTAGTTGCTCTACGTAACGGCTCATTAAATAAACGGGTGTAGAGCCTTGGCTTAGTTTTATTAGGTAGTCGTCTGAGACGGCTTCTACGTGCAAAATAATGGCATCGCAGCGTCTGCTAATTAAAAACTCAATGCCTTCTTGTTCTTTGTCTTCTTCACTGTGTCCGGTGGTAATAATAACGTGTTTACCCGCAGCACGAAGCTCTGACTCAATACCTGCCATCATTTGGGCAAAGAAAGGACCATGTAACTCAGACACTAAAATACCGACACTGTTAGTACAGTTAGAGGCTAAAGATTGCGCTATTGAATTAGGCTTGTAGCCAAGCTGCGCCATAGCATCAAGCACTTTTTGTTTAGTTTTATCGCTTACACGGGTATTTTTGTTCATCACGCGAGAAACGGTGGCTAACGATACGCCCGCAAGCTCTGAGACTTGATAAATTGTTGCCATGTTATTTGTTCACTCGCTTATCCTTAACTACTTCGGCTAAATAATACCTTAGAGTATATATCTTAACTAGCTGTTAGTTTAGATTGAATATTTTCAACAACCTGATTAGTCAGTGTATATTTTTTCATTATGTAGGCAACAAATAATGAGCCAAAAGCAGGTAGTACAGTGAATGACAGTAAAATACCGTGTTGGGTATCAATAGTTTGTACTGCATCGGCCTGATAACTGTAAAAAGATAACAACCAGCCTGCAATTGCGCCGCCTACAGCCACGCCCATCTTAATAAAAAATATAACGCCTGAATAAACCAAACCCGTAATGCGTACACCTGTTTTTTCATGCCCGTAATCTATGGTGTCGGCCATTTTTGCCCACAACAACGGGGTTGCCATATCTAAAAAGAATTTCCATAAAATAAAGGCAGTAAATGCGAGTACTAATTGATCTTTACTAACAAAGTAACTAAAACCACAAATAGCGGCGGCAATAACTTGTAAGCTTATATAGGCCTTTATTTTGCAAAAGCGTTTTGCAAGTGGTTGAGCTAAAGCACAACCTACCATGCTGGCTGCAACACCTAGCGTCATAAATAAGGTGATTAAATCGTCTCGACCTAAATAGTATTTTACGTAGTAAACAGCAAGCGTAAGCCTTAATACTTGCCCGGTAAGTAAAAAGAATGCAGCTAAGCAAAGTGTTCGCCATTGATCGTTTTTAATTAATGCTTTAACACTTTGGGCAAAAGGAATGTTTTGCTCTTTAGGCTGTTGTATACGCTCTTTTGTGCCTAAAAAACAAAGTAAAAACAGTACAAAGCCCAAAATGCTCATTGCAGTCATTGTGTATTGATAGCCCTTGGCAGCATCGCCTTGGCCAAAATACTCAACCATTGGCATAGTACAACCCGCTACTATTACGCCGCCTAACATACCAAATACAAACCGGTAAGACTGAATAGTCACGCGCTCTTTTACATCAGCCGTAAGTACGCCGCCCAATGCACAATAAGGAATATTGATAGCGGTGTAGACAACCATAAGCAGAGTGTAAGTAGTAAAGGCATAAATTATTTTATCGGTGCCTTCTAAATCGGGCGTAGTGAACGCTAAAATACTAATAATGGCAAAGGGAAGGGCAAGCCACAGTAAATAGGGGCGAAAGTGCCCCCAGCGCGTATGTGTTTTATCAGCAAGGTTGCCCATTAACGGGTCGGTTACGGCATCAAAAATACGCACTGCTAAAAACATAGTACCTACAACAGCAGGCGATAAACCCACTACGTCTGTGTAGTACAGCATTAAAAACATCATAACTGTTTGAAAAATAATATTACTGGCGGTGTCGCCTAAGCCATACGCTATTTTTTCTTTTACACTGACCATGATTGTTTATCCCGCTTTATACTTGTTTTTAGTTGTGGGTATACTCTTATCTTTTAGAGATGAGTTCTTTATAAGCTAAGCCACTATTTTTAATGGTGCGTTGCTGCGTCTTATAATCTACATACACAATACCAAAACGTTTTAAATAACCTTCTGCCCACTCAAAGTTATCCATTAAGCTCCAAGCAAAGTAGCCATCTATAACAACACCTTGTTCAATCGCATTATGAACCGCATTTAAGTGATCATTATAGTAATTTAAACGATCTAAGTCGTTAACTTCACCATTATTATATGTATCGGGCATGGCTGCGCCATTTTCTGTTATATAAATAGGCGGTAGGGTGTATGTTTTATTTAGCGATACGAGCAAGTCGGTGAACGATTGCGGATAAATTTCCCATCCCATATCAGTTAACGGACCTGTAGGTGCAATGGGTTCATAAATGTCAGTAGGGTGCGCTTTATAAATTTGGCGGGTATAAAAGTTAATGCCTAAGTAATCAATTGGCTGAGAAATTAATTCCATATCACCAGGGTGTATGTCTGGTAAATGATTGCTTGGTAATTGGTTTATTATATCGGGGTATTTACCATCCATTATTGGTTTCATGTACCACTGATTTAAGTAGTCATCAGCGTATTTGGCACTGTCTATGTCTTGCTGAGCATCAGTAAGTGGATATGCGGGTGTAAAGTTAAGCACAATGCCGTTTTGAGTATTAGGCGATGTTTTATTTAGCACGTTCATGGCCAGACCATGAGCGAGTAATAAGTGATGAGCTGCTTTTTTACCATACTGCTTACCGACCAGGCCCGGGGCATGTATGCCAATTTCGTAACCCAAAAACGCGCTGCAAAAGGGTTCGTTTAATGTAGCGTAAGAATACACTCGTGTTCCAAATGCGTTAGTAATTAGTTCTACGTATTGCTCAAATGCATAAGCTGTTTTTCTGTTGAGCCAGCCGCCTTCATCTTCAAGGTGTTGCGGTAAATCCCAGTGGTACAAAGTAACAAAGGCTTTTATATTTTTTCGTTTTAGCTCATCTAAAATATCAGTATAAAACTTAACGCCTACAGGATTTAACTTTCCGTCTTGAGTCATCACGCGAGGCCATGAAATAGAAAGCCTGTAAGCATCAACACCTAGAGACTCTATTAAATCTATGTCTTGTTGCCAATTGTTGTAATGATCGCAGGCAATATGACCATGTGAATTGTCAGCAATTTTACCTGCAGTACTACAAAAGGTATCCCAAATACACGGTAAGCGATGCTCATACCCGCCCTCTATCTGAAATGATGCTGTAGCTACACCATAAACAAAGTCTTTTGTTAATAGAGGTGAATTAAATGGTAATGATATTTTTGTCATTGGTTACAAACCTTTTTGAGAACTTAATTGCACGCTTAGCGCTTATTTTTACTGACTTTCAGCGGGTACAAAACATTATTAAAAATAAAAGTTGTTGAAATATGTAACATGTTCGTATTTAATTAGCCGTGAAAGCGCTTACATTTTTAGATTAATGTTAATTAATCTTCAGGTCAACTCTTAAATACTGCGCCTTAGCGGGGGTTGTATTAATTACTTACTGAAGATCAATTTATAATAATAAATTGCGGAGAGCACATGGCTAGTTCAGCACCACTGACATCACACACACAGTCGCAAAACCACCAAGATAAAAACTATGGTTTTGCACTTACATCTTTAACTTCACTGTTTTTTATGTGGGGTTTTATTACTTGCTTAAATGATATTTTGATTCCGCATTTAAAAGCGGTTTTCGATTTAACGTATGTACAAGCAATGCTTGTGCAGTTTTGCTTTTTTGGCGCTTACTTTTTAATGTCACTCCCTAGTGGACACATTGTTAAAAAGCTTGGTTATAAAAAAGGAATCGTGGTTGGGCTTTTAATTGCGGCAGTAGGGTGTGTCTTATTTTACCCAGCAGCGTCTTTACATAGTTATCCTGTATTTTTATTCGCTTTATTTGTACTTGCCAGTGGCATAACGTTATTACAAGTATCTGCAAATCCTTATGTAAGTTTGTTGGGTTCAGCAAAAACAGCGTCGTCTCGTTTAACGCTTACTCAAGCTTTTAACGCGTTAGGTACTACGGTTGCACCATCATTTGGTGCTCTGTTAATTCTGGACTCAGCGTCAGATGCCTTTTTAACACCGGCACAAAATGCAGAATCAGTACAACTTCCTTACCTCCTTTTAGCTGCAATGCTTATTTTACTAGCTGGTATTTTTGCATGGCTTAAATTGCCAGACATTATGAGTGAACAAAAAGAAGCGGCTAAAAACTCAGAAAAAATTGAAGGCAGTGCATGGCAATACCGTCACCTAACATTAGGTGCTGTGGGTATATTTATGTATGTTGGCGCAGAAGTGGCAATTGGTAGCTTTTTAGTAAGCTTTTTAGCGCAAGAACATATTGCAGGACTAAAAGAGCATGCTGCAGCTCATTACATCACTTATTATTTTGGTGGTGCTATGGTTGGGCGTTTTATTGGTGCTGCTGTAATGCAAAAATTACCCGCTGGTAAAGTACTTGGCTTTAACGCAACCATGGCTATTATTTTAGTCGTTATTGCCATGAGCACGTCGGGTCAATTAGCAATGTGGTCAATACTATTGGTTGGTTTATTCAATTCTATTATGTTCCCCACTATTTTTAGTTTAGCGTTAAATGGGCTTGGTAAGCATACAGCTCAAGGCTCTGGTATTTTGTGTTTGGCGATTGTGGGTGGTGCAATAGTGCCACTTTTACAAGGTGCACTTGCTGATAGTGTGGGTGTTCAACTTTCGTATGTTTTACCTATTTTATGTTACATATTTATCGTGTTCTATGGTTTAAGCGGTAGCAAACCAGTTCAAGCGCAGGAGACTCTATAATGAAAACCCCTTTTACACTTAATAAAATAGCCTTAGCAACATTAATTGCATCAGTAGGTACTTTATCGGCTTGTTCAAACGACGCAGTAACATCGGTTGAAACTAATGAAACGTTATCTAAAACAGCGCAAATTTGGCCAAAACTTAATATTGCCGTTAAAAAAGATGCCGATATTGAAGCTAAAATAGTTAACTATTTAAAAGCCATGACACTTGAGCAAAAGGTTGCTCAAATGATTCAGCCAGAAATTCGTGATATTACCGTTGAAGACATGCGTAAATATGGCTTTGGTTCATATCTTAATGGCGGTGGTGCATTCCCTAATGGTGACAAACATGCAACACCAATGGACTGGGTAGCCTTAGCAGAGAGCTTTTATCAAGCTTCTGTCGATGACTCAGTTGATGGCAGTAGTATCCCAACTATGTGGGGCACCGATGCAGTACATGGCCATAATAATGTAATTGGTGCCACGTTATTTCCGCACAACATTGGTTTAGGCGCGGCGAATAATCCTGATTTAATCGAGCAAATAGCGTCTATTACCGCAGTAGAGGTAATGGCTACGGGGATAGATTGGGTATTTGCACCCACAGTTGCCGTAGTGCGCGACGATCGCTGGGGCAGAACGTACGAAGGCTACTCAGAAGATCCAAAAATTGTACATGATTACTCAGCAGCCATAGTAAATGGCTTACAAGGTAAAGCCGATGGCGACTTTTTAAGTGACAAGCGTGTAATTAGTACCGTTAAACACTTTATTGGCGACGGTGGCACGGTTGATGGGGATGATCAGGGAAATAATATAGATAGCGAACAGTCGCTATTTGATATTCATGCCCAAGGTTATGTAGGTGGCTTGTCTGCAGGTAGCCAATCGGTTATGGCATCGTTCAATAGCTGGAATGGCGTTAAAAATCACGGCAATAAATATTTACTTACTGATGTATTAAAAACACGAATGGGTTTTGATGGATTCGTAGTAGGCGATTGGAATGGCCATGGGCAAATTGAAGGCTGTACTAACGAAAGTTGTGCACAAGCCGTTAATGCTGGCCTTGATATTTTCATGGTCCCAACAGGTGCCTGGAAGCCTCTTTATAACAACACAATTGCGCAAGTTAAGTCAGGCGAAATTAGTATGTCGCGTATTGATGACGCAGTGAGCAGAATATTACGCGTAAAACTTCGCGCTGGTTTATTTGATAAACCAAGCCCGGCTAAGCGTCTTTACTCTGGAAAAACAGAGCTAATTGGTGCCCAAGAGCACCGCGAAGTAGCACGTCAAGCTGTGCGCGAATCGCTTGTATTACTCAAAAATAAAAATAACCTATTGCCTATCGCAGCTAATCAACGCGTACTTGTTGCAGGTGATGGTGCTGATAATATAGGTAAACAGTCGGGTGGTTGGAGTATTACGTGGCAGGGGACTAATAATAAAAATGCTGATTTCCCTGGTGCTACTTCGATATATAAAGGGCTTGAAGAGCAAATATCTGCAGCAGGTGGAAGTGTTACTTTAAGTGCTGATGGCACGTTTGAACAACGTCCTGATGTTGCTATTGTTGTATTTGGTGAAGAACCTTACGCAGAAGGGCACGGCGATAAAGATAACCTTGAGTTTGAGCGCGGAAATAAAAAGTCATTAGCACTTTTAAACTCGCTAAAAGAGCAAGGCATTCCTGTTGTATCGGTGTTTATATCAGGTCGACCTATGTGGGTTAACAGCGAACTTAACGCATCTGACGCGTTTGTAGCTGCATGGTTACCAGGTACAGAAGGCGCAGGTATTGCTGATGTTTTATTAAAAGCGGCAGACGGCACCATTCAAAATAACTTTAAAGGTAAATTATCGTTTTCTTGGCCTAAATCAGCGGTACAAACTGCGGTTAATAAAGGCGATGAAAATTACGACCCATTACTCCCTTATGGTTTTGGTTTAACGTACGGCGATAAAAACGTGTTAGCTGACGACCTTGATGAAGACTCTAAACTTGATAACTCAGGGCTTACGAGTATGGATATACTTGTTGGTGCACCTGTAGCACCATGGCGCTTATTGTTAAAATCGGGCAATGAGCTTTTAGATGTATCGAGTAGTACTCATGAATTTGGTGCAATTAAATACCGAACTGAGGACAAAATAGTACAAGAAGACGCGCGCCAATTTAACTTTAGCGGTGCAGAAAAAGCCAGTGCTGAAATAGTAACAAGCTTTGCAGAAGATACCATTGCCTACGTTGAAGCCGATAGTGTGATTAGCTTTGATATTAAATTAAACGAAGCACTAACGAGCGATATAGCACTTGCTATGACTTGCTCGGGCGAATGTGGTGCAAGCATTGATTTAGCAAACGTTGTAGATAAAAGCATTGAGAATAAATGGCAGTCAGTATCAATCGATTTAGGTTGTTTTGCTGATAAGGGTGTTAATTTTGCAAACCTAACAAGCCCATTTAGCTTACGCAGCAATGGTAAAGCGTCAATTTCTGTGGCTAATATTCAGTTTGTGCCAAATAAGGCAGGCGAAGCTACACTGTCTTGTAAGTAGTTTATTAACTCTATTGTGTGTATACCAAAGCCCTTCGAATGAAGGGCTTTTTTTATGTAGAGGATTAATACTAACCTGCATAAATACTTGAGCTAATTGATATAACTAAATAGGAACAAGTCGCTATAAATACAAAGGGTTACCACGTTTTTATAGGAGGAACCTTTTTTATAATAGCTTGTAAAATAATTAGCACTGCATTAAGAGGTTTTTTTCGTCAAAGCTAACTACTTTATCTCTGCCGGTTTCTTTAGCAAGATAAAGGCGTTTATCAGCCAACGACAGTAAGTCTTTTACACTCATTTTACCATTTACAGAGTGACTCACTCCCGCGCTCACAGATAGTTTTATATGCGCGTTTTGATAATAAAACGGATGCTTAGAAATATTTTCACGTAAGTGCTCTGCATATTCTTTAGCTGCTCGTAGGGAATAGTCTGGTAGTAATATTGCAAATTCTTCACCGCCTATTCTGGCGCAAATACCCTCATCAATAAATTGCTCTTTTATGTGCTGCGCAATCCATTTAATTGCTTGATCGCCCGTGTCGTGGCCGTACTTATCGTTTACATGCTTAAAAAAGTCAATATCTAGAATAATTATAGATACATTTATATCATTGTTATTAGGTTGTTTAAGGACTGCTTTGGCGTTATTAAAGAAACCTCTGCGATTAAATAACTGTGTAAGAGAGTCGGTATTGGCAAGGTTCGATAGCGTATATTCACTATTAGAAAATAACAAAAATGGCAGTATAAGAGCACTCAGTGTGGCTAATAGTAAATGACTAATAAGCACAATTTGCAAAGGGGTTGCTACATCTTGAATACTCGAACTAAGTACCGGTATTGATAGAAATATAGCATTTAAAAACATAACTCCACTGTGCACTAAAAAGCAGGTAATTAACGCCTTTTTCTGGGCTTTAGCAACAAAGCTCATGCTTTTGATTAAATACGCTGTGTAAATAAATAATCCGGCAATTACTAAACTCGTTAGCATTTTTGCTGCACCGAAAGGATAAATTGCCAATAACAATAAGCTAGAAAAACCAAATATGCAGTAAAGAGGCATTAAGCTAATATTTTGTACGTTTTTGTATTTATATAGTCCAACAATAATTAAAAGTGGGCTAGTAATCATTGAAACACTAGCTAAATAGTGGGTTATTAAAGGAAGATCTATGAATAAGCGCAAACATGCTAGTATTTCGGCTAATGCGAATGTGGCACAGGCTAAACCAAATAATAAAAAAGATGTTTGTTTTTTATATTTATAAATTGAGAGAAAAAATAAGCTTATGAATAAGTTAAGGATAAAAGAGAAGAAGATCACAGTAGGCAAATGAAACATGATTTATTCTCTTTATTATAAAATGATGAAATATATATTTAACTAACTGTTGTAATTATTATGTATTAATAAGAAAAGGTCAATTCAGTTAAAAGGATTGCTTTTTCAATTTTCATATTTTACCTCAAGAATTATTAACGCCCGCTAAACCAAACTCTCTAAAGCTGATTTAATATCAGGATGATGAAAACGATAATTATGAACGAGTGCCTTTTTAGGGACTACAAATTGCCCGGTTGTTAGTAAGTCTGACATTTCGCCCATTAAGAGTTTAAGCACTGCCGTTGGCATGGGGATAAATGCAGGGCGTGATAATGCCTCGCCTAAGCTTTCACTAAATTGAGCGTTGCTTACCGGATTTGGTGCAGTTGCGTTAACTGGGCCAGATATTTCTGGATGCTTAATAATAAAGAGTATTAGCTGAATCATATCGTCGATGTGTATCCACGACATTCCTTGCTCGCCATTACCAATTGGGCCGCCTAAACACAATTTAAAAGCGGGTAGCATTTTACTTAATGCTCCACCTTTTTTAGCTAAAACAATACCCGTGCGCAAAAGGCACACTCTGGTGTGTTCTGATTGCGCGAGTAGCGCTGCATTTTCCCAGTCTTTACAAAGCTGGTGGCTAAATTCGTCGTGTGGGTTTTCAAAAGTTTCATCAATAGGGTTACTATTTTGTCGACCATAAAATCCAACGGCGCTTCCAGATATATAAGTATGCGGGGCAGTGCTACAAGCTTTAATAGCTTCACTAATTTGTTGTGTAACACCAATACGGCTGTCGCGTATTATTTGCTTTTGTTTGTCGCTCCAGCGTTTATTTACAATAGGTTCGCCAGCTAGATTAATAACAATATCAACAGTGTTAAAATCTACTGCATTGACATTGCTTACGGCTTTAACTTTATGGCCTAATAATACGTTTGCTTTAGTCGGATTTCGGCTAAGCACAGAAACAGTATTATGATGAAGTAAAAAAGGGCATAAGTGCTTACCAATTAATCCCGTCGCGCCAGTAATAAATATATGCATTATTAATCCTTACAATAAAATAGTAGCAAGTGATTAAAAAACATACTCGCTAGCAAACAGCTTTGCAAATTTATACGTAAAACAGGCTTTTATGATCACTTCGTAATTATTTCATTTAATTACCTTTTGCCTTACACTAAAGCCATATCATTAATAAAAGGGTTAATAAATTGGCAAGTTTAACTGGAGTAAATAAAAGCTTAATAGTTTTTGCTTCCTTAGTGGTCGTACTCGCGGGGATAAAAGCGGCAAGTGTAATTATTATTCCGTTTATTTTGGCGGCGTTTATTGCCATTATTTGTAATCCGCTTATCAAGTTTTTTGCGCGCTACCGAATTCCTAAAGGTATTGCTGTTATGTTGGTAGTGCTTATTATAGTTGGCTTAGGTGTAAGCCTTGGCGGGCTTGTAGGGCAATCAATAAACGATTTTTCGCAGCAACTTCCTGAGTATAAAACACAACTCAAAGAAGAATTTGTATGGCTTGTAGATTTAGCATCTCAATACAACATACTGATTAATAAAGAACAGTTAATCAATATGTTCGACCCAGGTAAAATGGTTGATGTAGCCACTAATATGCTCACCGGTTTAGGTGGCGTAATGGCAAACATGTTTTTAATTATTTTAACCGTTGTTTTTATGTTGTTTGAAGGGCCAATGCTGAGCAAAAAAATACACATGGCACTTGAAGATCCCGATAGCAAAATGAAGCAAATTGACCGCTTTTTAGAGTCTATTAATTCATATCTGGCAATTAAAACACTAGTAAGTTTAGGTACGGGTATTATTGCTGCGTTTTACTTATGGATTTTAGACGTTGACTACTTTGTGCTGTGGGGGGTATTGGCATTTATGTTCAATTACATTCCTAATATTGGGTCAATTATTGCGGCTGTACCGGCTGTATTACTTGCGCTTATTACTCAAGGTCCGTTAATTGCGGGATTGGTTGCTGCAGGTTATTTAACAATAAATACGGTGATGGGCAATATTGTAGAGCCTAAGTTTTTGGGCAAAGGGCTGGGTCTTTCAACGCTAGTGGTATTTTTATCATTAATATTTTGGGGCTGGTTATTAGGTACTGTGGGTATGCTTTTATCTGTGCCCTTAACTATGATTGTAAAAATAGGCTTAGAAGCCAGTGCTGAAGGTAAGTGGGTTGCCACTCTACTAGGCAGTGGCGAAGACGTTGCTAAAAATAACTAACATCTATAACTATCAAGGGCTGTAAAATTAAAGCCCTTGATGGTGAAGTTATCAGTAAATACAGGGCTATTAATTAACAAACAATTTAATAGCGTCATCCACCGCGTTTATTGCGCCTTCTAAATATCCTGCTTCTTGTTTTGCAAACTCACTCGCTACAAAATGAATGTTCAAGTTATTTAATTGCCCATCTAAGCCTGAAAAATCAAATTCTGGGTGCTGCGAAGGCTGAGTTTGATCGTCTCTATTAGCTACAAACTTATCGTCTGCCCAGTCTTTAATAAAATACCCCGTTGCCTTTTCAGCATCTTTACCATAAAAGTAGCTAAGCTGCTGGGCACAGGCTTGAATTAATTGCTCTTTAGTTACTTGGTTTCGTGATAAGTAGGGCACACCTATAAAGCCAAATAATGCGGCGTAATTGCCATCTTCAGCACTGGCATCGTGAATTTCGACCATTGGGCCTACGCGACTAAAGCATTGCCCTGATAAGTTTTTATCACGCCAAAATGCATGTTCAAAAGTAGCTATAAATTTGGCTTGTCCTGCCATCCATGTAGGTACACTACTAAGGCGGTTTATGAGCGTTGGAGTAGCCCATAGTTCAGGTGTTAAGTGTGTTGTAACCATACGAGCAGGAATAGCTGAAATTAGTTTTTCAGTAGTAAAGTGCTTTATATTACCTAAGTGATTAACTGTAATTTGCCAGTTATTATCACCTTTTTTAAGCTCAGTGACATTGTGTTCTAATAACACTGAATCAGGATTAAGTTGCTCGTATAAGGCAGTTATTAGGGTATTCATGCCGTGCTTAAGCCTAAATAACTGCATATCTCCAGCACCTGCAATTTGTTGAGGCTGCTTGGAGTTAGGTGCTTGATATAACACATCACCTTTGTTGTATTGCTCAAATATACTTAAGTGGAGTGACTTTACTAAAGCTTGGATTTTTGGTTGGTGAGGAAATATCCACGTAGGACCCAAATCAAAACTAACATCGTTATTTATTGGTGATTGCGCAGCAAAAATTCGGCCGCCTAATTGCGATTTAGCTTCCAGTAATAAGTACTCAATATTAAGCAGTTGTAATTTATACGCACTGTATAAGCCGGCCAGTCCGCCACCTATAATTATTACTGGTTTAGTCATTTGTTTACCTATTAGCTATTTAGCAATCTACTAGTAGGTAGTTTGTTTTGATATGAATAAATTGTCAAGTAGGCTAAAGGGAACGAGTAGATAAACGTAACTAGTTTAGTGTGCTTAAGTTACGTTAAAATGGGTGTTTTAGTGATTCTGTAAATTGATTTATAAGCTCTATTTCACAGAGTTTATAGCTAATGGCCGCTGTTGTCGCATTAGGAAGTTTTATTAAGTAACGCCATTGGCAGGCGCTCTCAAGGTACTTTTCGTTATTTTTAATGCTGCGCATAAATAACGGCAGTACTTGCGTATTACCTGTGCTTTCTTGTGATTTAGTTAGCTCATATTTGCGCTTTTGTATCCAACTGCCTTGTGCTTGCTTTGCTTTATCAATCTGGCTATCTAGGCATTGAATATACCGCTTAGCTTCATCGGTTGTTGCTTTAGCGGCTAAAGTACATGCTTCATTTGCAAAGCTGTACTGGCTTGTAGCTAATAGCACAATGGCAGTTAGTTTTAATAAATAGTTACTTTTTGTCATTGTAATTAAACTCTAAGATAAATTGAGCGCCGGCTAAGTTATCAGCATCGGTAATGGTAAGCGTCCCGTTATACGACTTAACTAAATCAGATACAATCGCCATGCCTACGCCGTGTCCGCTTTCGTATGTATCGAGGCGAGTACCACGTGTAAGTAAAGATTCACGTTTATCCTCTGGCACACCAGGGCCATCATCGCTAATTCCAATACACAGAGTTTTACTTTGGATTACTTGTATTTCTACTTGCGAGCGGCACGCTTTACAGGCGTTATCAATCAAGTTACCGAGTAATTCCATTAAATCTGTTTGGTCACCTAAAAAGTAATCTTTTTCGGTTACGGTGCAGGTAAAAATAATATCTTTATCACGGTATACTTTTGCCATAGCACTGAGTATTGAATCGAGTACTGGCTTAATAGGTGTTTGCTTTTTCCACGTGTCTGATGCACCGGTTGCAGCACGCTTTAATTGGTGCTCGATCATCACATTAATTCGGTCGAGTTGTTCTTGTGCATCTGCATCGTTTGCCAATGGACTTGATTTAAGTACTGCAAGCGGTGTTTTAAGTGCATGAGCAAGGTCGCTCAATGAGGCTCTATAGCGCTCTTTTTGGCGCTGTTGCGACTCAAGTAGCAAGTTTAGGTCTGCTTTTATTGTTTGCAGCTCTACAGGGTAGAGGCCTTTAATTTCTTGAATATCACCCGATTCAATCGCTTTTATTTCTTTATCGAGTCGTTGGAGTGGGCGAGCGCTCCAAATGAAACCAATCGCCATTAGGCCTGCAATTGCAATCCCCATGATAAACATCCAATCTACTAGGGTTTGCTTAAAGCCATCCATTATACGAAGTAGAGCGTCGTTACGTTTGACTAATATAAAGCGAGCTTGTTCTGATTGATCTATGTTGTTTAAAATTACAGTCAGGCTAAGTTGCCAGTACGCGGTATTATTATACTCCACACGCCTGAAGTCGGCGGCACCGGCTTTGGTCTCTATTTGTTGAGGTACATAGTTTAAATTTACAGCCGATTCTGAGTTCCAAACAGGGTCATCATCGCGGTAAATCATTGCGTAGGTGTCTGAATTTAATCTGTTTAACTCAGGCGCTAAAATAGTGCTGGGCATAATAATACCATGCTCAGTAAAGTCGACTTCAGATATTAGCGAGTAGAGCTGTGCCTCGAGGGTTTTTTCTGTCGCATCAACCAGTGAAGCGTAATACGCTTTGCCAATTGAATAAAATAAGATAGGGAGTGCGACTAATAAAACAAAGACAAGGATAAATCCTTGCCTTATTTTTAACGATATTTGCGGTATTACCACTGGCTTTTAAGCCTGTAACCACGCCCACGTAGTGTTTCTACTGGGTTTAGTACGCCTTCAGGGTCAAGCTTTTTACGCAAACGTAGTACAAATACTTCAATTACGTTTGAATCAAGGTCGAAATCTTGGTCGTAAATATGCTCAGTAAGTTCTGATTTAGAAATTACTTTTTGCGGATTTACCATTAAGTATTCAAGTACTTTATATTCGTAAGCTGTAAGGCTAAGTTCTTTATCATCAACCCATACTTGTTGTGAACGTGTATGAATTTTAATTGGACCCGCAGTCATTTCTGGATTTGCTTTACCAGCACTACGGCGAATTAATGCATTACAACGTGCAATAAGTTCTTCAACATGAAATGGTTTTGTAAGGTAGTCATCTGCACCTGCATCTAAACCTTCTACTTTATCCTGCCAGCGATCGCGCGCTGTTAAGATTAAAATAGGGATGGTAATGCCTTGTGCTCGTGCTTTATTGATTAGCTCAATACCGTCTATTTTAGGTAAACCTAAATCAACTACGGCCATATCAAGCGGGTATTCTGTAATGTGGAAAAGACCTGCTTCACCATCGTGACATAAATCCACGCTGTAACGTTCTTTTTCTAAAGCATTACGTAGGTTATCTGCTAAATGTAAATCGTCTTCAATAACTAAAATTCGCATTTGTTAATCCTTTTTCACTTCGCCGGTTTTTTTATTTATATGTAAATCAACGACGTGGCCGTCAGATTTGAGTATTCGTACGGTATAAAAATCTGTTTTTTCGGTAATTTTTAAGGTCTTACCGCCTATTGTTTTCTTTGCAAGTATTACGGCTTTCTTTTTGTCCACCTCAGCATGAGATGCTTGGGTGGCCGTCGCTGCTTGAGCAAAGTTAGCTAAGCTAACACAAGCAATAAAACCGAGGCTTAATAATACGCGCATAATGGAAAACTCCTAGACCAGACCCACTTAGTTTAATTAACTAAGTTACTAAAATTCAAGTAAAAACGCTAAATTCGCTTTTATCTCAGTAATTTTAATTAAAATCTTGTGAACAAACCCTGAATTACAGTGCAACACACGCTCTTAGGGTTTAATACACTTTTAAGCAGGGAACACTTTTTTGAAAGGTTTAACAATTGTATTTTCATAGATGCCAGCGGCAACGTAAGGGTCAGCTGCTGCCCACTCTCGAGCTGCTTCTATTGACTCAAACTCAGCAACAACTAATGAACCGGTAAAACCTGCTTCTTGAGGATCTTCACTATCGACTGCCGGAAATGGACCCGCAGTTAATAAACGGTTTTGTGAATCAAGCTCACTAAGGCGTGCTAAATGTGCCGGGCGTGCTGCTTTTCTAAGCTCTAAGCTGTTTTCAACGTCTGTTGAGTGAATCATGTACAACATAAGGAATCTCATAAAAATTGTTAAATTTGATTAACGCAATACTACCACAGCGTTGAAAATTGGTGAATTAAAAGCGTATTTACACAGGTTTACACTTCGATTTTATTTTTAAGCTGTAATTGCTTGAAAATCTCTGTGTAACACTGGTAGAGTCGCTGAAATATACAAAATAATAAAAAGGTTTTATGCATGAGCGAAAATAGAGAACGATTTAGTTCCCGTCTCGGATTCATAATGGCAGCGGCAGGTTCGGCTGTTGGTATTGGCAATTTAGTTGGTTTTCCGGTTTCTGCTACCAAAAATGGTGGTGGCGCATTCTTATTAATTTACGCTTTATTTGTCGTATTTATTTGTTTACCAGTCATGATGGCTGAAATGGCAATGGGTCGTAATGCTCAAAAAGATCCACTTGGTTCGTACAAGCTATTATCTAATAACGATAAAAAATGGAAGCTAGCAGGTTTTTTAGCGGTGCTTACACCATTTATGATTGCTGTGTTTTATATGGTAATTACAGTTTGGATTTTTGGTTACTTAACGCAAACAGGCCTCGGTAATTTAGATTTACTTGCAGATCCTGGCCACTTTGGTGTTTTTATTAATAGTTACACTGTGTTTGGTTATATGGCCGTTGTGGTTATTATTGTTAACTTAATTTTATTAGGGGGTGTTAAACAAGGCATAGAAAAAGCCGCTAAATTTTTAATGCCAGCCTTACTTTTCATGCTACTTGCTTTAGTTACTTATGTATTAACGCTTGATAACGCAATGGCCGGTGTTAAATACTACATTATTCCTGATTTTTCTAAGATGAGTGCAAGTGTACTTAATGGCGCATTAAGCCAAGCGTTTTTCTCGCTATCGCTGGGTATGGGTATATTAATGACTTACGCGTCGTACATTTCTAAAAAGGATGACATTGTAAGTAGCGCTAAAATGGTCGCTATTACAGACTCACTCGTTGCGTTTGTAGCGGGCCTAATGGTGTTGCCCGCTATATTTAGCTTTGATCCAAACACAGACCCATCAGCACTTTCTGACTCGTCTGTATCAATGATTTTTGTATACCTACCTAAAATATTATTAGCACTGCAAAATGATATTGGTTATGTAGGTGCGTCTATTGTTGCGTTCTCATTCTTTTTATTAGTATTTTTTGCAGCGATTACTTCACTTGTTTCAATAGTAGAAGTACCGACAGCAACACTAAGTGACCGTAAAGGTATTAGCCGTAAAAAAGCATTGGGCATCCTTACACTTTCAACCGGTGTACTTACTATTTTATGTACAATGTCGTTTGGTATGATTGACAGCCTTACTTCGTTCACCAGTTATGGCGGCGTTAATAAGAGCTTTTTTGATATTATTGTTGATGTATTTTACGACACAATTTTACCGCTTAATGGCTTAATGGTGTGTTTGTTTGTAATGTACCGCTGGAAAAAAGCACGCTTAACACAAGAGCTAAGCTTAGGTTCGCCTAATTATGCGGGAAGCTTGATGGAAAAGTACGTTAACTTTTCACTTTCAACGTTTATTCCTGTCATTCTAGCTGTGATATTTATAAATACAGTGGCGACTAAGTTTTTTGATTTAAAAATATTTGGTTTTTAAATAGACCTCTTTAAAAGCTTATTGAATAATAAAATGCCGCTCAGTTAAGCTTAGCGGCATTTTTTATAGGCGTTTTTAATTATTAAAGGGATTTAAAATGAATAAAATTATTATTGGGTTTGCTTTTGCTATTTCATCATTTGGCGCATTTGCACAAAGCGCTGATGGTTGGCCAGAAGGCGGTGCAATGCACACGGGCAATACTTATAATTTAGAGGGCAATAGATACAAAACTAAAATCAGTAAAATGATGGATGAAATCTACCCACAACTAAATGACGATTACCAAGTAGATGCAGTTAAAGCACAAATAAAAGCATGGGAGCAGTATATAGATGCTACATGTAACGTTGTTGGCATAGCAACGGGTGCCGGTGGCTCTTGGCCCTCAACGTATAGTGTTAAATGCGAAAGAAGCCTAAGTTATGATAGATACTTTGCGACTAAAAATGCGCTAAAGTGTGTTAATAGATTAAGCAAAGAAGAGTTTGTAGGACATAGCGAAAAGTTAAATTGTTTAATTCAAACATTAAATATAAAAATATTTTAAGACCTACATAGCGCTACAGCTAAATTATACAGTTAGCTGTAGCATTTTAGGCTTTATAGCAACTCAATACTTACTGTTGCGCCTTTTTCGATATTGCCGCTTTGTGCTGGCACTACAATTAAGCAGTTAGCTTTACTAAGCGACGAAAGTACACCCGAGCCCTGTTTATTAAACGGGGCAACCACTAAGTCACCTTGCTCGTTAATTGTTGCAGTACCGCGTTGAAAGTCAGCTCTGCCAGGGCGCTTTTTAATAACGGATGTAGTAACCGCGTTAAATCGCATTTTAGGGTTTACTTCACCAAGCCCCGACAGCTTTTGCAGTGCAGGCTCTACTAACTGATTAAACGTAACAGCAGCCGACACAGGGTTACCTGGCAAGCCAAAAAAGTAACTGTTAGCTAGTTTACCAAAGGCAAAAGGTTTGCCTGGTTTCATGGCTATTTTCCAAAAGTGTATTTCGCCAATTTCGTTGAGCACTTCTTTAGTAAAGTCGGCTTCACCAACCGATACACCGCCTGAGCTTATTACGGCATCGGCAAGTTCGTTCGCTTTCAAAAATGCATTAGTGATGAGTTCTTTGTCATCAGGGATAATTCCTAAATCAAGCACGTCTATATTTTTTTGTTGCAGCGCACTAATAATAACAGCGCGGTTGCTTTCAAAAATAGCGCCTTGCTTAAGCGGCTGACCAGGTTCTATTAGCTCATCGCCTGTAGAAAGTACGGCTATTTTTAAGTTTCTTACTACGTCTATATTGGCAATTCCCAAAGATGCAAGTAACCCCACATCAACGGCTTTTAATTTATCGCCTGCTTTTAAAATAACATCGTCAATTGCAATATCTTCACCAGCAAAACGCACGTTTTCATTTAGCTCAGGTTGCGCAGTAAACGTAATTTTATCGCCATCAACCGAGGCGTTTTCTTGCATTACAACGCCGTTAGCGCCTGGTGCAATGGCGGCGCCGGTCATTATTCTTACGCATTGCCCTGGGGTAAGCGTTTCTTCAAAAACTTGCCCCGCAAACACGCTACCTACTTGTGTATAGGTTAAGCTTTTATCTGAAATACATAGCGCATAGCCATCCATTGCAGAGTTGTTATGAGCTGGTACGTTTATAGTTGATTTAACATCGCTTGCTAAAACGCGATCAACGCTTTGCATTATAGTGATGGTTTCAACGTCTTTAACAGGCGTTATCGAGCCAAGTATATTTTGTATTGCAGTTTCAATTGGCAATAAACCGGGTGCATTGCAAACATCGTTCATATATATTGCTTACTTAAATCATTTTATTTTGAAACAATACTTATAATGTCAAAGCTTTACAATACATGGTTGGGTTATTTTTTGCTTATAGCATGCATGCTTTCGTGCGGCGTAAACGCAAAAGAAACGCTGCAAGTAGCCGTAGCGAGTAATTTTAAAACTGTATTGCAAACCCTACTAAAAAAATCCCCATTACCTAATGTTGACGTGAAAATATCAGCCGCTTCTAGCGGTGTTTTATATTCGCAAATAGTGCATGGTGCGCCATTTGATGTGTTTTTATCGGCTGACGATTTTCGACCGCAATCACTTATTAAAGAAGGTTATGCCGAGCAAAGTAGCTTAATCACTTACGCGTTAGGCGAACTTGCTTTGTGGCAACCCAAAGCTGAAAAAGTAAATGATAAAGTAGCCATTGCTAATCCACGTTTTTCACCATACGGGCGTGCCTCAGAGCACTACGCTAATAACCATTTTAAAATGCCAGTAAATTATGTGTACGGTAATAACATTACGCATGCTTTTCAGTTTGTTGAAAGCGGTAATGTAGGAGTAGGGCTGGTGGCTGTTTCATCGCTAAAGGCGGCTTACAGTAACACGCAAGATCAAAAATATTTAGATTATACCGTGCTGCCTACCAATCAATATCCCGATATAATTCAACAAGGCGTTATTATTAGCTCGACTAAAAAGCGTGCTAGCGCTAAGCAACTCATGCAATTTTTAATGACGCAGGCTACGCAGCAGCAGTTAATTGAATTAGGTTACAGAATAAAGGACAACAATGCTTCAAAGTGATTTAACCGCGCTGTGGTTAACTATAAAACTTGCCTTTATAACCGCAGTGCTCCTTCTTGTTTTTTGTATTCCGGTGGCTTACAAGCTCGCTGGCTATAATGGTAAATTTAAACCATTTTTAGAGGCATTAATTGCAATGCCTTTAGTGCTGCCGCCTACGTTATTAGGGTTTTACTTACTTGTTTTATTTTCGCCTGATCACGCTTTTGGGCAGTTTTGGTTTTGGCTAACGGGTACACAGCTTGCGTTTAGTTTTCAGGGTGTGGTTATTGGTTCGCTTTTTTATTCGCTGCCTTTTGTAATGCAGCCTCTTGTGGCTGGGTTTAAGCATATTAATCAAACCTATAACGAAGCTGCCATTGCGCTTGGGTTAAGCCCGTTTAAACGCTTTGTGCATTTAATTATTCCGCTTTTAAAACCCAGTATTGGTAGCGCATTTGCTTTAGGCTTTGCGCACACATTGGGTGAGTTTGGTTTGGTATTAATGATTGGCGGTAATATTCAGGGGCAAACACAGGTGGTGTCTATTGCGCTTTACGACCATGTTGAATCGTTAAATTATACGGCGGCACATCAGCTTTCACTTATTTTACTGGCTATTTCGTTTGCCTGTTTAGTGCTGTTATTTAAGTTTAATAAAAGCATTGTAGGGGTTAAGCAATAACATGATTAAGTTAAGCCTTTTTAAAGCACTCAATAATTTTGATTTAGATATAAACCTTGAGCTTGAGTCGTTTAATGTACTCGGTGTTTACGGGCCTTCTGGCTCGGGTAAGTCAACATTACTGCGTTGTATTAGCGGTTTAGAGCCGGCAAAAAATGTTTATGTAAACAATCAGCCAGTGCATGAGCTGCCAAGCGATAAACGCGGTATAACGCTTCAGTTGCAATCGTGCCCGTTGTTTCCTCATTTAGATGTGGCAGGTAATTTAGCGTTTACACAAAAACACTGCGGGAATAAGCAAACCAGCTTAACGCTAGAATACGTTGTTAAAACACTTGAATTACAAGACTTACTAAACCGTGATGTACAAAGCTTATCGGGTGGCGAACGCCAACGTGTAGTATTTGCGCGTACGCTGTTAGCAGGTCAAAAATTTATAATGCTTGATGAGCCTTTTAGTGCGCTTGATTGGTCATTGCGTTTTAAAACGCTCACTAAACTTAGCGAGTTTGCAGTTAAGTTTAATATTAAATTTATAATAGTAAGTCACTCATTAAAAGAGCTGCTATTTTGCTGCGATACCCTTATTCAGCTTGATAAAGGTAAGGTGATAAACCAAGGTGCAAGTGCACACGTTGCAAAAGCTATTTATGCAAACGACAGGCAAACACCGCTGAGCTTAATTAATTACAATGTGGTTAAATTTGATGAAGACTACGGGCTATATCAACTACAATTACAGCAAAGTGAGCAGCCGCTTTTTGTGCTTCCTGCACTTGTAGATAGCAGTAATAAGCTAATTATAGAAAGTGAGCAAATGTCGTTTAGTGCGTTAAAGCCTGAGCAAACAACGCATAGCAATGTTTTAAAGTCGGTATTAACTCAGGCTGAGCTTATTAATAATAAATGGCAGTTAACGCTTAATGTAGATGGGCAAACATTGTATTGCTTGGCATCAAGACGAGTGTGGGACAAAAACGACTTTAAAGTGGGCGATGTGCTTTATACAACAATCAGTAATCTAGAATAACTAAATGCTGCACACCGCACATTGACTGTTTTTAGCTATTTTAAAACGATTAAACTCCATGCTTAAACCATCCACCAGCAATAAATGTTTGTCTAAGCCACTTGGCAAACCAGCAAGCATTTTTAGCGCTTCAGTAGCCTGAATACTGCCTATTAGCCCCACAATTGGGGAAAGCACGCCGGATTCAGAGCAGCTTTGTGTTTGTTCACTAAAAAATTGTGATAAACAGCCATAACAATGGCTGTTTTCATCCATAGTAAAACACGCGACTTGTCCTTCCATACGTATTGCAGAGCCTGACACTAGCGGAACTTTAGCGTTAAAACAGGCGCTATTAAGTGCATTGCGCGTTGCTAGGTTATCTGAGCAATCAATCACTATATCAATGTTATTAAATAATTGTTCTGTAGAGGTACTTGCATCAAAAAATGCCTCAATGGTGTTTATGTCTATTTCACTATTAAGCGCGTTAAGCTGTTTTTTAGCAGCACTGCATTTTGAACTACCAATATCACTTTCTTTATACAGTATTTGCCTTTGCAGGTTGGTCACGTCTATTTCATCGTTATCAACTAAGGTAAGCGTGCCAACGCCAGATGCCGCTAAGTATTGACCTACCGCACAACCAAGCCCACCCACACCAATAATTAAAGCATGCGATTGCCATAGTCGCTCTTGTCCGTCTATATCAAGCTGCGGGAGCATAATGTGCCGTGAATAGCGCAGTTGCTGCTGGTAAGTTAGCGGTGTTTTTTGCATTTTCAAACTTCTCATACTTTTTTTGAACAATACCAAGTTGTTAAATCCAAGAGCAAGTAGTAACGCTTTTTATTTGCACTCTAACAACCCAGAGCCCTTCACTCATATAGTGCAACTATAACGTATAAAAACAGCTGTTGCATGTAACCATATGAAATTTATAGTTTTTAATTAGTGGCTTAGTAATTGCTATATCGGGTTAACTTAAATTTAACAAAAATTGGGCTGCTACTCGTATAAAAGGGTGGGGCATTAATAAAACAATAATACGTTTACGAGGAAAATAAACATGCAACCGAGTTCTGGGTTTAACCTAATATCGTTTAGCGGAAAAATGAAAGTATTACATCTGAGTTGGATGGTCTTTTTTGTGTCATTTTTTGTATGGTTTAACCATGCTCCTTTATTAGGTGCCATAGCGGGTTCACTTGGTATTACCATGGCACAGGTTAAAACATTACTAATTTTAAATGTAGCGTTAACTATTCCAGCGCGTGTTGTGGTGGGTATGCTAACCGATAAATTTGGTCCCCGTATTGTTTACGCGGCACTACTTATTAGCTGTAGTATTCCATGTTTTATGTTTGCTATGGCAACTACATTTGAGCAAGCAGCAATAGCGCGTTTTGCTTTAGGCTTTATTGGTGCTGGCTTTGTTGTAGGCATTAGAATGGTGAGTGAATGGTTTCCTGCTAACGAGTTGGGTATAGCAGAAGGTATTTATGGCGGCTGGGGTAATTTTGGTTCAGCAGCTGCGGCTATGTTATTGCCAATTATTGCACTAATGTTTGGCGGCGAAGATGGCTGGCGTTATGCAGTAGGTTTAACCGGTGTATTAAGCGTTATATTTGGTGTTATTTGGTACTTAAATGTAACCGATACACCAAAAGGCGGTACATACTTTAAGCCTAAAAAAGTAGGCGCAATGGAAGTTACCAGTAAAGGCGACTTTGTATTACTGCTTATTATGAAAATCCCTATGTACGGCGCATTAGCATTACTTACTTGGAAGCTTTCGCCAACCGGTGCTAACTTAATTTCGGCTAATTTTGTACTTGCTGTGTATGCTTTTTTAGTCCTACTTTATATTTACGAAGTGTATAAAACCTTTGACGTAAATGGTCATATTTTTAAAGAGCCTGTACCTGAGTCGCATCGTTATGAGTTTAAGCAAGTGGCTGTTTTAAATATTTTATATTTTACAACTTTTGGTTCTGAGCTTGCGGTTGTTTCTATGTTGCCGCTGTTTTTTATGGATGTGTTTGCGCTTGATATGGTGTATGCCGGTATTTTAGCCTCTGCTTATGCATTTATGAACTTAGCATCTCGCCCAGGTGGTGGTTGGATTTCAGATAAATTGGGTCGCCGTATAACACTTATCGTACTTACGATGGGTCTTGCTGTTGGTTATTTTGTAATGGGCTTGGTTGATGCATCGTGGCCTTTATGGCTTGCTGTAGTAGCTGCTATGGCATGTTCGTTCTTTGTGCAAGCCGGTGAAGGCGCCGTATTTGCGGCAGTACCACTAATTAAGCGTCGTTTAACTGGGCAAATTGCTGGTATGACAGGGGCTTATGGTAATGTTGGTGCAGTAGTTTACTTAACGGCATTGTCACTTGTTGATTATCAAACCTTCTTTTTCATTATTGCGGGTAGTGCATTACTTGGCTTAGGCGCACTATTTTTTATGAAAGAACCTGATGGCCATATTACCGAAGTAAATGAAGACGGCACCGTTGAACTTATTTCAGTGACTTAAGGCATTATTGACTATGTTTGATGAAACACACCACGCTAAAGCGCTTGAAAATGAACTCAATGTTTCATTTGGCGGCCACAGCGCTAAAGGGTTAAAAGCAGAAAACCAAGATGCGTTTGCTGCTCTTAATACCAAAGCGCAAGAAAAAGAGTCTAAAGGCGTTATTGCCTGCTTAGCCGATGGGTGTTCATCAGCAAAAAATGCGAAACAAGCGTCTCAACTTTCGGTTACTCATTTTATAAATGAGTATTTAAATACCCCCGAAAGTTGGGCGGTTAAAAAGTCAGTGTCGAAGGTGTTAGCAAGTTTAAATCAGTGGCTTTATTCGCAATCAGTTAATTACAATCACCTTGGTCAACGCCAAGCCGATTGGATGACCACTTTTACAGCACTTATTTTAAAGTCGGCAACGGGTTATATATTTCACTTAGGTGATACGCGTATTACCCGCCTACGAGGAAATAAAATAGAGGCAATAACACGGGATCACAAAGTAAATGATACGCTAACACGTGCACTTGGCGCACAACTTCATCAAGAAATAGATGTATACGAGGTTGACCTAAAAGCAGACGATATTTATATATTAACCTGTGATGGCGTACACGATGTGCTCCCAAGTAGTGATATAGCTAAATTAATTAATGAGCACACTAATTTAGAAAATGCAGCTAAAGCAATTACCGAACTTGCATTAGCGCGAGGCAGTGACGACAACGTAAGTTGCTTACTGGTAAAAGTAGAAAATATTGCCGAGCAAAAGTTAGATGAACTTTATCATTCGCTAACACGACGAAAAATTCCACCTGCGCTTAATGTTGGGCAAAAAATTGATGACTACACGGTTATCCGTAAATTGCATGCCAGTAGTCGCTCGCATATTTATTTAGTGCAACAAGCGCCCGATATACCGCCAGTGGTTTTAAAAGCACCTTCGGTTAATTTTGAAGACGATGTGCACTACCTTCAAGGCTTTATAAGAGAAGGCTGGGTTGGGCAACGCATAAACCATTTAAATGTGATGAAAGTACTGAGTACGCAATCGCAAAGTCGTTTTTTGTATCATATTTGTGAGTATATGGACGGACAAACACTGAGTGATTGGAAGCACGACGTGCCGCACCCAGAAATAACCCAAGTACGCAGTATTGTTGAACAAATAGTACATGCACTAAGGGCGTTTCAGCGACTCGATATGGTACATCGTGATTTAAAACTCGATAACGTAATGATAGATGCGCACGGCAAAGTAACGCTCATTGATTACGGCACAGTAAGTGTTGCGGCTATGGACGAGTCGGTTAAACAAATTGCGGATGATTGCCCGCAAGGCACTGCCGACTACACCGCACCCGAAACACTTATTACTATGCACGCCGATTTTAAAAGTGATTTGTTTTCACTTGGCGTTATTGCATACGAGTTATTGTGCTCAAAATTACCTTACAAACCACTGCCACTTAACCACGTAGCGCCAAAAGATTACAGCCATTGGCACTACACAAGTATTCGTAAATACAGAGCCGATATTCCGTTTTGGTTAGATCAAGCCCTTATGAAAGCGCTTGCCCCTAAACCTGAGCTCAGATACCAAGCTTTTTCTGAGTTTATAAACGATATCAACAAACCTAATCCTTATTTAGAAAGTACCGCTAATAAAAGCTCAATAATGAAACGCGATCCAGTTATGGTGTGGAAATGTATTTCGCTGTGTTTATTTATTGCTTTGGTATGTGTATTAATAATTAAAACTTAGAGAACCAAAATGCTTAACTATAAGAACAACTTACCTATTATTTTTATACTGGGTTGCTTCACTGCGCCTTCAATAAGCCAAGCTTCGCAAACTGATCTTGATTTTAGACTGCGTTTTGAAAGCGTTGATCAAGAAAATGCCTTAAAAGATGCAAGCGGCTTAACACTTAGAACCCGCTTAACGCATCAAACAGACGAGGTGAATGGTTTTTCAGCCCTTATTGAAGTAGAAGACATTCGCAGCCTATTGGGCGTAGATGATTACAACAATACGGTGGGGAAAAATACTAATTACTCTGTTATTGCAGACCCAGAAAACACTGAGATAGACCAAGGTTTTGTTAAATATGTACGCGATGGTTTATCGCTAAAAGTAGGGCGCCAAGTAATAGCCCTTGATGGGCAGCGATTTGTTGGGCACGTAGGTTGGCGCCAAGACAGGCAAACCTTTGATGCAGCAACCGTTAATTACGCATTTAATAACATAGATTTACAATACAGTTATTTAAATAAGCGTAACCGCATATTTGCTGACGATAAAGACATTGAGTCGTCCGATCATCTAATTAATGCAAGCTTTAAAACAGACTACGGTAAAGTGGTTTTATACAGTTATTTATTAAGTGACGATGCTATACAAGACCACAGTTTAGACACTTATGGCGTTTCTTTTAACGGTAATAAAACCCTAAACGACATAAAGTTTTATTACAAAGCGGAGTATGCAACGCAGTCTGCCTCAACAAGCGTGAGTGATTTTGATGCCGATTACTATGCACTTGAAGGCGCTGTTGATTTAAATGGTTTGGGCACTAAAACAGTAACATTAAAAGTCGGCATAGAGTCACTTGGCTCTGACAATGGCGATTACGGCTTTGCAACACCACTTGCCACGCTGCATAAATTTAATGGTTGGGCAGATACATTTTTAAATACACCCACACAAGGCTTGGACGACACCTACATAAGCTTAAATGGTAAAGCGTTTGACGGAAAATGGCTGGTGGCTTATCACAGTTTTGATGCTAATGAGCAATCAAATGGGGTTGACGATTTGGGTACTGAACTAAACGTACAATACGTTAAACCTATTAATAAACAATACGCAGTGGGTGTTAAATATGCTGATTACTCAGCGGGCGATACTGCAGCTAATAAAGTCGATACTCAAAAATTGTGGGTATGGATGAGCGCTAAATTTTAATCCTCTTTATCTTCTAATATTTACTTGTAATTTTTAGCGACACAAGATGGTGCAATTGCACCATCTTGTTGAGCTTTATGCTTTTCACCTCTGCACCAATGTAGCCAACTTGCTGATTTTAAATGCTTATATATTTGGCTTACATATTGCTATAACAAACCTATAACAAATTATTCGATTTCAATTTTAGTCAATTACTAAAATAGGTATCACTTTAAGGTGGGTAAATGCTAAGCAAGCAGCGTGTTGTAGTGGTAGGAAACGGAATGGTGGGGCACCATTTTGTGCAGCAGCTAGTTTCTCAAAATCAGGCTGATGAGCAATTTGAGATTACGGTACTCAGCGGTGAAGACCGTTTAGCGTATGACCGCGTACAACTATCGTCTTTTTTTAAAGGTAAAACCGCAGACGACCTCGCACTTACATGCAATAAAACCTATGACGATTGGCAAGTACGCTTTCATACTCATTCTAAAGTGGTTGACATAAATCGTGATGCGCAAACTGTAACGACCGCTAAAGGGGAGTCGTTTGAATACGACAAGCTTGTGCTTGCTACAGGTTCATTTCCATTTGTACCTCCTATACCGGGTAAAGATCGTGAGCATTGCCTTGTTTATCGCACCATTAACGATTTACACGCAATAAAAAACTCAGCCCACGGAAGCAAAGTAGGCGTGGTAATTGGTGGCGGTTTACTGGGGCTTGAGGCTGCAAACGCATTAAAGCAACTGGGTCTGCATACTCACGTAATAGAATTTGCACCGCAACTTATGGGCGTACAAGTTGATGCGGGTGGCGGTCGGTTACTAAAAAACAAAATTACAGATTTAGGCGTTACTGTGCATACATCGGTAGCAACCGAGGAAATAGTAGAGGGTGAGAACTGCCGTTACAAAATGTGTTTTAAAGGCGGTAAAACCCTTGAAACCGACATGATTGTATTTTCGGCGGGTATTCGCCCTTATGATAATTTAGCCCGCGAGTTTAATTTAGAAATAGGTGAGCGCGGCGGTATTGTTATTAATAACCACTGCCAAACTAGCGACAAAAACATATACGCGATTGGCGAATGTGCACTATGGAATAACTTTATTTTTGGCTTAGTGGCACCCGGTTACGCTATGGCTAAAATAGCAGTTGGGCATATTTTACAAGATACGCAGCAAGGTACTTTGCAAAGTACTGGCTTAGACAATAAAGCCGATGAATTTAGCGGTGCCGATATGAGCACCAAGCTTAAATTAATGGGTGTTGAAGTGGGCTCTATTGGCGATGCACATGCACGCAGCGAAGGCGCAATAAGCTATTACTTTGAAGACCAACCCAATGGCATTTATAAAAAAGTAGTCACTAATTCACAAAGTAATAAGCTGATTGGCGCGGTACTTGTTGGCGATACCAGCGATTACGATAATTTACTGCAATATCATTTAAACGACATTGAACTTACCACCGCCCCCGAAGCGCTCATTATGCCCCTTGCTGGCGACATAGCAGAGCTAAGCGCCGACGACCTGCCTGATGACGCTATTATTTGCGCTTGTCATAAAGTAACTAAACACACCATTGAACAAACAGTCGCTAAAGGCTGCATAGATTTGGCAAGTGTGCAGCAAAGCACCAAAGCCAGTACAGGCTGTGGAGGTTGTGAAAAACTCGTTCAAAACGTAATAAGCAGCGCACTCGCTAAAGCAAGTAACACTATTAACGTAGTTACCCTTAATGAGCCTGTAAAACAGCCCGCATAAATTAAAGCACACTAAAAGAGAGCAGTATGGCAACCGCAAACACGTCACCAACTATAAATAAAACGAGTTTAAAACAAACAACATGTGCTTACTGTGGTGTAGGGTGTGGTGTTGATATTTCACTTTTTAATAATGTGCCAACCAAGCTTGAAGGCATGCGAGAGCATCCCGCAAACTTTGGTCGTTTATGTGTAAAAGGCACCCATTTGCTCGACACCACAGGCAGTGATAACCGCTTAACGTCACCCCTTATTAATAATCAAGCTGTTACGTGGGATGAAGCAACCGACCACGTTGCCAATAAATTTAACGACATAATACAAAAGCACGGACCCGATGCTGTGGCTTTTTATGTATCAGGGCAGTTACTTACTGAAGATTACTACATCGCGAATAAATTAATGAAAGGCTACATAGGCTCAGGCAATATTGATACAAATTCGCGCCTGTGTATGTCATCTGCTGTGGCAGGTTATAAACGCGCTTTTGGTGAAGACGTAGTGCCGTGTACCTACGAGGATTTAGAGCAAACTGAGCTGCTTATTTTAATTGGCTCTAATGCAGCGTGGACTCATCCGGTTTTGTATCAGCGAATGGAGCGTGCAAAGCAACTTAACCCAAATATGAAAGTGGTGGTTATTGATCCGCGAAAAACTGACACCGCTGAGCTTGCCGACACATTTTTAAATATAAAACCAGGCAGTGACGCCGCGCTTTATAACGGCTTACTTAATTATTTACATGAGCATAACCACCTCGATACGCAATTTATTGCTCAGCACACAAACGGCTTTGAAAGCGCGCTGCAAGAGGCACAAAAGTGGAGCTGTGAGGCAGTTAGCGACTTTTGCGATATAGCAATTGAGCAAGTAACTGAGTTTTACGCGCTATTTGCTAACAGCCCAAGTGCGATTAGCTTTTACTCAATGGGTATAAATCAATCAAGTTCGGGTGTAGATAAATGCAACGCTATTATTAATGCGCATTTAGCCTCAGGTAAATTACTTAAACCAGGCAACGGTCCGTTTTCGATTACGGGGCAACCCAATGCGATGGGCGGGCGCGAAGTAGGTGGTTTGGCTAATCAGTTAGCGGCGCATTTAGATATTGAAAACGAAGCACATCAATCACTTGTACAACGCTTTTGGCTCTCGCCAACGATCGCTAAAAAAGCAGGCAGCAATGCCATCGATATGTTTGATGAAATAGCCGCAGGAAAAATAAAAGCAGTGTGGGTAATGGCAACAAACCCAATGGTGAGCTTGCCCAATAACGCCGCTATTAAAAAGGCATTAGAGACCTGCGAGCTGGTGGTTGTATCTGACTGTATTGCAAAAAGTGATACGTTAAAATTTGCCGATGTTGCTTTTCCATCAACCGGATGGGGTGAAAAAAACGGCACAGTAACTAACTCAGAGCGCAGAATATCAAGGCAGCGCCCTTTAGTAGCGCCTTATTCGGGAGCTAAAAACGATTGGCAAATTATGTGCGAAGTCGCTAAAAAAATGGGCTTTGAAGGGTTTGATTTTACAGACCCAAGTGGCATTTTTGAAGAATGGGCACAATTAACTGACTTTGAAAATAATGGCAGCCGATTATTAAACCTCTCTGGTTTAGTTGGGCTCACAAAAAGCCAGTACGATAACTTAAAACCCATTATGTGGCCTGTTGTTAAAAATCAGCCTTATAAAAACGGTCAGGTTTTTACAGATAACCAATTTAGCACCGCTGATAAAAAGGCGCGCTTTATACCTATAACGCCTCAATTACCGGTACAACAAACATCAAGTGATTATCCGTTTGTAATGAACTCAGGACGTATACGCGACCAATGGCATACCATGAGCCGCACGGGTAAAAGCACTGCGCTTTCATCGCATATTACACGCCCGTATATTGAAATTAATCCGCTTGATGCCAGTAAATTAGCAATTAAGCAAAACGATTTAATAAGTGCGATTGCCCAAACGGGGCAGGTTACCGCGCATGCAAAAGTAACCGATTCCGTGCGAAAAGGTGAATGCTTTATGCCTATTCATTGGAACAAGCAATTTGCGTCATCAGCAACAGTAAGTGGGTTGTATCAATCGGTAGTTGACCCTCTATCTGGTCAGGCTGAGTGCAAACACGGCGCTGTTAATATAGTTAAGGCACCCTTTGTGCAATATATGCAGCTGTTTGCTAAAAACGAGCTTGTTATAAACAGTGATTTTTGGCTCAAAGTTAATGCTAGTAATTGCTTTAATTACCAATTGGCGCTTAATGAGCCACAAAGTGATTTACTGTATTACTGCCAAACCTTAACCGGTTTACAAGGGCAGTGGTCGGCTATGAATTCGGCAAAAGCCATGCATGTGCAGTGTATTCAAAACGATCAATTAGCGTTTGTTGGTGTTATTTCTAATGAGCAAAAAGAAATATCACTTGAGTGGATAAACCATTTATTTGCAGAGCCATTACTGACCTTTACACAGTTACAGTCTTTGCTTTATGCAACCCCCGATGAAGAATTTACCCAAGGCATGCAAGTGTGTAGCTGCTTTAAAGTAAGAGAGCAGCCAATTATAAACGCCATTAAAAACGGTGCAAACACAGTCGAGCAATTGGGGTCTGAACTTAAATGTGGGACGAACTGCGGTTCGTGTAAAACACAATTAAGCCAATTAATTAAGCAACATGCTACGCAAAAAGCGAACAGTATTAATGTTGCGGTTGTAATGTAAAGAAAAAAGGAAGCATATGCTTAATGATCAATTTGGTCGGCAGTTTAACTATTTGCGCCTCTCAATAACCGATGTATGTAATTTTAGTTGTAGTTATTGTTTACCAAACGGGTATCAGTGCGATACGCCGCGTAATTTTTTAAATAAAAACGAAATAAACACCTTAGTAAATGCGTTTGCAGAGCTAGGTACTAAAAAAGTGCGTATTACAGGTGGCGAACCATGCTTACGAAACGACGTAACCGATATTATAAAGCTTTGTAAAAACACGCCCGGCATAGAAAAAGTAGCCATTACTACCAACGGCTTTAATTTATTAAAGAAAATTGATGAATTTGCAGAAGCAGGGCTTGATGCGCTCAACGTCAGTATTGATAGTTTAAATCCGAGTATGTTTAAACTCATAACAGGGCACGACAAACTTAACCTTATTTTAAAAGGAATTGAACGCGCGGTAGAGCTGGGCATAAAAGACATAAAAATAAATGCAGTGCTTGCCAAGCAGTTTAATAAAAACCAATTGAAGGATTTTTTAGCGTGGGTAAAGCACCACAAAGTTACAGTGCGCTTTATAGAATTAATGGAAACCGGTGACGGCGCAACCTTTTTTGAAGAAAACCACTTAAGTGGGCAAACGGTTAAAGCCCAATTACTCAACCAAGGTTGGTTACAAGTCGTTAGGGGAAAATTAAATGGACCCGCTGAGGAATTTTGTCATCCTGATTACGATGGTCGTATTGGTTTAATAATGCCGTACAGTAAAGACTTTTGTAAAAGTTGTAATCGCTTAAGGGTGTCGGCACTGGGTAAATTACACTTATGCTTGTTTGCCGAGCAAGGTATAGATTTACGCGAGCTACTAAACGAGGATGATACTGCAGCAACCGTAAAGGCTATTCGAGCTGCTATGGGCAATAAAGAAATAAGCCATGAGCTAGATAAACGCTTAACAGGTGCGACAACTCACTTAGCCATGTTAGGTGGCTAACATGGGAGCTGATGTGAATACTCATATAAAAGCTAATATGAAAGTTAAGCGAGATTTTACAGGCGTTGTGCTTGCTGGTGGTAAGTCATCAAGAATGGGCACAGACAAAGCCGATTTAGTTTTAAAAAATAAAACACTATTGCACAATGCGTATGATTTATTAAAAGACGCAGGTGCTAAAAATATACTAATAAGCCGCAATGTTATAAATCCGGTCAAATCATTGAACCATTATTCGCCGAGCGATTATCCCTCAGAAAAGTACGTTAAAGATGTATACCCCAATAGTGGACCCCTTGGTGGAATTTATTCCACATTATTAGCCACCGAGCACGATTTACTTATTACTGCGGTAGATATGCCACTACTTACAAGTAGTTTGTTAAACACAATAGTGCTGGCTTCTCAGTCAAATAACGTACAAAGTGTGAGCAATCAATTAAATGAGTCACAAATACATGCTTGGCACTTTGAAAATGAACCTCTACCGCTGTATATTCGTAATACAAGCAGTGTAAAAAATCATTTAAAACACATACTCACAAACGCAAACAGTCATAAATCAATAAAACAGTTTACCCAAAGCATTGGTGTGCAAACGCTTTTATGTAATAAAGCGCATGCATTAATAAACACCAATACACCGGCGCAATTTAAAGCTGTAAATGAGCATTTTGACAAAAGCATTAACCAATTGAGAAAAACATTATGAGCCACACAACTGAGTCACAAATAGCCTTAAACATTGCCGTGCTTACAGTAAGCGACACGCGCGATGCGATTACCGATACTTCTGGTCATTACTTAATTAAAGCGCTAACTGAGGCGGGTCATCACTTAGCGGATAAAGAAATTGTAAAAGATGATGTTTACCAAATGCGCGCTATTGCATCGCAGTGGATAGCCGATGACACCATTCACGCTATTTTAGTGACTGGTGGTACAGGATTTACTGAACGTGATTCAACACCTGAGGCATTTGCGCCGTTGTTTGATAAAAGCGTAGACGGCTTTGGTGAGCTATTTAGACATATATCGTACGGTGAAATTGGTAACTCAACTATTCAATCTCGTGCATTGGCAGGGCTTGCTAACAACACCGTTATTTTTTGTATGCCAGGCTCTACAGGCGCATGTAAAACAGCGTGGACAGGCATTATAAAAGATCAACTTAACTCAATGCATAAACCGTGTAACTTTGTACCGCACATTACCATTGGTAAAAAGTGTGAATCGCGTGAGCAATAGTATGCTAAGCCACGTAGACGAAAACGGCCAAGCTAATATGGTTGATGTATCGCTCAAAGACGTAACCCTGCGCGATGCCTCAGCTGAAGCATTTATTAGCATGAGCAAGCTTGCCTTTGAACAAGTAATGCTTAATCAAAACAAAAAGGGCGATGTGTTAGGAGTGGCACGTATTGCGGGTATTCAAGGCGCTAAAAAGTGCGCTGATTTAATCCCGCTTTGTCATCCGCTTGCACTTACTAAAGTAGCTGTTGATTTTGAACTTGATGAAGCAAACAGCCAAATTAAAATAACCAGCTACTGCAAACTTGCCGGTAAAACTGGGGTCGAAATGGAAGCGTTAACAGCGGTATCTGTTGCTGCGCTTACTTTGTTTGATATGTGTAAAGCAGCCGACCCACTAATGGAAATTAGCGGCATGCGCGTTACTCAAAAAGCTGGGGGCAAAAATGGCAGTTGGCAGCGAGATTAATCCAAACGATGCTATATCTAGCGCCCAAAATGTAGAGTTATTGTTTTTTGGGCAACTAAAAGAGCGCTTGAAGTGCAGTAAATTAAGCCTTGAGATTACGCAGCCGCTTAGTATTTCAGAGCTTAAATTAAGATTAGTTAGCCAATACCCGCATTGGCAACCGTGGCTGGAGGAGCGTGAGCTACTTGCAGCGCTTAACCAAACTATGTCATCAAGCGACGAAATAGTGAAAGCCGGGGATGAGCTTGCCTTTTTCCCGCCGGTTACAGGTGGGTAATGAGCATACATATTCAAGTACAAACCGATGATTTTAATGTAGGTGACGAGCACAATATGCTTTGTAGTAATAATAAAAGCGATGGCGCTGTTGTCACCTTTACAGGTTTGGTAAGAGAGTTCAGCAGTGGCGATAACGTTATTGCACTTGAGCTTGAGCACTACCCAGGTATGACCGAGCAACTTCTTCAATCTATTGCAGAGCAAGCACAAACTCGCTGGCAACTAGCGCGAATATGTATTATTCACCGCGTTGGTTATTTAGCACTTGGTGAGCAAATTGTATTTGTTGGCGTAACCTCCCGCCACCGCCAAGCCGCGTTCGAAGGTGCACAATTTATAATGGATTATTTAAAAAACCACGCCACGTTTTGGAAGAAAGAGCACTTTAAAGACTCATCAAATTGGGTTGAGTTTAAACAAAGTGACAAACAAGCGCTGGGTAAATGGGAAGAGTGATGCAGATATTTCATTACTTGTGCTCTACAGAGGTTATATAGCTCTCAGTTTGCGTGTGAAGTCTGCGTTTTTCGTGTTATAAATCAGCAATGTTAGATTGTTAGCTCGACCCAAGTCTGGAAGACATATGCGCACATCAAAAATGTTATATTTTACAATATTATTACTTGTTCTACTTTCAGCTTTTCTTGCTGTATGGGTATATGATTTAAAAGAAGGTAAAGATTTACTAAGCTTTACCATATCAACAGTAAGCTTTTGTATAGCCGTATTAGCTTTATTTATTACTGTTAGAACATATACATCAATTGATAGTGTAAATAATATTAGCAAAATGGAAGGTAACATTTTAGATAATGAAAATTACGTAACCTCACTTCCAGAGTTAATTAATCAGTTTAAATCCCAAGATGAAAATACACTAGAGAAAGAAATTTTTGACTCTATTGAGCATAAACTAAAAAAAGAGTCAGAAACCGCCGTTCTTTTTGCCGATACCCTTCAGTATATAATTGACCTAATTGTTTTATTTCCAGCTGTTTTTAATGCATCAGAAACTAACAAAGTGCTTTATAAAAAGCGTATGGATACAATTTTGTCAGAAGTTGATAGGCGCTGTGAAATATTGCACTCGGTGAGTAAAGGTAATTCAATTCAAATAACGGAAACAATAAAGCTATTTAAAGCTGTTGTGTCTTACCAAAGTTTTGTAGCTGATGATAATTTTAATATTCATGCAGACTTACTTCATGTGAGAGGTCCAATTCTTCGTAACCCAGTGACAAAAACCATTTACCATAATTACCTAGGTTTGTATTACAACAAAAAAGGCATGCATTTGTTACGAGAGTCGCTAAATATGAACTCTGTAGATATTTTGTCGATTGATGGTTTAGAGCTGGCTCAAAAAAATATTAATACTATAGAGCCATCAATACTTGAAGAAGTAAGTATGTATCTTAAATCTGCCGCTGAGCAGTTTGATAAAGCACTTAGAGTATCTAGCGAAGATGTTATGTGGCCTGGTTTTATTAATTACAATAAAGCACGTACGGTATATTTTTTAGCTTTACTATCAAATAGCGAACTTAATTGGTTAGATATTCTCGACGAAGCAATAGAGTCTCGCAGCAGGTTAAATCGACTAATTGACGAAATTTTAATGATAGACAGATCAAAACCAGCCAATATTGTTAGCACACATTTAAGAGAATTTTTTCTGTATCAAGAAGAGTTAGCACGTACAGTAAAATTGAATATTTTACTGTCGAATAAGCTAACCAGACAAAATAATGCACCTATTATATATAAAGGGATTAATATCTCTGATATATCAAACGAAAAACTAACTGACTTATTTGTTTCAATACAAAAGTTTTCTACAGTTAGTATTTACCAAGAAAAAATCATAAGTCGACTTAAGAATAACCTCGCTGTGACAAACTAACAAAGCTTCAGCGAGAAAGTAGGGGATATACTATTTTTACGGCTTTTGCTCATCATAAAAAAGCCACCTACCTATGCATGAAAAGTCATAGCAAGAATAAATGGCTCTTTATTAAAATGTTTTTTGGACTGAGCTTATTTTATTACACTTTTCCAATGCTCAAATCAGGCATTAAATTGAGCCTGTTATGGATAGCATGATGGATGAAAGATAACTTAGTTCGCACCGCTTGAGTAAGTACAAATGGGTAGGCATCGGCAAGTCCCATGCTGCGATTTAGTGAATTTAGAATGATCGAAAATTCCATCCAAGTATCTAAAATAGCATCAATCGATGTTTGTGAATTAAAGTAATAAGCACTTTGTGGCAATCGAAGCTCGTCTGCTTCATCTAATTCAAACTCATTACCCGTTGTTGAGCCTGTAATTGAAAAGTTTTTGGCTGTTTCTAAAGTATCGATAATATGCATGTAATGCGCCCATGTTTCTGCCCAGTCTTCATAAGGGTGCATAGTAGCGTATTCACTAATAAAGGTTTCATGCCAGTTAGCTGGCGCACCTTGCTTGTAATGAGTATCGAGCGCTTGCTGGTAATCTAATTCGTCATCACCAAAATATTGCTTACATAAAGTATGTTTTTTTGGTGAATTTGCGATTAGTTGATCAAAATAATAATGACCAAGTTCATGGCGAAAATGACCAAGTAAAGTCCGATAACGCTCACCCATTGCTATTTTAGCTTGAGAGCGTGCTACGTCGTCTGCTTCAGCTAGGTTTATAGTGATATGCCCGCAATCGTGTCCTGTAAATACAACGTCCTGACCTATAATAGGGCTTACAAAGTGATCGCTTACGTTACGGTCTGCTATAAAATCGAAGCTTAATCCGCTTTCAGGTTCTTGAATCGTTGTATTTAAAGGGAGTGATAATGATTTTAATGTATACAAAGCGCGACGTTTTGCTGTCTCCATTTTTTTCCATAATGGAATATGTTCAACAATACTTAAATCGGGCACCGTTTCATTAAAGCGGCACGAAAAACACAGCACTTCGTCTTTATCGGCAACAGGTATAAATGTGTCTAAATTAACCATACCATTGCATACGTGATACTGAGCGTTGTTATCACATTTTTTATAAAAAACGTCAGGCGCTTCTGCTTTGTAAAATAACCCCGATTGCTCATCAATTTCATAGGGTTCAACTTGGTCGAACTCATCATCAATACCCACGGTTCTACCGCAAGCCAAACAATGGCTGCTTTCAAAAAATAAAATAAGTTGATCTGTGCAATTACATTTAAATGTTTTCATATGTTACCGAATAAAAAAGAGACCGTATAAACCACTTTTACTTAGCGCTATGCTATTGGAGGATAGTGGTTAAATCCTTTTTAAAAGTTCAGACTTTTTAATATTAAATTCATCATCACTCAACGCATTAGAGTCGCGAAGTTGTGCTAACTTTTCAATTATTTGAAGCGTTTCGTCTACCGAGTATTGCCCCACAGTATTATTAGCCGGTGCTTCAACTTGGTTTGGTGTTAACGATGCAAAATTCGGCTGCGTTACTTGCTGCGTAAAGTCTTTTTGTGGTTCTGGAGGCGTTGGCGTTTGCCCTGAAATTAATGGCAGGGTATTTACATTAATTGTCCCCCACTGACTGTTAAATGTAAGAGAGGTATTATTGCCTTGCTGTTGGCTTACACCACCAATATTATGATCTAACGTGTCGTATACGCTCACTTGTCCATTTAATTCAACGGCTAAGCGATTAGGGAATATAGCGTAGCGAATATTATTTTGCGCACCACTGCTAAATGGGCTGCCTAGATTACCTGGCCACCATTGATTGCTGCCAGGCGTTCCTGCAGGAATAACCGGGAATATTTGGTTATTGCTCAATATATTAGCAAGTTCGTTGCACAAGTTATCAACGGTTGATTTTAAGCCGTTGTTAAACATGTCGCCAACCATTGTCATTCCGCCACGCATCCATTGACCAGAACCACCAAGTTCTGGGCAATTAAACTGTGCCATTGAGCAACCGCCGTTATTAACGCTAACTAACATGTGAATTACTGCATCGTGACTGAGGTTATAACGAGATGCTATACCATTAACTAAGTTTTCACCGACATCTGTTAGCTTTTGCATAAGAAAATATCCTATTAGGTAGATTGGGTTGATTTAAAAAATCTGAAAATATGCTAGGCCGTGTTGATTTTTGGGATTGAAATTTGTTCAATCTAGGGGCGATTTAATCGCGGCGCGAGGTTTGTAACCTAGTGGGCTAAGTAAAAACCGAGCAACAAAGAGTCAATCGTCCCTAGAAAGAACCCAGGGGCAGCGCATGTTTGGCATTTATGCTGCGTTATCGCCTATGTATGGGGAACAACCACACATCATAGACTCTGCCTTGCTTAAATACCAAACACACTGCTGCAAATTCAACCACCAAAGAACAACACGCCCTAGTGCTGCATTACCTTTAGCATTGATGATAATGAAAAATTAACAGGTTAGTGAGGTGTGCTGGTTTTTCAAATTGGACGTGTTCTGTTTTGTTTGAAATTAAAACACACCACTGCAAAACTAATCTTTAAAGTAAGCATCTATGTATTAAAAGTTGCTTGTTTTATCTCATCGAGATTGTTAGTTTTACTGTAACGTAAGCGGTTAAAAATCGATCTAGTATAGCACCGTTACTTACTTTAACAGCAGCTTTATTGTGAACTATTTCTTACTATTTAATGATTATTTTTAATGATTTTTAAACTCTAAATAAATACTTTTAATTATAACCGTTTAGCGTTATAAATAACGGAGTAAGTATTTTGAAAAATTAACTTTATTTGTTTTATTTCAATATTTTAAATTAATTAGCTTTAATTGTAAGTTATTTTAAAGCACTATTTTGGTGCATTTTCTGCACCATTAAAAATCTAAAATTGATGGTTTAAATTACACTAAGTTTACTATTTATTGAATTGGTGTGTTTTTCCTATTAATTAGGTCAAAACCTTTATGCATAACGTTGCTTTGTGCAAGAGCCGCGAGTGGATGAACAGTACTACTTAAGCAAGTCTTTTGGTATAAAAATTGCACAAGTGAATTAGTCCAAATAATATTTTCAGCGTTATATTGTGGCCATACATTATTAAAGGGGAATTAATAGATGACAATTACAGTTGGGATTTCGCACCATACTCAGTATAAATACGATCGGTCAGTTAATATGGGGCCGCATATATTCCGATTACGTCCAGCGCCACATAGCCGTACAAAAATTAAAAGTTATTCTTTAAAAATAGTTCCAGAAGATCATTATATAAATTGGCAACAAGACCCTTTTGGTAATTACCAAGCGAGGGTGGTGTTTAACAAGCCAACTACCGAATTTAGTTTTACAGTTGATTTGGTCGCCGAACTAACGGTTATTAATCCTTTTGATTTCTTTTTAGAAGATTACGCCGAAAACTTCCCGTTTGTTTACGATGCTATTTCAAAATCAGAACTCACTCCTTATTTAAAAAAACGTAAAGCCAGTCCAAAATTTAAAGAATTAATTGAATCTTTAAATCCTAAAGAGCCGCTTAGAAGCGTTGATTTTTTAGTGGCTGTTAATCAAGCTATTTATGAATTAGTAGGTTATGGCATTCGTTTAGAACCCGGTGTGCAAACGGCAAACGAAACAATAAGTAAAAAAACAGGTTCGTGTCGTGATTCTGCTTGGTTGTTAGTACAATTGTTTCGTCATTTAGGGTTGGCATCTCGATTTGTATCGGGTTACCTAGTACAGCTAACCTCAGATCAAAAATCACTAGATGGCCCAAGCGGTCCAGAAGAAGACTTTACCGATTTGCATGCATGGACCGAGGTGTATATTCCGGGTGCAGGTTGGATAGGGCTTGATCCTACCTCGGGTTTATTTGCTGGTGAAGGTCATATTCCATTGGCGTGTACGCCAGAGCCAAGCTCGGCAGCGCCGGTAACAGGCGGTATAGACGACTGTAAATCTGAGTTTAGCTTTTATAATAAAGTAACGCGTGTACACGAAGACCCACGTGTTACTAAGCCGTATTCTGAGGCGCAGTGGGCGGCAATTAACCGCTTAGGTCAGCACGTTGATAATGTTTACAATGAAGAAAACATCCATTTAACCATGGGCGGCGAACCTACGTTTATTTCTATTGACGATATGGAACATCCTCAGTGGAACACTGATGCCGATGGTAAAGAAAAAAGAATATTAGCTCAAAATTTATTTGTAGAAATGAATAAAGTATACACAAAAGGTGGCTTTACTCATTACGGACAAGGTAAATGGTATCCGGGTGAGCCATTACCACGTTGGCAATATGCGTGCTATTGGCGCAAAGATGGTGAGCCTTTATGGCAAGATGCTGCACTATTAGCCGATCCTAATAAAGATTATAAATTTGATCATACCGATACTAAAAAGTTTGCTGATAAACTGTGTGACTCACTTGGTCTTGAAACCAAGGCACTTACTACGGCTTATGAAGATATTTTATATCACATGTGGCAAGAAGCTTCATTACCTACCGAAATAAAGCCTGATCAACCAGAACTTCTTCATGCAATGAGCCGAAAAGGCTTTTTAGCTAAAATGGATAAAGGCATAGAAAAGCCTGTTGGCTATGTTCTACCTTTAAAATGGAACGATAGTAAAAACTGTTGGCAGTCGTGTACGTGGGAGTTTAAACGGGGTCATTGTTTTTTATTACCGGGTGAATCACCACTTGGTTATCGCCTACCTTTAGACAGCCTTGAGTGGAGCGGCAATATTATTGACCGCGACCCGTTTGATATTCCAGAAAATTTTACCAAAGCTAAAAAGCTTAAAAAGGGCTTTATTGGTAAAGAAATGGTTAAAACTGCGCTTGTAATGGAAGTGAGAGAGGGGCGTTTATATATATTTATGCCACCAACAAGTCATTTTGAACATTACATGGGTTTAATAAGTAGTATAGAGAGTGTAGCAAAAGAACTTAAAATGCCGCTTGTTATTGAAGGCTATAGCCCACCTAAAGATAGCCGCGTAGAAAAATACGCTGTAACGCCAGATCCAGGTGTTATTGAAGTAAACATTCATCCTTCAACATCGTGGGATCAATTAGTCAGTCGAACTACAACGTTATACGGTTTAGCAAAAGAATGCCGATTAGGTACTGATAAGTTTATGGCAGATGGTCGCCATACTGGTACTGGTGGTGGTAACCACGTAACGCTTGGTGGCGAAACACCTGAGCAAAGCCCATTTTTACGCAGACCTGATATTTTAAGAAGTTTTATTACCTATTGGCAGCATCATCCTGGTTTGTCGTATTTATTTTCGGGGCTTTTTATTGGTCCTACAAGCCAAGCGCCGCGAGTGGATGAAGCCCGTGATGAAGTTTTATACGAGTTAGAAATTGCCTTTTCGCATATGCCCGAAGGTGAGGTGCCTGAACCTTGGTTAGTTGATAGGTTACTTCGTAATTTATTGGTGGATTTAACGGGTAATACACACAGAGCAGAATTTTGTATAGATAAGCTCTATTCACCCGACTCAGCCACAGGTCGTTTAGGGATTGTAGAATTTAGAGGCTTTGAAATGCCTCCACATTCACAAATGAGCTTAGTGCAAATGCTACTGTTGCGTACTTTACTTGCTTGGTTTTGGAAAAAACCTTACCACAAGCCATTAATACGTTGGGGTACAGAGTTACACGACAAGTTTTTATTACCACAATATGTAGAAAACGATTTAGCTGAAGTAAGCCGCGATTTACAACAAGCAGGTTTTCAATTTCAGTTAAGTTGGTTAAATCCATTTTTTGAATTTAGGTTTCCGGTATGTGGAACGCGAGAACTTGATAACGTTACACTTGAGCTTAGAACCGCAATCGAGCCTTGGCATGTACTAGGCGAAGAGGCAAGTGCGTCGGGTACGGCGCGCTATGTAGATTCGTCATTAGAAAGAGTGCAAATAAAAGTACAAGGAACAATGAGCGATCGCTATGTTGTAACGTGTAATGGTCGAAGAGTGCCGCTTAAACCGGTTAAAGGTAAAGCAAAAGATGAAATGGTCGCGGGTATACGATACAGAGCTTGGCAACCACCTACAGCGCTTCACCCAACTATTGGCGTACATGCTCCATTAGTTTTTGATTTAATCGATACGTGGGAAGGTCGTTCAGTTGGAGGCTTTGTATATCATGTGAGCCATGCTGGGGGTCGTAATCCTGAAACGCTACCGGTTAATGCATTTGAAGCTGAAGGGCGCAGAGTTGCAAGATTTTGGGAGCATGGGCATACACCATCGTTACTTGCATCAGCAGAACCAAGCTGGAGCCCATCGGCGGTTACGCATAGTTTTCAATCGGCGCAAAGTGCAAGTGAATACGTGGTACCTGATGAAGAAAGTAGTAATCCTGATTATCCAAATACCTTGGATTTACGCAGGCAGCCTAACTTTAAATAATAATTGATAGTTGTGTCATTCCACTTTGAAATTATTTAAAGTGGAATGACTAAATATTTTTAAAGCATCATTATGAACACGGCTATTTACTATAAATTGGAGCACTTTCAGCTTGTATATTAACAATAACGCGATGCCGGAATTGCCTGAGTGGTTGTCTTTATACCTTGATAAATCACATGGACATGATGAATTAGCAAACCACAGTGGTTTAAACCCAGAACATTGGGATACTTTATTTAAGCGTTTAGCTAGCCTAACAGCAGACGATGTTAGTAGCCGCGCTACAGAAATTAGCCAATTACTACAAAATGGCAATATTAAAAATGAAAGTAATAAGCAATGGCACTTCGACCCGTTGCCTTTTATGTTATCAAAAGCTGATTGGACGTTGCTTGAAGAGGGAATAAAGCAAAGAACCCTTTTATTAAATAAAATTCAGCAAGATATTTACGGTGATCAAACTCTTTTAGTTGATGGTCACATTCCTGCAAAGCAGCTTTTTCAAGACCCTAATTACTTACGCGAAGGTTTTAGTTTACCTAGTAACGAATTAACACTTTTTTTTACTGCATTAGATGTTTACCGCACGCCTACAGGCGAATTTAAAGTATTAAGCGATCATTGTCAGTGCCCTTTAGGCTTAGGGCTATTAATTAAAAGCCGTATTATTGCAAGGCGTGTAATGGCTGAAGAATTTGCAGAATGTAATGTTCAGCAAATTAAAGAATTTCTAAATCTATTCCAAGAGGGTATTAATGAATATACCCATTATATGGATGACCCACGAATTGTAATTCTAACCCAAGGAATTGATGATCCTAACTACAACGAGCATGCATTTCTATCTACCTACTTTGGCTATACATTAGTACAAAGCGCCGACTTAACCGTACGTGGTGGTGACGTTTGTTTAAAATCGTTACAAGGCTTGGGTAAGATTAATGTCATTTTACGCTGGGTTTCTGATCGTTGTATTGATTCTTTAGAGCAAACTGAATATTCACTTCATGGTATTCCGGGCTTATTACAATCGGTACGACAAGGGTCTGTTAAGGTTTTAAACCCGTTTGGTAGTGGTGTGCTCTCGTCACCTTCAATAAAGTGCAACTTAGAAAAGTTATCGCAGCAAATTTTAAAACAGCCGCTGTTGTTGGGTGAGCCAAATTACTTAAATGTAAAAGAAGCGCAAGCCGTTGATTGGAATAACCTCGAACTACTATCAGCTATAGACCCTACACTCAAGTTAGATGGAGTGTTGGACGAGCAAGAAATAAAGCTACTTATTAGCAAAGAACCCGATAATTACTTTTTCCAAGAAAAGCCTTCTTTTAGCAGTGCACCATTTTGGCATGACGGGCAATTAATCTCCAAGCCAGTGGTGTTTAGGTGTTATGCATTAACCACAGAAAATGGTGTAGAAGTACTTCCTTCAGCACTGTGTTTTTCAAACGAAAAAAGTAACAACCCAAGAGTATCTGGTTGGATCAAAGATACATGGATAAATACAGCCGATAGAGTTGATTTAGGCGAGCATAATCCACCAGTACCCATTAGAAAAAGAATGGATGTGACGCTACTCGAAGGGGTTATTTCGAGCCGCACGGCTGAGCACCTTTTTTGGTTAGGTCGATACTTAGAGCGCTGCGAAAACACCATACGTATTTTGCGTATTTTTATAGACAAGTACACCGAGTTTTCTGTTTACCCAGATTCAATACGAAAAAGTATAGTTGCACGGCTTTCAAATGCTATTAAGTCGCAATATATTGTTTATCCATATGTAGAACCTGATTTAAAACTAGATGGCATTGATGTAAACCTGTCGAAAGAAACCGCTTTTCAACTGCTTGCAGACGAGCAATGCGCTGGCAGTATTATTAATACATTAAAATATATTGCGAATGCGTCGGTGCAAATTCAAGAATTACTGTCCCATGATAGTCGCCGAATAATTGATGATATTAGTGAGCAAATTAAGATATTTAAAAATGTAAATATTAATATTCCAACGCGTGCAATGCAAAGCAGCCTAGATAGAGTTATAGGCTCAATTATGGCTTTTAATGGCTCGATTACAGATTGTATGCCAAATAGTAACGGCTGGTTTTTACTCGAAATGGGTAGAAGAGTAGAGCGTAGCTTACAAATTACATCACTAAGTGCGGCTTTATTAACCAAAGAGTTAGACGAGCCCGAAGAGCTTGGCTTACTTGAAGCCGTGCTAAGTTGCCAAGTTAGTTTAGTTACGCATAAGCGCCGATACAGAATGTATCAAACCATTGGTACAGGGCTTGAGTTATTACTTTTAGATGCTGAATACCCACGTTCTTTATTATTTCAGTTAGAGGAAATTAATAAGTTGTGTAAGCATTTACCCACAAAACGCAGACAAGGCGTAATTGCGGCACACGAAAAAGCAATTTTACTGTCTAAAACAAGTTGTTATGTAACTGAGAAAGATTACCTACAAAAAAGTGAAAATGGACAACGTAACCAGTTAATCGAATTTAACCATAATACGCGTATGAACTTAGATACATTTTGTGATGTATTATTACTACAGTATTTTTCTCATACCCAAACGGCAAATAAATTGAACTGGACTAATATTGAGCAAGCTCAATCGTGAAATATAAAATAAAGCACTCGACTACATACAACTATTCAGACTTTGTTAGTTTGTGTCAAAACCAAGCGCGATTAACGCCAAAAACGAATCGCGGGCAAATATGCCACAGTAGTCGTGTAGAAATTGAACCTACACCGACTTACTTACAAACATTTACTGATTATTTTAATAATCAGGTAACAGCGTTTGAAATAGCAATACAGCATAAAAAACTTAAAGTAACGATGATCAGCGAGGTAGAACTGTTAGTCGGCGCTAATAGTAATTTAGAGAGCGTTGATATTGCTTGGCGAAAAGTACGTGATTTATTGGTTAAACCAAATACAGCGGAATTATTAAAAACGTCTGAATTTGTACTACCTTCACAGCTTATTCCAATAGATAAAGGAATTAAGGAATACGCATTAATTTCGTTTGATGCACACAAAAATATAATTTCTGCATGCAAAGATTTAATGGCACGAATTTTTCATGAATTTCATTATGATCCTGGTTTTACAACGATTAGTACGCCTCTGAGTACTGTTTTTGCACAAAAAAGGGGCGTTTGCCAAGACTTTGCACACTTTGCGCTTGCATGCTTACGCAGCGTAGGGTTAGCAGGTCGATACGTAAGTGGGTACATAGAAACCATGCCGCCAGAAGGCGAAGAAAAGCTAGAAGGTGCAGATGCAACTCATGCATGGTTTGCGGTATTTGTGCCAGACTTTGGTTGGGTTGATTTTGATCCTACAAATAATGTTTTACCACGCGATCAGCATATTACTCTAGCCGTAGGGCGAGACTTTTCTGACGTAACTCCTTTAAAAGGCGTGGTATTTGGTGGCGGTAGTCAATTGCTTGATGTAGCGGTTGATATGATTCGAATGGAATAGGCAGTTTAACTACGTCATATATTATGATGGATAAGGTGAAAGAGTGTATGAAAATTGATTGGAAAGCGTACCAAACAAATGGTTTCTTTGATGAATTAATTGATGCACAAGGAAACGTTAGATCGCATGGTAAACAATTAGCACAATTTTTTGCTAATTTATCAGCAGAAGAATTAGTAAAGGCCAGAGCGGTTGCTGATTTAGCAATTAAAGAAATGGGTATTACCTTCACGGTTTACAACGAAGGTAATATGATTGATAGAGCCTGGCCATTTGATATTATTCCGCGAACTATTGGTAAAAAAGAATGGCAAAGCGTAGAGGTTGGTTTAAAGCAACGTGTTGAAGCGCTTAACCTTTTTATAGATGATTTATACCACGACCAAAAAATAATAAAAGATGGTGTTTTTCCAAAAGGGTTGCTAGAAAAATCAGTTAACTTTCGTCAGCAATGCGTGGGAATAAACCCGCCAAATAAAATATGGGCGCATATTTGTGGCTCAGATTTAGTACGCGATGGTAGCGGTACAATGTATGTGCTTGAGGATAACCTGCGTGTTCCTTCTGGTGTATCTTATATGCTTGAAAATCGCTCTGTAATGAAGCGTGTATTCCCTGAATTATTTGAGCAAGTGTCTATTTTACCTGTTGATGATTACCCCTCACAATTATTTGATATGCTAGCGGCAATGTCGCCTCGTCCACAAGATAAACCAGAAGTTGTGGTACTTACGCCAGGGGTATTTAACTCCGCTTATTTTGAACATTGTTATCTTGCCCAAGAAATGGGTTGCGAACTGGTAGAAGGACGGGACTTAGTTGTTGAAAAAGATGATTGTGTATACATGAGAACAATCACAGGGCTACAACGAGTTGATGTTATTTATCGTCGTATTGATGATTTATTTTTAGACCCAGAAGTCTTTTTACCTGACTCTCAACTGGGCGTTCCTGGTTTAATGCGTGCTTGGTCTAAAGGCAACGTTGCTTTGGTTAATGCACCAGGCGCAGGTGTTGCTGATGACAAAGTAGTTTACGCTTACGTACCTGAGATGATTAAGTACTACTTAGGCGAGGAAGCTAAGCTTGCTAATGTCCCAACGTTCAAATGTTTAGACCCGAAAGAATGCGACCATGTGATTAAAAATATCGATAAGCTTGTTGTTAAACCAGCAAATGAATCTGGTGGATATGGATTATTAATTGGACCTAAATCGACTAAAAAAGAACAAGAAGCGTGTATTGCTCAAATTAAAGCGGACCCACGAAACTGGGTAGCTCAACCAACATTAGATTTATCAACAGTACCAACATTTGATGGTAATAAACCAGATGGTCGACATACCGATTTAAGACCGTTTATTTTATCATCAGGTAAAGATACGCAAGTTACCACTGGCGGATTAACGCGTGTTGCTATGGTTAAAGGCTCTTTGGTGGTTAATTCATCACAAGGTGGTGGCAGTAAAGATACTTGGATTGTTGACGAAGAGGCTAAATAATATGTTATCAAGAGTAGGCGAAACTTTATATTGGGTATCTCGATACATTGAGCGTGCGGAAAATGTAGCTCGTTTAATCAACGTTAACAATTTACTGATGATGGACTTACCCAAAGGCGTATGTACCGGCTGGGAGCCATTAATTGATATTATTGGTGTGCGTAAAGCGTATTCAGAAAACCATACTGATTTTACTGAACAAAAAGCATTAAGGTATTTACTTGTTGGTAGTGATAACAGCTCGTCAATTTTAAACTCTATTACTTCGGCACGAGAAAGCGCGCGTACAATCCGCGATGTAATACCTCGAGATGTATGGGAAGAAATTAACTCTCTTTATTATTATGTAAAAGATAATCAAAAAGAAGGGATAACAAAGCGCGGACGTTTTGATTATTTAAAAAAGATTATAGATTCAGCCCATCAAATATTTGGGGCGTTAGATGCCACAATTAATCATGATCAGGGCTATGTTTTTATCCGCTTTGGTTCGATTATAGAGCGCGCAGACATGACATCGCGAATTTTAGATATTCGCTCTGCTACGTTAATTACTAATGAAGAAGAAGTGAAGCCGTTTGATAATATTCAGTGGATCAGCTTATTGCGCTCATTAAGTGCTTATCAAATGTATCGCCAAGAAATGGGCGTTAGAGTACAGCGTGCAGATGTAATAGAATTTGTGATGCACAGCAAAGTATTCCCACGATCTATTTTATTTTGTATGAATGAATTAAAAGCATTGGTTTTACCTTTGCCAAACTCAACAGAAATTATTAAATCAATTGATAATGCAATTGTTGAGTTAGAAAATAAAGACGTACGAGTACTTAAAAATGGTCTGTTGCATGACTTTATCGATGAAATACAAATAGACTTAGCTGGAATACATAACGGACTAGCCGAGACGTATTTTTTAAAGCAAGCAGAATAATAAAAGCTGTATATTGTGAAATGACTGCTTAGGGCGTGTTGAACTTTGGTGGTTGAATTTGCAGCAGTATGTTTGGTTTTTAGGCAAGGCAGAGCCTATGTAGTGTGGTTATTCCCCATTAATGGGCGATAACGCAGCATAAAGACCAAACATGCGCTGCCCTCTGGGTTCTTTCTAGGGACGATTAACTCTTTGTTGCTCGGTTTTTACTTAGCCCACTAGGTTACAAACCTCGCGCCGCGATTTAATCGCCCCTAGATTGAATAAATTTCAATCCACAAAGATAAACACGCCCTAGTCTTGAGCGGTCATTTTTTTGCTTAAATTTATTTATAATAATTTTAAAACCTGCATAATTAATCTTTACTTCCTCATCCGTTGGTATCGCAATGAAAATCATCTCGACTAATATCTCTAAAATTAAAACTCTTATTCATAATGGTAAAGAGGTGAAAACGGGAATATTCAAAACCCCAACTAACGAACCTGTTGTTATTGAAAAACTAAACATTATAGGTGACGAGCAAGCTGATTTAGTTAATCACGGCGGGGTAGATAAAGCGGTATATGCTTTTTCGCACAATCATTATGAGTATTGGAAACAAACCCTCGAGAATGATGATTTAGCAGTAGGTGCCTTTGGCGAAAACTTCACGATTTCTGACCTTAATGAAGCGAATATACACATAGGTGACCATATTCGAATTGGTACTGCACTGCTTGAAGTAAGCCAGCCTCGTGTACCCTGTTTTAAACTCGCTATCGCCCTTAATAATAAAAACAGCCTTAAATTGTTTACGCAGCATTACTGCACTGGCGTTTATTTTAGGGTACTAGAGCAAGGCGTTGCAAAAACGGGTGATAGTGTTGTTATCGAGAAGAAAGCCTCGCACGACATATCAGTTAAAAAACTGTTCCAGGCATTTTTTGATAAAAAATACGTAGGTTATGAAGACATACTTTTAGAAGCATTAACTTTGCCAGAGCTTGCTGTAGAGTGGCAAGAAAAGCTAAAGAAGAAGCTTGCTATTAAAAGTGAATAAAGCAGTTTAAAACTGTTTTATTCCCGCGCTATCATTCTTTAAAAAGTGTTGCTGCAACCTATTTATTAAACTTTGAAGAACAGGTCCTGTTGATTGGCTTCTTGAAACAACGCATCCCACAGGAGTAAGCCAACCGCCTTGTTCATGAGTAACGGGTAGCGTTACCACTTCAGCTTGGTTTATATACCTCTTAATAGCAAGCTCGGGTACAAGCGCCCAACCAATACCCTGAACTACTAAGTCGATAAGGGTTTGATGTATATTTGCGTACCAAATTCTAGAGCTAATTGCGTAGCTAAACCATAACTCTTTTTGGCTAAGGCTGCGATGAACACATTGCCTATGGGCTTTTAAATCATTGCTTGTTACAGCCTTTAGCTTTGCAAGCGGGTGTTCTGGTGATGAAATCGTTAAAAATCGAGCTTGACCTAATAGAAAAAAATCCATATCAACTTTTAGTTCCCCATCACTATAAATGATACCTACTTGTGCTTTTCCTATTTTTACTAAGTTTTCTACATCGTCAGTTGTTGTCGATATTATTTCGAAATTAGTAATCGGGAACTGATCAGCAAGTGGGGCAATCACTTTTAAAATATCTTGATTATTTAGGCTTTCATCAATAGCTATAATTACCTCATGCTCATAATTTTTTGCTAATGCATCCACTTTTTGGTCAAAATATTTTTGCTGATGAAGTATAGAGTATGCGACAGGTAACAATGCCTTGCCGCTAATCGTTAAGCTGGGTATATTTTTATTACGCGTAAACAATGTTTGATTAATCGCTATTTCAAGATTAGAAATAGCTTGGCTAATTCCCGATTGTGCACGGTTAAGCTTTCGGGCTGTTGCCGAAAAAGATCCTGTTTCTACCACGGTTACAAAAATTTTTAGTTGCTCAAAACTATACATATCATTCAACTTAAAGGTGAGTACTTATTTGCTCATCTTATCACTAAAGGTGATGGCTACTAACTTTGCAAATAATTAAATTATGTCACTATTATTTTCTTTAATTATTTGGCGTAAAAGGGGTTAATTATGGATGCAAAAATGGGGTCGCTAGAGAGGATGTTTCAGGCTGTTTTGTTTGAAGTATTAGCGGTAACGCTGTCGATTATTGGTTTGGCTGTATTTACAGAGCATGCAATATCGGCTTTATCTGGCACTATGATTATAATTGCAACGATTGCGATGTGTTGGAATTTTGTTTTTAATTGGTTTTTTGACAAAGTAGCTACCGGTGCAAAAGAGCAACGTTCTGTATTATTCCGTATTTTTCACGTAATTTTATTTCAAGGCGGGTTACTTGTTTTTACTATTCCCGTAATGGCGAGCATTTTAAACGTAGGCTTATGGGAAGCATTAATAATGGATATCGGCGTAACTTTTTTTATAACCCTTTACGCTTTTACTTTTAACCTAGTGTACGACCACACACGAGCCTATATTTTTCATTCAAAAAATGCTGCATGTTAATACACTTTTTAAATATGGGATGACTTAACAAAGTTTTGTATTTAGCTGCTGATGTATTTGCCAATGCACCAGCACTTTTAGAGGCGTAATATTACCCAAGTTTGCTTTATAGTGGCAAAAAACTAATAAAGGATCTTTTTATTAAAAGTGAATAAAGCTAAATATCAATTGTTATTTATAGAAGAGCTAGTAAAAAAGATAAAATCTGCTATACCTAAGGTTATAAATACTATCATTATTATAGTGTTATTTAAAAATTGTTGGGTTAGTAGCTAAAATAGGTGTCGTATATGAATATCTCAAGAAAACTGATGCTTATTGTAGTATTAACTGCAGCAGAGATAAGTATTACTGTCTACTCAGCTTTTGAAATAGCTAAAGGAGCTAAGTTTCATCAACTTAACTTTCTTCATTTAAAGTATACACATCAACTTACCAAGTCAGTTAAAAAAATAGAAAATGATATCCCCATAGATATAAATACCATTGAGTCGGATATATTGTTAATTAGGCAGCAACCAATTGAATGTATTGAACAAATAAACCCGTTAAATTATGCTGTTATGAAGGTTATTAACACAGAACATACATTAACAATCTGTGAAAACGATATTGAAATTGCTGATAAAGCCTTATTGTCAGTTAATCAGTATAAAAAGGGGGAACTTAGTAGAGACGCTTTTTTACTAAATCTTAATACTTCGCTAAGTGGCTTTAATAAAAACACGGAGCTGTTTGAGGAACCAATTAGAAAAACAGTATCGTTTATACTAATGACGTTAATTCCACTTGTTATAATCATATCTTTTTTTAATATTCTTTTTATAAGTTATCTTTCTCGCACAATATCGAGCTCTATTCGAAATCTAACTCTACTTTTATCAAGTAAGCCCGAAAACAATATTAATCTAGACGATGAACTTGATATAAAAACGTCGGGTGAATTAAAAGCACTCGTTATCGCGGCCAGACAGCGAATTAAAAATGATCTTTTAAATATTGAAAACAGTATTGAACTCAAAGAGATTATAAACAGCCAGACAGCTTCCCTGCAGCAAGCAAATGATGAGCTTGCCCAGTTTGCTTATCGGGCTTCCCATGACCTGAAGTCACCGCTGTCAGGGGCTAAATCCTTAGCGCATTTTGTTATTGAAGATATAAAAGCGGGAGACACAGAGGAAGCAAGCCGAAATGCACTGGTTATTTATCAACAAATGGAAAAGTTAGAAACACTTGTTGTTGATATTTTATTGTTAGCCAAAGCTGAAATTGGTAATGAGGATAAAGATTTAATTGACTTTAGTCAGTTAATTATTGATATGAAAGAACGACTGTCTTGGCTCATGAAAGATAACCCTTGTACGCTCGAAACAACAATTAATTTATCAGTACCTATAAGGTCGGAAAAAGCGCGTTTTGCTCAAATTATTGAAAACTTAATTTCAAACGGGTTGAAGTATTACGATAGAAATAAAGACTCGCCTTATGTCCGCTGTGATATTTTTAATGAGCAAGAGACGTTTTTTATTACTGTTACAGATAACGGAATGGGAATACCACAAAAGCATCAAAGTGAAGTGTTTGATATGTTTAAGCGATTTCATGCACAGACAAGTACGGGGTCTGGTTTAGGGATGGCGCTGGTTAAAAAACATATTGAGTATTTAAATGGTGAAGTATCACTGCAAAGCTCTGATGAAGGTACGACGTTTAAAATAATAATACCAATGGATAAGCTAACATGACAAAAATTAAACCCCCTATATTAATTGTCGATGACAATGAAGTTGACCGGTATATTCTTAAAAGATTAATTAAAGAGGCTGAATTAGATCTTACAATTTTTGAAAAAAAAGATGGCCAGGAAGCATTAGAATTTCTAGAAAATTATGAAGCTAACAGAAAAGAGTACCCTGATGGATTTCCTCCAATACTCATATTTTTGGACATCAATATGCCAAGAGTCAATGGTATTCAGTTTTTAGAAGAGTTTTCTAAACTGAGGAAGATGATAGAAATCAGCTCTTGTGTGGTTATGATGTTTAGCTCATCAGAAAGAGAAGAAGAAAAAAAGATTATAATGTCACACGATTTTGTTAAAGGTTACCTTGTAAAAGGAAGCTTTCAGGCAGCAGAGTTAAAAGAAAAAGTATTGGCTGTCATCGGTCAGCATTTGAAAAAACACAGCTGATTTGCATGTGTTTTAGGTTTTAACCCGCTAGGCTGTGCCAATTGGAGAGCCTTTAGTTTGAGTATGTGGCACAAACCAAAGGTTTTTAGCTTAAGGTTACACAGGTGTTTGATTTAAGCTTCAATTTTACAAAGGCTCAAAATAACCTATTTATTAAAGGCTTATTTTTTTACTATAGTCATCGAGCAGCAAATTAATTTCGTTTACAGGCATAGGCTTTGAAAAGAGAAAACCTTGCAAGTAGTCTATATTTAATTTTTTACACAGCTGATGCTGGGTTTCAGTTTCGATTCCTTCAGCTACCACAGAAAAATCTAGTTTCTTCAGCATTAAAGATAAGCTCTCGATTATTTTTAATCGCTTATTATTTTCTCCACCTAACGATTGCATGCTTTTGTCTAATTTTACTATATCAATAGGGTAGGAAATAAGGTGAGATATGGATGAATAACCCATACCAAAATCGTCCAAAGCAATCCTAAACCCTTTATTAGACAGAGAAGTTAATATCTCAATCACTTCTTTACTGTTTTCCATAAAAGCTGTTTCTGTTATTTCCAGAATAATACTACTGGTTTTTAAATTGTATTTTTCGACCGTCTCTAATAGATACGTTTGTAAAACTTCTCTTTGCAGCTGTATCGGTGAAATATTAATAGATAGAGTTAACGGCGTTTGATAGTCTTTCTGCCACAAAGATAACTGCTTTAAAGCGCTCGCAATTATCCATTTTCCAAGAGGGGCTATTAATCGGCACTCTTCAGCAATAGGAATAAACTCATCGGGGGTATAATTAACGGTTGTATCTGGCCAACGGATAAGGGCTTCGACACCTGTCATTATTTGTGTTTTTGAACAATAAACAGGTTGATAAAATAGCCTAAAGTTTTTTTCCTCTATATGCTCTTTTATACTATTTTGAATATCTACCCGACGACTAAATTCATATTGATATTGTTCTTTGTAAAAGCTTATTCTACTTTTACCACTTTGCTTTGAGCGATACATTGCAATATCAGCACATTTTAGCAGTTCATGAGATTCAGTAGCATCATTTGGGTATATGGCGCTTCCAATGCTAACACTGCAATTTAAAGTTCTGCCTTCATGCAAAAAGGGTTTAGAAACTTCTGCTAAAATTCTATTTGCTATCATACCTATTTGATTAATATTGCAAATTCCACCTATTATAACTGCAAATTCATCGCCTCCTAAGCGTGCAAATCCTTCATTTTGCCTCAGGCAACTATGAATCCTTTCTACTGTTTGTATTAAAATTTCGTCGCCGACACTATGCCCAAGCGTATCATTAATATTTTTGAAGTTATCTAAATCTAAAGCAAGTAATGCCACGCAGTTTTTAGCACGTTTATTGTTAGCTATCATTACTTTTAGTATTTCTTCAAAATGATATCGATTAGACAAACCAGTAAGCTGATCCCGTTCTGCCATATGCTTTACAGCAAGATAACTGTTGTGCATACGTTGTTCTGCCTCGAAGCGTTTTTTGGCATATATAAGCGCTTTATTTAAACTATCCCTCGTTATATCACCTTTTGGTAAAAAGTCTTGAGCGCCTGCTTCTATACACTCAATAGCCAAAGCTGAGTTCTCTGAGGAGCTAATCATGATAATTGCGGTGTTACCGAGTTTAGGCTTTGCACGCATTTCAATTAGCATTTCAATGCCATCTTCTTTAGGCATATTATAATCGAGTAGTATTATATCAAAGTGCGTGTCTTCAATGGCTTTCAAGCCCTCGGATACGCACGTTACCTCGGTAATGTCATGATGATGAGAGCCATCAGAAATAAGCATTTTTTTAATTAATTTGCGATCAACTAAGTCATCATCAACAATTAAAATATTCATAAGTTCCTTCTAAGAGCAGCATCTACATGATGCTCGTTTATAATTGATAATTTCATAGTTAAACTTTGGGCCAATAAATAGTGAATGTACTGCCAAGTTCCCCATCGGAGGCTACTTCAATTTTGCCCCCATAATTAATAATGAGCTTATTGGCAATACAGAGTCCAATGCCGCTCCCTTCAACATCATCTCGAGATTGCAATGTCTGAAATAACTTAAATATGAGTGAAAAATATTTAGGGTCAATTCCAGGGCCATTATCTGTTATCTCAATAATGTAATATTGATTAGAGGGGATAAGTGAAATATCGATAACCGGGTGCTCTTTATTGTTATGTTTTATTGCATTACTAATAAGATTTTGAAAAACAGTTTTAAAAGGGATCAGCGGTATATCGAGTACTTCGTTATTGGCGTGTATATCAACAGTGACAGCTTGTGGAACTTCTAAAATTTGTTCTATATCTTGGTAAATACTTTCTAAAGATATGTTTGCATGAGTTGAATCACAGCTATTTATTCTCGAGTAGCTTAGTAAATCTTCTAGCAGTACTTGCATTCTATTAGCCCGGCTGAGCACAAGCTGAAAGTTTTCTAGGTGCTCTTGAGGGAGTAAATCTTTACAGTCATCATAAATCCACTCTAATAAACGTTTTATAGCATTTAATGGTGACTTTAGATCGTGTGAAGCAATACTGGTAAATTCATCTAGTTCATCGCTCATTTTTTGTAATTTTTTGATTAGGCGATCTTTTTCAGTTTCGTCTTTTTTTAGCTCGCTAATTGTTGAGTGAAACTTAGAACTGTTTATTTTATCTAATGAATTTTTACGTTGGACTAACTGATTAACAAAGTTTTTTTGTAAACTATTTAAGATTAATTTTTCTTTTTCGGTAAGTAGTGAATCACTTGCTCGGTCAAATATAAACCATCCAAATTTAAGGTTTGAGGGCAAAATAATAGGTGATACCACTCTAAATATTTTAGGAGCATGCTCGATAATCGATTCATTAAAAACGTCATCAGATAGTTGCTCTTTAGCTACTGTTATTTTTGAACCTGATTTATATAGCTCGACAGCACGTTGAGGCAGGTTAGCAACAATAGAGAATGAGCTTGCATCAAAAATGTTTAAAATTAGCTCAGCAAAGCTTTTTAAGCTTGTTTGAATGTCATTATCAAGAGAAGTCGTTAATTGCTGCTCATCTATTAATGATACACCTTCTAAATAACTCTCTACATTGGGCATTCAAACTCCTACAACAGTATTAAATAAATATGCCTCATTAAAATGAGATGCAACAAATGATTAACTTATTGTAGTTGATTATTTTGAATGTGTTGAATTATTCACTTTATAAATTAACGCCAAATTAAAGCCTTACCTTATTATAGTCAGTAGCTTATGAATCTATTTTCTAATAAGGTAAAACTAAGTCTGATCGTGAAATTTATGACTGAATAAATAAGTATTATGTTGGGTAGTGTTCTTACTAAAGATCAACATGCCCAAGTAAAAACAGCATATTTAATCGCTCATTTGTATAATTGTTTGCGCTACGCTAAATAAGGTTTTATGCGTATCCATTGCTTGTTTTTGTAGCTGTTTATGGGCTTGCTCTTCAGTGAGCTTTAACTGCTCAATAAGTATGTACTTGGCTTGGTGAATTACCTTTTGCTCACTAATTACTTTTTTAGCATCAAGTAACGCTTGGTTTATTTGTTTAATATGCTGGCTTTGCTCGATAATTAAATCGTACATACTTTTATTACTATTGAGCTTATCGGCCGCTATGTTTTGGCTCACTTCTGGCTCTGGTTGCTTAACGGCTAATTGGCCAAAAGTAGGGGCTATGTGTTGCTCTACCATATTGTTAAGTACCTGCTTATTTGTATTTAAGCTACGTTGAGCACAGGCTATTTGCATTGCTGCGGTATCAATTAACTGATCTGCTATATTTTGTTCAATTTTGTGCATTATATCTATGCGCGTAGTGGTTACTTCGTACCATACTTCGCTCAGTTGTGAGAGCGGTTGAGCGTTCTCGTCATCGAGCTTTTGCAGTAAACTTCTAAGTTGCTCTACCTGATTATTAACCTGATGCGTTGTTAGTGTGCCAAAACATTTTAAAAGGTGCGCATCGGCGTACTCATTAAAAAAGTCAAAGCTGTGGTTTTGCTCTTGTACAAAATGCGCGAGTTGTTGTTTTTGTTCTGTGGTAAATTTACTCGCTGCAAATGCTTGTGCACCACAGGCACGCTCTTGTCCTGCGTATTCTTTACCTTGCATAAAATTAAAAAATGCGACTAATAAGCGCGTTATTTTGGGATCGCTTGCGCCATCAGCTGCCTCTAAAATAATATTGAGTAAACTAGCAATTAACTGAGTGAATGACTGCGTAGCATGTACCGCACTAATGTTTTGTTGTGCTATTTGCTTGCGCAATACCGGTAATGCATCGAGTGCTTGTAAGCTATAGGTAATTAAATTAAATAACCGAGTATGGCCAGTATCGGCGTTGTCGTTTATAAATGTTTGCTTAAGTGAATCATAAAAATCAGTTTGTGCGCTGTTGCTTAAAGGGATCTGCTCTTGTAATTGGCTTTTGAATCGCTCGCGATTTGAGGCCAAAAATATATTACTCATCGCGCGCTCTTTTTGTAACTGGTGTACAAAATCGCCTAATTTAGTAAGCGAGGCACAACTGTTTTGTAATTGCTTTAGGGCATGTATTTCTTGATATTTAGCCGCTAATAAAAACTGTTTTGTGAGAGGATTGCTTGTCGCCATTGGTATTATTCCACACTTTTTTGTTTTTAAAGTGCAACCACTGTTCCAATCATTAATAAATTTCATCATTGAATTTAAAATCAAGCTAATACAATTGCTTAAAGTGTAATTTTTGTTTATCACTGTATTTCTATAATTTAAATTGCCATTACTTTTAACTTATTTGGTGCATTTAAACATGTTATTGCACACAACTTGAACCCAAATTAAAAACAAAAAATGCGCCTACTCCTGGGGAGGTAGTAAGCGCGAAAAGTGCATTATTCATTATCTATCATGCGTTAACATTAATACTGTTTAGTAACTCTGGGCTGATAGCCATTTTATGATTTATTACTTCGCCAATCATAATTAGGGTAGGGCCTTGAAGGTTGTGTTTATCATGCTCACTTACAACATGCTCAAGCGTACTGGTAATTACTTTTTGCTTAGTGGTAGTGGCATTCTCTATTAGTGCAATGGGTGTATTACTTGGCCAGCCCACTGATTGCAAACCGTTGCTTAGCGCTTGTAAGCGCGAAAGCCCCATATAAACCACTAAAGTAGGGTTGTTGTTTCCTGGCATAAACGCGTAATTTTGCCAATGAGGTTGCTTGTTAGGATCGGCAAACTGCGCCGTTAAAAATGTAACACTACGCGCTACATCGCGTGCTGTTAGCGGAATACCTGTATAAGCAGAAGTCGCACAAGCCGTTGTTACACCCGGAACAATCGCAAAATTAATATTATGCTTAGTTAGCGCATCGGCTTCTTCGTTAATACGTGCAAATATACTCGGATCACCGCCTTTTAAACGCACTACGTTTAAGCCTTGTTGTCCGTATTTAACCAGTAGTTCGCAAATGTTAGCTTGGGTCATCGAATGCTTACCAGCACGTTTACCTACAAATACCCGCAGGGCTTTATTAGGAAGCGTTTTTAATAAATCATCGCTTACTAACCAATCGTATAAAACAATATCGGCGGTATTAATTAATCGCTGCGCTTTTACCGTAATTAGCTCAGCGTCTCCTGGGCCCGCACCAATTATATAAACATTGCCGCTTTTAGCACTGCGACTATTTGAGCTCGTTAGCTTAGCAACAAGCTTATTTAGCCACACGTTTTCAATACCCGAAAAATAAGACAATACACTCATACTATTCCCCTAAGCCACAGCTGTTGTAACTTTTGGTTCAGAGCTTATAAATACACTGCCGTCTTCAATTTTTGCATTAAAAACCGGTAAGTGTATTGCTTCTGCTTCTAAGCATTCGCCTGTTTCTAGGCAAAAGTGTTGCTTATATAAAGGCGATGCGACAACTAATTTATTGTCGATTGAGCCAATAATGCCACGTGATAATACATTAGCTTTGCCAATCGGGTCGTAGTTACTAATAGCAAACACAGCCGTTGGATTTTGTGGAATGTAAAAAATAGCCACTTGCTGATTATTAACTAATGCGCATACGCCGCTATTAGCCACTAGGTTGTCGATTGTTCCAATATTATGCCAAGACATCAGCTTGCTCCTCTTCAACTTCCATTACTGGAATACGGTTTTGTTTATTACGTTGCTCACGTTTTTCGGCTTCTGTAGCAGGGCGAATTTGGTTACGCTCTTGCACAAATAAAATGTTGTCGTCGGTTTCGGGGCTATTAACAAACTGGCGGAATCGTTTGGCAGAATCTGGGCTTTCAATTGCTTTTTTCCACTCACACGCATAGGTTTGTGTAATTAATTCCATTTGCGCTTCTAACTCGTCGCAAATACCTAAGCTGTCGTCAATAACTACGCTTTTAAGGTAGTCTAAACCGCCTTCAAGATTTTCCATCCATACCGACGTACGTTGTAATTTGTCAGCTGTTTTAATGTAAAACATAATCACGCGGTCAATGTATTTAATCAGTGTTGGCGTGTCTAAATCGGTCGCAAATAAATCAGCATGGCGAGGGCGCATACCGCCATTACCACACACGTATAAGTTCCAGCCGTTTTCGGTAGCTATAATGCCAATATCTTTACTTTGTGCTTCGGCGCATTCGCGGGTACAACCCGATACCGCCATTTTAAATTTATGCGGTGCACGTAACCCTTTGTAGCGGTTTTCTATTTCTATTGCGTGTCCAACGCTGTCTTGCACACCATAACGACACCACGTACTACCCACGCATGATTTAACGGTTCTAAGAGACTTACCATAAGCATGACCTGTCTCAAATCCAGCTTCTATAAGTCGCTCCCAAATAACAGGAAGTTCTTCTAAGCGCGCACCAAATAAATCAATACGTTGACCACCAGTGACTTTGCAGTACAGGTTAAAGTCTTTTGCTACTTGTCCAATTACAATGAGTTTGTCGGGGGTTATTTCGCCACCAGCAATACGCGGTACTACAGAGTACGAACCATCTTTTTGCATATTTGCTAGGTACGTATCGTTAGTGTCTTGTAAGCCAACATGGGCGGGTTCTAAAATGAAGTCGTTCCATGTTGAGGCTAAAATAGAGCCAATGGCAGGTTTACATATTTCACAGCCATGACCGCTGCCGTGTTTAGTTAGTAAGTCATCAAAGCTTTTAATGCTTTCTACTTTTACCATATGCAGTAGTTCTTGGCGTGAATACGCAAAGTGCTCACATACATGGTTGTTAACTTCAACTCCGCGACTTGCTAATTCGTTATCAACAACTGATTTTAGTAACGCAGCACAACCGCCACAGCCGCTTGCTGCTTTAGTGCATGATTTTACCGATGCTAAATCGCATGAGCCGCCATCAATCGCGCCTACAATGTCGCCTTTACTCACATTGTGACACGAACAAATAGTGGCGGTGTCGGGTAGGGCACTGCCAGATAACGACGGCGCGCCGCTGCTGTCTGGTAAAATTAAACACTCAGGGTTTTCAGGTAAGTCCATGTCGTTAAGCATGTACTGCAATAAAGTATCGTAATCGCTGGTATCGCCAACAAGTACAGCGCCCAGTAATTTATCGCCTTTTTCACTTAGTATTATTTTTTTATAACAGCCGCGAATAGCATCTTGATATATAAGTTCTTTGCAGTCTGGCGTTTTTGCATGAGCGTCGCCAATTGAGCCTACTTCTACGCCTAATAGCTTAAGTTTGGTGCTCATATCGGCACCTAAAAACTCAAGCTCGCCACCACTTAATTGACTCGCTGCAACGCGCGCCATGTTGTAACCCGGCGCTACTAAGCCAAATAGTTTTTTGTCCCACAGGGCACATTCACCAATGGCTAAAATATCAGGATCTGACGTTTGGCATTGATTATTAATGATAATACCGCCGCGCTCACCGAGTTCTAAATCAGCAATTTTACCTAGCTGATCATACGGGCGAATACCGGCAGAGAACAAAATCAGATCTGTTTCTAAAAATGACTCGTCCGAAAAATTTAATCTAAAGCGACTGGTTTCGCCTTTTACTATTTCGCTGGTTGCTTTTGATGTATGTACTGTTACGCCAAGTTTTTCTATTTTATTTTTTAGTAGCGTACCGCCTTGTCCATCAAGTTGAACAGCCATAAGTTGTGGCGCAAATTCAACTACGTGGGTATCAAGCCCTAGTTGCTTAATGGCGTTTGCGGCTTCAAGCCCCAACAAACCACCACCAATAACAACACCGCTTTTACTTACAGCGGCACTGGCTTTTATTTGTTCTAAATCTTCTAATGTGCGATACACCAAACAATGGGGTTGGTCGTTACCTTTTATAGGCGGCACAAACGGAAATGAGCCTGTCGCGAGTATAAGTTTGTCGTACGGGTATTGCTCACCGGTTAATGTGGTCACTATTTTTGCTGATCTATCAATGCCCTCAACCCACTGGCTGGTATGCACATTAATATTGAGTTGTTTATAGTTGTCGTGAGTGGTAAGTGCTAAATCGGCGGCGGTTTTGCCATCAAATACACTTGATAAGTACACGCGATCGTATGCAAGATTTGCTTCTCCGCAAAGTACAGTAATGTCTGCGTTGGCATCGCTTTGGCGCATTTGCTCAACAAAGTGGTGTCCGACCATACCATTACCAATAATGAGTATTTTTTGCGAGGTTTGCATAGGGCATTCCTTAAAGTGACGGTTTAAATACAAATAACAAAAAAGCCCGCCACAAATACGCAATATGCATAACTGTGTGCGGGCTTCTTTGCCGATGGTTGCTAATAGCTATTGTGCTCACAACCTAAATTTTTGCCGTAAGTAAAACGGGCTTGTTAATAGAATGTTTGCAAAAATACAGCCAGTTTTTTAAGTTATTGTTTAAATAGTATTTAATGTGTTTTTAGAGTGAGGATAAAACTTGCTTTGTTATATGTTGGTGCGCGTCTGGCACTAAGAGGGTGCAAGTATTGTCATTGTTTTGTGCATTATCAGTCAATAAAACACCCATTATCATTGATTGTGTATTGAGTTAAATTTAACCCATGAAATACGCACACGAATTACGAGCAAAATGACTAACACAAACTCAATAGATGCTTCACCTTTTCACGAAGGCGAGCTGGCAATACAAGACAAACTCGGTAAACGAGAAATAATGGCAACATTTGGCAAACGTGCCGTGCGCTCATTTATGCCAAAGCAGCATCAAGCCTTTTTTGAGCAGTTACCATTTGTGGTTGCAGGCAGTGTTGATGAAAACGCCGATGTGTGGGTATCTATTGTTTCAGGGCAGCCAGGTTTTTTAAACTCCCCCACACCCACGTCGTTATTAATGACCCACGCGGTTGATAAAAACGATCCCTTACATGGCACGTTAAATATTGCCGGCTCGCCAATTGGTTTATTAGGCATTGAGCTAGGCACGCGTAGGCGTAACCGTTTAAATGTGCGCGTAGGTGAGGCAATTAGTAATAATAAAGTGAGTTTTAATGTTGATCAATCCTTTGGAAATTGCCCGCAGTATATTCAAACGCGCGACTTAACGTTTAATAGAGATCCTTTACTTAAAAGTAATGCGGTACAAAAAGTTGAATTTAATACACTTGATAACGCAGCTAGTGCGTTAATTGACACCGCCGATACATTTTTTGTTTCGAGTTTTATAACCGCTAAAAACAATCCAAAAATTGAAGGGGTTGATGTTTCTCACCGTGGTGGGTTGCCGGGCTTTGTAAAGCGCGAAGGTAACACATTAACGATTCCTGATTACGCAGGTAACAATTTTTTTAATACCTTGGGTAACTTTTTATTAAACCCAAAAGCGGGTTTGTTATTTCCTGATTTCGACACGGGCAATGTATTGATGCTTACCGGCAGCGTTGAAATTTTATGGGACGGGCACCCAGCGCTTGAAGGCTTTATTGGCGCAGACCGAGGCTGGAAATTTACCCTCACCAAAGGAATGTGGCTTAAAAATTTACTCCCGTTTAGTGCCAAATTTGATGCTTATTCCCCTAACACTAAAATGACAGGCACATGGCTTGAAGCTGATAAAAATAAACAAGCAGAAAAACTAAAACATACGTGGCAGCCTTTAAAAGTAACTAAAATAATTAAAGAAAGTAATGTAATTACCTCCTTTTATTTAGAAGGGCATAACAATACAACCTTGTTACCGTTTAAAGCTGGGCAGCACTTAACGGTCCAAATACCAAGTAAAAATAGTAGCAATAACAGTAATAGCAAACCTGTTATTAGAACCTACACCGTGTCATCAAGCCCTCATGAACTATTTTATCGGTTATCTATTAAAAAAGAACTCAGTGGCGAGGTGTCTAACTACTTTCATAATAACGTAAATGTAGGCGACGTTATTTTAGCTAAATACCCACAAGGGCAGTTTTTTATTGACCCAACCAGTACCAAACCAGCGGTATTGATTGGTGGCGGAATAGGCATTACACCGATGATCTCAATGGCTAAACATATTGCACACGAAGGGTTAAGAACCCGCTATACACGCCCGTTGCATATTTTTCACAGTGCTAAAAATGCCCAGCAGCGTGCGTTTTATAACGAGATGAAAACACTTGCAGATACGAGTGGCGGGGCAATTGATTACTACTCACTTTTATCTCAGCCTGAGCTTAATGAAAAACAAGGCGATGGCTTTAATTTAAAAGATGAGAGCTTTAATTTAAAAGACAAAAGCTTTGATTTAAAAGGGCGCATAAATGCGGATGTGTTTAGATACTATTTACCACTTGATGATTACGAGTTCTTTTTATGCGGACCTGCTGCGTTTATGCAGCACGTATATAACGAACTGTTATTGCTCGGTGTGCAGGATAAAAACATATTTGCGGAAGCATTTGGACCCTCCAGTATTAAGCGCAAAGTACTTAACACAAACGAAGCGCCTAATAAAAGCAAAGAGATGAGCGTTGAAGAAGCAGACAACACTGTAATTAAATTTAGCAAATCGGGCTTTGAGCAGCGCTGGAATAAAGGCGATAACACTATACTTAATGTAGCCGAATCCCATGGTTTAGAACCTGAATTTGGCTGTCGAAATGGCAGCTGCGGCAGTTGCGCCGTAAAAATAAACGCAGGCGCTGTAGTGTATCGCAATAACGTAAGCTACCCAGTAGAGGCAGGGCAGGCGCTAATTTGCTGCGCCGTACCGGCTAAAGGCGTTGAGGAGCTTGATTTAGAGCTATAGTTATCAATATAGAGCTTGAACTTTAAAAGCATATGGTGGGTGCTGGAGGTTAGAGACCTCCATTTTACCCTTTTATATGTATAGTTCGCGTTTAACGCAGCTACGAAATAGTTTATATTTTTCTAACAGGTCATCAGTTAAATTTATGATTTCAAGTGCATGCTTATTATACTTCCCAATATTATCCTCTTCCCCACCACGATCAGGATTAAGCTCGGGATAAAGGCAATATATTTGATTTTCCATAGCGACATGTGAGGGGTGATGGAAAAAATGGAGTGCCGTCCAGTTCATGATTTTTGATAAGGATTGACCAAATTCAGTAAATTTTACATTTAATTCTGCATTGAGAAAATCGTACTCAGTTTCTTGTGAATAATAGATAAAGTCTTGCAATCTTACTTTATCACTCCTGCTATATGAATGATCGCTCGTTAGCGAGGATATATATTCTGTTAGATAGAATTCTTCGAAGCCTTTAGTTATTTTTTGATAAAGCTTAACATCATGTTCTCGTGATAATGTTTTCTTCTCTATTTCATTATCAAATATTCCATTTACTTCTATTTTTGTTTTTTCTCTTTGTAAAAGTATATTATGAATTAATCCCAAAGTGATAAGTGCTAACCCTACTAGAGAATCATAATTTCCAATAATTCTAATATTAAATTCTTTTGTGAAAATTTCATTTAAAATATTTTGTAGAATTGAAGATGAGGTTAAACCAAGTCCTGCAATAATGACAGCCCAAGTAACCTTGTTGGAAAATTCGGGGAAAAACAACCGAAATACTTTTTCTATTTTGACCCAGTTGATAGATTGAACTCCTTGTAGATGTACGTATATTCGTATTTACTTAATCGACTAACAATTACACGATTCACTTAAAGCTGATATAAGAATTATACTTCCATTGCCTACTAAAATAATACTAAACCAAGGTTGTCCTGAAAAGTATTTCCTAAGTTTTATTAGGCTTATTTTGAATATAGCGTACCAAAATACATTTGCAGCTGGCTCTACACATTATTAATGTAAGTTATTGGCAATCATAAATATCATTAAAGAAAGAGTTAACCTATACAAAAAAAGAGGCTTAATAGCCTCTTATAAAACAGTATTAAAAACTTAAAACTAAGCGAGTAAACCTGCTTTTGTTTCAGGCATTGCTATAAAACCATCAAGTTTACGAACGTTGTTTAGCCATCTTAAAATATTGGGATATTGCTCAAGTGATACGCCGCCCTCTGGTGCGTGCGCTATGTACGAAAAGTTGGCAATGTCGGCAATAGTTGGCTGAGTGCCTACTAAGTACTCGCGATTTTGTAAATACGCATCCATTGTTTTAAATAATGTGTGGGCAATGTTTATCGCGTTTTGATGATCAAGCTCTGCGCCAAATACAGTAACTAAACGCGCCGAACACGGACCTGAAGCCACAAGCCCTGCAGCAACGCTCAACCAGCGCTGAATGTGCGCTTGAACAGTTACATCTTCAGGGTACCAGGTTCTGTTAGCATCAAATTTTTGTGCCAAATACAGCAAAATAGCGTTTGAATCGTTAATTACGTCATCGTTATGTTTAAGTACGGGTACTTGCCCAAAAATATTCATTTTTAGAAAGTCAGCTTGCTTTTGTGCGCCGTTTTGCAATGCAACATCAACCATATTTACATCAAGATTTAAAAGCGATGTAAATAGCTCTGCACGATGTGAATGACCAGATAAAGTAAAACGGTATAGCGTTAGGTTGCTCATGGGTTGTCCTGTTTTTTAATTTTGAATAGTGGTTTTTAATAACGCTATTCTTTCACTATTATCAGTTTTGAAAAACCAAGCTAGTAAGGAATTAATGTCAATGCTATATTGACAATCATGGATACTATTATTGGCATTAAAACAATCATCGCGGTTGTTGAAACAGGCTCTTTTACAGCCGCAGGCGACAGGCTAGGGCTTTCAAAGGCACTGGTTAGTAAATACGTGGGCATTGTAGAGCAAGACTTAGGGGTTAGATTATTTAACCGCTCTACGCGCAGAATTTCGATTACCGAAGCGGGGCAAAGTTATTACGCAAGCGTAGTGCCTGTAATTGAAAGCTACAGCGAAATGCTCGATAACTTATCGGGTCAAACAGCGCTTGCTAGCGGCAAGCTTAGGGTGAGTGCGCCGGTGTCGTTTGGCGAATCAAATCTTGCGCCGTTAATGCCTGAGTTACTGAGCCGCTACCCTGATTTAAGTATTGATTTAGTGCTTTCAGACAAAACAATCGATTTGCTAGAAGAGGGGGTTGATTTAGCAATAAGAATTGGCAGTGTGTCTGACTCTAATTTAATTGCGCGGCAAATTACCAGTTACCCTTTAATTTTATGTGCATCAGCCGAATACATTCAGCGCTTTGGCGCACCAGCGAGTGTTGATGAGCTTGAACAACACGCCACAGTGATTGATAGCAACTTTAAAATAGGTCGCCATTGGCCTCTAGTTTCACCTAGTGGTGAGGCATTAACGGCAAGCGTAAACTCGCGTGTTTCGGTTAATAATCCACAAGCTGTAAAAGAGGTGGTTGTAGCGGGTGGCGGTATTGGCTTAATCCCTGAAATAGTGGTGAGAGACGATATTGCATCAGGTAAGCTTGTACAGGTTATGCGGGACTATAAAACCTTTGAGTTTGGCTTATTTGCTATTTATCCGCATAGAAAGTTTGTGGCTCAAAAGGTTACGTCGTTTATTCAGTTTTTATTTGAAAAGTTTGAAGCTAAGCCAAAAACAAAAAAGCCTAAAATCAGTTAAGTGATTTTAGGCTTTTTAAAGTGGGTCATTAAAATATAATTTAAAACAGTTGCTTACTTAAAAGTGGTGCTTACTTAAAACAACCACTTACTTTAATATAATAACTGGCACATCGTTGTTTTCGAGCATTTTAATGGTATTACTGCCCACAAAAAACTGCCTTAACTTAGAGTGCCCAAAAGCCCCCATAACAATCAAATCAATGTTATTTTGCTCTTTGTATTGCATTAACGAGTCAAAAATATTGCCCTCTAAAAAGCTTGCAGACACTTCAAAACCCATACTACTAAGCTTAAACTGAGCGTTAAGAAACTTCTCTTCTAAGTTCTTCTCATTATTATTAATACTCACTAAATGACAATGAAGCCCATGTAATAAACCGCCATCAATGACTTGTTGCAGTGCTTTGTCGGCTGTTTCGCGACCATCGTACGCAATCATAAATGATTTAGGCTGCTTAAACTTTCTAGAAATAAGCAATATTGGTTGCGAGGCGCTACGCACGAGCGTTTCGATGTGTGAACCAAGTGCATTTAAATCAACACGATGATCAACACCATTTCGACCAATAACGATTAAGCGAGTATCATCTTTAAAATCAATAATAGCGTCGATTACATCACCGTGACGTTTAATTAATTCATAGTTTTGAATATGAGCAATTTTTGCTTGTACAGCAACCGAGTCGAGTAATTCATCTGCTAGTTTTAAAGAAACTTTACTACGGTGTTCATCGAGTTTTGTCATTTCTTCAAGCAAAGCCGATTGGGCACCTAAACCAATTGTACCGGTGTAGTTACCTACATTAGTTTGTTGTATTTTTTCAAGCATATGTATAAAGCTAATTGATTTATCTAACTTTTTTGAAGCCCAAATAGCAGCTTCGGTTACAGCGTGTGTAATGACAGAGCCATCGATACAGGTAATTATTTTTTTCATTACATTCTCCTTAATGACCGCCAAGTAGTTTATCTACTTCTTTAGGGTCGTTATGTACGCCAAACTTATCAACAACTGTTTCGGTTGCGCTATTCATACCAACAATATTAACTGTTGCGCCTTCGCGTCTAAATTTAATAACCACCTTATCGAGTGACGATACGCCGGTTATATCCCAAAAATGTGCATGGGTTAAATCTATAACAACATTTGTTACCGCACTTTTAAAATCGAACGAAGCAATAAATTGCTCTGCTGAGGCAAAAAATACCTGGCCTACAACTTCATAAGTTACTAGATTTTTAGTTTCATCGTGCTTAGTTGTAACAACCATAAAGCGACCAATTTTGTTCGCAAAAAACAACGTAGCTAACAACACGCCAACTAAAACGCCAATGGCTAGATTATGCGTGGCAACAACCACAATAACGGTGGAAATCATCACTACATTTGACGAAAGCGGGTTCTTTTTTAAATCTTTAACGGATGTCCAAGAGAATGTACCAATCGACACCATAATCATTACTGCAACTAATGCCGCCATAGGAATTAAACGCAGCCACTCATCTAAAAACACCACCATGATGATTAAAAATAAACCAGCAATAAAGGTTGAAAGTCGTCCACGACCGCCCGATTTAACGTTAATGATTGACTGTCCAATCATGGCGCAACCCGCCATACCACCAAATAAACCTGCGCCAATATTGGCAATACCTTGACCTTTACACTCTTTATTACGATCGCTCGTTGTATCAGTTAAGTCATCAACAATAGTGGCGGTCATCATTGATTCAAGTAAGCCCACAACCGCAAGACCAATCGAATACGGTAAAACAATTTGCAGCGTTTCGAGTGTTAGCGGTACATCGGGCCATAAAAATATAGGTAGGGTGTCTGGCAGTTCGCCCATATCGCCAACGGTTCTTATATCAAGCCCTAAAAACAGTGAAACCAGCGTAATAACAACAATACACACTAAAGGAGAGGGAAGTATTTTGCCAATAGTTGGAATATACGGAAATAAGTAAATAATACCCAAACCCGCTGCGGTCATCGAATAAACATGCCAAGTAACATTGGTAAGCTCAGGTAACTGTGCCATAAATATTAAAATCGCCAGCGCATTTACAAACCCTGTTACAACAGAACGCGATACAAACCGCATTAATTCACCGAGCTTTAAAAAGCCTGCAAATATTTGTAGTACACCAGTAAGTAAGGTAGCAACCAGTAAGTATTCCAGACCATGATCTTTAACCAGCGTCACCATTAACAGCGCCATTGCACCGGTAGCAGCCGATATCATGCCAGGGCGTCCGCCTACAAAGGCAATAATAACCGCAATACAAAATGAGGCGTATAAACCCACTTTAGGATCAACACCCGCAATAATAGAAAAGGCAATAGCTTCCGGTATTAGGGCAAGCGCCACAACAATACCAGCAAGCACATCACCACGAACATTAGAGAGCCAATCTCTTTTTACGTGATCAAACATGTAATAAACCTAATTAGTTAGTTTCCCAAAGTATAGGGGAGTATTTTATTTAAATAACAATGATTCTCGCGCAGATGGCGATTAAGGGTGCACGCAACGTGCTGATGAAAAAGGGAGTGGTTGCCTAGGGCGGCGTAAGTTTCAAGTAAAAAGCTCCTTTTTGATTAATTAATTTACTAGCTACGTGAAAATAACATAAGAAAAAGTTTGTTTCTAGCGAATAGAAAAATAGAAGGTTACGGCTGATGAATAAAAGCCTAGTTACATTTTAGAAACATATACAATAAATAAGTTATTAATTATATAAAATAACTTAGTATATTAACAGTGAGCTATTAAGGTAATTATAATACTATGTTATTTAAAACACTCGTTATTTGCACTGTTTTAGTGCACTTAAACGTTTTTTTATTTAATCTGGTGCGTAACTGGAGTTAAATAAATGCTTCTGTATATTCTAACGTTATATTGTTGACAAGATGTAACTTGTCGCTATTATACATTCTTCAAAAAACTCCAAATTACTTTTTATTTTACGTAAAAATAAAACATGTTTGATATAAATAATGGAAATTAAATAAGTGAAAACGGAGCAATTAAGGATACCTTACGGTTTTACCCTTATTGAATTAATGATAGTAATTGCTATTATCGGGATTTTATATGCAATTGCACTTCCAAGTTATACGAGTTACATACAACAAAGTCGAAGAGCTGATATCCAACAGGTTTTACTACAGCAAACAGCTGTTTTAGAAAGGCAATACACTCGTGTTGGTGGTTACCCAAATACATTTACTTTTCCTACCTCAGATTATTACTCCTTTAGCTATACAACCGATGCAACTACAGGCGCTTCAAATGGGTCTGAATTTACAATACAAGTTATACCTAAAGGTGCTCAGAAAAGTGATGAGTGTGGCAAGTTGTCTGTAAATCAAAGTGGTACTAAGTCAGCAGATAAATCTAAATGCTGGTAAAAAAAAGCCTTGGTTTTACTTTACTCGAAGTTTTAATCACGATGACCATTATTGGTATTTTAACTGCAGTTGCGACTCCTTCGTTTATTACTTTTATAAAGCGGGATAGATTAGTTACAAATTCGAATCAACTGCACAGTGTTTTTAAATTTGCGCGTAGTGAAGCCATTAAAAGAGATCAAAGTGTTTCTATCAAAACGTTGAATAAACAATGGCTAGTAAAAACTGCTATTAATTCGACGCAAACCACGTTAAATATTTTTGAAACTACACATAGCAGCATTTCTGTAGATTTAAAGAATATTAATATTTCAAGTACGGGTGAATTAGGCCAAATGTATCAAATCTTGGTGAGCGATAAGGACAGTACAACTGGCGACTTTACTTTATGTATTTTACAAAGTGGACAAAGTTGGTTAGTTGAGGCCCCAGAGACATGCTAATAAATTACAGCAAAGGGTTTTCTCTTTTAGAAGTTATGGTTGCTTTAATTGTCGCGACGGTTGCATTGTTAGGGCTTGCTTCAGGTCAACTAAAATCATTGCAATATATTACAAACAGCTTTAATTATACGGTGTCAATAATTGAGGCTAATAATGTTTTAGAGCGTATTTGGCCTCATTTATGCGAGCTACAACAAACAGATCCAAGTTTGTACAACGATACTGACTTTAGAAATTATTTATCCCCACAAATTGATGCATATACACTCACTCTACCTGCTAACTTTTCAAATGATTTATCGGTTGAAGTAACCTGGCAAGATAAGCGTTTGACTGACAACTTAGAAAATCGCGTTGTAATTACAGGAAGCTTCCCAACACTACCTGATGGTTGCACGCCATGAAACATCTAATAAATAAACATAAAGGCTTTACTTTAATAGAGCTTATGGTTGCACTTGCTGCAGGTATGTTTCTATTAGGCGGTGTGAGTCTGGCTTATTCTTCAATTAATAGCAGTACCAGCACAGCAAAAGATTTAGAAAATGCATTAGATGTAATCCGATTTAGCAGTAAAGTATTTACACGAAGTCTAAAACAAACCAACTCAGTCCCTACTTACACAAATAATATTCTAAGTGTTGAGCAAGAGATGGGGTCATCTGCTTGTACTGGCTTAACTATTAGTGCGCCATTTATCGAAAAATATAGCCATGAAGATGACTCATTATTTTGTGATGTAGGGAATGGAAAAGTAAAAATATTAAAAGGTGTTAATGCAATTAGCTACGTAATTGATAACAACGTAGTGAGTGTCCTTGTAGAACCTACAAACTTACCAAGCCAATTCAATAACAGCTTAGTGATTGATATATCTTTGTCGCAAATGGTAATGAATAAGGCATTTCAATAAATGAAAAATACATCTGGTTTTACACTTGTTACTGTACTTATTTTAACATCTATGGCTTCAATTGTTGTACTTAGTACTCTTAGAGATAGTGTGATCCAGGAGCGCTTGAGTGGTAATTTTCAGAAAAAATTGAACGCAAGGTTGATGTCTGAGAAAGGGGTATTTTCAAGTATTGAAAAACTAGAAACAGCAATGCTTGCAGATCCGACTATAAATATTAACGATTTAATAGCCCATAATAGTGAAGTTTCTGGTACAAGTTCGCTTGAATCTAGTATATACAATGCAACCATTGAGATTGACAGTAATGGCGATATTTTAATTTCTAGCGAAGGTACTCGCTTTGAAGGTGAGAACCAAATGCAAGCTATATTCGAATATGTAGCTGGTGGGGGCGGAACGACCAGCAGTGCCTCAGTTTTTTCTAATGGAATTACAGGGTGTTCTGGTGTTGCAATTAGCGGAAGTGGCTTAATTGATAGCTATGATTCGTCTTTAGGGGATTATAACGACACACTAGCTGATGGCAATAAAAATACATCAGAGGAATCTTTTGTTAATACAGTTAACGATTCTGGTGATATTACGCTCAATGGTAGCGGTACAATTGAAGGTAATGTTCTATCCTCTAGTAATTTATCAATTATTCAAGGCGCTGATATTACAGGCAATATTCATAGTAATGGAAATTTAATACTCTCTGGTGGCGTGGTCGTTGGAGGGGATGCATCGGCATATCTAAGTTTCACACAAAGTAGTGGTACTGTTTCAGGTAGTATTTCAGCAAACCAATCTATATCAGTAAAGCAAACTCCAGTTGGTGGTGATATTAGTTCATCAGGTCCAATTTCTATTACAGGTAATGCAGTCCAAGGAACAATTCGTTCATATGATTTAGTCGCTCTTAATCAAACAACAATACGGCACGGCGTTTATACCTCCGGGAATTATGAGCAAACAGGGGGAAGTGTATACGGTGGAGTGCGTGTTCAAGGTAATGTGACGCTTAAACAGTGGGGCAGTACTATTGATAGTAAAGACCTTAGATACGCAGGTAATGGCTCTTTTAAGGGCGACACACCAGAGTATGCTTTTTCACCTTATAAAGTATCAAGTCCAGACATATCAATACCAACTATTGAGCCAGTTGAAAAAATAACACCAGAAAGTGAAAATAATAGAGGGTTAACTGCGTGTGATCCACTTGATATTGCAACAGCAATTGATAGCGTGTCAGTTAATACGACAAGCCCTGATCTTTTTATAAACAATAATAGCAGTGCAGGTGACTTACTCGAATTAGAAACTAATGAGGCTAACTTTTTAGTAGACTTTGGAAGCACTCCAGATGGTGATATTAACGCTCAAGCCGCGACTTTTCTTGATTCAGCAACGCAAATGTTTTATTTTGATGATGTAACAATTAAAGGGCGAATGCAGGTGAAAAGTAATCACAATGCAGTTATGTTTGTAGATGGCGATTTTACAATGAATGGCGCAAGTTCGCTAACGATCCCTGATAACAGCAGCTTAACTATCATAATTAAAGGAAAGCTTAAGATAGGAAATGGGGCACAAGTTTACGCACCTGACAATGGGATTACAAATGAAGGCCGACCCGTTTTTAGTATTTATAGCTCTTACAGTGGAAATGATACTGGAATAGAGTTTTCAGGTGGTACACGAGAGCTTTATGCCGTTATATACGCACCACTTTCACAAGTTAAAGTTACTTCAGCTGTTGGTTTTAAAGGGTCTATTTTAGGAGATACTGTTATTGTAAGCGGCGCTGGTGGTATTCACTTTGACACTGCATTAAATGAGGCCAGTTTTGGTGGTTCTTCATCTGGTGGTAATGGATCTGCAAGCAAGTTAGTTTTCAAATGGTGGCGATTTACCCCCGTTGAACAAAGCAATGAACAACAAAGCTATTAGGTCGTTATACAAAGCTCATCTCTATAAGTGAACATATTAGGATTATTAAATTGATTACTTTGTTCAAGGTTCGCTTATTTAAAACTCAAACGTAAAACCAAACTCTCTTAATTTTTCGTACACGTTTATGTCAAAACGATAAAGCGTTGCGGCTCTGTGAGCTACATTTGTTTGTTTTTCTTTGCAGTTTATCAATAAGTTCATTTTTTGAAACTTACGTCTAAAGTTAGGCTTATCGAGTGATTTATTTAAAATCGACTCGTAAATTCCTTGTAGCTCAAGCAGGGTAAATTTTTCTGGGAGTAGGCTAAAACCAATAGGCTCGTGTCTTACTTTATAGCGTAAATAATCTAAGCCGCTTTTTAAAATGTCGGCGTGGTCAAACATTAAAGCCGGCACATTATTTACATCAAACCATTCACACTCTAAAGCATTGTCGCCACTCACAAGGTTGGTTTCTTCAAAGCGAACGAGCGAATAATAAACAATAGTAATAATACGTCTAGCAGGGTAGCGGTCTACGTTACCAAATGCACCTAACTGATCTAAATACAGGTTTTCAACACCGGTTGTACTTTTAACGACACGAAGTGCGGCTGAATCTAGGTTTTCATTCTTTCGAACCCAATGACCAATTAAACCCCACTGGCTTGTTGCAAGGCCGCGGTTATATTTAACCAGCAACACCTTTAATTTACCTTCATGAATAGCAAATACAATATTATCTACGGTTAGATTACTAATACAGTCATCAGGAATCGATTCTTCGTCGATGTTGTTAGAAATGTTTGATGTTTTATAGTGCATAAATTACTCAGCCAAAGCTATACGTAGATATTGTTATAAAGACTATTAAGGGTATATAAAAGGTGGGTAAAGCGCAAATAAAAAGCTTTTATAATTCCTATTTAAAACAATCACATCTATTTAATTACTCACTTTATAAACTGTACCTGTTTTTACGCGTACACGCCGATATTCGACTTTGGTTTGGTATTGGTTTTTTATTGAACGAATAATACCTTTGTATGTTAGTAAATTTAACGGCTAATTAGCGTCGTGTATTAAATACATTACTAGCAAATTAAAAATGTAACATAAATGTTTACATGCGCTAAAAATGCATATAGTATTTTTGACTATATCGATTTGCATTGAAAATTGAGCACACATGAACAACACAAAACACACACTCACAATTAAAGAAAAAATAGGGTACGGCCTTGGTGATACAGCCAGTAATATTGTATTTCAAATGGTCGCTAACTTTATGTTGATATTTTATACCGATGTTTACGGTTTATCTGCAGCCGCTGCGGGTACCTTATTATTAGCGGTTCGTTTATTTGATGGAATTACCGACCCAATAATGGGCAGTATTGCCGATAGAACGCGCAGCCGTTGGGGCTCTTACCGACCATATATATTATTTTTAGCCGTGCCTTACGGTGTGTTTGCTTGCTTAGCATTCATAACTCCAGATTTTGATTCTACGGGCAAGCTTATATATGCTTACTTTACTTACGGGCTTTTAATGACGTGTTATACCGCCATTAATATACCGTACGGCGCACTTGGCGCAGTAATGACAAACGACCCTAAAGAGCGTGCATCGCTTCAGTCATATCGGTTTGCAATGGCAATGGCTGCACTGCTTGTAATTGTATGGGCACTGCCTAAGCTAGTTGCTTTTTTTGGCGACGGCGACGATGTAGTAGGCTACCCGCTAGCCATGGTGTTTTTAGGCGGACTTGCAGCGGCTTGTTTTTTACTGTGTTTTAAAATGACCAAAGAAACCAAACAAGTTAAACCCGCGCAAAGTAAAAAGAATGCCTTTCTTGAGTTTTTAAGCTTATTTAAAAACGATCAATGGGTTGTAATAGCCGTTATAAGTCTAGCAACTTTAATATTAATTGGCGTTAGAGCCTCAGTAGCACCGCATTATATTAAGTACTACGTAGGAGAAGCCTCACTTACTTCTAACTTTTTAACACTCTCAGCAATTGGCTCAGTACTAGGCGCTGTGTCTACCAACTTTTTAACCAAATTTATTGAAAAGAAAACACTATTTATAGTCGCTTTAGTGGTCGTAATTATTTCTCACAGCATGTTTTACGTACTTGAGCGCGACGCCATAGTCACCATTTTTATCGTCTACTTTATTGCTAACTTTGCCCACATGATAATTACCCCAATTATGTTTTCGATGGTGGCAGATACGGTTGACTACGGCGCATTAAAAATTGGTCGCCGATTAACCGCTGTTACGTTTTCGGGTCATTTATTAGCAATAAAACTAGGCTTTGCAATTGGCGGTGCTATTGCAGGGTGGATATTATCTGGCTATGCATACGTGCCTAATCAAGAGCAATCAGAACACACGTTATCAGGCATTTTACTCGCCTTTGCTGGCATTCCAGTAATTTGTACCGTGGCATGTTTAATTTTTATAACACGTTACAAACTTACCGAGCCTGAGGTAAAGCGCATTCAAACGCAGCTGGCTGATAACAAAACCATAAACTAATTTAGCAGCCCACTTTGCACCTTTTAAAAGTGCAAAGTGGGCAGGCAATACTAGGAGTGAAAATGCAAAATACAGCACAAGCAGCACCCCCATCTAATGGATTAAGTGACGCTGAACTTAAACAGTTAAAAGACTTACAACGAGCCAACTCGTTAATACAAAATCATAATGTATTAGTTGATCACATGTATACCGCCGATCCGTCTGCGCATGTGTTTAACGGCAAAGTGTATATTTATCCATCGCATGACATTGAATCAAAAAATGAAATTAATGATAACGGCGACCACTTTGCAATGCGCGACTACCATGTGTTTTCCCTTGACGAAAGCTCAGGCAAAGCCATTGACCATGGCGTAGCACTTTGTGTAGATGACGTAAAATGGGCAAGCAAGCAAATGTGGGCACCCGATGCAGCGCATAAACTTGGTCAGTATTACCTTTATTTTCCGGCGCGCGATCAGCAAGGTATTTTCAGAATTGGCGTTGCAAAAAGTGACAGCCCAACAGGTCCATTCAAAGCAGAAGATGATTACATTCAAGGGACGTTTAGTATCGACCCAGCTGTATTTGAAGATGACGACTCAAGCCATTATTTGTATTTTGGTGGCTTGTGGGGCGGGCAATTACAAAATTGGCAAACCAGCGAATTTAACAATGAAGACACCTATCCCAAAAATGGTGAACCTGCAATCCCTGCGCGTGTAGCAAGATTATCTGAAGATATGATCAGCCTAAGCGAAGACGTAAAAGAAGTTGCTGTACTCGATGAAAGCGGCTCGCCAATTACAGTGTGCGATAATAACCGCCGCTTTTTTGAAGGCCCTTGGGTACACAAACACAATGGTGTTTATTACTTTTCGTATTCAACGGGTGATACGCACAAAATTGTATACGCAACAGGCGATAACCCATACGGACCATTTACCTATCAGGGCGTTATTTTAAACCCAGTACTAGGTTGGACCACGCATCACTCAATTGTTAAACACAATGGTGATTGGTTTTTATTTTATCACGACAGCACGTTGTCGGGCGGGCAAACCCATTTACGCAGTATGAAAATGGCTAAGCTCGAACACGACTCAAACGGAAAAATTCAAACAATAAGCCCATATGAACACGCTTAGTAAAAATAGTTACAAACATTGCAAATTATCTGCGTAAGCACCGCTACGGCTTTTATTTGCGTAAAAAAGTTATAGTCAATATGACCATTAATTTTTATTGTTAATGGTCAAAATAAGAGGAAGCTGAGGACATATGACAAAATGAAAATATTTTAAAGCAAAAAATTAGCACAAAGAATTAGCATAAACGTGCTGTTATTTAACGGTTTTTAGTTAAGTAACACATGTTTAAAACTGGTTGTGGTCTTTGTAAAACGTTTAAAACATACACACACAATAATTATTTATTGACCGTAAAATGAAACAAATAGTTTACAATTATGTTTCGAGTAATTCTTAAAGTCTTGCAGTACGTCAATAATAATTAAATAAGAAAAAGGCATCATGATGTTTAAGAAAAAGATAATTTCAACAGCCATACTCGCTGCAATGGGTACCGTTACGCTTCCTCACCAAAGCTACGCTGCCGAAACTGTTGCCGATGAAGATGTAGAAATAATACAAGTAACCGGCATTAGAGGTTCATTGCAACGCTCTATGGATGTTAAACGCGACTCTTCTGGTATTGTCGATGCAATTTCGGCTGAGGATATGGGGAAATTTCCTGATACCAATCTTGCTGAATCGCTACAACGTATTACCGGCGTATCAATTGATAGAGCGGGCGGTGAAGGTAGCCGCGTAACAGTACGTGGATTTGGACCTGCTAATAACTTAATTACTATTAATGGCCGCCAACTTCCAAATACAACAGGTGACCGCACATTTGATTTTGCAAATGTCGCATCTGAAAGCGTATCGGGCGTGCAAGTTTATAAAACATCAGACGCAAGTGTTACCTCAGGTGGCATTGGCGCAACTATAAACTTAACAACAAACAGACCTTTAAATAGCCCAGGTATAAAAGCATCGTTTGGCGTAAAAGCTGTAGACGATCAATCAACCGACGAGGGTAGCATTACACCAGAGGTAAGCGGTTTATATTCGCAAACATTTGGGGATGACAAGTTTGGTATTTCGATTTCAGGTAGCTACCAAGACCGTGAAAGCGGTATGCAGCAGTTTATTCAAGATCAAGGCTACAGAGCATCTGATTACACAAATACAGGATGGGGCGGTGTACCTGCAGGCGCAGAAGGCGGAGCAAACAGACCTACATCAGGCATTTACTCAAACCCGCAACAACCACGTTATGTGTTTGAAGAACGTCAACGTGAACGTGTAAATGGTCAGTTGGTATTTCAATATCAACCTGTTGAAAATATTACAGCAACCCTTGATTACACGGGCTTTAAAACAACCGTTGAAGAGCAGCACACTGACGCCTCAGTTTGGTTTAACTACGCTGGCGACAGAAGTGAATCTGTTTGGGCGGGCGAGCCTAACGCGTACCCACTCATTTACTCAGAAATTTATGACATCCAAAGTGATGCCGATTTCCGCGATACGTCGCTTACGGTAGGTTCTTGGGGTCGCGAAGAAAAAACAGATTCATTAGGCTTTAATTTAGAGTGGACAGTGTCTGATCAACTTAACCTAGAGTTTGATCACCACAGTTCAAAAGCCTCAATGAAAGCAACTGATCCACGCCACGGTACACGTAACAATATTCAGTTACCATCGTACACACGTTCACGTACCGGGCTTGATTTAACCGGCGACTTACCCGGTATTGCTATTGGTAACATTGAAAATTTTACCCCAGAAACCATGCGTTTATCGGGTAGCTGGTTTGCAAACGACAAATACGATTCAGAAATTGATCAAACGCAAATTTCAGGTAAGTACTTTTTTGACGACAGTTTAAGTATTGATTTTGGTGTTGCAGTTAATAAAGTAAACAACCATTATCGTCATACACAAGTGCAGCGCCCAGATTGGGGTGGGGTTGGTGTTGAGGGCGACTTTGCTGATATCGATTGGCGCCAAGATACTATTTTAGATAAGTTTCAAGCTAAAGCGGGTAACTTTGAAGGCACTGCAACACAAGGCGAATACGATTTATTTAATACAATCTTTTTTGCCGATTTTGATGCGATTGTAAATGCAGCAGAGTACGCAGATCCTATTGCCAACGTAGATAACCTTTATGGTGATTGTAAAGCAGCCGACGGCGCAGCGGCAGGACCAAACGGCGAAGGACAATTTTGTGCTTCAACCGATTGGGATGCAGCAACAAACCGCTTTACTGAAGAAAAAACGCAGTCTGCTTTTGCACAAGTAAACTACAAAGGCGAATTGAGCGGCATGTTCTTCGACCTGCAAATTGGCTTACGCTACGAAAAAACAGACGTATTTTCTAAAGCAACCGCACCAGGTTACAGCCGCGTAGAGTGGAACGAAGATACAGCCACATCAGTAACCGGTGTTACCGGTATTGAAACGCTAAGCCAATCGGCAGATTACAGTCAATTCCTACCTAATATTAACTTTAATATTGAAGTTGTTGAAGATGTAATGATACGTGCAGCAGCGAGTAAAACTATTTCAAGAGCGGGCTACGGTCAGCTACAAGGCGGTACAACTATTAATACCGGGGGTAGTTTAAGTGGTTATTCGGGTGGCTCTGGTAATCCAGGTCTTAAACCGCTTGAATCAATTAACTACGATTTATCAAGTGAATGGTATTACGACGAAGGAAGTTATATTTCGTTTGGTTACTTTAAAAAAGACGTAACAAATTGGATCACTACAGGCACTATCGACTCAAATATATTTAACTTATATGACCCATTAAATGGTGAAAAATTTAGAGCTGCATCAAGTGCACTAGGTGGTAATGCATCTAACGAAGACATCAGAAATTACATTTTTGAAAACTTTGCTGATGATCCAAATGTGCAGCCTAATTTTGATGAAGATGGTGAATTAGACGGTGGCACAATTGTTGGTGACCCAGACTCAGATGATCCAATTAACTTTAGAATAAACGTGCCTGTAAATGGCGACCAAGAATACACCATTGATGGCTTTGAATTTAATATTCAGCATTTATTTGGTGAGTCAGGCTTTGGCGGTATTTTTAACTACACCATGGTTGACTCAGGTCTTGAATACGACAACGACTCATTAGAGGATACAGAAGCACTAGTAGGGTTAAGTGATACAGCAAACGTGGTGTTCTTTTACGATAAAGAAGGCTTACAAGCACGTATTGCGTATAACTGGCGCGACTCGTTTTTAAATGAGCGTCGTGTAAATGGCGATTTAACCGCACCAATTTACACCGATGAGTATTACCAAATAGACTTTAACGTAAGTTACGAAGTACCGGCAGTAGAGGGACTTACCGTATTTATTGAAGGTATAAACATTACTGACGAGTACGTAACATCGTACGGGCGCAAGCAAGAGCTGATTTATAATATCACTCAAACTGGCTCTCGTTACGGTTTAGGTGTTCGTTATAATTTTTAATAAATTAACACCTATTTAAAGCCGCATTTTGCGGCTTTTTATTTGCCTAAATTAACCTAGTAATAATAATACCCAACTGTTATAGTCAATGTGAATTTAACCTATTTGTTACATTTAACTCGTAGCAGTAGGTAAAGGCACACAACAACAATTGGAGCACACAATCCATGACCAATCATGCATTATTAAATAATGTTGAGCATCAGCATTTAAAAATAAACCCTGCACGCAGCGCACACTTAGGTGACGGGGTTTGGTACAGCGATACATTTGTGAGCGAATTTAGAGTCGCTCAAGCACATTACCCAATATTTTTTACCAAAGATGACGCAACAAATACATTTTTGCCGGTGTGTTTATACGGCATAAACAAAGACGAAAACTTATTTTTAGTAAACCAGCAATGGCAAGCACACTACATTCCGTTAAGTATGCAGCGACTGCCTTTTGCTATCGCGACTCAAAATACAATGCAAAACGGTGTAGCAACGCAAGAGCACATGCTTAGTATTGATTTAGACTCACCAAAAGTATCAACAAAGCAGGGTATTAACTTATTTTTAGAACACGGCGGGAACAGCGATTACCTCGAAAACGTAATAAATGTGCTCGATAATCTGCATCATGGTTTACAACAAAACCAGCCCTTTATTAAAGCCTTAATTAAACATGGTTTACTTGAATCGGTATCCCTAGAGCTTGATTTAGTAAACGGGCTTAAACATAACTTACTCGGTTTTTACACCATAAACGAAGACACGCTTAACCAACTAAGTAGCGATGCAATTGCGCAGCTGCACTCACAAGGGTATTTAGCGTGTATATACATGGTCATTGCCTCGCAAGTACATGTACGTGATTTAGTCGCGCTTAAAAACGAGCAGCTTATGCTACAAAAGCACGCTGTGTAAGTGCTTAACTATGGAAAATTTAGAAAATAAAATTCAAACGCTTAATGGCTTAACTCCCAGCACCTTGCCCAAGGAGCTTTTAAACTCGTCTGTGCCTATTGTACTAAAAGGGTTTGTAAGCGATTGGCCCCTCGTTATTGCCGCTAAAAAATCTGATGCAGCTGCGATTGATTATTTAACACCGTTTTACGAAGGTTTTTTAGTTAACACTTGCACAATACCTGCCAGTCAAAGCGGGGTTGTAGGGTATAACCCCGATATGAGCGGTTTTAACTTTACTAATCAACAAGCGGCATTTATTAGTGCGCTTGAACAAATAACGCAAAGTGTAAATAACCCACAAGCCGACACTTTATACATTGGCTCTACTAGCATTGCACAGTGCTTACCTGGTTTGGTTAATCACTGCCAAGTTAACGCATTAAACGAAGGCTGTTTATTTAATGTATGGGTAGGCGGAAAAGTTACCGTACCAGCACATTACGACGTAGCGCAAAATTTAGCATGTTGCGTTGCAGGTAAAAGGCGTTTTACTTTATTTGCCCCCGATCAAATAGACAATTTATACATAGGCCCGCTTGATAAAGCACCCGGTGGTCAGCCAATAAGCTTAACCACCACAACAGCACCCAACTTTAAGCAGTTTCCTAAGTTTGAACAGGCAATAAAAGCGGCAATTACCGTTGACTTAGAGGCGGGCGATGCGCTTATTTTACCCAGCATGTGGTGGCACCAAGTACAGGGACTTGGCAGTTTAAATATTCTGTTTAATTATTGGTTTAAAAATACGCCAGCGGTTTATGGTCAGCCGACTAATGCACTGCACCTTGCTATTTTAAACATACGTAATTTACCAAAGCATGAGCGCGCCGCATGGCAACGTTTGTTTAATTACTACGTATTTGCCGATAACGAATTTACCCACATACCAACGCCTGCACAGTCTATTTTAGCAAAGCCAATGGATGAGCTTACAGCGCGTAAATTAAGAGCCGAATTACAAAATAAATTAAGACGCTAAGCGTACTTGTAAGGTTTGAAATATGAATCAAAATGCAATTAAAAAAATCGTAATAGCAGGTGGCGGCACCGCCGGTTGGATGTGCAGCGCTGCAATGGCAAAGTTACTAGGTAAAAATATTGAAGTGTGCTTAGTTGAATCTGATTTAATACCGACCGTAGGGGTCGGGGAATCAACTATTCCTACGCTGCATATATTTCATGATTTACTAAAAATTAGTGAATCAGAATTTATGGCAGCCACTAACGCCACGTTTAAATTAGGTATATCGTTTGAGGGCTGGAAACAAAACCAGCAAAGCTACTTTCACTCATTTGGTTATGTTGGGCAAGGCTGTTGGGCTGCAGGTTTTCAGCACTTTTGGCTAAAAGGTATGCAACAAGGTGTTGCAGCCGATATTGGCGACTATTGCACAGAGCACGTAGCAAGTCGCTTGGGTAAATTTGCCGTAGTACCGAATCAAGACCGTAACCATGCTTATCAGTTAGATGCCGGTTTGTACGCTAAATTTTTACGAAATTTTGCAGAGCAAAACGGCGCTAAACGTATAGAAGGCATGATAAGCAAAGTTAATTTAGAGCCCACCAATGGCTTTATAAAATCGCTTACTTTAGGTGACGGGCAAATTATTGAGGGCGATTTATTTATAGATTGCACCGGCTTTAAAGGTTTATTAATAGAGCAAGCGCTACACACCGGATACGAAGATTGGAGCCATTGGCTCCCGTGCGACAGCGCAGTAGCAGTGCAAACAGAATTAGTAAGCCCAATTGTGCCATACACACGTGCAATGGCACATAAATGTGGTTGGCAGTGGCAAATACCCCTACAAAGCCGCCGTGGTAATGGCTTAGTGTTTTGTAGTAAATACATGAGCGATGATGAGGCAAAAATAGCGCTACTCAATAACGTAGAAGGGAAACCTATTAATGAGCCGCGCGTTATTAAATACCGCACCGGTACACGGCGTAAACATTGGAACAAAAACTGTGTGGCTATTGGCTTAGCAAGCGGTTTTATTGAACCGCTGGAGTCAACCAGTATTCATTTAATTCAGCAAAGCATTATTAGATTAATGCAAAACATGCCAACCAAAGCAATCGAGTCGTGCTATCAAGATGACTTTAATAACAAAATGCGCTTTGAAGCCGAAAATATTCGCGACTTTATTGTGCTGCATTACCATGTGACGCAGCGCACCGACAGCGACTTTTGGCGCTACTGTAAAAACATGCCAATACCAGAGTCACTCGCCAAGCGCATTGAGCTATTTAAGCAAAGCGGGCATGTATATAAAGCAGAGCAAGAGCTATTTGGCGAAGCATCGTGGTTACAAGTGATGTTAGGGCAAGGGCTAATGCCGCAAAATTATCACCCAATTGTTGATAGCATGAGCGATGATGAGCTTAAACGATTTTTAGAATCAATAAAAAATCATGTGGCTAAAAAAGCAAATAGCTTACCGAGTCACATTGATTTTATTAATCATTATTGCAAAGCTAAGTAAGTATTATGCTAACACTTGGCAATAACTTACAGCCGCAATATGAGTTTATTGGGCAAGAGCAAACGCCAATTATTATAATTGACGACTACCTTAGTGAGCCGCAAAAACTTATAAACTTAGCGCAAAGTGCTGATGAAAATCATGCGCAAAATCAGGGAGAGTTTAAGCCTGACAAACTCACTCAATACCCAGGTTTACGCATGCCGCTGCCAAAGCAATGTGTGGTTGATTACTTAAAGCCGCTTATACAGGGGTTTTATAACGTATTTAATATTGGGCAAACACTTACCCCATGCCCAAAAGATAATACCTTATCGTTAATTACTAAAACGGAGCAGCAGCTATCACCAATACAAACCTTGCCACACTTTGATACCAACGATCCTAACCTAATTGCCATTATTCATTACCTTGGAGAGGGAGCGCACGGCGGCACTGGATTTTTTAGACATAAAAAAACAGGGTTTGAAACAATAAGCTCAAAGCGCAAAAACACGTATTTAACATATGCTCAGAAGTACCTTGAATCAGATAATGCAAAGCCTAGTTATTGCACCACGCAGCACAGTGAATTTGAGTGCTACAAGCACATAGAATATAAGCCAAATAGGCTTATTGTGTTTCCTGGATATTTGCTGCACACCAGTTTACTTAATACATCTACCGATATTTCGTCGTGTCCACAAACAGGGCGGCTAACGGCCAATATGTTTGTTCATTTTAAATAGGATTACTATGTCTTTTTCTTTACCTCGATTCGCATATAAAGGTTGGCTATTAAGCTTTGTTGTATTGGCGCTGAGTATGGCAACAGTGCAAAAAAGTCATGCTACAGGGTTTGATACCCTCCCTAAAAAGCAATTTAATGTGCTGCTATTTACAAAAACCGCAGGGTGGCACCATAAGTCGCAAACCGAAGGCGTTAAAGCGCTAGAAGGCTTAGCCGATAAGCACTTTTTTAACTTAATTTGGCACGAAGAAAGCCATTATTTTAACGACGATTACTTAAAAAATGTTGATGTAGTGGTATTTTTATCAACCACGGGCGATATTTTAAACCTAAAAGAGCAAGCCGCGCTTGAGCGATTTGTAAAAGCAGGCAAAGGCTTTGTTGGCATTCATAGCGCATCAGATACCGAATACGATTGGTCTTGGTACCAAAAGCTGGTGGGGCGCACCTTTAATATTCATCCTGTTATTCAAACTGGTGTATTAAGTAAAGTGCCTAATACTAACTTTATTGGCTTAAATCACATGCCGCAGCAGATGCTTTGGACCGACGAGTGGTACGAATTTGGGCCCGAGCTGACTAAATTAAACTACTTACTCACGGTTGATGAGCAAACTTACAACCCAAATGCCGATTGGGGTAATAACAAAACAGGCTCGGGTATGGGGGCGTTTCATCCTATTTCGTGGTATCACAATTACGATGGCGGACGCTCGTTTTATACAGCCCTTGGGCATACTAATGCGGTGTATAGCAGTGAGTTTTTAGCCGAGCATATTTATGGCGGAATTTATTGGGCTGCAACGGGTAAAGGATTAAAAAAGTAGTAATTAATAAATAACTAATAAATACGCTTTTTAGCACAATTCATGTCGATTCAGGCTACTTTTTTAAGCGGCCTTTTATATTTAAGCATTTCTTAAGCACCTCACACATTTCTCTTAGTTTATAAAACAGATAAATAGTTTTGAGAACCTCTTGATCAAATGGTCAAAAAGACTATATTAAATTGCACGCTGTTATAATTCAAATAAAGAGGATAAACATGAAAGTATTTTTTAAAATAACAACTTTATTGTTAACACTAATAAGCTATCAATCACTTGCTGCATTTAATAATAACCCATCGAGTGTAGGCGCCGACAGTTCAGGAGCATACCGTAACCTCGCACAAGAAATGGGTAAAACAAATATACAGCAAAAAGTGAATAGTACTTTTGACAATATGTTTGGCTATAACAACACACAACAACTTTACTACCCGTACACCGAAAACGGTGTTTATAAAGCACACTACATAAAAGCAATTAACCCTGACGAGGGTGATGATATAAGAACAGAAGGGCAATCGTGGGGAATGACCGCCGCTGTCATGCTTAATAAACAAGAAGAATTTGATAACCTATGGCGCTTTGCAAAAGCGTATCAAAAAAATCCAGACAACCACCCTGATGCTAAAAAACAAGGCGTTTACGCGTGGAAACTAAAGCTTAATCAAAACGGCTTTGTTTATAAAGTAGATGAAGGCCCCGCTCCGGATGGCGAAGAGTACTTTGCTTTTGCACTACTTAATGCGTCAGCTCGTTGGGGTAATTCGGGGGAGTTTAACTACTACAACGATGCTATTATCATGTTAAATACAATTAAAAATAAGCTGATGGAAAACCAAATAATCCGCTTTTCGCCTTACATTGATAACTTAACAGACCCTTCTTACCATATACCTGCGTTTTACGACTACTTTGCTAATAACGTAACTAACCAAGCAGACAAAAATTACTGGCGACAAGTAGCCACAAAAAGTAGAACCTTACTTAAAAACCATTTTACGAAAGTAAGTGATAATCCGCATTGGAATTTACCTACATTTTTATCGCGCTTAGATGGCAGCCCTGTTATTGGCTACATTTTTAACGGCCAAGCAAACCCAGGTCAATGGTATGAATTTGATGCATGGCGCGTAATTATGAATGTGGGTTTAGACGCGCATTTAATGGGTGCTCAAGCATGGCATAAAAGTGCAGTAAATAAAGCATTAGGCTTTTTAAGTTATGCAAAAACAAACAATAGTAAAAACTGTTACGAGCAAGTGTATTCGTACGGTGGAGCGCAAAACAAAGGTTGTGCAGGCGAAGGTCAAAAAGCCGCGAATGCAGTAGCGTTACTTGCTTCAACAAATGCTGGGCAAGCAAATGAATTTTTTAACGAGTTTTGGTCTTTATCGCAACCAACCGGTAGCTACCGTTACTACAATGGTTCGCTGTATATGTTAGCTATGCTGCATGTATCGGGCAATTTTAAGTTTTATAACAACACGTTTAATTAAAATAACAATACCTAAGCAGCAAAAGCTTAGGCAGCAAAAAAAACCGGTGTAACCAAGTTACACCGGTTTTTGTGCTTAACTAATAAACTTAACTTCCTCTTTAATAAGTTGCTTAACTAATTTAACTAATTTAACCAATTTAACTAATTTAACTAATTTAACTAATTTAACTAATTTAACTAATTAGCCAAACCAGCTATTTTTACATCAAGTGTAAATAACCCCTTAGCGGTAGTTATTAATAACGTTTTTCGGTTTTTACCACCAAAGGCAAGGTTGGTTACATTAGGGCCCAGTTCAATTTTATCGATAAATGCACCTTCTGGCGTATAAATATTAATAACGCCTTTTTTGTGGCTGCTAACGTAAATATTGCCAGCGGAGTCTACTTTTATGCCATCGGGCGAGGTTACTTTAATAAAGTCTTCGCGTGGTGAAATATCACCGTTTTCATCAATGGTGTATTTGCTTACGCGGTTGCTAAAGTCGCCAATATAAAGGGTATGCTGATCTGGGGATAGTGCAACACCGTTGGGCTTTTCAAGCGTAGCGTCAATTAAACTAAGTGTGCCCGTATTGCTTAACTTATACACACCGGTATAAGACATTTGCTGAGTGCGTTCGCCTAGTTGCCAATTAGGATCGGTAAAAAATATATCGCCATTTTTATGCATAGTCATATCGTTTGGCGAGCTAAAGCTTAGCCCATCAAATTTATTGACTATTACGGTATTGGTCTTACTTTTTATATTAATTTTAGAAAGCGATTGCGTACTATGATTAAGCGTATAGAGGCTCTCTCCTTTGGCATACAAGCCGTTTGTACCACTGTGTTTTAAATAAGTGGTGAGGGTATTGGGAAGCACTAATTTATAAATGGTCGAATCAGGGCCAAGTGCTTGCGAGCTAGCAAAGTTCATTTCTGAAAAATAAAACGCATTGTCTTGGCTTGACCACGTTGGGCCTTCTAAAAATAATAAATTGTCACTAACAAGTGTGGGTGTTACGCCCTTTATTAATGGCGACTGCTCATTGCTTTGGCTGTTTACAGTGTTTAACAAAGGTGTATTTTCAGGTTGTTGTGCCAGCGCTGCTTTATTAAAACAGAGCATTAATACAACTAAGCTTAGCGTTTTTTTGTGTGTTTTTAGCATAGACGTTTACTCAGGTTTGTTTAATTTATAATTAATGGTCATTTTGACTATATCATTTATTTTTTTCGTTGTATGATATTTATCGAAAATAATAACGATTCAACGGAGCACACACATGCATAAAAAACACACACTCAGCCTGCTTTTACTTGCAGGGTCATTAAGCGTAAACGCTGCACAAGACCAAGCTCTTAAAAACACCTTTGCAGACTCATTCAAAATGGGGGTTGCTGTAAATCAAGATATAGTGACAGGCAAAAACGCAGCCGCGCAGTCAATTATTGCTAAGCAATTTAATACAGTCACCCTAGAAAACGCCATGAAAGCAGAAGTAATTTACCCACAGCAAGGTAAGGTCGATTTTAGTGGTGCAGATGCGTTTATAGATTTTGCCAAGCAAAATAACATGTTTACCGTAGCCCACACCTTAGTGTGGCATAACCAAACGCCTGACTGGTTTTTTACAAATAGCAAAAATGAGCCAAATACCCCAGCAGAGCAATTAGAGCAAATGCGTAAACACATAGAGCTTGTAGCAGGGCGCTATAAAAACAAAGTAGATGCGTGGGATGTAGTTAACGAAGTGATTGCTGATGATGGCTCTTATCGCCCAACTGTGTGGGTTAACCGCGTAGGCGATGGCGATACTATGGTAAAAGCCGCGTTTAAATACGCCCAGCAGTATTCACCTAGTACCGAGCTTTACTACAACGATTTTAATGCATGGCGACCAGAAAAAAGAGACGGCATTATACGCATGATCAAAATGCTGCAAAAAGAGGGTATTCGAATCGACGGCATTGGCATACAAGCGCATTGGGGGCTTAACTTTCCTAAAATGCAATATATTGAACAAGCCATTGACGCCTACGCCGGGCTGGGTATAAAAGTGATGATCACCGAGCTTGATATAGACGTGCTGCCTTTAACAAAAGAAGGGCAAATTACCGGCACCGATATGATGAAACCACAGTTTCAGTTAGAAGAGTTTGAAACCTACCTCGACCCATACAAAAATGGCTTGCCAAGCGACGTAGAGGCGCAATTAAACGCCCGTTATAAAGCCTTGTTTGAACTGTTTTACGCAAAACGCGACAAGATAGACCGCGTAACCTTTTGGGGATTACACGATGGTATGTCGTGGAAAAACGACTACCCAATCCCAAACAGAACAAACTACCCGTTGTTATGGGATCGTAATTTAAACCCTAAGCCGATTATTAAAACAATTGCTGATGTAGTTCAGTAAGCAATTTAATGTGTAAAATGTAAAGCCGAGTGTTTTTAAATACTCGGCTTTTTGTGTTTGAAGTTGTTACAAAGAAAAATAATGAGCAACCGCTTCACTAGCTTAGCTAGTTAGTGATTTTAAATATCCTGATTTTACGCAAGTGTTATATGTTCAGATACCACTATGCCTTTTATAAAAGTATTCATCTTACGATTTAACCACCTAGGCAAATATAAAAGTAGAACAAATTTTAATCTTGATACTTATTGTTAATTAGACTATAACATTGTTGGTTTTAGGTTAATTTTATGATTGCATATTCACACACACGATATAAAACAATGAATTTTAATTTAAACCTTAACTATAACTTTATGATTTTAAATTTATATTTGTACCTTTGTACAAAATAAATATTAACGTTTGAAGAGATATTTAAATAATAAATATAAATGACCGTCTATTTTTACTAGTAAGTTGTAGTCATATTGAATAATAGATAGTTTGAAAGTGTTGTAAAAAACACTTTGAGCATATTTATTCACTCAAATGGCTTTACTGCACCCAGTTTAAAAACGACTCATTTATTGCTTTAGTCTAAGGAATAAAAAATGAATAAATCGATTTTTCGTAATACCGTATTAGTGACCTTAGTATCACTATTAATGGCGTGCGGGGGGGATAATAAAGATACACCGGTGCCTGAACCCATACCGGAAGTAGTAGCCCCTGATACTCCAGCGCCTGAAGCGCCAATAGCAGCTGAAATAGCAAATGGTGGGTTTGAAGAAGACACCGCAGGGCAAACAACACCCGTCGGAAATTGGGTATTTAGGCCAGATCAAGAATCAAGCGCTACTTCTACTATAGAAGTAATAGAATCCGAAGAAGGCGTTAATACTTACAAAGGCACAAAAGCAGTTGAGGTTAACGTTAATACATTGGGTGACAACCCGTGGGGTATTGAAATAGCTTATGAAGACCTTCCTATCACCGGAGGTAAAAATTACGAGTTTAGTGTTTGGGCCAAAGGTGAAGAGGGAACCAGTGCCGATTTTTGGATTCAAACGCCCGCACCAGATTACGGTCAACTTAGCCTGGTAAAAAAAACACTCACAGGCGAGTGGCAAAAAATTACATTAACAGCAGCAACTGCCGAAGCTGACTCATTAGTTAGATTAGCAATTCACTTTTCAAAAGAAGAAAACATTAACAAATCTATATATATTGACGAATTTTCAGGCTTTATTTTAGACGATGTACCAGCAGAAGAAATACCTGATGTTCAATACAGCGAAGTGACAGCACAAAGTTTAAAAGCATTAGCACCTAATTTTAATATTGGTGTAGCTGTTCCTGCGGGTGGATTTGGTAACAGCATAATAGACAGACCAGAGATTAAAACGATTATTGAACAGCACTTTAATCAGCTCTCTGCTGAAAACATTATGAAGCCTACCTATTTACAACCAACCCAAGGTGAATTTTTTTACGATGATTCTGATGAGCTAGTTAACTACGCCAAAGACAACTCACTCACGGTACATGGCCATGTTTTTGTTTGGCACTCGCAAATTGCGCCTTGGATGCAGAGTTTTCAAGGTGATAAAGCCGCGTGGATAACCATGATGGAAAACCACATCACTCAAGTTGCCACTCACTTTGAAGAAGAAGGCGATAACGATACCGTAGTGAGTTGGGATGTAGTTAACGAAGCGTTTATGGAAAATGGCAAATACCGTGGTGAAAAAACGACAAACGACAGTGCCGACGAATCTGTATGGTTTGAAAATATAGGAGCCGAATTTTTACCGTTAGCCTATAAATCAGCAAGAGCTGCCGACCCCGATGCAGACTTATACTACAACGATTACAACCTGATTTGGAATGCCGATAAATTAGATGCCGTTATATCTATGGTTAACGATTTTCAAAACAATGGCGTGCCTATTGATGGCATAGGTTTTCAATCTCATATTTCACTCAACAGCCCTGATATTTCAACCATTCAGGCACATCTTCAAAAAGTGGTCGATATTCGCCCTAAAATTAAAGTAAAAATTACCGAGCTAGATGTTCGTATGAACAACGAAGGCGGCGTACCTTTAACTTACCTAACCAGTGAAAGAGCGGATGAACAAAAGCAGTACTATTACGATATTGTTAAAACATACCTAGAAACTGTACCTGAAGATCAACGCGGTGGCATAACTATTTGGGGCGTAATTGACGAGGATAGCTGGTTACAAAACTGGCCAGAGCCAACAACAGAATGGCCACTGTTATTTTTTAATGACTTTACTGCAAAACCTGCCTTACAAGGATTTGCTAATGCATTAAAAGAGCTAATTGAAGTAGCTGAACCAGCACCTTCATCAGAGCTGCTAACTAATGGCGACTTTGAAGCCGGACTTGATTCATGGCAAGCGCGAGGCAGTGCAAGCATAACCTTAGAGTCAACCCAAGCCCATAGCGGTAATAATAGCGCTTTAGTACAAGGTCGAACTGAAACGTGGAATGGGTTACAAAAGGATGTAAAAGGCTTATTTACAGCAGATAAAACCTATAACGTATCTGCATGGGTTAAGTTATCTGACGATACCAGCACCGTTTCACCAGATATAAAACTCACACTACAAATAGAGCACACTAGCACTGAATACCTTGAGTTGACGCCTGTTACAACCATTGCAGCAGGTGACTGGGTACAGTTATCAGGTACTTATACTCATTCAATTACAACGCAGGAAAGCGCCGCTTTACTTTATGTTGAGTCAAACGAACTCACGGCAGACTTTTATGTGGATGATATATCGGTGACTTTGGTCGAATAATAAATCTAACTAAAAGTAATTAACCCCAAATTAAATAGTCTGTATTTTTATACAGACTATTTTTTTGCGCGGGCTTTAATTTTTTTAAGCAAAGCGCAGTAGGGGAGCTCTCGTTATTGTTTGATCTTATTACTTGGTAAAACAATTACTGAAATAGCTCAGTAAACCGCATTTTGTTGCCAAAGCTGAGTATTTTTAAATACTTTGCTTTTTTGTGTTTGGGGGATTTTATTAATGACTAGTCATAAAGTTTAAACCTGAATTCATGAGTTTTATAATTATGTTATCGGGCTGTTTTTTAATTAGAAACAAATTGCTTTTATTTGGTACTATCGTTTCGATTTTATAAAAAATAAATATGGATGTTTAAGTGAGTAAGAATGTATTTAATAGCAAAAACTTAGGTGATTATTACTTTTTTTTGCATTATATCGAGTTAAATGATGAAGTGATGATGATTCCAGCTCAACGAGCTAGTCAGGTTGTATTACAGCAAACAAACGACTTAAGCGAAGCAGAAATATTATTCTTGAAGACATACCTGCATGAGGCGACACATCTACTTGATTCATCTGCCTCAATATGGGGGCTTGAGTATAGTATCAGGCTTATTAACTGCCTAAATGATATGAGCAATACAAAATCTATAGACGTATTTGCAACTAACCACTCAGAAATAGAATTGCATACCGATTTGCTATTGTCTAACGAAAAAGAGTATTTTGAATATAGAGAAATGCGTTCTGTTCTTTCTTATGATACTAGTCATGGTACTCACTTACAGTTCCATTATTACAATAATAAACATATTGTTTCTCATAAAACGCCTGTGAGCATGCTATCAGTATTAGAAGGTCATGCTTTTTCTGTTGAGCAATTAAAAGAAATTGAAATATATGAAAATCAAAATGATATTGTCTCGTTAAAATTATTAGAAAAAGCCTATTTAAAAACATTACATAATCCTCTTAGAACAGAATATACATGCCTGTTAGCTTTTTCGGAGCAGATTTATCCAAGTAAAACTATTAAAGAAAAGCTGATTATTTTGGACTTTACATGTCGCTTTTGTCTCAATATACCAAACATTGGATTCCCTTTCCCCAGTGTTTATATTGATGGGTTATTTAGAAGCTCTGATGCAAAATTGGTCAGTTCATTAAAGATGGAGCTAAGTAGGGGAATGAATCGTTCTTCATTGTTGTGTCTTATTTTAATTGTTCTCAAATACTCATTTGATGAAATACAGATAAATGAAGAAGATACGTTTGAAAATCAGGTTGAAGATAGAGTTTTTGATATCTTTCGACGTGGAGATCAAACGTTGAAACAGTGCAAGGAGTCACTCCTGTCATTATGGGAGATAGAATATGATTTGGGATGTAAATTACTTGACGAAAAAGGATTTGAACTAGCTAATAAGTTAGCAATATTAAATAAAGACTATTCTTGGAATAAGTTTGATCATATAACTGCAGCACTTCCAGAAGTTGGGTTAGTTAGTGGTCCTTTTATTAATGCTAAGAACCCAATAGAGTTTAATATGGAAGAGCATTTTTTTAAATACTCGGATGCTGCTGATCAATTGATAGAAGCACTTAAAAACATTAATAAAAAGAAGAAACATTTAAATCCGAATACCGCACATGCTTGGCTAAATGATATTAACGAAGGGAAAGATTCTTTTATAAAATTTTATGATGAATAACTCAAAACAGCCTGATCTAATGTCAGGCTGTTTTATCTCCTCTAAAAGCGAAGCGCCTCTTAACCTCTTTGTGCATAATTCACTTAATCTATTTCACTAAAAACTAAAAAATCAAACCTACTTAGCCTGATACCTCACTACCACAAACTTAAGTGGCACATCGCCGTTGTTATAAATCCCGTGTAGGTCATTAGGGGCTGCAAATAAAATATCTCCAGTATGAGCTGGCTGACTTTTGCCATTAAGCGTCCACGTGCCAGAACCTTCAAGAATCATTAGGTATTCTTCATCAGGGTGCTGGTGGGCAGGGTGTATTTCGTTATTAGGTTTAATAACCGCAACGCCCGTAATAGCGTCTTTGGTGAGTGGTGTATCGCCATAAAAGTAAGTATGAAAATCGCCGCCTTCGTAGTGAGTAATGTGCGCATCTTTTTGACTCACAATAGCTGATGTAAGTTGTGTGGGTTTATCTGCTGCGTTTACAGGCAATGCTATGGTGGCTGCGGCTGTAAGTAATACGCCGGTTACACAATGTTTAACTGTTAAATGGTTCATGGTTGTAATCCTTATTATTTAACGCTTAGGTTAATTAAATAAACCCAGTCGTTGTTAGGTGTGTTGGGTGGTGTTGCCAGTTGTGTACTCGTTGCGGTATTTACACAAAAGCGTTTGCCGTTTATGTAGTTGTTAGTTCGTGGGTTAAACCAGTCGAGTGTATAGCAGGCATTTGGTAATGTGACCTGAGCTTGGCTTGCGTTACTAAAATAAAATAAGTAAAACGTTGAGTTATCACTTAACGCCCAGCCTGTTTTTGTAAGCTCTGGGGCTGGTGTAAGTTTTTTAAATGGCACGTATTTTTGAAAAAACGCAACGGCGTTGGTCATCGCTAAATAGTAATCTTTGTATGGTGTTAAATCTTGCTCTGTTAGGTCGCCGCCACCGCCTAAGTAAAACTCAATGCCTGCGCCGCCAGCCATAAAAGTTGCCCACACGTTACTTTTACGCCACGTATCTACATTGTTTGCATACTCGTAAATATAGGCCTCGTCCATGGTGATCACCCACGGGTGAGGATTGTTTTGAGTAAGCTGGCGGTACTTTAAAACATCGCCGTAAGTGGTGTTAGTTTTAAGTTCACCTTGTAAGCTTGCCCCTGTGTAGGCGGGGTAGCCCAAAATGTTGTCGTTTGGTTTATCGTAAATGTGGTAGTCGAGCGACGGGCCGTTATGTATCACAATATGCTCTGGGTAGTAGGTGAGTGATTGAAAGTAATCGGCAAATTGCTTTCTTTGTTTGGTGGTATTGGCTTTTTGTTGTTTATCGTCGCCGCTTGGGTCTTGCCAGCCGTTTTCTTCGCCTATATTCCACGTGGTTGCTAAATGATAGCCAAAGCGGGAAAATAACTCGCGATAGTAAATTTTACGACTAACAGCAAAGTCGTTTTTAAGCTGGCTTTCGTTCCATTCAAACAGTGATTCGTTTTCGGTTTCGCTCATTACAAAGTGAGTCATTATGCCTTTTTGCTGCATGTGGCTAAATACAATATCCCACTGAGCTAATTTAGATACATCGTAGCGTGTGGTTTGGGTTTTGCTAAGCCATGGCCAAACTTGGTCGCCATCGCCGTAGGCGTTCATGGTTAAAAAGTAATACGCGTTGATGTTAAGCGACGCTAAATAATTTATTAGCCCAATAATGCCTTTAGAAGATTGATGAATACTGTTATCAGTCTCTGTATTGGTTGTTTGCCAAGTAGGGTCGCTATTTTGCCAATGCTTTATATGCGCTTGGTAGTTACGCTTTGTGGGAGTGGCATCAAACCCTGAAAAGCCAAGCAGCACTTCGGGGCTGTTAGCCCCTGCTTTTAAAAAGTACTCTTTTGAGCCATTAAACTGCAAATAGGGTTTATTAACGTATTCAAGCTTACCTTTGCTTTTAAAGTCCTTACTGCTGGATGACTTAGTGGCGGTGGTAACATTAAACTCGCCTGTTTGTTTATCAAAAAATCCGGCTGATTGCTCATTTGTAACAGTATTTAATGGCACGCTTGCGATATTACTGCCTTTAACAAATGAGAGTGTATAGCGCCATTTGCCAAGCTCGTTGGGCGAAAACAAAACCTGCCATTTGTTACCTGCTGTTGCATGTGTTTGAGCAGTGTTTGCATCGGCCGCATAATATCCAGGTACTGTATATTGCTTATTAGTGGGGCTGGTAAATGTGGCATCTAAGCGGTATTCGGTAAAAGGGTTAGGCGTGGCAAGCTCGCTGGTGTGCGGGCCTTCAAGGGTTAAGCTTAATTTATGCCAGATAGGCACGTGAGTGCTGGTTTGCTCTGCGCGAATTAGGGCGCTGAATATAAATGAGGCGAAAAATGCGCTAATTAACAGAAGCCGTTTTATTGTTATTTTTTTCATGTGTATCCTTGCTAATTTTGTTGCTAGTAAAGTGTGTGATTAAGGAATGTGTACTGTGTTATTTTTGTTCAGTCTATTTTAATAAAACGTTGTTGTCAAAAGGACTATATGGTGTTAAGTTTACGTTGCACACTAAAAAACACACAACAGGTACATCATGCATAAAAATAAACTTACGATTGCTATTTTATTAGGAATGTCGAGCCTTGCACTTGGCTGTAATGGTGCAGCAGAGCAAAGTAAACCGACATTAAAATCGCAAAAAGCGCCGGAGCAATTAACGCTTAAAGCGCAATTTAAAGACCACTTTAAAATAGGTACAGCGATTAGCCGCGACCAAGTGTTAGGGGCTTTGCCTGAAGATTTAAACGTAGCTAAAGCGCAATTTAATACCTTTACGCCAGAAAACTCAATGAAGTGGGAGCGTATACACCCAGAGCTTGAAACCTATGATTTTGAAGCTGCTGATGCGTTAGTTGAGTACGCACAAGAGAACAACCAAGAGTTAGTTGGGCATACATTAGTTTGGCATTCGCAAACTCCTGACTGGGTTTTTGAAGACGACCAAGGCGAACCACTTACTCGTGACGCATTACTTAAGCGTATGCAAAACCATATTAATGCTGTTGCAGGGCGCTATAAAAACCGCATTTTTGCATGGGACGTGGTAAACGAAGCACTTAACGAAGACGGCACACTGCGTGAATCTAAATGGAGCACCATTATTGGTGACGACTTTATAGAATACGCGTTTAAATACGCTAAACAGGCAGCACCTAATGCCAAGTTATATTACAACGATTACAACTTGTATAAGCCAGAAAAAAGAGCCGGTGCAATTGCGCTTATTAAAAATTTGCAAAGCAAAGGTATTCAAATTGATGGTATTGGTATGCAAGCGCATTACTCGCTTGATAACCCAGAGCTTTCGTTAATGGAAGACTCTATTTTGGCATACGCAGCCACTGGCATTGATGTGATGATAACCGAGCTTGATATTTCGGTATTACCGTTCCCTGAAGGTGAAGAGCAAGGCGCTGACATTTCGTTAGATATTGCCTTGCAAGAGCGCTTTAATCCATACCCAGATGGTTTACCTAGTGAAGTAAACACCCAGTTAGGTGAGCGCTATAAAGCCGTGTTTAACATACTTAAAAAGCATGACGATAAAGTAAGCCGCGTTACATTTTGGGGCATAAGCGATGCACGCACTTGGCGAAACGATTGGCCAATGCAAGGGCGCACCGATTACCCATTATTAATTGACCGTGAGTTAAAACTTAAAAGCTTTGTAAGCGATTTATAATCGCACTAAGTATTTAACCTCCCGCAAAGGATCGCTTAATAGCGATCCTTTTTTGGTTTTAAGCGCTTAAAATAGCTATTTTTGATAGGTTTATTATTAAGATTTCAAGTTAGTTAAGCAGTAACTAATATGCGTTTGCAAAGGCACTTGTGGTGTTAAATAGCTAAATGGGAAGTGTGGGTTATTAGGGCTGTCGGGGAAAAATTGGGGTTCTAGGCATATACCGTCGTATGCATTAAACGGAGTTTTTAAATGCTGCCCTGTATAAACCTGAATGGCAGGGTAGTTAGAGAATACACTCAGCACTAGTTTTGTATCGGCGCTTGTAAGCTCTGCGTGTTGCTTATTGGTTTGCAGGTTAAGTGTTTGTTCGGTTACAAAGTTATGATCGAGCTTATCGGTTTTATTAAGCACCCGCGCATTTGTGTAGTCAAAAGTGGTATTTGCTACAGGCGTTATTAAACCTGTGGGAATGGCGTTTGTATCTGCGGGGGTATAATACGCGCCGGCCAGTTTTAATGCATGCCCTTGTGCGCTGTAAGTAATGCCATTTAAATTAAAGTACGGGTGTGCTGTTGGCCCTGCAATGGTTTTTTTATTACTGGTAATTGTAAATTTAATATCAAGATTACTGTGGCTTTTACTGTTAGTGGTAAAGGTATACAGCACGTTAAATGTAGTTTTACCTGGGTAGCCGTTGTATCCATCGGGTAGGGTAATACTTAAACTTAATGCATTTTTGTGATGATAATCGAGCTGCCAAAACAAGTCGCTTAATGCTTTTTGGCCGCCGTGAAGTTGGTTTACTCCTTCGTTTTTATTAAGTGCATAGGCTTTATCATCAATGTTTATTCGGGCGTTACTTAGCCTGTTTGCATAAGGACCGGCTATAGCGCCTAAGTAAAACGTGTCGTTTAAATAGTCATTAATATTAGAATAGCCAAGTACAATATTTCGTTTTTTATTATCAATATGGGTAACCCAGCTGGTAAGCCGGGCACCGTAGTTAATAATAGAAATAGTGTCGTTTACCTCATTACTTAGTGTGTATTGAATAAGTGAAGTTGTCATTGTGGTTACTCTTTTAATTGTTCTTTCTAGCTTTTTTAATTTCTTCTTTTACGATTGGGTACAGATCGTAAGTTGGGTAAAACTCAGTGCTGTAAGCTTTCCAACCATAACGTTCAATCGATAAGTTTACTTTAGGTAACAACGCTGCCGGAAAGCGCAAAGTGACTACTTGCCCTATGCCCATCATTACTTTCCAAGATTCTACCGTTGCGCCCTCTGGCGGAAAATGTTTGTAGAAGTTAGCGTTGTTGAGTATTTCTTTTATTTCAGAGAGGTTTTTTGATTGGTCGTGTTTTAAAAAAATCGTTAGCATTAGTTCATCATTTTGCTCGTCACTTGCCCATGCGTTAAAGCTAGTACTTGCACTAAAAAGCATAATTAATAGTAAATATTTCATAGTTCACCTTTGTTAGTTAATTATAAAAATGCGCCGAGCTTTGGGAGGCTTAGCGCATTAATTGGATAAAGTTTGGATTATTTAGCGCATTACGCGTACTAAATATATTAAGTGTTGGCTTTAATTAACGCCTGCGCGGTGCTCACTACATTTTTGGTGGTAAAGCCAAAATGCTCTAATAACACGTTACCTGGCGCCGACTCACCAAAAGTGCTCATACCAATTACTTTGCCTTGTAAGCCTACATATTTTAGCCAGTAATCTTGGTGTGATGTTTCAATTGCAATACGGTTTGCTACCGAGTTTGGCAATACACTTTGCTTGTAATCGTCTGATTGTAGATCAAACAATGTGGTGCTTGGCATTGATACCACACGCACTGCAACACCTTGTGCTGTCAGCTCTTTTGCGGCTTGCATTGCTAAATCAACTTCAGAACCCGTTGCAATTAAAATAAGCTCAGGTGCTTTATTGCTTTCGCTAAGAATATAGCCGCCTTTTTCTATATCGCTAATTTGCTGAGCACTACGTGGCTGGTGGTTGAGCCCTTGGCGACTAAAAATAAGCGCAGTAGGTTGCTGCTGATTTTGTATCGCGTTTTTCCACGATACTGCGGTTTCTACTGCGTCACATGGGCGCCATGTGACTAGGTTTGGGGTCATACGTAGGTTGGCTAGTTGCTCAATAGGTTGGTGAGTTGGACCGTCTTCACCTTGGCCTATAGAGTCGTGGGTATACACAAATATATTTTGAATACCCATAAGTGCCGACATTCTGACTGCGTTACGGGCATATTCCATAAACATTAAAAATGTAGCGCCGTAATTAATAAAACCACTGTGCAGTGATATGCCATTCATAATGCCGCTCATACCAAACTCGCGCACGCCATAAAACAGGTAATTACCGCTGGCGTCATCTGCGCTTATGCCTTTAGAGCCAGACCACAGCGTTAAATTAGAACCAGCTAAATCGGCAGAGCCACCCAATAACTCTGGTAAATGCGGGGCAAAGGCTTCAATAGTGTTTTGCGAGGCTTTTCGGCTTGCAATGTTGGCAGCGTCTTTGTTGCACTGTGCAATGTAGTTGTTTGCAATAGCTTCAAAACTTTCAGGCAGGGTGCGTTTAATTACGCGGCGTTCAAATTCTTTGGCAAGCTCTGGGTGGTTTTTGGTGTAGTCGCTAAACAGTTGCTGCCATTGTTTTTGTTTTTTATCACCGCTTTGTTTAGCGTCCCAATGGGCGTAAATATCATCACTGATACTAAATGCTTCATTTGGGAGGTTTAAAAATTTGCGCGCCGCAGTTATTTCGTCATTACCTAATGGCGAGCCATGGCAGTCGTGCGAGCCTGATTTATTTGGCGAGCCAAAACCAATTACGGTTTTACAACAAAGTAGAGTAGGTTTATCGCTCACTTGTTTTGCTTGTGCAATGGCGCTGGCAATTTGTTCTGGGTCGTGGCCGTCTATATCTTTTATTACATGCCAGCCGTAAGAGTCAAAGCGTTTAGCGGTGTCGTCGGTAAACCAGCCCTCAACGTGTCCGTCGATAGATATGCCGTTATCGTCCCAAAAAGCAATAAGTTTACCCAGGCCTAGTGTGCCTGCAAGCGAACATGCTTCGTGCGATATGCCTTCCATTAAACAGCCATCACCCATAAAACAGTAAGTGTAATGATCTACAATATCAAAACTCTCTTTGTTAAATTGTGCTGCTAGGGCTTTTTCGGCAATGGCCATACCTACAGCGTTTGATAAACCTGCGCCAAGCGGGCCTGTTGTTGTTTCAACACCTGGGGTATAACCGTATTCAGGGTGTCCTGGGGTTTTTGAATGCATTTGTCTAAATTGTTTAAGCTCGCTTAGTGGTAGTTCGTACCCGCTTAAATGCAATAAAGAATAAATAAGCATAGAGCCGTGCCCGTTACTGAGTACAAAGCGGTCTCGGTTTGCCCAATTTGGATCGTTTGGATTATGGTTTAAAAAATCGTTCCACAGTACTTCGGCTATATCGGCCATACCCATAGGTGCGCCCGGATGCCCTGAATTTGCTTGCTGTACCGCATCCATGCTAAGTGCGCGAATAGCATTTGCAAAAGGCGCACGAGAAGAAAGCTGAGTCATGTATTACCTCAAATAAAATTAAAAAAGCCTGCACATAATATGGCAGGCTTGAGGGAAATTAGTTTAGTAAGTCTTCAACCAATTTAGCCAAAATACGCTGATCTTTGGCAAAGTTACGAATACCTTCACCGAGCTTTTCGCTGGCCATTGCATCTTCGTTGTGCTGCCATAAAAATTGCTCGTGGGTGAGTGGGGTTATGTCACTTTGCGGTGCTTTGGCAATATTTGCAGCGTCAAGCTTAGTAACCAGTTTACCTTCTTGGCTTTGTAAATCATTGAGTAATGATGGCGAGATAGTCAGTAAATCGCAGCCAGCAAGTTCGATTATTTCTTCAGTGTTTCTAAAGCTTGCGCCCATTACCACTGTTTTATAATCGTACTTTTTGTAGTACTGATAAATACCTGTAACCGACTGTACACCAGGATCTTCGCTTGGAGTGTATTCTTTGTTTTCAGCCGCTTTGTACCAATCAAGAATACGCCCAACAAACGGAGATATAAGCGTTACGTTAGCTTGTGCGCATGCAATGGCTTGAGCCATCGAAAAAAGCAGGGTTAAGTTACACTTAATACCTTCTTTTTCTAACTGCTCGGCGGCTTTAATGCCTTCCCATGTTGAAGCAAGTTTAATAAGTACGCGGTCTTTTGAAATACCCGCTTGCTCGTAAAGCGAAATAAGCTTACGCCCTTTGGCAATACTTGCTTTGGTGTCAAACGATAAACGCGCATCTACTTCGCTTGATATACGCCCAGGTATTACCTTTAGTATTTCACAGCCAAAGTTAACAATAAGTTGGTCGCAAATAGCGTCAACGTCGTTGCCAGCTTTGCTTATAGCATCACTAATTAAATGTTTATACTGAGGTAATTTTGCAGCTTGTAAAATTAACGAAGGATTGGTTGTTGCATCAACCGGTTGTAGGGCTTTGATTGACTCTACATCGCCACTGTCGGCAACGACCGTGGTTACTTTTTTGAGTTGTTCTAACAAGTTCATAATGATGTACGCCTCGGCTTTAAAACCGAGGCGATGTCCTTATACGTAGCGGTTAACAATATTCTCAAGCAGTTCTTGGCGACCAGAAACTTGCTTAGGATCGATGTTGTTCTCGTGTACTAAGGCTGAAAGGCTTTCAAGTGATTGCTCACCATTTAGAATGCTTTGACCTAGGTCTTCTTTCCAACCAGCGTAACGTTTTTCAACAAAATCAGTCAGCTCGCCGCCTTCAATCATTGCTGCTGCATTGAGTAATGCTTTAGCCATCGTATCCATACCGCCAATGTGACCAATGAATAAGTCATCACGCTCACAAGATTGACGACGAAGTTTAGTGTCAAAGTTAAAGCCGCCCGTTGTAAAACCACCCATTTTTAAAATTTCGTAAACAACAAGTGTGCACTCAGCTACGTCGTTAGGAAATTGGTCTGTATCCCAACCGTTTTGCATGTCGCCACGGTTAGCATCAATACTACCCATAATGCCCTCAGCGCAAGCAACTGCAATTTCGTGGTGGAAACTATGACCCGCAAGTGTTGCGTGGTTTGCTTCAATGTTTACTTTAATTTCGTCTTGTAAGCCGTGCTTGTATAAAAAGCCTGCAACCGTTGCTGTATCGTAATCGTACTGGTGCTTAGTTGGCTCTTGTGGTTTTGGCTCAATTAATAATGTGCCTTTAAAACCAATTTTTTTCTTGTGCTCTACAACCATTTTCAAAAAGCGTGCGTACTGTTCGCTTTCTTGTGCAAGGTCTGTATTTAGTAGCGTGTCGTAACCTTCACGACCACCCCAAAGTACGTAGTTTTCGCCGCCTAAACGATGTGTAATTTCCATTGCATGTTTAACTTGTGCTGCTGCATATGCATACGTATTAGGATTAGGGTTTGTTGCACCACCGGCACAAAAACGCTGATTTGAGAATAAGTTAGCAGTACCCCACAGTAGTTTTACACCTGTGCGCTGCATTTCTTTTTCGATAATGTTAGCTATGTGCGTTACGTTATCGTGGCTTTCTTGTAGTGTTTTGCCTTCAGGGGCAATATCAACATCATGAAAACAAAAGTAAGGAACGCCTAATTTTTCATAAAATTCAAAAGCTACTTTTACTTTTTGTTCAGCAAGTTCTAATTGGTTGCCCACAGGTTGGATCCAAGGACGGTCAAACGTACCTTCACCAAAAATATCAAACCCTGTAGAACAAAAGTTATGCCAGTAACAAGCTGCAAAACGAAGGTGCTCTTTCATTGTTTTGCCAAGCACTACTTGGTTTTCGTCGTAGTAACGAAATGCAAATGGGTTTTTAGAGTTTTCACCCTCAAATTTAATTTTTTCAACGTTTGTAAAAAATTGCTCGCTCATATTGTGCTCCATTAATTTTATAATAGTGTATTAAAAGTATGTTTTTACACTTTGATAAAGTGCTTTGTATGTTGTGTATTGCTGTGCGTAAAAGTCATGCATGATTGGGTCTGGCTCAATGGTTTGCGTTACTTTGCCGTTAACACACACTTGTTGTGCAGGGAGTTGTGTTACTGCTATTCGGGCAAGTCTTGCAGCGCCAAATGCGGGACCAACTTCTGAGCCTTCTCGGTAAATTAGGGGGCGGTTAAGTACGCTTGCGATGATTTTTCCCCACAGTGGGCTTTTAGCGCCACCACCAATAACGGTTACATCGTCAATTTGTGCGCCGGCATCAAGCAGTACTTGTTGGCCATCGGCAAAGGCAAAAGCAACGCCCTCGAGTACTGCGCGGCCAAGGGCTGCTGCATCGGTATCACTGTCTAAACCAAAAAACACGCCTTTGGCATCGGGGTTATTATGCGGTGTACGTTCGCCAGTTAAATAAGGCAAAAATATCACAGAGCTTGGTTTGCTAAAGTCGCATTTACTTACTTGTTCAAGCAATGCACCTTCGTTTTCAAAACCAGTTAATTTAGTGACCCAGGTTAAACAGCTTGCTGCGCTTAACACCACTGACATTTGGTGCCAGGTGTTTTCAATGCAATGACAAAAAGTATGTACAGCACCTTCTGGGTTAGGCAGGTATTTTTCGTTGGCAACAAAGTAAACGCCCGAAGTACCTAATGATAAAAACGCTTGTTTTGGCTTTACTACGCCTACACCGGCAGCGCCTGCGGCATTATCGCCACCGCCTGCAACAACAGGTACTTGCTCCATTCCCCATTTAGCAGCAACTTGGGCTGTTAATTTGCCTGTAATTTGTGTGCCTTCAAAAAGAGTAGGCATGTGTTGCTCTGTTAAGTCGCAAGCACTAAGCATTTTTTGCGACCATGCTCTTTTTTCTACGTCTAGCCATAATGTGCCTGCAGAGTCAGACATATCTGATGCAAAATCGCCGGTCATTAAAAAGCGTAGGTAGTCTTTTGGTAATAATACTTTGGCTACTTTTGCAAAATTTTCTGGCTCAAACTCTTTTAACCACACCAATTTAGGTGCAGTAAAACCAGGCATTGCTATGTTGCCGGTAATATTACGAGAATTTGGTTCGCGTTTTTCAAGCTCTACACATTGTGCAGCACTACGCCCGTCGTTCCATAAAATGGCTGGGCGAATAATATTATTGTTTTTATCAAGCAGCGTAGCGCCATGCATTTGCCCAGAAAGGCCCACAGCCTTTACCGATTTTAGTAATGCAGGGTGAGTCTTTTTAAGATCCTCGATTGCACTACAGGTAGCAAGCCACCAATCTGAAGGGTTTTGCTCAGAAAAAAGTGGTGCTGGGCGTGAAACGCTTAAAGATCCACTTGCTTGAGCAAGCAATTGGTCTTGCTCGTCTAAAATAATTACTTTTACACCTGAAGTGCCTAAATCGATACCAAGGAACATAAATGTGATACTTAATGTTGTTTTAGTGTTAGCGCTAACATTAATGATTTGATATTGTTAAGTCAAGCTAGTTTTAAACTATGTTTAACAATTAATTTGCAAGTTTATTGCTTGGTTGTTGGAGTTCACTTAAATTTCTTTTTAAGATCATAAGGAAACACTATGAAAAAAATAAACTGGGGTATTGTTGGTTGTGGCCGAATTGCTGCACAATTTTGTGAAGACTTAGTACATACCAATAATGGTGTTGCGTACGCGGTTGCAGCAAGAAGTGGGGAAGATGCAAGCGCCTTTGCGAGCAAGTATGGCGCGGCAAATGCCTACGAAGGGTATCAAGCATTATTTGACGATAAAAACGTTGATGTAGTTTACATTGCGACCCCGCATAACTTTCACTTTAAAAATGCCAGCGATGCTATTAAAGCAGGTAAGCATGTATTGTGCGAAAAGCCTATTACGGTCTCAGCTGAAGAGTGTAAGCAGTTGTCTTTACTGGCTAAAAAGCACGACGTATTTTTAATGGAAGCCATGTGGACGTACTTTTTACCTGCAATACAAAAAGCAAAACAATGGGTAGAGCAAGGGCGAATTGGCACTATTAAACATGTTAAAGCTGACTTTGGCTACCCTGTGCCTTTTAATCCCGATGGGCGTGAATACAACCCAGATTTAGCGGGCGGTTGTTTACTTGATATGGGAATTTATCCGCTTGCCATTGCCAATTACTTTTTAAATAACGACCTTGAAAACTTACACGTAAGAGCAAATATTCGCTACAAAGGCGTGGAAGACGATGTACTTATTACTGCTAATTGTGGCGATGTAATGGTGAGCTTAGCAACGTCATTTCAATGCCGGTTAGGGAATGGTGCGTATATTATTGGTGACAAAGGCTATATAAAAATACCCGATGCATTTAGAGCTTATGAGTGCTCTTTGTATGAGCTTGATGACTTAATTGAGCGTTTTGAAGATGGCAGGCAGTCACAAGGTTACAGTTTTGAAGCGCAAGAAGTAGGGCGCTTACTGAGCGAAAATAAACGAGAGAGTGACATTATGAGCCACTCTCAAAGTTTACTTTTACAATCGCAAATGGAGCGTATTAAAGCCCTGTTTTAATAGAACTTTAAATGAGCTTTTAAAAGCTTTTAAATGGTTTTATATCAGCTCTAAATCAACTAATAGACTTAACTGGCGGCGACTTATTCGCCGCTAGGTTCGTCATAGTTAAAAAATGAAAAGTGAGCTTCTTTATTTTGTCCCGATAAGTCTTGGCACGCCATACCAATAAAAGCACCGGTAAAACACGGTCGATACCCTTGCGGTGATTGCTGCACGTAATCATCAGATAAAATGCTGCCATCGAGCACTGGGCCAAACTCTATCCAGCGGTTTTTTTCGGTGGCGTAGTAAAACTGCAGCTGAGCGCCATCAAAATCAGCTTTTAAGTAAACAGGCTTGTTTGTTTTAAGCAAAAGCGGTGCAACAGGCGTGCTTGTTTGGTATTTATCACAGCTTATTACATTTAAATAACGTGGTGTGGTTTCATCGCCTACATCGCCGCCGCTTATATGTAAATAGTAGTAATGAGCGGTGTTGTAATAACATACAAGCCCCGCCATTTGCTGAAAACTGCTCGGCGCAAAATCAACGCATGTGCTGCTAACAGTATGATGAGCTTGTACACGCCTGGCAATAAAACTTTGCTGATGCAATGAGCTTAAAGACTCTTTCCCCACTAGGGTGAGCGATGATTTTTGGGTGTTCTTATACACCCAATTTTTGCACATAGGTATGCGCAATGACTGAAAATCAACAGTAAGCCCATCGTTACTAAAATCAATATGTGTTGTGGGTTGCGGCTGTGGGTTTAGCGTTAAACCTTCAACGGGTACGTGTATTCTGGGGGCTTTATTTGTGTGTTTTGCATAAGGCCAGCCATCGTCTTTCCAGATTATTTGCTCAATCCCTGTTTCACGCCCAGTAATGCAGCGGCCGCGCTCAGACAGTGGCCTTGATGTTAAAAATACCGTGTACCAATCACCGGTTTGTGTTTGAAAAAAATCTCCATGGCCACATTTTTGTAGCGCATTACTCGGCTCGTGGGCTGCTGTAATAACGGGGTTGTATGGGTGTACTTGGTAAGGGCCAAATACGTTTTTAGAGCGCGCAATACTAATGCAGTGTTCATACCCTGTGCCACCTTCAGCGGTAATTAAATAGTAGTAATCGCCGCGTTTTAAAATATGCGGGCCTTCAGTGCAACCAAGCTCTGTGCCTGCAAATATAGGTTTAACATCGCCTATTAACTTATTGGTTTTTAGGCAAAGCTCTTGCATTACTATGCCACCAAAGAGTTTGTTGTCGCGGTGATCAACCAGCATGTTTAGCAAATAACTTTTACCGTCATCATCGTGAAAAATAGACGGATCAAAACCGCTAGAATTTAAGTAAGTCGCTTGTGACCAGTTGCCGGTAATATCAGTGGTTGATACAAAATAATTTGGCGTGTCTTTCCATGGGCCATCAAAGCTTTTTACATTGGTATACACCAAATAAAAACGCCCATTGTTGTAGCTAAGTTGCGGTGCCCATACACCGCAAGAGTCGGGCACTCCTCGCATATCAAGTTGCTCTACGGTATTAAGTGCTTGGCCTATAACTCGCCAATTAACTAAATCGGTAGAGTGGTGAATTTGTACACCGCCAAACCATTCAAAAGTTGAGGTGGCTATGTAGTAGTCGTTATTAACTCTGACAATGTTTGGGTCTGGGTTAAAGCCTCTTAGAATTGGGTTTTGCAGCATGCTCATAATATAGGCCTTTTTAAGTTTTTTATATTATTGGGTGTGAATACTATAAATTTGTTGTTAGCGCTAACATTTTCGGTGTAGTATAAGACTTTGTCAATAAGTAATCATTTAAAACGCGCTGTAAACAATATCAAGCTTTACAATTATGTATAATGAAAATTAAGAAAGTTAATTATAACAATCCACTGATTGTGAGTAGGTAATAACAGTAATGGCCGATCCTAAAAGAGCAAGAATACAAGATGTAGCCGAGCAGGCTGGTGTATCAATGATGACAGTTTCGCGCGTGCTCAACCAAGACAAAAAAGTAAGCGACAAAACCCGCGAAAAAGTAATGGCTGTTGTTGAGCAATTAAATTACAGGCCAAATGTGTCTGCTAGGCGCCTTGCTAGTACTAAGTCATTCTTTTTAGGGCTTTTATACGATAACCCAAGTGACTCTTACATAAGCCAATTTTTATTGGCAGCGCTTAAAAAATGCCGCGCACTGGGCTACCACCTTGTTGTTGACGAAGCGCATAGCGATATTGACAAAACAATTGAATCGGTAAAGCAACTTATTGATGTTACACAGGTTGATGGCATGATTTTACTGCCTCCTATGTGCGACAACGAACAGGTTTTAGATGTGCTTACTAAAGCACAAGTACCATTTGTAAGAATAACGCCAGATACAAAATTAAATCGATCCCCTTATATATGCATGGACGATTACCAAGCAGCGTTTGATGTTACAGAGCATTTAATAAATCAAGGGCATAGCAAAATTGCACATATTATTGGCGACACTAAACAAGGTGTTAGCCGTTTGCGTTACCAAGGTTATTTAGATGCACTGCGCTCTAATAAAATAATAACGCCACCTGAGTATATAGAGCAGGGCAGTTTTACTTATCAATCGGGCATGGAAGCGGCAATAAAATTACTTTCACTTGATGATAAGCCTACAGCTATTTTTGCAGCTAACGATGACATGGCAGCCGCTGTAATCTCAATAGCTCAAAAACAAGGTATTAATATTCCAAGCGAACTGTCGGTTGTCGGCTTTGATGACACGCAACTTGCAACCATAGTTTGGCCAAATATTTCTACGGTAAAACAGCCCATTAATGAAATGGCTGAGCTTGCCATCACTTTACTTGCATCGGGTCAGTATAACGATTTAAGCAATGTAAAAAGCTTAGACTTAAGACATATTTTAGATTTTGAATTAATAGAAAGAGAATCAAGCTCAACCAATAAAAACAACTAAATAAGCACACCCTTTTGAGCTTCAAAATCTATATAAAATAACAACAACACACAATATGGATACTTATGAACGAGAAAGAAAATGTACTTTTAATAGTACTGGTTTGCTTTGTTGCGACCATTGGCGGTTTTTTATTTGGTTTTGACAGCGGTGTAATTAACGGCACTGTTGATGGACTCCAAACAGCGTTTGGCTCCAGTAGTGCGGGTACGGGATTTAACGTATCGAGCATGCTAATTGGTTGTGCAATTGGTGCGTTTTGCGCAGGTCGATTGGCTGATAAATTTGGACGTCGTCCAATTTTACTTTTTGCTGCAGCCTTATTTATTATAAGTGCTTGGGGTTCGGGTGTGTCAGTCACATCGTTTGAATTTGTGATTTATCGAATTTTAGGCGGCTTAGCGGTAGGGGCTGCATCGGTTATGACCCCAGCTTATATTAGCGAAATTGCCTCCGCACGATACAGAGGAACGCTCTCTACACTGCAACAAGTGGCTATAATTTTTGGTTTGTTTAGCGCATTTGTAAGTAACTACTTTTTAGCAAATACGGCTGGCGGCTCTACGGCTATATTTTGGCTCGACTTTGAAACATGGCGTTGGATGTTTTGGGTTGAATTATTACCTGCATGCTTGTTTTTAAGTGCTTTATTTTTTATCCCCGAAAGCCCGCGATACCTAATTATGGCTGGTAAAAAAGACGCTGCTGCACGTGTTTTATCGTCATTATATGGTGCTGAAACTGCCGCTCTTAAATTAAATGAAATAGCAGAGTCTCTTGCTGGCGATAAACACCACCCTAAATTATCTGATCTTATTGATAAACCTAAAAAACGTTTACGCCCCATTGTTTGGATAGGAATTGGCTTAGCTACATTTCAGCAATTAGTAGGCATTAACGTTGTTTTTTACTACGGCGCGGTACTTTGGCAAGCAGCAGGCTTTACTGAATCTGACGCGTTACTCATTAATATAATAAGCGGATTTGTAAGTATTTTAGCGGTGTTTATTACCATGTGTTTTATAGACAAAATTGGCAGAAAACCTTTTTTGTTAACCGGCTCAATTGGTATGACGGTGACGCTTTCGGTTATTGTTTATGCCTTTTTAAACGCAGATATTGGCTCAACAGGTAACTTAGAATTAGGAGAGCAGGGCATAGTTGCTTTAATAGCCGCTAATGCGTATGTGTTCTTTTTTAACTTATCGTGGGGCCCTGTAATGTGGGTTATGTTAGGCGAAATGTTCCCTAACCAAATTCGCGGCTCTGGCCTTGCAGTTACCGGCTTTGCCCAGTGGATAGCTAACTTTTTAATTACATGGTCGTTCCCTGTCATGCTCACTGGTATAGGTTTAGCAGGTGCGTATGGTTTTTACGCATTTTGCGCGTTTGTTTCAGTCATATTTGTATTTAAGTTTTTACACGAAACCAAAGGTAAAGAGCTTGAACAAATGAAAGGGTAAATATTACCCCTTTAATAAGCGCCAAAACTAAAGCAACAGAACTAGAATAATAGAACTAAAGCAATAGTTTTGGCGTTGTTAGACTGCTTCACTCGTTAAGCTTTCTTTTTACTAAACCCAAACATTTTATAAACTCGCAGCAACTATCTCATTTCTCAATAGTTAAATTATTAATGCATTTAAGTAAAGTGTAAGTCGCTTGTTCAATATCACGATTTGCAATAGCGTTTAACATCATTTTTTAAACTTTTATTATTTCGATTTAAGCTGCCTCGATCGCCGTTTTCCCTTAGTTGTTAACTGGGTCATCAACCTTCGGCCATGTTTAAAAATGAATAATATTAGACGTGACGTAGCTTTTTTAACAAGACGTAGTTGCGCAGTTTGTGTAATAAGCAACTAAAAAGCAAATACAGCTGATAGTCTGCAGTGAGCGATAAGCAGTCAGTCGTATTTTTTACATTGTATGACTGCTTCAAGCTCATTGCTGCCGTTGATATTTAGATAGTGAACGTTAATAAATTGCCAGTAGAAAATTTAGAACCCATCAATTTAAATAATAAAATTCATGGGTGATGTCCCACTGTTCACTGTTCATAGAGTATTAACCTTTTCAACCTGTTGTAGATATAATGGGGGACATCCTCCATTATTCGTTCTATAGTGAAATTCGTATAACAGCGAGGGTGATATTTTGTTGCCTAGCGGAGCAAAAAAATAGTCACAATTGATATTTTTGAGCATTTCTGCAATAAGTTAACCTCTATACACTTCATTCGCATTTGAATGTACTTACCTCTTGATATTTAATGAATTGACTTTATTACCATTTGGTTGAGTAGAAATAATTACATTAAATATGTCAAAATTGGATTGGACTAATTAGTAGATGGAAATAATGATTTATGGCTAGGCATGATTTTACTCCAGCAGATAAAAGGTTATTAGCAGAACGAGTCGGTTTTCATTGCTCAAACCCTTCTTGTGGTGTTTCCACAATTGGACCATCTATTATTCCAAATGAAAAGGAATATGTAGGTGTCGCTGCTCATATTTATTCTGCCTCCATTGATAATGGACCAAGAGCCAATCCTAGCCTTTCAGAAGAGGAACGGAGTCATATTTCTAATGCTATTCACCTATGTAACAAATGTTCAACAATAATTGATAAAAACAAAGGTACGGGATATTCGGCAGAAGTTTTGTTTGGTTGGAAGTCATATTCTGAAGACGTAGCAAAGTCAAGGATATATATTGAGAAGCCTTTTGTATTGTTTAAAACAGTGAACTTTCAATTTCTAGAAAGTGACTATTCAACAGCGTTATCTTGCACTGGGCTTAATGAGAAAAATGTTGAATCTTGCCCATCAAGCAAAGCAATCATTTCGGATATTACTAATAAACTTCAATTAGCAAATAAATGCATTATTAAAGGGTGTAGTGGAAGTGGAAAATCATTATTAACTTACCAAGTTGCATATAACTTTTATAAGCAGGGTTACGCAGTATTTAACATCCACAAAGAATTATTTACAAATAACTTTACTCTTGCTCCACCTCAGGACAATTCTGTCTTAGTGATAGATGATGCACAAATACTTGACCCTAATTTTCTTGAGGTTATTTTAAGTAGTGCATATAAAAACTGCTTAATACTTGCTAATTGGAACTCAAGTACATCAATTGACGATCGCTTCTTAAGAAATTACCCTTTTGTTGAAATTTCACCAATATCTCAGGTCAAGATGTTGGAAAAGTATTGTTTAGAGAATAAAGATCAAATTTCAGAAACTTTAAAACTTATTGGTTTGAAAACTAACAAAAAAGACCATCACGATAGAATCGATGCTAGGATTTTTAGGGCTTCGAGAGAAAGTACGCCTTGGTTATTTAATTACTCTTTAACTGAGGGGTGGAATGCTGCTAAACAAGATTTAGATTTATTAGAAAATGATCAAAAACTTAGCATGGCTATTGTAACAGTCGCTATTTTTCAGTTTGCGACGTTAGATAATGGAGTTAGTAAGCAAATTATATTGACTGCACTGAAACAGTTCAATAATGATAATCAATGGCTTCAAAAAGCCGAGACTGCATTAAACAAATATTGTGTGTCTATCGAAGGTAACATTAAGAACAAACACTACGAATACTCACGGCGAGTTTTGAAACTATTTTTGTCACAAAACAATTCCGCTGACGAATTAGAGTATCTTTTAAACCTTATAGCCTTGATTCTGAAAACAGATGCATACCTCACAGGTCATTCTAATTTGATTGAGTTTGTCATGTTTGATTTTAGAAGAGGAAAGTACGAATTAAATACACGAGGTATAACCGAAGAGGTTACTTCAAACCTTCTTGCTAGCACAATTAAAATACAAGATGCACCAGCAATAGTAACTAAATTAAACTCATTAATTCGACTTAATAAAGATGTTTTAAGCCTGTTGAAAAAAGATAATTCCATTCTTGAAAAATGGCTTCTAGATGTTTGCCGAAAAACTGCGTATCAATTAGGAAATTTGATTAACACTCTGTGCAATGAAGATAATAAATTTCTGACAGTATCTGAAAAGCATATTAAAGTTGTTTTCGACGCAATGGTTAACGCCCACATTGAAGATAGGCCTAGGTTTGCATATCTATTAAACCGAATGCAGTTCTTTGTTGATGAACAATGTAAGGACTACCAAAAAAAACTATTTGAGACATCTACGTTTGAAATAAATATATCTGCGTTTTCTAATGACACTGCTTGTTATCAGTTTTCAAAATTAATTGACCAGTTAGCCTGCATAAATAGTGATTGGGCTGATGAACAGGTAAAACACAACATAAAAGGAATAAGCGAATTACTGAACAAAGATTTAATGAGTGCTTATAGTTCTTTAAGTGACCTAATTAGCCACTACTTCGGTGTAACTCATGCAATTCTAGGAATAGAAAGAACTGACTCGAGGCTCAAGAAAAGGGCAAAGTGCTTAGCAAGAGAGCTTTCAATAGAATCAATTTTACAAGCCTTTGAAAGTCTAGAAGCCGTAGATGTACAAAGTTATTGCGATATATTGATATTTTTAGCCTTATATGATGAGGGAAAATTAAAAGAAATATCTAATAAATTTAATTACAACAAATTATATAAAATTTATGAAAGCGATGAGAAATTAGATCATTTTCACAAATGTATAATTTCCATTTTACAAAATCGAGAAAACACTAATTACCAAAACCATATTGCCAAAATAGTAAATAAATACAATTACGTTAATGAACTATTTGTAGTGATATCACCTGAATTTTCTTTTGAAAAAATAAAAAGTGGCATGAGATATCAAATGGATTTTGATGGCCGTTCAGAATGTAAAAATGAACTCATAATATTAAAAGCAATTATGGACGAAGAAAATGATGAGACATTGGTAAAAAGAATACTCCAAGAAAATATTGCCAAAATAGCAGATTCGATTTTCAATAAAGCAATAAACGTTGATAATAAAAAAGCCAAATTTGATCTTTTAGTTTTTATACATAAAAACTTGCCAAGTATATTTAACCAAATTGTTAAAGACCAAGAAAATGTTCTTGTATTGATAGAAAAAATTCGCCGGTTAATCAAAGGAAAAAAACAAGAAAAGATGTTTGCTCAATTTTACGTATTCCTGCTAAAAAACTACTCTAGTCAGCATGTACCGCAAATAGCAGAAATCGAAAAGCAATATCCAAGCATTACTAGGTTTGATATTACTCAATATGAATAAAAGCCGATTATTACACTAGTTCTACAGCATTAAGGTGGGTTGCAGATGAAGTAGCCAAATAATGAGCCGTAGCTTGAATTGATTTATGACCTGCTAATTCCTTGATAACATGAACACCAACTCAGCTATCACAAAGTTTTAAAGTTTAGGACACCCATCAATTGAAAAATAAAATTCATGGCTTTCCAAAGTTTTAGCATTAGGCTAACTTTGTGCACAAAGTGATCATTAACCATTATATGATGAATGACGGCTATGGTGGTTTTGCGACCATCAGTATAGACTTAAATTCCAATACTGAATGTCCGTAAATGGCACTCTCCAGCCACTCGACAACATAAAATGTTGATAATAATTGGCAAGGTATTTTACTGTGTCGGATGGCGCTTCGCTTATCCAACCTACACTGGCACATAGCCGAAGTTGGCGTTAAAGACAAACGTTCAGCTAGCCCAATACAAAGCTCATCAAATCTGTTCTACAAAGTAAATCATTAAGTTAAAACCTCAGTAATTAGCGAGTACTCCCTTTATTTCAGTTTGAGATACCCAAGTTAGTAATACTTATTTCTGATATACTCAGTTAGCACTTTTACTCAAAAGGTAATAGTCTTCAGCTTGCAACTCAATGCAAGTTAACTCACTGCTCTTCATTATTTATTGTCAAAATTACACCTTTGTAAATTAGAGTTGGTTCATCCGAGCCACAAACGTACAGAAAAAACACCGCCTAAGTTTATTGGCGAAGTATGATGATTCGTTGGTGAACTCAAGCGTACTTACTTTATAAACAGGACTTAGCATGAGTGAATTAACTATCGGCGTTATCGGAACATCCCGCAAGACAGATGAAAGACGGTATCCTATTCACCCAGAGCATTTATTACGAATTCCCGAAAATCTTAGAAAACAAATGGTGTTTGAACAAGGCTATGGCACCGCTTTTAATGTTAGCGATGAATATATTGCAACGTTAACGGGTGGCATTGCATCTCGCAGCGAAATACTTACCCATATTGGCACGGCCATTATTGCAAAGCCTGTACTTGCTGACTTAGAAGAAATGCGCGAAGGAGGCACTATTTGGGGCTATGCCCACTGCGTTCAACAGCATGAAATAACACAAGCGGCGATAGAACGTAAACTTACCTTAATTGCTTTTGAAGATATGTATGTGTGGTCACCACAAGGAAATGCAGGGCGCCATACTTTTTATAAAAACAATGAAATGGCAGGGTATTGCGCTGTAATACATGCTTTGCAACTTAAGGGTATTGATGGTCATTATGGCGATCAACGTAAAACGATTATATTTAGTTTTGGTGCAGTGAGTAGAGGCGCTATTTATGCTCTTAAAGCGCATGGCTTTAGAGATATTACAATTTGTATTCAGCGACCTGATCATGAAGTGCGTGAAGAAATATTAGATTGTCATTATGTTAAGGTACGAGAAGGTCTTGAAGGAGAGGCTCGCATGATGGTTGTTGAACATGATGGGACTAATCGACCACTTAGCGATCTTATTAGCGAAGCCGATATTATCGTGAACGGGACTTATCAAGAAACAGCTCATCCGGTTAACTTTGTAATTGAATCAGAAGCCGACTGCTTAAAACCAAACAGCTTAATTATTGATGTTAGCTGTGATGAGGGGATGGGATTCTTTTTTGCAAAGCCGACAACGTTTAAAAACCCTTTATTTAGATATAACAACACGGATTATTATGGCGTTGATCATACACCGAGTTATTTATGGGAAAGCGCGACGCGTTCAATTTCTGCGGCGCTCATTGTATATTTACAAACGATACTTAAAGGTGCTTTGCAGTGGCAAAAAGATGAAACCATTCGCCGTGCAATAAACATTGAGCAAGGAATAATTAAAAATACAGCTATTTTGGCATTCCAAAACCGCGAAAATATTTACCCTTATAACGTAATAACACAATGATTAAATTTATCTCTAATCTAATTTTACATTAGATTAATTAGGGGTGTGCACTTCGTCTTAATGCTAGTAATTTTAAGGCGAAGTGTTTGTTGACTGATAGTAAAACTGGAGAACTTAAATCTTAAAAGTTTTGATAAAACGAACACCCACAATTTATAAGGCTACCTGATATGCCTAACGATTCTAAAAATATACTAAATCGTGGCTTAGACTATATGCACGACCCATTTTCTAATTTTATGCGTGCTCAAACCACCTCTAGTCTGTTTCTTCTGGTATCTACGATCATTGCACTATGGTGGGCAAATTCAGCTTATTCAGCTACCTATCTGAACTTAGTACACACGCCTATTGGAGTCTCATTAGGAGACTTTGAGCTACAAACCTCGCTTAAACACATTATTAATGATGGTTTGATGGTGATATTTTTCTTATTGCTTGGGCTTGAAATAAAACGAGAGGTACTTGCTGGAGATTTAGCTGAGCCCAAAAATAGACACATGCTCATTTTTTGCGCCATAGGCGGTATGGTCGTGCCTGCTGGTATTTATTCGCTGTTTAACTGGGGGCAAGATTCACTGATTGGTTGGGGTATACCCATGGCAACCGACACTGCGTTTGCATTAGGTGTGCTTACAATTGTAAGAAAACATATACCCACAAGCTTGTTGGCTTTTATTGTAGGTCTTGCGATTGTTGACGATGTGGGGGCAATACTCGTTATTGCCGTGTTTTATACCCAAGAAATATCGGTGATGTATTTGTCATGCGCCGTTGTTCTATTTGCTTTTTTAGTAGCCGCCAATTATGCCGGAATAAGGCAGCCGCTTTTTTACATTATCATTGGTCTTGCCACCTGGTGGATGATGCTACAGTCAGGTGTGCATCCTACTGTAGCAGGTGTTGCTATTGCTTTAACGGCTCCTGCACGCTCAATGTTGGGCTCAGGAAGGTCGCTTGAAAAGGCAAAAACAACCATTACCTCTATGCAAAAAGAAATAGAGAAAGTAGATGTTCTGGCTAGCAGACAGGATCATAAACAGGTACTCGAAATTCGTGATTTAGCCGAAAATGCGGGTACACCTTTGCGTCGATGGGAAGATGTGCTGCACCTGCCTGTCGCACTGTTTATTTTACCGCTATTTGCTTTAGTTAATGCGGGTGTGGTTTTTAACTTTAGTTCATTTGTTGAGAGTCTCAGTGATCCCGTTGGCTTAGGTATTATTAGTGGTCTTGTTGTTGGTAAGTTTATTGGTATTTCGGGTGCGTGTTGGCTTGCTTTACGCTACAAAATAGGTTGCTTGCCTGAGGGCATTAATCTTCAGCATGTTATTGGTGCTTCACTTATCGCTGGGATTGGATTCACCATGTCTACCTTTATTGCTACGTTGGGGTTTGATGGGCAAGCCGAGCATCTTCATAACGCAAAAACATCGGTTTTAGTGGCTTCGGTTCTTTCTGCAATACTTGGGGTTTTATATATTCGAGTGGTTGCCTCAAAAAAGAGCAATAAACCAATTAATTCAACGCCATAATAGGGCGTGAAGGGGCTAATGGGTATTCAATAATGTGTACTCATTAGTTGTACTTAACCCTTTATTTATCAATTAAACCTATTGTTTAAAACACGCTATGTGTTGTAGCGAACAGACCAATTAAAATAAATACGCTAATGTCTTACTAAGGTTTTTTGGCTTTAAATTAATGCTTAAGTATATGAATTTAAATCTTAAAACGATTCCTTAAATCATTACCCCTAAATTATTACCCTTAAATTATACAGAGGAAGTTATCACCTAGATTGCGAAGCACGTTGGCGCTTATGACAATCTAAAGTAGTAATAAGGCTCCATATTTTTGGTTTCTTAAAAAGGAGAATATTATTTCTACACAAAACGAAAATAGTCCAAATTCTAAAAGTAAAAGCGGTCCGCCAGATATCGATAAAGTGATGAGCGGTGCGTTTAAAAAGTATAAGAAGTTGCTGAGTGGAAAATTTAGCACAAGTTTAACCATAGTACTGTTTTTGGGATTGATTGCTACAGGCTATAGCGCAGTCTATACCGTTCCCAGTGATTCAGTTGCTTTGGTATTAAGGTTTGGTAAGTTTCAAGAAATTCTACCTGCGGGCTTACATGTAAAAATCCCATTAGGTGTTGATCACGTCACAATAGTGCCTACTAAGCGGCAATTAAAGCAGGAGTTTGGTTTTTCTACTCCTGGAGCCTCCGACCCAGATCAAAATATTAATCCTGAAAATAATATTCGCTCATTTGCGCCAAAAATTTCACCTGCAACAAATCAACGCGAAGAAACCCAAATGGTAACTGGCGATTTAAACACTGCGCTGATTGAATGGGTAATTCAATATCGGATAGCCGATCCCCAAAAGTACTTATTTGAGGTGCGCGACCCGGCAGGCACTTTACGATATGTGTCTGAATCAGTTATGCGTGAAGTTGTAGGCGATAGAACTGTAGATGAAGTAATTACCATTGGCAGGCAAGGGATTGAAATTGAGGCATTACAAAAAATGCAGGCATTGGCAACCAAATATGTAATGGGGATTAGTATTGATCAGGTTCAACTAAAAAACATTAACCCACCCGTACCAGTACAAGGGTCGTTCAATGAAGTTAATCAGGCTCAACAAGAAAAAGAAAAGTTGATTAACGAAGCGCGTCGCGAATATAACCGCGTTATTCCGCTTGCTGAGGGGGAGCGCGACCAACGAATTAGAGAAGCCGACGGTTATCGCCTTAAGCGAGTTAATGAAGCTGAAGGCGACGCTCTGCGTTTTAATGCGCTGTTTGCACAGTACCAACTGGCACCTGAGGTAACACGCAGACGAATATATATAGAAACAATGACAGATGTTATGCCAACGATAAAAAATAAAATTATTATCGATAGCGAAGCACGGGGTGTATTACCTTTACTCAATTTAACTTCACTAAAAGGACAGCAGCCATGAAATCTTATTTAATCGTTGGCAGCAGTATTTTAGCTGCACTTGTAGGGGTTACTTTGTATAGCGCTTTATATACGGTTAACGAAGTAGAGCAGGTGGTTATTACTCAGTTTGGTAAACCGGTTGGAGAGCCAATTAGAGAGGCGGGTATTCAACTCAAAATGCCTTTTGTTCAGCAAGTTAATTTTATTGATAAGCGCGTGCTGGAATGGGAAGGAACACCTTCTGATATGCCGACCAAAGATAAGCTTTATATTTCTGTAAGTCTTTATGCGCGGTGGCAGGTTACCGATCCGTTGCAGTATTTTTTACGCTTAGGTGATGAGCGAAGCGCACAATCTAGGCTCGATGATATTTTTGGTAGTGAAACGCGTAATGCAGTAGCGACACACGAATTAATCGAAATTATTCGTACAACAAAAGATCGCCAACCTTTGCGTGACTCGTCACTCACCGAGGCTGAAAAAGAGCAGAATATTGGTAGTTTAGTGCCTATAAGCATGGGACGTTTAGTTGTCGAGCAAGATATATTTAATGAGGCGGCAAAAAAAGTAAAAGTATTTGGTATTGAGCTTATGGATATTCGCTTTAAACGTATTAATTATAATGAAAGTGTACGCCCTAAAATCTATGAACGTATGATCAGCGAACGTCGTCAAATAGCAGAACGCTTTTTGTCAGAAGGAAAAGGCGAAGCTGCCCGTATACAAGGTAACAGAGAGCGAGACTTAGATAAAATTCAATCTGAAGCCTACCGAGCAGTAACAGAAATTAGAGGTAAAGCTGATGCTAAAGCAGCCGCTATTTACGCCTCAGCCTATAACAAAAATGATCAAGCAGTCGCATTTTATGCATTTACCCGTTCGTTGCAGGCGCTTGAACTTGCCCTTAGCCAAAACACAACATTGGTATTATCGACCGACAGTGAGCTATTTCAGTATTTACAACACACTCAGGTGAGTGAGCCTAATCCTAAAAATTAGCATGCTTCATATTAAAATATTGTATAGATATCATTAAACTTAGGAGCAATAAATGCAAATTGAAACAATTAGAGATGTACTCAATTGGACCGTTTTATTTCACAAAAACTTAAAAGATAGCCTAAACAAGAGCTCTAAACAAAATAAGGATGAGGGAGCACGAATGATGCTTCGCTACCTATCTGAGCATGAGGAGAGTTTAGAGAATATTGTACAAGGATTTGAAAATACGGCAGACGTAAAAGCGCTAAACACCTGGTGTTTTGATTACATCGAAAAGCACTCAATTATTGAGCGCGTTGATTGCAACTCACTCTTTGAAGAGCTAGATATCTCAGACATTATGGAGAAAATAGTAAACCATCATGAACAAGTTATTGAGTTATACATTCATATATATTCTCGTGTAGATATCGAAAGCGCAAAAACGTTGCTTGATACAATAAAAGATATTGAAGAAAATGAGATAAAAAGAATTGTGCAATCGGCTAACCGATTTTCAGATATGTAATCGACTGATTGAACTGGCAATATTAGTGTATTACTAAGGTGTCAGTTCAATCAAATGTATGTGATATCAATTTATATCAAGGATTTTTTCTTTTAATCGAGTTAAGTAAAATGATTCGGTGTGCTCAACATATCCGGACAGTCAATCCTAGTTACTAAGTTATACCAATTTGCTTATACGGGGTCTATTTAACAACGTTATAGAGTGATTTAATTTGTTTTAATTGTTCAAATATTTATGCAGGTTGGTATTAAAATGAGAAGCAGATGATATGGCATGACTATGAATCTACTTACTTTTCATTAGATTATTCCCTCAATTTAATATCTAGCTATAAAGGCTGTATCCTTTTATTTAATATAATACAAAATAATTAAATTTGACTGTACTAATACGGCAGTTGCTTTACAGTTTAAGATCTTGGCGACTCAAATTAGAAGGTTACAACAGACTCATGCGGTTATCTCTAACTCAATCAGCAGCAAGTATTTTATATTTAGGCTTTATTCAGTTTTTTGTTGTTGTAGTAATTTTGGGTGGGTTGGAGAGTATTTTACTTGAAGCACCTCTGATGCCTATCATTTCTATTAGTACCGCTTTAATATCGCTAGTTTTAGGCTCAATCTTAACTTTATTATTTAATTTTAAATTTACAAAAAAAGTTAAATATGTGACTCCTGTATTAGGCATTCTAGGGTGTGCTTTTTTCTTAAATTTTCAATTGAGCTTATGGGGAGTCGTTGACGAAAAGTTTTTTTTAATTAGTGATAATCCATTTATTACTGCTTTAAATGCCGTTATGGTTTTTTCTTTTTTCTCAGCGCTCATTATTAAAATTTTATGTTCTGCAACGATAACTAAAGGGGCTAAGTTTACCAAAGCAGTCATGTTTTTAGTTATCTTTACGGGTGTGTCTTTATGGTACGCTAGTGCAGTAAAAACAGTGAGTAGTGAAGAAGAAAAAGCACGAGAAAAAATAAGCTTAGTGGGGACAATGCTTAATAAAAACCTTGATGAGCATAAAAAGTCATTATCTCGGATTAAGTCGAGATTAGAAAAAGTGAGTCATGATATTTTTTTAAAGCTTGCCGCTGTTGATATGAAAAATTATGCGAGGGATTATAAAATCATCAAAGGGATGCTTATTCTTGATGAAAATCTTACGTTAGTTGAAGGTGACATATTTTCTAAGCAATTTATTTCCAGTGGATTTCTATCAAGTGATTCTGTAGTGAACTGGTTAAATACAACTACGGATGAAGTTAGATTTGCAGCTAATTCATTAACGTTGAAAACGAGTACGCCGACTATTATGTTTTCGATACCTATAAATTCAGTTACTGGCAGTAAGTATCAAGTTTTAGCTTTACTAGACATGAATTTATTAATTGAGAACAGATACATAGATTATCTAAATACGTTTGATGTATTTATTGAATTGACGCCTCAAGTTTACTTTTCTGTTAATGCTAAAAAGCAAAACGTATACAATTTAAATATACTATTGAGTTTATACAGTGACTATATTGTAGAAAAAGTCGATGTAATGGGCATTTTAAAGCACAATGTATATAGTTTTATTAATAACTACTCCGCATTAAAAGAAAGGGCAAAAGTCGAACAAATTATAATTTGGCTTACTTTCATCTTTATCTATATTTTTATACTTGCTTCAGACTCTTCATACCTACTAAAACAACAATCAAAAAAGCTGTTTAAAATGGCTAAATATGATGAGTTAACAGGGCTAATTCGCCGAGATGCGCTAGATGATGAAATAAACGCTAAACAGTCTAAGCAGGCCAAAGCGTTAAACTCACCGTGTGCAATGGTTTTTATAAACCTAGATGGCTTTAGTTCTATAAATAATAGTTTAGGGCATGCCATAGGCGATAAAGTTCTCAAGCTAGTTGCAAGAAGACTTAAAAATAACGCGCTGACAGCCGACTCAATAGCACGCTTTGGTAATGATGAGTTTATTCTTTATTACAGTAATATAAGTAAAGATAAACTAAGAGAAGAAATATCAGTATTAATAAGCTCTTTAGCAAACGTTTATTATTTAGAGGACGTTGATATTTATCTTACAGCCAGCGCTGGTATATCGATGTCTAAAGAAAGAGTAGGAAATTCAAAAGTACTATTACAGCATGCAGATATTGCTATGGACAGTGCGAAAACCCTTGGAGGGAATCAGCTTTGTTTTTATCATAAGCTAATGGATGATAAGCATAAAGAAATAGTCCACATTAGAGGAGAGCTTCAAAAAGCGCTTAAAAATGGTGACTTAGAAGTGTATTACCAACCAATCCATAGTTTATCTGATAACAAAGTGATTAGTGTTGAGAGTTTGGTGCGATGGAAAAGTAATGGTGCGTATATTTCCCCGGCTATTTTTATACCTATAGCAGAGCAAACGGGGCAAATATTAGAAGTTGGCAAACAAGTACTAGCACAGGTACTTAAAGATATGAGTAATACTGCGCAGTTAAAAAATATTACTGTGGCTGTTAATTTTTCACCCCAGCAATTACAGCTGCAAGGGTTTGTTGCATATATTTGCCAATTAGTCTCTGATAAATGTATAGAGCCGCATCGGCTCACCGTTGAAGTGACTGAAACAGTCATGTCAGAAAAAGGGGTTATCGAAGGCGTTCTTAGAAAGCTGATGGCTAAGGGCTTTAACGTTGCGATTGATGACTTTGGCGCTGGATATTCTAGCCTTTCTTACTTGTCGAGGCAGCCTGCTAATATTATAAAAATAGATCGGGAGTTCACGATTGGTGCTGAGCATGAGGGCCAAGAACGCGCTTTATTAGAAGGTATCATCAAGATTTGTACAGAGCTTAAAAAAATAGTGGTCATTGAAGGTGTTGAAAATGCTGAGCTGATCGCCTATTTATCTCAATTCAGCAGTATAAGGGTTCAAGGCTATTATTTTTCCAAACCAATACCTTTAAATAATCTTATTGATTATATTAATAGCCTAAATAAAACAAGTCATCATAAGTAAAACGAGAACAATCAATTATTACCTTACAACATGGATTAACTCGCCAGCTATGGAGTAATAACATAGCCACGAGCGTCTATTTTTTTACGGGAATATCATTTAATAGCTTTATGATAGCGCTGTTATTACCGAGTTTAGCTAAGTCTAACAGGTAGCTTTTTTCTAGCTCTTGCATTGACTGATCTGCTAATAATTCTTTTACCGATTGTTCTTCCCCATTTGCTATTGAAGTTTCTAAGGCTGCAAAGTTTGCAATTGAGTGTTTAATTTCATTAGTCATAATAAGTCCCGTTTGCTGTGTTTTGTTAAAGCTTCGTTTTAAAAAATATTTATATAAAACAATTGTATATTATAAGCTCGCTTTGTTAGTGAGCTATTTTATTACCTAAAAATAGCTCACTTAATTAAGTGAATTGGTATTACAGTATCACCGTACATACTGCAATTTAACTTATTGAATAACAAATAAGTCCATAAAGCTGTTTACTGGCGTATTTTCAAGCTTGGCTTGATCTTTACAAAGGGTAAATATGGTTTGGCATTGTTGGGTTGCAAGGCGTGTTGCTAAATTAGATTTGAATTTAAGCTCTAATAATGGAATGCCTTTCTCACGACGACGGCGATGACCCAAAGGGTACTGAACAACCACTTCTTCTGTTTTACTACCATCGTTAAAGAAAACTTGAATTGCATTGGCAATAGAGCGTTTGTCCGCCTCTAAGTATTCAGCTGTAAAGCGTTTATCTTCTAACACCTCCATTTTGTCGCGTAGTTTATCGATGATAGGGTGCGTGTTGTGAAAGTCGTCCTCATAATGATCGCTAGTTAAGTTCCCAAATGCCAAGGGAACAGCAATCATATATTGTAAGCAATGGTCGCGGTCAGCTGCGTTGGCAAGCGGTCCTGTTTTAGAAATAATGCGTATGGCTGACTCGTGGGTGCGGATCATTATTTTCTCAATATCGTCTAAACGCGACTTTACTTGAGGGTGCAAAATAACGGAGGCTTCTGCTGCTGTTTGCGCATGAAACTCTGCTGGAAAAGAAATTTTAAACAAAATGTTTTCCATTACATATGAACCGTAACCTTGGGAGAACGAAAACGTGCGCTCCGCTTCAGGCTTTAGTGCTTGGTCTTTATTAGTTTTGGAGAAAGAGACATCATAAAACCCCCATTGCGCAGCTGTTAATGCACTGGGTATACCCATTTCACCGCGCATTGCCATATCAGCTAAATAAACTGCTCTGGAAGTTGCATCGCCCGCAGCCCAAGATTTACGAGACCCAGTGTTTGGCGCATGACGATAAGTACGCAGTGCAGAACCATCAACCCATGCTTGAGATATGGCTGCCATTATTTGCTCTCTACTGCCCCCCATCATTTTTGTGACAACAGCCGTTGAGGCTACACGCACCAATAATACATGGCATAAGCCAACACGATTAAAAGAATTTTCTAATGCGATAACGCCTTGAATTTCATGCGCCATAATCATGGCTTCAAGTACGTCTCGCATAGTCAGGGGAGGCTGTGAATTTGCGATTCTGACTTGAGACAAGTGATCGGCTACAGCTAAAATAGCACCTAAGTTATCAGAAGGGTGCCCCCATTCAGCAGCTAACCACGTATCGTTGTAATCGAGCCAGCGGATGGTACAACCAATGTCCCACGCTGCTTTAACAGGGTCGAGTATGAGCGAGGTCCCTGGTACTCGTGCGCCATTAGGAACAACGGTCCCTTTGACAATTGGACCAAGAAGTTTGGTACATTGTGAAAACTTTAAAGCGAGCAGTCCACAGCCTAAGGTATCCATTAGACAATTACGTGCAGTGTTTAGTGCTTCTGCGCTTGATACTTCAAACGTTAATACATAATCAGCGATACCCTGGATAACACTGTCGTAATCTGGGCGAGTGTTATTATCTGTATTACTACTCATTTTGTATCCTTAATTCGTTTGTTTATATTTTACTTGGTTTCAATTTATTAGAATTCACTGAGTAAACGCTTAGGTGAACTTCATGCTTTTGCTTATCGTTTTCAAGTGGAATATAAGTTGATTCAAGTGCCATACCGTCAAGTATTAGCTCACTTTTATTATGTTTTTCATCCCCTATAATTTGCTCAATTGTAATATGGTAATAGGTGCTCTCGAAGCGATAGTCGATTGAGTAGGTGCTCCAATCCTCTGGAATACACGGTGAAATGGTTAGCTTATTTCCTGTTCGTGTTACACCTAATAAAGATTCTATTATTAGTCGGTATAACCAACCCGCAGATCCGGTATACCACGTCCAACCGCCTCGTCCAATATGCGGAGCAACGGCATAAACATCGGCGGCTACGACATAAGGTTCGCCTTTATAGGTTTCAACTTGTTCGGCGTTTTTAGCATGATTTAATGGATTGATTATATTCATCAATTCCCACGCTCTTTTTTTGTCGCCTTGTTGAGCAAATGCCATGCTTGCCCAAATAGCGGCATGCGTATACTGCCCGCCATTTTCGCGCACGCCCGGGACGTAACCTTTTATATAACCAGGGTTCATTTTTGATTTATCAAAAGGCGGATTGAGTAATTGGATTAATTTATCATCGCTATTGACCAAATGCTGATACAAAGACGACATTGCTTGCGTAGAGCGCTCATTATTAGCTGCACCAGAGAGCACTGACCAACTTTGCGCTATTGAGTCAATAGTGCACTCTGGGCTTTGTGATGAGCCCAGCGCGGTTCCGTCGTCAAACCATGCGCGACGATACCAAGCTCCGTCCCATGCGTGTTTAGCTAGGTTACCTTGTAGTTTTTGTGCTTCATCGTCACAACGAGTAGCAAACTCTATATCGCCATGTAATGCAGCAATAGGAGAAAATTCTTGTAGTATTTTATATAAAAAGAACCCCAGCCAAACGCTTTCGCCTTTGCCGTGTATTCCAACAAGGCTCATACCGTCATTCCAATCTCCTGAGCCCATTAACGGTAAACCTTTTTCTCCAAAGTGTAAACCATGCTCAATTGCCAACACGCAATGCTTGTAAAGGCTCGACCTTGCTGCACTCACAGAGGGTAAGTCGTAATAGGATTCTTCGTCGTCTTTAAGGGGGCGACCTTCAATAAAGGGCATTAGCTCATCTAAAATAGTTATGTCATCAGTGCCTTTTATGTAACGACACGTAGCTAATGGTAGCCATAAATAATCGTCTGAACAGCGTGTTCTTACACCGCGCCCTGATGGTGGGTGCCACCAATGTTGCACATCACCTTCGCTATACTGACGTGTGGCGCAGTACAGTATGTGATCCCTTAGTAATGCAGGCGAAGCATGTATTAATGCCATGGCATCTTGTAACTGATCGCGAAAGCCAAACGCGCCACCACTTTGATAAAACCCACTGCGAGCCCAAAAACGACATGCTAAAGTTTGGTACACAAGCCAGCCATTTGCTAATACATTCAATGCAGGGTCGGGGGTGTTAACCTGCACACTGCCGAGTGTTTGCTGCCAAAAATCAGTGACTTTTTCGAGTGCAATGCGTGCTGTACCGGGTTTTCTGAGTTTTAAAGCAAGCGTACTTGCTTGCTCTTTATTTTGCGCAGCACCGAGCCTAAAAATAATTGTGCGCTCTTGTTCACTTTGCAGTTCAAAAGGGACTTGAATTGCACCGCACGGATCGAGTGCCGCTCCTAAGTTGCCAGATAAATGAGTACGAGTCATTGCCTGGGGGTCGTGTAATGTTTTATTGCGACCAATAAACTCGCTACGGTCTCCTGTTAGTGTTCGTGACATATCATCAACGTCAAAAAAAGCAACTCTGCCACCAAACTCTGAGTTATAGGCATTAGAGGCAACCAATGCACCGCTCTTAGCATCAATTTCTGTTACAAGGTGTAGCGCTGTTTTAGAACGAAGATCGCCAAGTACCCATTCAACATAACCTGTTGCACTTAGGCGCCTGGTAGTTAATGAGTTGTTTTTAATTTTTAATACCGAGTATTTTACGGCGTCGAGTGTATCTACATACACACAAAGAGAGGATTCGATACCGGTTTCACTGTGCTCAAAGGTACTATAACCAAAGCCATGGCGGGTTATATAGGGATTAGCCCCACGTTTTGGCATCGCACAAGGTGACCAAAATTTACCTGTATCTTCATCACGTAAATAAAAGGCTTCGCCACCAGATGAGCCTGTAGTGTCTGCACTCCACGGCGTTAAACGAAACTCATGGGCGTTTTCGCTCCACGTATAAGCAAAACCATTTTCGTCAATAACGCTGCCAAAATGTGCGTTTGCTAGCACATTAACCCAAGGCAGAGGAGTTGGATTCGCTTCGGTGGTGGTAATAATATATTCGCGACCATCTTCACTAAACCCACCCAGTCCATTATTTAAAAGTAAGTTTTCTTGAGTATTGCCAAGCGCTTGATTGATTTTGGGATGTAATGCTTGAGTTGGGATTAGTCCCTTTACGTTTTTCTCTGCAAGCGTTCGACGGTTTACTTGCTCTGCCAATGTGCCACTTTGATCAATAATAATCCGCGAAACGGCTTGTAACAGTATGCGGTCTTCATTCGAAATTTGTTCTGCTGAGCGAACGAATATCCCGCCAGGGCGATCAATATAATGAGACTCAGTACCCGTTGCGATTAGCCCCATAATTTGGTCTTGCAAACCTTGTCGGTAACCAACTTGTTCTTCATTCCAAATGACTAAATCAGCGACAAGCCCTTTTAAGCGCCAATATGCATGGCATTGAATAAGTTGGCGGGCAATTTCAATATTATTACCGCTGGCTACTTTTAATAATATGATAGGTAAGTCGCCAGAAATTGAGTAGCCCCATAGTCCAGATTGTCCTCGACGATTTTGTATTAATACAGATGCGTTAGCCCGAAGAGTTGCATTGGCATACAAAATATACCCAGCCAACTGCCGGTAGAGTTGAGCATCTGCTTCATTGGCGTTAATTTGGCGTAAGGTCACATCGCTATGAGTCCATGCTAAATCAAGTGCTCGATCGGTAATGTGATGATCTTGATATTTAGCAATTAGCGCAAGGCAAGCCTGTCTACTTTGTGCCATACCCGTTATTACATCGAGTGTTACTACACTGCCAGCAAGTAAAGTCACAGGGGCGCGAATAGCAACAATAGGATCAAGCACAGACCCTTGTTTAGCGTCAAGTTCGCCCATTTCTAGCATTGCTTGTGGTGAAACCAAAGAGCGACCTCTACCAATAAATTGCATGCGATCAGTTGTACAAGACAGGGGTCCGACTTTTGTTGTACTGCTATTGACGCGTGTTGAAAGTAAATGAAACATCCAAGGTGTTTTTTCATCAGCAGAGCGTGCACGACGAGTACATAAAATGGCATTGCCACATGGAAGTATTTCAGTTTGTACAAACAAATTACTAAATGACGGTTGCATAAGGTCGGCTGCAGGGTTTGCCATTACAACTTCTGCATAAGTGGTTATATCAATTGTACGGGTATCGGGTGAGTGATTACTTAAGCGTATACGACGAAGTTCAATATCGTCCTCCGGAGAGACAACGATTTCAGTGTAAGTTTCTATATGCTGATCGCTTCGGCGAAACTCAGCGCGACCTTCAGAAAATGATGCGCTATACGACTGGGCTGGTTTTAGCGTTGGCTGGTGGGCTGCCGACCAAAAGTCGCCTGTGGCTGTATCTCTAATATAGACAAATGTTCCCCAATTGTCGCAAGTAGGATCCTCACGCCACCGTGTAACGGCTAAGTCGGTCCAGCGGCTGTAGCCACCTCCTGCATTTGTAAGCATTACATGGTAACGACCATTTGAAAGTAGCTGTACTTGGGGTGTTGGGGTAATAGCTGGAATAGGTGGATTAACCTTTATTTTTGCATGTTCAAATAACGCCCCGCTCTCTGCGTATTGGTCTATATGAGGTTGGAATATAGATGTTTTAGGCACGCGCTCTTGTAGTAATAGCAAAGCTGATTGCAGTAAAGGGTCTGATTCAAAGCGTTTTTGCATAGGCTGGTCAAGTAAATGATATGCCAATGCAAGTAAGCTCATACCTTGATGGTGAGCCATAAAGGAGCGAATGACTGCGCTTTTTTGATCTCTGGATAAACGGGCAGGGGTGTAATCTATTGCCTCATACAATCCGTAATGTCCCTCAAGTCCACTATCAGCTAACAGTTGAAGATTTTCGCACGCGGCTTGTGGGTTAACCATTAATGCCAATGCAGACGCGTAGGGAGCGATGACGAGGTCTTCTGATAAGCCTCGTTTTAGCCCTAAACCCGGTACGCCAAAGGCATGATATTGAAAATTAAGAGAAGCATCTACCGTATTGTATGCCGACTCAGATATGCCCCACGGTACGTTTTGTCTTTTTCCATAATCAATTTGTCGGGTAACCGCTGCACGGCAAGTTTGTTCGAGCAATGTACCGTCGTAGCTAGGCATAACTAACATGGGCATAAGATACTCAAACATAGAGCCACTCCACGACACCAGCACCGGCTCGGCGCCAGCGCTGGTTAGTAGGCGACTTAGAGCGAACCAGGTTTGCTGTGGCAATTTACCTTGTGCTATAGCAATAAAACTGGCTAAACGTGCTTCAGATGCCAGTAAATCGTAAAAACTGGTGTCACGTCGATGCTCATCTACGTTATAACCAATAGCCAATAAATGGCGAGACTCATCATATAAAAATGCATATTCCATTTGTGCAAATTCAATCGCTCTGTTGGCTAATTTGTCACATTGCGAAATGCAATCTTTGGCAAGCTGTGTACTGGCTAAAGTATGAATACGTAATGAAGAAAGCCACTGAGTTTCGTCGGATGGTAATACCGATGATAAAAGCGCATCAATTGCGTTAATAGTGTCGGGGCAACGTTTAACTAATTGCTGCATTGTCAAAATATTAGAATCAAGAAATAGCAGTTTTAAGCTAACTGGCGGATTAGTTAGTTTGAGCCATGGCGAAAATAAATAGAGTTCGTTTAGGGTACGCTGGCATTGCCTGTGTAAGTCTTGAGTCCATACTTTATGCTCTTGCGACTTTGTATCTAAATCATTAGTAGCGTCTTGCTTTATATTCTCTAACAATATTCGCGCATTATTATTGAGTGTAATTAAGTGCTGTTCAACGTCATATAGATTTGTAGGCGCAGTGATACGAACAGCGTTAAGTATTGAGCTCATGGCATTAATAGCGGTATCGATAATATTGTTTTTATTTTGCTCTGAGTCTAATTGCAATGTTTTAAACAAGTTTGCCACAATAGCCAAAGTGATACTTATGCCTTCAAACATTTGTGGGTGAACAATAGGTTTAGAAGGGAGTTCTTTTAATGCTATTTGTAAAGTTAAAAGGTGACCGGCTAAGTTACCGCTATCTACTGATGAAATATAGCGCGGTGGCAAAGGTTGCAATGTTTGTGTGTCGTACCAGTTATAAAAATGCCCTTCGTGGCGCTCGAGTTTATCGAGGGTATTAAAGCAATCTTGCGTGCGTTGAATTAAATCACTTTGTACAATAAAACCAAAATCATAGGCGCTAACGTTAGCCAGTAAAGACAGACCAATATTAGTAGGCGATGTACGGTGCGCAATAACAGGACCGGCTTCCTCTTGATAGTTATCGGGAATTAACCAATGATCGTCTGCAGTGTTAAAGTGGTCGAAAAAAGCCCATGTTTTACGGGCAATAGTTTGTAAAAATAATTGTTGCTTGTCGCTCAGTGGCGCTAAATTATCGAGTTTAGGCTCACTAAACCACCATGTTATAGCCGGTGATAAAAGCCATAATAAAAGTAGAGGAAATACAGCTAATATATTTGTAAAAGTTAAGTGTAAAGGGGCAAAGTAAAGTAGCGAAGCGATTAAAGTAATCGCAATAAATGGCGCAGTCCACATAGTGTAATAACTATTTATTAAGGCATTTACTACATGATTAGATTTATGATCTGTGACATGCCACTCTAATAAACGACGTTGAGTAAACAGCATTCGACCCGCACTACGTAATATTGCGGTTAAGTTAAACACAGCCTCAAAAGGTAAACATGCTAAACGAAAACCGATTTGAATAAGTTGACGAACAAAGCACTGTAAAACATCATGCAAATGGTGGGATATCAGCATTTCTGCGGGTTTGCGCATCGACGAAATTAGCGCGCTCAGCAATGGGGGTAATAAATAAATAGCACTTATGGCAAGGGTCCATTTCAATGGATTAGCTGCTGTAAACCAACCTACCGTAAGTAATAAAAAGATTGCGAGTGGTTCGACACTTCGACGTAAATTATCAAGAATTTTCCAACGTGATAAAGGTGACAAAGGATTTTGACATTTATCGCTTCGAGTGTTTAAAACACGAGGAAGTAACCAGCGCACAATTTGCCAATCTCCTCTGATCCAGCGCTCACGCCGACACATATCAGTGTTGTAACGTGTAGGGTATTCTTCGTACAAGTGCACATCACTAATCAACCCTGATCGAGCATAGCAACCTTCGAGTAAATCATGGCTGAGTATTTGGTTTTGTGGTAAACGGTTACCAAGTGTTTGTTCAAATGCATCTATATCGTATATACCTTTACCGATAAATGAGCCTTGTGAAAAGAGGTCTTGGTATACATCGGATATTGAACGCGTATATGGGTCGATACCCGGTTCTTCACCAAATAATTGCGAGTAACGAGAAGGGTTATGTCCCGATAGACTTGCTGCCATACGTGGTTGTAAAATGCCGTAGCCGCCTACAATACATTGTCTTTTTTCATCAAATCTTGGTTGATTTAAAGGGTGCGCCATGGTCGCAACTAACTGACGGGCACAATCTCGTGGAAGTTGTGTATCGGTATCTAAAGTAATGACATATTTAACTTTTTGTATAGCGTTAATATCACCGACGATAAGTTCAAATGCATGTTCTATTGGGTTTCGAAGTAGTGAGTTTAGATCTGATAATTTTCCGCGTTTACGTTCAAACCCCATCCAAATTTGCTCTTTTGGATTCCAGGTTCGTGGGCGATGCAGTAAAAAAAAGCGACTTTCTTGCTGTAAAAGAGAAGGCTCTGCATATTTGGCATTAAGGTTTTCTATACCAAGGCGTACTTGCGATAACAACGCTTCGTCTGTGGGGAGTGTTTGTTGCTCTGCATCAGTAAAGTCGGTCAGTAGAGCAAAGTGTATATGTTGATCGCGATTACCTAAAAATCTAACTTCGAGTACTTCTAATAACTGCTCAATACCTATAGAGCTGGTAAGCATTGTAGGGATTACTACGAATGTTTTATTTTGCGCTGGCAACCCTTTTGAATAGTCCATTCTGGGTAATCGTTGTGGGTCGACTAGCAAGGTAACTATCCAGTTTACGAGTGCTGAGGCTAATTGACTTGCTCCGAATAAAGTTAAAATTATTAAAAGAATAAACTGCCAGTGAGGTATGTTATTAGGAACGACCATAGCCATAAAAGAGGCACTAATTAGGGCTGTTAAGGATATAATTGCCCCTAAATAAAGTACTAATGTTATACGCTTGGCTTGCGAAAATAACGTTTTAAAAATAGGCGTTTTTACTGTTATGCGCTGCTTTAATTGCGTAATACCTTTATCAATTAAATAGTAGCCTACATGGTTAGGCGCAAGCGTTGTGTTTGATATTGTTTGGGCTTGATCAGCCTGCTGGGCTAATTTTATTGCTTTTTTAGCTATATCGACTTCTGAAAATGAGCTTCGCTTAGCGAGTTGATCTATGATTTTTCTGTAACTATCTCGCGTGATAAAGTCCATATAACCATACACACCCTCTATATCTTGGCGCAAAATGTGTTCTACAGCGCTATGATCTTCTACAAAATCCGCCCAGTTCATCGCGGTCAACCAGCGTAAGCTACTAATGTTATTGCTAATTGAGACTTGATCAGCGGCTTGTTGCTGATTCTCTTTTTGTACTAGTTGCTCTATGGTTAAACTCGAATCAGCTAGTTGTTGTTCAATCCAAGTAAGGGGAAGTGCTAATGCCGAACCATGCCCTTGTAATAAACGAGTTAGCTCTGCTACAAAAGCGCTTTCCATAGGAGGCTTTGAGCGTGCCATGTCGGCAATAACTAAAATTAAACTATTAGGGTCTTGCTCAGCAATTTCTAACATTTGATTAGCCCACTGTTGGGCTAGATTTAGGTGCTGGCGTGCGATTATGATACGTGTACTTACGCGTTGCAGGTTTTCAATTAAGGCTAACCTTAGCATAATTGGAATGGCCCAGAGTTCACCAAGGTTAAGCGTTGTTACTGTTTGATACGCGGCTAAAAATTGCGCTAAAATTTCGCTATCTACACGCCCGTCGCCATGGGAAATTACATTTAACGCAATATCATAAACTCGGGGCATACCTAAAGAGGCACCTTGCTCTAAACGTGGCAGTTCCTGACTATAGTGCTTAGGTAAATGAAGCCGAGCGGTACGAATTTGCTCTTCAATAAGATAAAAATTATCGAGTAACCACTCACCAGAGGGCACTATAGGCTGCTTTGCTTTAACGGCAATGGTTAATAAACTATTGGCTTTAATCAGTACTTTTTCGTTTTCGTCTAGGCGCTCAAGTAGCTGATCTTGAGTGTTTTTAGCATCTAAAATATGACTTTTTGCTAGTGATTTTGCATGTTTTTCCATTTGTTCAGCACTTAAGAGCTCTGATCGAATGGGGATTTGTTCTTTTTGGGGAGCTGATTTAAGCCAAGGGAAAAATGGCGAAAGGATGTTGATAAGCTTATTTTTATTCATCGTGGTAAATACTTGAGACTAAACGTCGTAGTGAAGATATTGACGGTTAAATTTATCACTGGATTTAAAAAAAGATGTTTTAAATTATTTTGGTTATTAGAGGTGAGCAAGTAATCATTAAAAATATTCATAAAGTTTATCTTATTGTTGAATACATACATCAACATATAACAAGCTTCGTTAAGGGTCGGTTCGTCAACACACATAGTCTAATAGTAGAGTTCTATTTTGTGTTTTATAACAGTGAGTTGTCGCCATGTTATGGTGTGGATTATCTTTAAATTTCATCAACCATTATGCATATATATCAACTAAAGGCAGATAAATTTAGACTATGTGTGTTAGCGTACATATTCGCCTTGTTATATTGAGTATCTTATTATTTCAGTGAAGTACAGCTGGGAGTGTCGGCTTATATTTAAAGTGAATAAACGTATATAAAATAATTAAAGGCACCTTAAAATTCTTTAATAAAAATAGAACAATTTTTATTATCAAAAAGCAACGACCTTTCATTTCTAGCGCCTAATAACTGTATAAACAAATCCGAGTTTATTATTAAAATATCCTGACTTACATACTTTCAAAGCCATTACTTTTAGGTTTTATTAGTTATAAGTTGGGCATATAAAAAGGAAATTCACATTAGATGGGTCAATTGAAGAACAAACTGCTTAATGCTTTATCTACTGACGCACAACACCTCATGTTTCCGCTTTTAAAGCGAGTCAATTTATCCCTTGGAGAAGTTATTTATGAAACAAGTGAAAAGCTCGATTACGTTTATTTTCCAATAGATAGTATTGTTTCATTATTGTATGTGATGATTGATGGCTCATCTGCTGAAATATCAGTTATCGGTAATGAAGGGGTGGTAGGTATAGCTGTATTTATGGGGGGAGAAAGCACTCCTAACCGGGCTATTGTGCAAAGTGCTGGTACTGCTTATCGCTTACCCGCTTGTGAATTACGCAGGCAATTTAATAGCGAGCCTGATATGCGTATGCTCATGTTACGTTACACGCAATCATTAATTACCCAAACAGCGCAAACCGCAGTTTGTAATCGTCATCATAGTATAGTGCAACAACTAAGCCGCTGGCTTTTACTATCGATTGACCGTTTACCGAGTAACAATTTAATAATGACTCAAGAGCTAATAGCAAATATGTTAGGCGTAAGACGTGAGGGAGTAACTGAGGCCGCTGGTAAACTACAAAAGCTGGGTATTATCACTTATAAACGTGGTCATATTAGTGTGATAGACCGACCTCAATTAGAATCTCAGTCATGCGAGTGCTATGAGGTTGTAAAAAGAGAAACAGACAGGTTGGAGTCTTATATGGAAAAAAAACCTAGCGTTAGAAAACTATCCATTATCAGTTAATATATTTTGGTATCTAATAAGTTTATTTACATAAAAATAAAATCCGGTAATAGCTTCAAAACAGCCCAGCAAGTTGCTCATTGAGCCTGGGCTTTAAAATTTGTGTATGTTCTGCTGTTAGTGGGCTTTTTACATTTAACTTACTTTGGTAGTTGTCCGTCTACTTCCTTTTCAGCCTCAAGCCAATCATTTAAGTGATTGTCACCGGTAAAGTCACGATCACTGGCTAATGAGTAAGCTTTAGCTTCAATCATGTCATGTCGGCTGAGACCTTCTTTATTCAAATTAGATTTAGTTTTTGATACTGAATTACTTGAGATGTTATTACTCATGTGATTATTCCTAAAATATTACTCGATAAAATAAAAAACTTAATACCAAATTAAAACATTGAGTGTAGTTACATTATTCTCAATCTTAAGTGGAATGTAAGCTCGATTTATCATAGTAATACCAATGTGCAATAATACTTGATCAATTTGAGGGCTTAAACTTGACGCTAACTGTGTTAAAAATTTCTGAAAAAGAACAACTAAATAACGAAATTTTTGCCTTGTTATCGACACGGTTTTCTTACCTCAAAATAGCTCACTTAATTAAGCAAATTGGTATAAAAGCAGTACTACGTATAGCTTAAAAGACTATTCTACAATTTGTATGACCGCTTTATCCTAATGGCTTTGCAATTTTGAGTCTGTGCCACAGCGAACATAAATCACCCATTATCTGTATTTATAGTAATTTTGAGAAGGTAACGAGCGTTGAATATATGAGCTTTAATAATCATTGTTTGGCGCGATACCGTACAGAGTCAATATTAATAAACTCATATAATAAAATATAAAGTACTTAAATTATTTTAAGGACAGCGCGTGCAAACAGTTCCCGATATCGTATTTTTACTGGATGTTGATAATACATTGCTCGATAGCGATACTATTTTAAGCCATTTGAAAGATTTTTTAGAAGGTGAATTTGGTTGTGAAAATAGTGACCATTACTGGTCTATTTTTGAAAAACTTCGTAAAGAACTCGGTTATGCCGACTATTTGGGCGCACTACAGTGTTATCGAATGGAACATTCTGATGATCCGAGACTGCATCTGATTTCTTCTTTTTTAATTAATTATCCATATAAAGAAAGGCTTTACCCTAACGCACTTGCTGTGATTGAACATTTACAACAATTTGGCCCCACCGTTATTTTGTCTGATGGCGATATTGTATTACAACCACTTAAAATTTTACGCTCCGGTTTATGGGATGCAGTGGAGGGAAGGGTGTTGATATATGTTCACAAAGAGCAAATGCTTGCAGCAATAAAAGAGCAGTACCCCGCTAAACATTATGTAATGGTAGATGATAAGTTACGTATTTTAGCTGCTATGAAAGCGCAGTGGAAAAATGAATTAACAACTATATTTCCACGTCAAGGACATTATGCCCACGATATTAAGCAGCTACTTACCTATCGAAAGGCAGATACGAGTATTGATAGTATAAGTGATTTACTCAACTACGGTTTTTCTTATAAAGAGGATTTAATTGAATACAATTTAAATCCAAATAAAACATTGTTTTATATTGATGTGTATTGATGTGTATTGATGTGTATTGCTCTTATCTTATTTGAATTTTACCTGGGTTTTACAAATAGCATTTTGAGGAAACGTTTTTAAGTATAAAAGCAAATATCGTCCTTGAATATTTGCTTGGTAAGAGTGTTATAAAAGGCAGATTAAGACACGCTTGTTTTGGAATTTGTGCCTGTTTTAACTTTGTTTATTTTACTGTTTTAGCAATTTTCTCCCAATATGCAGCAAGTTCATAGTGATGAAAAACAGCTGCTTCAAAGTCCTGAGTTATCTCTTTATTTGACTCATATACCGGCGCATCTTTTATCGCTTTACGAACTAAATCAGTTGAAATTGAGTTGTCGAGCCATTGCACTTCGTAAATCCATGCTGACGGGATAAGTGCTTGATGTCCTCCCCACCAATTGCTCGTCTCAACAATTAGGTAACGAACCGCCCATGTATTTTCTTCAACTAAAAATCCTGATACATGGCCAATGTCTCCGTCTTTAGCGTGTATGTTATAGCCAATAATAGCTTTGCAACTACGAAGATTAGGATCCCCTTTTTGATCATGCTGACTTTTTATACTTTTATGAATTAGATTTGCGCTGCGGGCACCTTCGACACTATGTTCAAAAATGTCATTGCCAGGATATAAGGAGTAGGGATATATCCCGCTTCCCCAAAAATTAGTACCGATCCAGTAATACGGGTATCCATAGTAGTTTAGGTAATCCATTTCATGTTGTCGTGAAACGGGTTTATTAGTATCAATACCAGGACTATTTTTAACTTGGTCTTTACTGATTAAAACAGGGAAAATCTTTTCATCCCAATTTGGGTTTTGCACCGCAATAGGGGAAATTAAAACTTTGCGACTCGATAGCCACGTGCCTGTTTCTACAACAAAATAACGTATCACCCATGCTAGGTCATCAAATAAAAAATCTTTTTCTTTGCCTACAATACCGTCACTAGCAGCGATTGCACAACCTTCTAAGTCTTTCATACTACGTAACATAATAACGATCCTTTTTAGTGGGTTATTTGCATTTGTAATGCATTATTTTTGCAGTTTTTAACGCGCTTTTGCTTATCAAGTGCTTTCTTCTTATTTAGGGCACGTTTATCTTTTGAGGTTAAACATGCGCAGCCCTTTGGGTTAATTCTAGAGCGTGAGCTGGATGCGGAAGCTTTGCTCGGTTTTTACCGAGCCCGCTAGGTTGCAAACCTTGCGCCGCGATTAAATAGCCCCTAGATAGAACAAATTTCTATCTTAAAAGGTCAACAGACCCTAATGCTTATCTATAAAAAACCATGCTTTTATAAGCTGTAAAGTACAAACGATAAGTAGATTAATATTTCCAGTTTCGGCTTTTGAAAAACAAAGGTCTGTGCGCTGACGAACAAGCAATGTTATTTTTCATTGATTTTTAGGTAACGCTATAACAAGAATAATTAGAACGTGCGAAGTGTATTTTTAAAACTGACATTATATTTGAGTGTTAGCGCACGGACTCTATGCTTATTTTTGAGTAGCGTGGCTTTGTGACTGACTTTTATTCGCGCTGTAAGTGTTGATAATACTCACTTTATTCAGCTAACTTTAAATAAAGTAATCGAGCATATAATGTTAATACATAATAAAAAGAGAAAGTTGGGTGCTCCAGCATTGGGGCTATATAATGTGCGCAAGTCGAGAAAACATAAATATAACACTATTTCTGGGCCGTCACCCAAAGTTGAATACGTTGCTGGTGTTTTAGCGCCAACAAGATCAAACAATGCTGTTATACGTTATATAGATTATTCAGCTAGCCGTATAGAAGCCAAAGAGGTTAGTGATATTGATGAGTTTTTAAAAACTCCTCAACCCGAGTGGGCAACAGTGAGGTGGATCCACGTGAGTAATACAGACTCTTATATTGTTGGTTTACTTCAACATCATTTCGCATTTCATACGCTCACCGCAGAAGATATTTTACATGTACCTCAGCGACCTCGTATCGAATTTTTTGACGATCATTTATTTGTTGTATTAAGCATGTTGAAGCTAGAGACGCATGAGCCCAATAATACAATCCTTGATATTGAGCAAGTTAGCTTACTTTTATATGACAATGTTTTACTGAGTTTTCAAGAAAAACCAGGAGACGTGTGGCAATCCGTTCGCGGTCGTTTGCATACAGAAAATCGTCGTATTCGCAAAAATGGTACTGGTTATTTACTTTATGCATTACTTGATGAACTGGTTGATAAATGTTTTCCGGTACTTGAACAATATGGCGATATCCTTGAGGAACTTGAAGTAACAACACTTGAAAATCCAACTCCCCACGTACTGCATCATATCCATAGTATTAAACGAGAATTGGCATTATTAAGAAGAATTGTTTGGCCTATGCGAGAGGTTATCGACCATTTGTATCGCGAGGAAGGAGGCAGAATAGATGACTCTACGCGCCCTTACCTTAGAGATGTGTATGAGCATAATATTCAAATTGTTGAAATTATTGAGTCATACCGTGAAATGGTAAGCGGTTTAAGTGAGCTATACATGTCAGCTATTTCAAATCGTATGAATGAAATTATGAAAGTGCTTACTATTATATCTTCTGTTTTTATACCGTTAACATTTATAGCTGGAATTTATGGAATGAACTTTAAATACATGCCAGAGCTAAACTGGACTTGGGCATATCCCGTTTTGTGGTGTGTTTTTATTTTGATAACGGCAGCAATGATATTTATTTTTTGGCGTAAAGGTTGGCTTAATAGAAATTAACTTTAATAGAAACAAAATTTAATAGAAACAGCAAGTAAATGCTCAATAAAACAACTACTTATGATTAACAATAATAAATGCGTACGCTAGCGAACAGAACCAATAATATCACTCACTTACACTCATTGTATTAATTGGGGTGTAAGTGTTTTGCGCTCCATATTTTAAGTGGAGATTAAAATGGGTCATGAATTTTGGAGTGAGTGGTACTCAGGTTGGGGTTGGTTTTTATGGTTTGGTATGTGGTTATTGCTCATATCGAGTTTAAGCCATTGGGGTTATAGCTACCGAACCCATAGACGCTATGGGTTAGAGTCTAATAAAACAGCAATTGATATTCTTAATGAAAGATACGCCAGCGGCGATATTGACAAAAAAGAATTCGAGCAAAAAAAACAGGACATAACTACCACTGCGTAGTTAGTGCGCTGGCTAATCCTCGCCATGCTCTTATATAGAGCATGGCTTAAGCATTTTTGGATGCGACAAGATGGAAACCCTGCATATGATTCTTCCTTCATTAACATCAAAAGAATTAGAGTTAATTGACGCATATTGGCGTGCCACGAATTACCTGTCGGTAGGTCAAATTTATTTATGCGATAACCCACTTTTAGAGCGCCCACTGATACTAAGTGATATTAAAAATATGTTGCTTGGGCACTGGGGAACAACACCCGGGCAAAATTTTATTTACGCGCATTTAAATCGCGTTATTAAAATACACGATCTAAATATGATTTATGTATCTGGCCCAGGGCATGGCGGGCAAGCTATGGTTGCTAATACCTATCTTGAGGGCACCTACAGTGAAATTTACCCTGATATAAGCCAAGATAAAGCAGGTATGCAAAAACTGTTTTTGCAGTTTTCGTTTCCCGGTGGCATTCCTAGTCATGTGTCGCCCGAGTGTCCGGGCTCGATTCATGAAGGTGGCGAGCTGGGCTATTCTTTGAGTCATTCGTTTGGAGCTGTATTTGATAATCCAGACTTAATAGTTGCTTGTGTGGTGGGTGATGGTGAGGCAGAAACAGGGCCTATTGCAACTGCATGGCATTCTAATAAGTTTCTTAATCCTATCAGTGACGGTGCTGTCCTCCCTATATTGCATTTGAATGGGTATAAAATTGCGAATCCTACCGTTTTAGCGCGTATTACCCGTGAAGAATTAGAGCAATTAATGTTCGGTTATGGCTGGAGCCCTATTTTTGTTGAAGGACATGAGCCTGAGCTAATGCATCAGGCTATGGCTAAAGCACTTGATGTCGCAATACATCAAATAAAAAAAATAAAAAAAGATGCTTTCGATAATAACGATCCAACTCGTCCACGTTGGCCAATGATTATCCTCATTTCACCTAAAGGGTGGACGGGTCCAAAGCTCGTAGATGGTTTTCAGATAGAGGGAACATCGCGTGCGCATCAGGTTCCTATTTCTAGCCCATCAGCTCATCCAGATCATTTGCAATTATTAGAAAGCTGGCTGCGTAGCTATCATCCAGAAACACTTTTCGATTCACAAGGGCGTTTATTACCAGAGCTTGCTGAATTGGCCCCAACGGGGAATCGCCGTATGGGGGCAAATCCTCATGCGAATGGTGGGTTGCTGCTAGAAGATTTGCATATGCCTGATTTTCGCGATTATGCATGCGAAGTAATCTCTCCCGGTATACGCGGAATTGGTGATACCAGAGTTTTAGGTCCATTTTTGAGAGATATAGTTGAGCTTAATGACGAGCAACGTAATTTTAGAGTATTTGGACCCGACGAAACAGTATCCAATGGTTTAGGTGCACTGCTAGAGGTAACCGATAGACAGTGGAATGCAGCAACCCATAGCAACGATGAGCAGCTTTCGCCTAGTGGCAGAGTAATGGAAATGCTGAGTGAACATCAATGCGAAGGTTGGCTTGAAGGATATTTATTAACCGGCCGCCATGGTTTGTTTAATAGTTATGAAGCGTTTATTCATATTATTGACTCGATGTTTAATCAACATGCTAAATGGTTAAAAGTGGCGGCAGGTTTACCATGGCGTAAAAAAATCGCTTCACTTAATTATTTACTGGCATCGCATGTATGGCGACAAGATCACAACGGTTTTACCCATCAAGATCCGGGTTTTATCGATCATGTTATTAATAAAAAAGCTGAAATTGTGCGCGTTTATTTACCGCCTGATGCTAACTGCTTGCTGTCGGTAATGGATCATTGTTTGCGAAGTCGTCATTACGTTAATGTCGTTATTGCAGGCAAGCATCCTGCGCCGCAATGGTTAGATATGGTGGCAGCTGTTAAACATTGTGAGGCAGGGATTGGCATTTGGCAATGGGCGGGTAATAGCGTAGATGCAACACCTGATGTGGTGATGGCTTGTTGTGGTGATGTGCCTACATTGGAAACGATGGCAGCCGTTATGATTTTACGCGAGCATTTTAGTAATCTTAGAATCCGGGTTGTTAACGTGGTTGATTTGATGCGTTTACAGCCTAATACCGAACATCCTCACGGGTTAATCGCAGAGGATTTTGACACTCTGTTTACTATTAATAAGCCGGTTATTTTTGCATTTCATGGCTACCCAACGCTTATTCATAGGCTTACGTACAAGCGTAATAATCATCATAATATTCATGTTCGCGGGTATAAAGAAGAAGGCACTATTACAACTGCTTTTGATATGACGGTATTAAACGAGATTGATCGTTTTCATTTAGTGTTAGACACACTGGAACGCCTGCCAAACTTGGGTACAAAAAGAGACGCACTAAAAAAACAGCTTGAAGAAAAGCTTATTGAGCATAAAAAATATATTAATAAGCATGGGCAAGATCTCCCTGAAATTCGTAATTGGCAGTGGCAGGCGCATCAATGAATTTTGTAGCTCAATCCACGATTAGTAAATTTGAAAATCTCGGTACAATTACCGCTATACGCGGCAGCGTAATTGACGTGCGTTTTGACACAAAGCTACCTGCGATTAATTCAATGCTTAGTGCTGGCGAAAATAAACAGTGTATTTTTGAAGTGCTAGAGCAGCGCAATGAGCATCATGTAAGAGCAATTGCGCTCACGCCTACACAAGGACTTGCGCGTGGCATGGAAGTTGTTGACAGTGGTGGACCGTTACTTACCCCTGTTGGTAAAGGAACCTTATCGAGAATGTTTGATGTGTTTGGTAACACGCTTGATGGCGGTGGTGAGCTTAAAGATGTTCAGTGGCGCTCTGTACATAATAAGCCAGTGCCATTAACCGAACGGTCAACTCAATCAGAGATTTTTGAAACCGGTATAAAAGTAATTGATGTGCTGGTGCCGTTAGAACGTGGTGGCAAAGCGGGATTGTTTGGCGGTGCAGGTGTTGGAAAAACAGTGTTATTGACTGAAATGATTCACAATATGGTGGGCAAGCACAAAGGTGTTAGCCTATTTTGTGGCATAGGTGAGCGCTGCCGTGAAGGCGAAGAGCTTTATCGCGAAATGAAAGACGCGGGCGTTTTGCCAAACATGGCGATGATTTTTGGGCAAATGAACGAGCCACCTGGGAGTCGTTTTAGGGTGGGGCATGCAGCTTTAACTATGGCTGAGTATTTTCGTGATGATGAGCAGCGAGATGTGCTGTTGCTAATCGACAATATATTTCGTTTTATTCAGGCAGGCTCTGAGGTATCGGGCTTAATGGGGCAAATGCCTTCAAGGCTTGGTTATCAGCCTACTATGGGCACAGAGCTTGCCGGCTTAGAAGAGCGAATTGCCAATACACAAAATGGTGCTATTACTTCTATTCAAGCGGTGTATGTACCTGCCGATGATTTTACCGATCCGGCCGCAGTTCATACATTTTCTCATTTATCGGCTTCTATTGTGCTCTCTCGTAAACGCGCTAGCGAAGGATTATTTCCGGCTATAGATCCCCTGCAATCTAATTCAAAAATGGCGAGCCCCGGGGTTGTGGGAGAGCGCCACTACTTACTTGCACAAAAGGTACGTAGCACCTTAGCGCAATACAATGAACTCAAAGATATTATTGCTATGTTAGGGCTTGAACAGTTATCAGTTGAGGACCGCAACATTGTTGGACGCGCAAGGCGTTTAGAGCGTTTTCTTACTCAGCCATTTTTTACAACAGAGCAATTTACTAGTTATAAAGGCAAACTTGTTAGCCTTGATGATGCGCTAGATGGGTGTGAACGCATTTTAAATGATGAATTTAAAAACGTGCCAGAGAGTGCACTTTATATGATAGGTGCCATAAGTGAGGTCAAAATAAAATCCACAGTAAATAATAATGAGGATACAAGCGGTGACGCAAACTCAGATACACCTTAAATTATTGCTGCCATATGAGATATTTTTCGACAGGCATGATGTGACTCATGTTGTTGCCGAAACAAGCGAAGGATCGTACGGATTTTTACCCAATCGCCTTGACTGTGTTGCGCCACTAACCCCAGGTATTTTGACATTTAATTGCGAAAAAGACGGTGAGATATTTGTAGCCGTAGATGAGGGCGTATTAATTAAAACAGGAAACACTGTGCTGGTATCGGTGCGAAGTGCCATATTAGGTACTGATCTGGCGACACTTCGCAGCGCTGTAGATAAAGAGTTTTTGGCACTCAATGAACAAGCACAACAAGTAAGAACAGTGATGGCTAAATTAGAAAGTAGCTTTTTAAATCGTTTTCGACTTTAACCACTAAAAGCTATTTATTTATGACAAACAAAAAAGACGACCTAGGTTCAAAAGACTCACAAAGCAGTTCATCAACACTTGCAGAACAAGTAGAAATAAAAGCCCAGCGTAAGCTAAAAGCAAGGCTTAACTCTCATCAAAAAATATGGTTTGGTTTAGGAATGATGGGCCTTATTGGTTGGTCGGTTGCAGTGCCTACCATACTTGGTGCAAGTTTAGGTGTGTATATCGACTCGCATTATGCCACTGAGCGGTCATGGACATTGGCTTTATTGGTGGCAGGTTTGGCGCTTGGGTGCTTTAACGCGTGGCACTGGATGAGCAAAGAAGACAGCGCGATACATCAAGATCAACACGGTGATAATCAGCAAAAGGATGACGAAGATGCATGAGCTAGTCGGCGTATTAATTATTGTTAGTGTAGGTCTAATGCTTGGTGCCTTATTTTTTGGAGGCCTGTGGTGGACGGTGCAAAAAAGTATGGTATCGACTCACCCAGCGCTATGGGTTGTGCTGAGTTTATTTATACGCATGGCAATTACTTTAAGTGGCTTTTATAGTGTAATGACGAGTGACTTATTATCAAGATCTTGGTTGCAATTACCACTGTGTTTATTTAGCTTTTTGATAGCCCGTTTTATTACCACTTATGTTACCCGTACTGCATCAACCTCTCATTTAGCAAAGGTGACACATCATGCACCTGAGTCCTGATACGGTTATTTATTGGCAAAATGGTTTTTTAAAACTCAATGCAACCATCGTTTTCACTTGGGTTTTAATGTTGGTTTTGGTGATTAGTTCGATATTGATAACCCGTAAGCTTTCAACCACGTTAAAGCGTTCTCGTTGGCAAAATTTTTTAGAAATTATAGTAACGGGGATCACACAACAAATTGAAGACGTAGGCTTGAATGACGCTAAAAAATACCTTGGCTTTTTAGGCACACTGTTTTTATTTTTAGTAACCGCGAGCATGTTTACCATTGTTCCGGGTTATGAGCCACCCACGGCATCGTTATCGACTACAGCAGCACTGGCGCTCACCGTATTTATTGCAGTGCCTTTATTTGGTATCAGTGAACAAGGGCTTGGCAATTACTTAAAATCTTATATGGCTCCTACTTTTATTATGTTGCCATTTAATATTATTAGCGAATTATCACGGACACTTGCTCTGGCTGTGCGGTTATTTGGCAACATGATGAGCGGGGCAATGATCATTGGCATTTTGTTAACCATTACACCCTTTATATTCCCAATCGTAATGACGGCACTGGGTTTGCTTACAGGCTTAGTACAGGCTTATATTTTTACTATTTTAGCCGCCGTTTATATTGCTGCGGCTACGCGCTCAGTAAAACCAGCCAAACAACGAGTTAATTAATCACGTATTTCTACACATCATACTTGGAGAGAACATGGATAGCATGACAATGATAGCAATGGCATCAATCGTTATTTCAGGAATTACAATTAGTTTTGGTTGTTTAGGTCCATCGCTTGGCGAAGGTAAAGCAGTAGCAACGGCATTGAGTGCATTAGCACAGCAACCTGATGCATCAGCAACTATTACGCGCACGCTCTTTGTAGGCCTTGCGATGATTGAATCGACCGCAATATACTGTTTTGTCGTGTCGATGATTCTTATTTTTGCCAATCCGTTTTGGAACTACGCTATCGCACAAGCTGCAGGAAGTTAAACCATGCTAATTGATTGGTTTACAGTTGCAGCCCAAGTGGTTAATTTTTTAATTTTGGTGTGGTTACTAAAACGCTATTTATATAAACCAATTTTGCACGCTATTGATAAGCGAGAAGAGCGCATAGCCGCTGAGTTAGACGATGCTGAAACAGACCAAAATGAAGCACTGGCGGAGCGTGAAAAGTTTTTTCTGAAAAATGAAGAGTTTGAACAACAACGTACACAAAAGATGCAACAAGTAAGCGTGAGTGCTAAGCAAGCAGAGCAAACACTTATGTTAGAGGCGCAAAAAAGAGTCCAAAGCTGGGGCACTAAATATCAACAAAATATAGTAAAAGAGACTGATAATTTAAAGGAGTCTTTAAGTCGAAAAGTTAAGCAAGAGGTATTTGCTATTAGTCGCAAAACCTTAACTGAACTGGCATCAACAACTTTAGAACAACAAATATGTGAGGTGTTTACAGCCCGCTTATATAAGCTTGATGACGACAAAAAAACTACTTTAGCGCAGGCGCTAAATACAAATAGTGAATTTGTACCTGCCTTAATTCAAAGTGCGTTTGAGCTAACTGAACCTCAGCGTTTAGCACTTAAGAATGCTATTAATACTGTGTTTTCAAAAGATATTACCATTAAATTCACCACCGATGAGAGCCTTATCAGCGGGATTGAGTTATGTGTCAATGGACAAAAGCTGGTGTGGAGTATTGACGATTACTTACAATCAATCGAGCAGGAAGTTGATATGCTACTAAAACAAAAAACAGCTCAGCCTACAACTTCTCAACCTGTTGATAAGTGATGAGTAACCTTAGCGAAAACACTCAAAATAAAAACACAAAAATACACAGTTTAACAAACGCGTTTGGTGATGTGTTTAAGCACATTCAGCAAGGGCTAAAAATAGTTAACTCACAATTGAACTTACATGAAGTTGGTATTATTACCAGTGTATCAACGGGTATTGCGAAGGTGTCGGGATTACCTGGCGTTGGCTTTGAGGAACTAATTATATTTCCCGGTAATGTGCTTGGAATTGCGTTTAATATTGATGAAAAAGAAGTTGGTGTTGTGCTTTTAGGTGAATACGCCCACTTACAAGCTGGGGATGAAGTGCGCCGCAGTGGTCGTGTAATGGATGTAGCGGTTGGCAATGCGCTATTAGGGCGAGTGATAAACCCACTTGGCGAGGCACTAGACGGTGGAAGCGTTATACAAACTGAGCAGCGTTTACCAATAGAGCGTCCAGCTGCACCAATTATGGACCGCTCTCCTGTTACTACGCCTTTGCAAACCGGACTTATTGTAATCGATGCAATGATTCCAATAGGGCGAGGACAACGAGAGCTTATTTTAGGTGACAGGCAAACAGGTAAAACAGCTATAGCCATAGACACGATTTTAAATCAGCGAGAACAAAATGTAATTTGTATTTATTGCGCTATTGGTCAGCGGGCATCAACGGTTGCTAAATCAATAGCAATATTACGCGCGCAAAATGCAATGGCTTATACGGTTGTTGTTGCAACAGAGGGTAATGAGCCACCGGGCTTACAGTATATAGCGCCTTACGCTGCAACCAGTATTGCAGAATATTTTATGGAGCAAGGACGTGATGTACTTATTGTATATGACGATTTAACTAAGCACGCAAGAGCTTACCGCGAGTTGTCTTTGTTGTTACGACGACCACCCGGACGAGAAGCATTTCCTGGGGATATTTTTTATATTCATTCACGATTACTAGAGCGTGCGACCCATTTAAATAAAGAACGTGGCGGTGGTTCCTTAACTGCACTCCCCATTATAGAAACCGAAGCTCAAAATATTTCAGCCTATATTCCAACTAATTTAATTTCGATTACCGACGGACAAATTTATTTATCACCCTCATTATTTGCTCTAGGTGTATTACCAGCCGTTGACGTTGGTAAGTCGGTTTCTCGTGTGGGCGGTAAAGCACAGCGTGCTGCATTTCGTGCAGTTGCAGGCGATTTAAAGCTTGCATATGCTCAATTTGAAGAGCTAGAAACCTTTGCTCGTTTTGGCGCCCGACTCGATGATGATACACGGCGTATAATTGAACATGGACGGCGTATTCGAGCGAGCTTACATCAATCTGAATCATCACCTATGCCAGTGCCTGAGCAAATTATGCTATTACTCGCACTCAGTAATGGCTTTTTAGATTCGATTGAGCTGCTAAAAATAAACGACGCAAAAAATATTCTTAAAAAAGCAGTTGCGCAGTTAGACCCTGCTTTGTGTGATAGATTTGATACTGCTAAAAGCTTAAGTGATGACGATCGACAAACAATTGTTGAATTGGCTAAGCGCGTACTTGTTGATTTTGAGTCTGAAAACAAGGCAATAACAACATGAGCAATAGTGCCGCTAATTTACGCCATAAAATAGCCAGTGCAAGTGATTTACAAGGCGTGGTAAAAACGATGAAGGCACTTGCTGCCTCGAGTATTGGGCAATATGAAAAATCGATTAGCTCATTGACCGATTACTACCGGGCAGTTGAGTTAGGATTAAGTGCTAGTTTGCGTGATGACATGTCATTTCAATTTTCACCACAACCCAAAAATATAAATGAAAGCAGAGTGGGTGTGATCATATTCGGCTCAGATCAAGGGTTGGTAGGGCAATTTAATGAAAGTATCACTGACTTTACAATTAAAGCGCTAAGTAACGAGACCCAGCCACCTCTAATTTGGGTAGTAGGCGCACGTGCTGCATCTCGACTTACCGATGCCGGCTTTAATTTAGTAAAAGTATACACAGTGCCAGTGAGTGTTCACGATATAGATACCTTAGTTAGGCAAATTCAAATAGACAGTGAATCAAGCTTAGTTCTTAATCCTGGTTGCCGTGTATTGGTGTTTTATAATCAACCTAAACAAGGCGCGCTTTATGAATGTGTGTCTCAGCGATTACTCCCACTTGACGAGCAATGGCGAGATAATTTTAAAAATATTTTATGGCCAACTAAAGCTTTGCCAGAAGTACTCTGTAAGCACTCTACAACAATAAGGGCATTGATCCGCGAGTATATTTTTATTTCTCTTTATCGTGCATGTGCCGAGTCGTTGGTCAGCGAAAATAGCAGCCGTCTTGGCGCAATGCAACGCGCTGAAAAAAATATTGAAGAGCTACTTGATAAGCTTTCGAGTGAGTTTAATACTCTGCGTCAAAGTACCATTGACGAAGAGTTGAGTGATGTACTTGCAGGTTATGAATTACTAAATAAAATAGACTAGGGGCTGTTGATCTTAGAGGTTGAATTTGAAGCTCTATGTGTTTTTTTAATCAAAACATCGCCTATACAGTGCGGTTATTGACTCTTTGTAACTCGATTTTTACTTATTCTTACAAAAATGTAAGCCATTAGAGTAACGCAGAAGCCGCTACCGAGCCCAATAGGTTACAAATCGCGCACGATTACCCCCCTGTAAATTGAATGAATTTTAATCATGAAATGTCAACAAAACTCACAAGGATAATTTACAAGAAATAAAGCTACAACCTGATTGTAAGTGATTGTTAATTAATGATTAACTGTTGAAGTTGAGTGTTCAAGAGTGGGTAGTGCTTTTTCTTTGGTTTTTTTATTACTTTGAATTGGTACGACTGAGTGGATTCGAACTGCTGGCCCTTGGACAGGGTGATCAAGAGTGGGTAGTGCTTTTTCTTAGGTTTTTTTCATTACTTTGAAGTGGTACGACTGAGTGGATTCGAACTGCTGACCCTTGGACCGGGTGATCAAGAGTGGGTAGTGCTTTTTCTTTTATTTTTTTTATTGCTTTGAATTGGTACGACTGAGTGGATTCGAACTGCTGACCCTTGGACCGGGTGATCAAGAGTGGGTAGTGCTTTTTCTTAGGTTTTTTTTCATTACTTTTAAGTGGTACGACTGAGTGGATTCGAACCACTGACCCTTGGACCGGGTGATCAAGAGTAGGTAGTGCTTTTTCTTTGGATTTTTATTGCTTTGAATTGGTACGACTGAGTGGATTCGAACTGCTGACCCTTGGACCGGGTGATCAAGAGTGGGTAGTGCTTTTTCTTTTGGTTTTTTATTACTTTGAATTGGTACGACTGAGTGGATTCGAACCACTGACCCTTGGACCGGGTGATTAAGAGTAGGTAGTGCTTTTACTTAGGTTTTTTTCATTACTTTGAAGTGGTACGACTGAGTGGATTCGAACTGCTGGCCATTGGACCGGGTGATCAAGAGTGGGTAGTGCTTTTACTTAGGTTTTTTTCATTACTTTGAAGTGGTACGACTGAGTGGATTCGAACCACCGACCCCTACCATGTCAAGGTAGTGCTCTAACCAACTGAGCTACAGTCGTACAATTTTTGAATTCTTAAATAAATTTATTCTGTGATATTAGAATAAATTTGGTACGACTGAGTGGATTCGAACTACTGACCTTTGGACCGGGTGATCAAGAGTAGGTAGTGCTTTTTCCTTCAGATGTACTTTTATTTATTTTACTTAAATTTTGGTACGAATGAGTGGATTCGAACTACTGACCTTTGGACCGGGTGATCAAGAGTAGGTAGTGCTTTTTCCTTCAGATGTACTTTTATTTATTTTACTTAAATGTTGGTACGACTGAGTGGATTCGAACCACCGACCCCTACCATGTCAAGGTAGTGCTCTAACCAACTGAGCTACAGTCGTATTACTTTATTTAAGTAGGTGTTAATTGCTTAACAACGGCGGCTAATATATAGCGTGGCGGTTGGTGAATCAAGCAAGTTTGTTGTTTTTGAGTTTATTTGCCGTTTTTTTATTCATATTGGGCTTATTTCACACGTTTTATAAAATACTTGCCACCAAACCACATGTTTTTTAGCTGAGCTTTTTAGTAAGTTCAGTAAGTTACTTGTCGAGTCCGTTTTGACTAAGTTATTAATTTGAGGGCTTGAGATACTTTCGTTAAACCAAAGCTCATTATAAAGCGGTTGTAGTGCCTCTAGATAACCAGTTAACTGCGCTTGATAGGGCTGAATTTCTTTTAGGTAAAACTTTTGAAATACGTTGCTTATGATTTTTGCGTTTTTATTATTTTTATCCTGTGGGCACAGCGTATTAAAGTTTAATGTTTTTACAAACTGCGTGGCGTTGTTATTTAACACTACCTGCTTGCGGACCGATTGAATGAGTGCCTGGTTAAATTGAAATTTATTAAGCTGCTCGAGTGCACTAAAAATAGAATTGCTATTAATTTCACTAAATTCTTTAGCCTTAATTTGTTGCTTAATGAGTACAAGTTGCTTTAGCGCAAGTACGGTATCACTAAAACCAGCAGGTTCAGTAGTAAGCTCGTTTGAAGTGAGTTGCCAAGTACGATTTAGCTCAGGCTCTTTAAATAGCATGGTGTTAAAAAAGTGCATTAGGTGTGTTTCTTTGTAGTTTTTGGCTGCGAGTATTTTTGTGTAACTAGGACTATTTTTATCAAGCGTGTTTAAGCAAACCTGTGCACTTTTAATAAAGTTTATTTGATATTTTAATTGCCCAGCAGCGCTGGCGGTTTTTCCTAATTGGTTATTGTGCTCACTTATAAGCACGTTAAGCTTACATTGGCTAATGCCTGCAAGCTCAGCAATGCTAAGTGTTAAGTCACTTTGTGCTATTGGGGTAGGCTGCAGTAAGGGGAGTTGCTTGAGTGGCGCAGGCTGTGTTGGGCTTGTATCAACTGTGCTACTTAAGCGTTCAATATAAGTAACGTTTATACTACTTTGTGGTTTGTTGCAGCCAGTAAGCGTTAAAAAACACATTACCAGCAAAGTAGCTGGTAATGTTTTAAGGCTGAGTTTATTAGTTTTGATTGAGTGCATCAATTTTAAGAAATTCATATTTTAGACGTTTTTTTACCGTTAGCATTAATAAAATAGCAGCGACACTAAGTCCCACTATTATCCCAGTCCAGAAACCGTGTGGCCCCATAGCTGGCACAATTATGTCTGTTCTTGCCAATACGTAACCTAAACAAAAGCCGATTAACCAATACGATATAAACGTAATATACGATATAGGCGTGGTGTATTTTAACCCACGGAGTATGCCATTTGCTGCAACTTGAAGTGCATCAGGTAATTGGTAAATACACGCTAAAATCATAATTGATGAAGCCAATGCCATAACAGCGGGGCTGTCGGTATACAGTTGGCTAATTAAATCACGACCGGCAAACGTAATAAGCGCTAAAAATAACGCCACAGCAATGGCTAAAATATAGCTGGTAGAAACCGCAACTTTTAATTGAGTCATGTTCTTTTGGCCGTATAAGTTACCTATACGAATGCTGATAGCGATTGATAGGCTCAGCGGCATCATAAATAGCAATGTAGTTACACTGGCTGCTATTTGATGCCCCGATATAGCTACTGCACCTAAATGCGCTATAAATAGCGGTATACACGCAAATAAAGTAACTTCAAAAAAGGTGGCGAGTGAAATTGGTATACCTAACTTAGTAATAATACCAATGGTAGTGAAATTAGGTTTTTCGAATGATGAAAGCAGGCCTTTAGCATCTACTTTTTTACTCATTTGGCAGTAAGTGACTTGTGCTATTGCCATAACAGTTAAAACAATGGCTGTTGCAATACCACAGCCCGCGCCGCCATAAGCAGGAAAACCAAATAAGCCATTTATGAAAATATAATTTACCGGAATATTAACAGCTAAACCTAATAGGCTTATGTAAAACGCGGGCTTGGTCATTCCCATACCTTCGGTAACGTTTCTGTATACCGTAAAAATTAAAAATCCAAATACACCCCATTTCACAAAGTGAATGTAGTCAATGGCAAGGTTTGCAATTGCAGGCGTTGTATCGAGCTTAAAAATAATAGCATCTGCTAAATGGGCAATTCCAAAGCCTGTAAAGCTCAAAATAGCGGTTAAATAAAGCGCTTGTTGAAAATAGTGGCTAATGCCTTTGCGGTCATCACTGCCAGAAAACTGCGCAATAATACCGGTAAGCGCTAATAAAATTCCTTGAAGGCCAAGTAATAATGGGTTCCATATTCCTGTTGCAATAGACAGTGCAGCTAAGTCAGTAGGGCTAACTTGGCCTGCCATAATTGTGTCGACGACCGACATTAAAATAAGTGTAACTTGCGCTAAAAAAACAGGTAAAGCGAGGGAAAGTAAACGCTTGGCTTCCCAATTGCAAAAGGTCATAAAAACAGCTAGTTGATAAAATAGGGCGTAATTGTAATCTATTGGAGTTTAAATAAAAATCACAGTAGTGAATGATTTTATGAGTTGATACGTTAAACTAGCACTTTGTAATAATTTAAAGTGATTTTATGTTTACAGGAATAGTGCAAACGCAAGCTACGGTGGTCTCTAAGACTCAAACAGACGGTGTTTTACGCTTAGTTGTATCGGTGAGCGATGAGTACGTTAAGCATTTAGATTTAGGCGCAAGTATTGCTATTAATGGCTGTTGTTTAACAGTTGTGCAAGTTGAGCTAAGTAATCACGATGTGGTAGCGCAAGTGCATTTTGATGTGATTGACGAAACCCTAAAGTTAACTAATTTAGGGCTGCTTGAGCTAGGTAGTTTAGTTAATTACGAACGCTCTGTTACGTTTGGTACTGAGCTAGGTGGGCATATAGTGTCTGGGCATATTCATTGTACGTCACAAATTTCTCAAATAGTGAAGCGTGAGAACAACTGCAAAATACAACTCAGTTTGCCAAAAGAGTGGCAAAAGTATGTGTTATATAAAGGGTTTGTTGCGATAAATGGCGCAAGCTTAACCGTGGGCGAAGTTGATGAACAAGGTTTTTGGTTACACCTAATTCCGGAAACGCTCGCCATTACAAACATTGGTGCAGCGCAAGTGGGTGACAAGTTTAATATTGAAGTTGATCAGCAAACTTACACTATTGTAAATACGGTAGAAAACTACTTACGCCATCAGGCTTAAGTTAAAATATTTGTTCGTCGTCACTGTCTACGTGTAGCTCTAATTTATTGTTAGCATGATCTATATGCATATTTAAATGAATTGGGTTACAGCAGGCAGTGCAATCTTCTATGTAGTCTTGATCGCCCATGCTTGCGTCTAAGTCTAAATGTATGTGGTGTCCGCAGTGTGGGCACGTTATTCGTTGTGATAAAAAATCTTTCATAATCACTCCAGTTATAAATAATTAAGTTAGATTCAACTTAATCGCTTACAGATGAACGCCTACTTACTCATTAAATATAGTGCTGAAATGCAGCTTATGACACTTATTTTATACCTTCAAATACCAGCTTTTCTATATGTTGTTTAGCTTCAATAAGATAGTGACCGGCAAAGATGTTAGCGTGATTTAAAATAGGGTATAGCTGGTATATTAACTTACGTTTTTCGTAATCTTGAGAAAGCGGGTAGTGCTGGTTATAGGCGCTATAAAAGTCTTTTGGAAGTGGCGCAAATAGTTCGCTCATTGCAATATCCACTTCCCGATCACCATAATAACAAGCCGGGTTAAATACCGTTGGCTCTGCTTTTAAAAAGCCCATATTTCCTCGCCAAAAATCGCCATGCAGTAATGAGGGCTCAACTTGATGACTATGCAGCTGTTCTTTAACGGCATTAATTAAGCGCTCGGGTTCAATAAAGTTAATGCCTTTTTCAGCGAGTAACTGTAATTGCCACCCTATACGTTCTTCGGCGTAAAATACATCCCATTTTTTATGCCAGCGATTAGGTTGTATGGTAGTGGCTATGTAGTTGTCTACATCAAAACCAAACATGGCTTGGTCGTGTTTTTGATGCATTTTAGCGAGGCTGCTTCCCATAGTTTCCCATGTGTTGTGGGGTTGTTTATCTAAAACAAGCCACTGTAAAACAATAAACGAAAACTCTATATTTGCACCGGTTGTAATGCATTCAGGGACTTTAAAATTACTATTTTGCGCTAAAAGCTTTAAGCCAATAAATTCACTTTCTAAACGCTCGAGTTCGCTTTTTAATGCTATTTTAACGAAGAAGTTATGCGTACCATTGGTAATATGAAATAGTTTGTCGGTATTTGTACTTTGTAATTGGCGTTTATAGGTGTGTTTAAAGTCAAAATTAATGGCTTGGCTGATGTGCTCATTTACTGTTTTCCACATAACAATTGCTCGCCTTTTAAACAGATACTTAAACTATGGCAAAAAGGTATTAATTTAACAATCTAAACGTTGTAAAATTAATGACTATATTGCATAAAAATTACACTTACTGTAATGGAGTAAAAATGAACAAAAGTTTAATAACCAATTTGCTAGCGGGTTTATGTGTTGTTGTAGGTTTTATGTTTAACCAAGCAATTGTGTTATCAGTTGGTTTATTTGCACTTTCTGGCGCGGTAACTAATTTATTAGCGATTCATATGTTGTTCGAAAAAGTCCCTTTTTTATATGGCTCAGGCGTTATAGCGCTTAAGTTTGAAAGCTTTAAAATCGCAATTAGAAACTTAATATTAACGGAGTTTTTTTCAGAGCAAAAAATTAATAATTTACTTAATAAAGCGCAGCCCAATATCGACTTTGAGCCAATAATTAGCAATGTTGATTTAAACCCTGCATTCGACAATTTGTTAGAGGTAATAGAGCAATCTCAGTTTGGTAGCATGCTTGGGATGTTTGGCGGCACAGCAGCAATAGAGCCAATGCGTGAAAAGTTTATTGAAAAAATGCAATTGTCGCTTAGTGAGATTTCCCAAACTGACGACTTTAAAGCATTAGTAAGCCAAACACTTTCACAAGGTAATAGCGCAGAGAGCCTACATAAAACGGTGCTTAAACTAGTTGATGAGCGCTTAGATGAGCTTACCCCAAAAATGGTTAAAGAGATTATTCAAACCATGATCCGCGAGCACTTAGGCTGGCTTGTTGTGTGGGGTGGTGTGTTTGGTGGCTTGTTTGGTTTAATAGCGGCCGTGATTTAAATATAACTACTGATACCAATTAAAAAAATAATCATTTTATCGCATTAAATAGCGCACTTACTGCGTTAAAAATTGTTCGTGTACGAGTGCATGGATGCAAGAGATAGAGCAATGCAGGGAGTAATTAGTGATAGCAACTACACGTTATAATTTCGCCTTGTTATTGCGCTACTTTATTAGCGCAATAATAGATTACTAATTTAATGTAATTGGTATGACTTATTTTTTCAGGCTGTTATTATCGCCCCCATAATTTAGTCGTGTTTTTTAGGAGCAACGGTGAGCAAAACGTTAGCCAGTTATTATCAGCAAGCATACGCTTGCGATCAGCAGCATTTTAACCAGTGTTTTTATTGTGGCTGTGAAGCGACAGAGCGCGACCATTGTCCGCCCCTGCATATGCTGCAAAGCATTGTTGATTTAGGTGAAGAGGCTGACTTTATATCTATTGCGGCTTGTTATGAGTGCCATGCACTTTTACATAACGAAAGGCTGATGACGATTGATGAGCGCTTTACTAAAATGAAAAAAAAGCTTGCCACTAAATATGCAAAACCACTGCGTGTTTATAACATGTGGGAAGAAAACGAACTTGGCGACATGAGCGATGAGTTTGCCCATAGTATTCAAGCGGGTATGAAATTAGGAAAAGAAGCCGCTGAGCGTTTAGCGTTTACTGGTTTTAGCTATGCCACAGAAGATGCCAAAGTAGCAGTACGTGAAAAAACAAAAGAGTTTGATGTAGAAGGCATGATATTTACCGACTTTAAAGAGGCGCTAAATTACTGCATTAATGATTTAAACGTACAAAAAAGTGACTTTTATAAAATTTTGGTTGAAGACTACCAAGGGGATTTTAATAAAGCGCTAAGCCAGTATCGTCATCGTCATGACAAAGTGACAGCGGCTAAAGACGGTAATACAATTATTAAAGATTTTTCTAAGTTACATAAGCAAAACTCTGATTTTGTAACGCGTACGGTTAAGCACTTTATTAGTAAAGATCCATCGCTTACAACCGAAGGTGCGCTTGAAAAGTTGTATAACAATTATATAAAGAAATAATTACAGATATTCATCTTAATTAACTGCGTTTTCACCTGTTTTTTTGGCTTTATTCCTTAGCTTTCGCTAAAGTAGCAAAAAAACAGGAGATCCAAACAACATGCAAAAATTTGCACCTTCTTTATTAGCAGTTGGCTTAGCTGCTGCACTTGTAGGTTGCCAAGAAAACGGCCCGCAAGACGATAAAATAACAATCAACAAAAATCCTTATCCAAGCACTTATCAACCCGTTTCTACATCAAGCACACTTATTACAAATGCAACAGTACTTACAGGTACTGGTGAGCGTTTAGATGAGGCTGATGTATTACTTGTTGACGGCAAAGTACAACAAGTTGGTAAAGACTTAACTGCTACTGCTGATATTACAATTGATGCACAAGGCAAATGGGTAACACCGGGTATTATTGACGTACATTCACATTTAGGTGCATACCCAAGCCCGTCGGTTGAGTCGCATCAAGATGGTAACGAAATGACCAGCCCTAACACTGCAGAAGTGTGGGTTGAGCATTCTGTTTGGCCACAAGATCCAGGCTTTAATCGTGCACGCGAAGGCGGCATTACTTCTCTGCAAATTTTACCAGGCTCAGCTAACTTATTTGGTGGACGCGGCGTTACGCTTAAAAACGTCCCTGCACACACTATGCAAGGTATGAAATTTCCAGAAGCACCCTATGGTTTAAAAATGGCGTGTGGTGAAAACCCTAAACGTGTTTATGGTCGTCAAGGTGTATTGCCTTCAACCCGAATGGGTAATATGGCAGGTTATCGTATGGCGTGGGCTGAAGCCGCTGAATACAAACGTGCATGGGATAAGTACGATGCCGATTATGAAGCAGGTTTAAACCCAGAAGCACCAGTACGTGATATTAAACACGATACGCTTCGTGGTGTGCTTGAAGGCGAAGTACGTATTCATAATCATTGTTATAAAGCTGAAGAAATGGCAATGATGATTGACCTGTCAAAAGAATTTAATTACGACGCGGGTACATTCCATCACGGTGTAGAAGCATATAAAATTGCTGACCTACTTGCCCAAAATGGTTCGTGTGCTGCACTTTGGCCAGACTGGTGGGGCTTTAAAATGGAAGCCTACGACATGGTTCAAGAAAACGTAGCTATTGTTGATGCTGTTAAAAATTCATGTGCAGTTGTTCACTCAGATTCAGATACTACTATTCAGCGCTTAAACCAAGAAGCTGGCAAGGTTATGTACCGTGCTAACGAAAATGGTTTTGATATTTCTGAGCAACACGCTATTAAATGGATCACTGCTAACGCTGCTAAGTCGTTAGGTATTGATGACAAAACAGGTTCACTAGAAGCGGGTAAGCAGGGCGATGTGGTTATTTGGAATCAAAGCCCATTTAGTATTTATGCTAAAGCTGAACAAGTGTTTGTTGATGGTGCAAAAGTTTACGATAGAAACGACAGCGCGTATCAAGCAACAAGTGATTTTATGTTAGGTCAACAATAAGGAGCACCCAGAATGAAAAATTTATCACGTTCGTTTTCGCTTTCTCTGGTTGCTGCAGGATTATTAGCATCTGGTGCTGTAAGCGCACAATCGCTAGCAATTATTAATGCAACATTGCATACGTCATCTGATCAAGGTGTATTAGAAGCGGCAAGCATTGTAATGACAGATGGTAAAATCACAGCGATTAACCCAACTGAAATTAAAGTAGATCAAATTATTGATGCAAAGGGCCAAATTGTGACCCCTGGCTTTATTGCAAGTATTAATCAACTTGGTTTAGTTGAAGTAAGTGCAGTTGCGGGCTCTCGCGATGCAGGCGAGGAAAAAGCCAGTATTGATTTTGACGTAAGTCTTGCTTACAACGCACATTCAAGCTTAATACCTTACGCTCGTAAAGGCGGTGTAACACGCGATGTCATTACCCCTCATGGCGGCGATAGCATTTTTTCAGGCCTTGCAAGTGTTGTTGATTTAAGTGGTAGTTTTGACAGCGACATGCAAAAACAAGCGGCTTTAATTGTTTACTTAGGTGAGCGCAGTAAAGGCTCTCGTGCTTTTACTTTGCAAACACTGATTAATAAACTTGATGAGCACAAAACTAAAGCTGGTAAAAAAGCTAAAAAAGATGACGACAAGCCAAGTACTGAAGACAAAGTAATGGCAAAAGTACTCAGTGGCGAAATGCCATTAGTGGTTGGCGTATCACGTGCGGCAGATATTATTGAGCTTATTAAAGTAAAAGAGCAATTTGGTATTAACTTAGTACTTAACGGCGCACAAGACGCTGTTGTAGTAAAAGAGCGCGTTGCTAAAGCAAATATCCCAGTAATTATTAGTGCAATGGACAGCTTACCAGCAAGTTTTGATTCGCTTCATGCGAGTTTAGATAATGCAGGTGTGCTAGAAAAAGCAGGCGTTAAAGTATTATTAACGGTAGGTGGTGATGCAAGTCACAACATTTATCAGCTGCGTTTTGATGCTGGTAATGCAGTATCGTATGGTATGAGCCAAGAAGGTGCGTTAAAAGCGGTTACATCAAACGTTGCTGATGTATTTGGCATTAATGCAGGTAGTCTTGAAGTAGGTAAAGCTGCTGATGTAGTAATGTGGAGTAATGACCCGTTTGAACTAAGCAGCCACGTGAGCAAAATGTTTATTAATGGGGTTGAGGTATCTACACAATCTCGCCAAGATAAACTGCGTGACCGTTATATGACAGATTCAAAAATGCCACGTGCATATACTAAATAATTAATAAATTAATTATTCAAAGGCCGCTATTTTATAAATAGCGGCCTTTTTGTTTGTAAAATTTAGACATAAAAAAGCCGCTTACTTTTACAAGTAAGCGGCTTTTAAATTTAAACCAATATTTATACTAATTTAGCAAGAATATCGTTAAATGTAGTGCTTGGACGCATCGCTTTAAAGGCTGCATCATCGTTAGGCTGGAAGTAACCGCCTAAATCAACTGCAGGGCCTTGCGCATCGTTAAGTTCACTTACGATTTGTTCTTTATTAGACTCAAGGTCGCTAGCAATTTGAGTAAACTGTGCTTTAAGTTCACTGTCATCATTTTGCTTAGCAAGTTCTTGTGCCCAGAATAAAGATAGGAAGAAATGAGAACCACGGTTATCAATTTCTTTCACTTTACGTGAAGGAGACTTGTTTTCTGCTAAGAAAGTACCAGTCGCTTTATCTAGTGTATCAGCAAGAACTTGTGCCTTGTTGTTACCCGTAGTTACGCTTAGGTGCTCAAGAGATGCAGCAAGTGCTAAAAATTCACCTAAAGAATCCCAACGTAAGTGGTTTTCTTTTTCGAATTGTTGAACATGCTTAGGTGCAGAACCACCTGCGCCAGTTTCAAATAATCCACCACCGTTCATAAGTGGAACAATTGAAAGCATTTTAGCACTCGTACCTAGCTCTAAAATTGGGAATAAATCTGTAAGGTAATCACGTAAAACGTTACCTGTTACAGAAATAGTGTCTTTACCTTCTTTAATACGCGCTAGTGAGAACAATGTTGCTTCAAGCGGTGCTAAAATTTGAATATCTAGGCCAGCTGTATCGTGATCTGGTAGGTATTTATTTACTTTTTTGATTAGCTCTGCATCATGTGCACGGTTTTCGTCTAACCAGAAAATAGCTGGAACGCCTGTTGCGCGTGCACGATTTACTGCAAGCTTAACCCAATCTTGGATTGGTGCGTCTTTAACCTGACACATGCGCCAAATATCGCCTTGCTCAACACTGTGCTCAAGTAATGTATTACCATTTGCATCAACAACACGGATAGAACCATCTGCTTTAGCTTCAAACGTTTTATCGTGTGAACCGTATTCTTCAGCTTTTTGAGCCATAAGGCCAACGTTAGGTACGCTACCCATAGTTGTTGGATCAAACGCGCCATTCACTTTACAAAAATCAATAGTTGCTTGGTAAATACCTGAGTAACAACGATCTGGAATTACAAAGCTAGTGTCTTGTAATTTACCATCGTTATTCCACATTTGACCGCTTGAACGGATTGCAGCAGGCATAGACGCATCGATGATCACGTCACTTGGTACGTGTAGGTTTGTAATGCCGCGGTCAGAATCAACCATAGCAATAGCAGGGCGGCTAGCGTAAACAGCTTGAATGTCTGCTTCAATTTCTTCGCGCTTAGCATCGTCTAATGTTTGAATTTTAGAATATACATCGCCTAAACCATTATTTACATCAACACCTAGCTCTTCAAAAAGCTTACCGTGTTTAGCAAATACATCTTTGTAGAATACTTTTACAGCGTGACCAAAGATAATTGGATCAGATACTTTCATCATTGTCGCTTTCATGTGAAGCGAGAATAAAACACCTTTTTCTTTAGCAGCGTCAATTTCAGCAGCTAAGAAAGCTTGAAGCTTAGAAGCGCTGATGCTTGATGCATCAATAACTTCGCCAGCTAAAAGAGGCGTGCTTTGTTTAAGTACAGAAACGTCGCCGTTAGTTGCAACATGTTCAATACGTACATCAGTGGCTGTATCAACAGTTACTGATTTTTCTGAACCAAAGAAGTCGCCTTCGCTCATGCTTGCAACATAAGACTCTGAATCTTTGCTCCACGCACCCATTGAATGCGGGTTGTTACGTGCATATTCTTTTACAGAACCTGGTGCGCGACGATCTGAGTTACCTTCACGTAGTACTGGGTTTACTGCACTGCCTTTGATTTTGTCGTAAGCAGCTTGAATTGCTTTTTCTTCATCATTTTTAGGTTCAACAGGGTATTCTGGAAGAGCGTAACCTTTTGCTTGAAGCTCTTTAATTACAGCGCGAAGCTGTGGTACAGATGCACTGATGTTTGGTAATTTGATGATGTTTGCTTCTGGTGTTTTAGCAAGCTCGCCAAGTTCAGCAAGTGCATCACCAATGCGTTGTTCTTGTGTTAAATAATCAGGGAAGCTAGCAATTACACGACCTGCTAATGAGATATCGCGAGTTTCAACTTCAACACCGGCCGCATTTGTATATGCTTGGATGATCGGTAGCAACGAGTAAGTTGCTAGTGCCGGAGCTTCGTCCGTTTTTGTATAGATAATTTTTGATGTCATCATCATTCCTAGATAGTAGACCGAAAAGGTCTTATTCAACAATGCAAAGAAAATCATTACTAATGAGTGAGTACATATTATTAAACAAGTTAATGAATACATACGCTCGTAATGAATAGTTTGTTAGGTGTTGGTACTCAGCGTTGCTCTTTTATAAAAGCAGAATAGTCACACCTGACGAACTGGAATTGTATTTATAGCTAAAAAATTAACAAAAATAAATCAGCCTTTAGCCTAGTACATATAAAAGAGGCGACAAGTTGGATTAGTTGCTGCGTTAATACGCAATTTTTAGCACCAAGAGTGTAACAAGCTTAAATAAAAAGGGCTAGAGGTTGAGCATGCCCAATAAGCAGTTAAACAATCAACTCTTAGAACATTGGGGTATATAAAATAAATTCAAGGAAAAGGGTTGAATTTGAATGAAAAGAGGCAATAAATAGGGGAGAAGAGATAAGTTAGTATGCTTAAGGAATTAAGCGAGGATCTTAAAAGGTCACTCGCTTTAGTCGAACAAAACAATAGTCACTCAATAATGTCACCATCTGGGGCTATATTTTTAGCGTGTAGACCTTTAGGTCCTTGTTCTAATTCGAATGTTACATCTTGACCAGCTTTAAGCGTTTTATAACCGTCCATTACAATTGTTGAGTAATGAGCGAAAATATCATTCTCGCAGCCGTCTTCTACGATGAAACCAAAACCTTTAGCGTTGTTGAACCATTTAACTTTACCGCAAGCCATACTTCTACATCCTTCAATAAGTTGACTAATTTAGTTATTCTAAATTGTATTATTTGCTAGACTGACTAAGGTTTAATCAATCTACGTTTGACTGTAGTTTATTTAGCCAACCAGTCAAGTGTTTTGAGTTATTTTTTTAACATTTTATTTATTTTTTATTCAAGTTTGCTTGAGTTACAAAGACAAGACTATATTTAATTATGAGTGGTATGAAAGATTCAGGTGTTATCGATACAGTTCGCGACAGCGAAAAGCAAAAGCTACAGCCGCCGCGAAAATATAAAGTTGTTTTAAATAACGACGATTACACGCCGATGGACTTTGTAATAGAAGTTTTAACGACGTTTTTTAATATGGATAGCGATAGAGCAACCGACGTGATGCTTCAGGTTCATGAAAAAGGTAAGGGTATATGTGGTGTTTACAGCGCCGACGTAGCCCACACCAAAGCTGAACAAGTTAACCGCTACGCGCGTGATAACGAGCATCCACTGCTTTGTAGTTGTGAGCAGGAATAAATACCAATTTAATACAATTGGTATAAATACCAATTAGGGTGATCAAACATCCGATTGTTGTGGTATAAATTATTATCTCAGTAAGGGGTTGCCAATGCTAAACAAAGACTTAGAACTCACATTAAATGCCGCGTTTCGTGAAGCGCGCACTCGCCGTCATGAGTTTATGACCGTAGAGCACCTTTTACTTGCGCTGTTAGATAATCCTTCTGCAGGAGAAGCCCTAAATGCGTGTGGTGTTAATATTTCTGGTTTAAAAACCGAATTATTAGAATTTATTGACGAAACAACACCCGTCATTCCAGATTTAGAAGAAGAGCGTGAAACTCAGCCAACACTTGGCTTTCAACGTGTATTACAACGCGCTGTGTTCCATGTGCAATCGTCAGGTAAAAATGAAGTCACTGGCGTGAATGTGCTAGTTGCTATTTTTTCTGAGCAAGAAAGCCAAGCTGTATATTTACTTAAAAAGCATGATGTATCGCGTTTAGACATCGTTAACTTTATTTCGCATGGTATTTCTAAAGCAGATGATGAATTAGGCAACGACAGCGACGATATTCATGATGAAGTGCAAGAAGTTCAAAATGAAGAAGCAAGCAAGCTAGACAGCTTTACAACTAACTTAAACGTTCAAGCTCGTGAAGGTAACATTGATCCACTGATCGGACGCGACAGCGAAGTAGAGCGCACGGTACAAGTATTGTGTCGTCGTAAAAAGAATAACCCATTACTTGTTGGTGAAGCGGGCGTTGGTAAAACAGCAATTGCTGAAGGCCTTGCGTATCGCATTGTTAATAAGCAAGTACCAGAAGTAATTGCAGATGCTGTTGTGTACTCGCTAGATATGGGTGCATTGCTTGCGGGTACTAAATACCGTGGCGACTTTGAAAAGCGCTTTAAAAGCTTACTAAAAGAGCTGCAAGCTGAGCCAGGCTCTATTTTATTTATTGATGAAATACATACCATAATCGGTGCCGGCGCGGCGTCTGGTGGTGTTATGGACGCATCAAACTTGCTTAAACCACTCCTTTCAAGTGGTAAGCTACGTTGTATGGGTTCAACAACTTACAACGAGTATAAAAATATTTTTGAGAAAGACCGTGCATTAGTACGTCGCTTTCAAAAAATTGATGTACTTGAGCCAAGTGTTGCCGATACCACTAAAATATTAAATGGATTAAAAGAGCGTTACGAAGAGCACCATGGTATTCGTTACACTCAAAAAGCATTAAAAGCAGCTGCAGAACTCAGTGCTAAATACATTAATGAGCGTCACTTGCCAGATAAAGCAATTGATGTAATTGATGAAGCCGGTGCAAGTCAGCGCCTGCAACCTAGCTCTAAACGTAAAAAAACCATTGGCGTGGCAGATATAGAACTAATTATATCTAAAATGGCACGTATTCCTGCGCAAAGCGTCTCGTCGACAGATAAAGAAACGCTTAAAAACCTAGACCGTAATCTTAAAATGCTCGTGTTTGGGCAAGATCAATCTATTGACGCACTTACATCAGCTATTCGTTTATCTCGCTCTGGTTTATCGAGCGAAGAAAAGCCAGTAGGTTCGTTTTTGTTTGCAGGGCCTACCGGTGTGGGTAAAACAGAAGTAACTAAGCAACTTGCTAAATGTATGGGTGTTGAGTTTATTCGTTTTGATATGTCGGAATATGTAGAGCGCCATGCAATAAGTCGACTAATTGGTGCTCCACCAGGGTATGTTGGTTTTGAGCAAGGTGGTTTATTAACAGAAGCGGTTATTAAAAACCCACATGCTGTTGTACTTTTAGATGAGATTGAAAAAGCGCATCCAGACATTTACAACATTTTGCTACAGGTTATGGATCACGGTACGTTAACCGATAATAACGGCCGTAAAGCTGACTTTAGAAATGTAGTGGTTGTAATGACTACCAATGCGGGCGTTCAAGAAACTACGCGTAAGTCGATTGGTTTTACAGAGCAAGATCATACGCACGATGCAATGGGTGCAATTAATAAAGTATTTTCACCAGAATTTAGAAACCGTTTAGATAACATCATTTGGTTTAATCACCTTGAACGTGAAGTTATTTTACTGGTGGTTGATAAGTTTATTGTGGAACTGCAAGCGCAGCTTGATAAAAAATCAGTTAACCTTGAGCTTACGTCTAAAGCACGTGAGTGGTTGGCAGATAAAGGCTACGATAAAGCAATGGGTGCACGTCCAATGGCACGTGTTATTCAAGAAGAGCTTAAAAAGCAATTAGCTAACGAAATACTGTTTGGTGAACTTGTTGATGGCGGTACGGTTAAAGTATCAGTTAAAGACAAGAAGATTCGCTTTGATTACGAGAGTAATTTAACACCAGCGTAAAACGTTAATTAAATAATTTAGTTAAATAAAATGGCCCGCTACATAATAGCGGGCCATTTTTTTGCCCTTTTTATAGGCAACAAAAAACCCAGCAAAAACTGGGCTTTTTGTTTATTAAATGTAATTGCTAGTCAATGTCTATCAATTACATTTAATAAACGCTTAAAGCTAGTAAAACACTAGCCAAAAACTAAATCTCGTTTACGCACTTACTTAGCGAGCACGGAATACGATACGACCCTTTGATAAATCGTAAGGAGTCATTTCTACCGTTACTTTATCGCCGGTTAAAATACGGATATAGTTTTTGCGCATTTTGCCTGAAATATGAGCCACAACTACGTGACCATTTTCTAGCTCAACTCGGAACATTGTATTTGGTAAAGTATCAAGGACTGTCCCTTGCATTTCGATTACGTCTTCTTTCGCCATGTTTAGCGTAACACCTCTTTAATAGTTAAACGCTGCAGATTTTGCCCAAAATACTCCAATAAGTAAAGGCGCAGGGGCTATATTTGCAAATTAAATAGCCACCCACTCATCATTGAGCTGTTTTTGAGCAGGTAAAAACTGAGTTTTGTACTTCATTTTGTCGCATTCATCAATTTGATAGCCCAAGTACACGTATTGCTTATTTTGCTCTTTAGCAAACTTTAGCTGCTCTAATATCATCACAGAGCCTAAACTATAGTGTTCAAAGTCGGGATCAAAAAAGGTATAAATTGCAGAAATAGCGCTATTCATACAATCAGTTACGGCAACTGCGACTAAGGTATCTTGGTACCACAGTTCAATAAATGTGATCTTGAGCCAACTACAAAGCAAAAAACTTTGAAACTGTTCTTTTTCAGGAGGATACATACTTCCATCCTGATGGCGCATCGTTATGTACTTGCTATAAAGTGGATAGTACTCAGGTCGCTCTTGCGTTGAATATTTTACCTCAAACTGTGTTTTTGCTTTGTTTAGTTTACGTTTTTGCGATTTTGAGGGCATAAAGTCTTGTGCTAATACACGTACAGAACTACATGCGCTGCATATTGGGCAGTGCGGACGGTATATTTGGTTACCACTGCGACGAAATCCCAAGCCTAATAATGACTCAAATTTGTCGGTGCTGTAGCAACTGGGATCAAGAATAACTAAAAGTTGCTCTTGTCTGTTGGGTAAATAGCTACAGTCAAACTCTTGGGTTAAACCAACACGTGCAGGAAGTTGCTCATTCATAGATTGCGTCAAGTTCTTGTGGCTCCCACATAATAGGGTTAACAGTATAGTTATGTGCCGCTTTTAGTTTAGTCAAAAATGTGGAACGGGGGATTACTTTTGCACCTAGGGTCATTAAATAAGGGTTTTCTAACTGGCAATCAATAAAATGTGCATTATGGCGTTTAAGCCAATTTACCAGTGCCCACATAGCAAGCTTAGAGCAATTGGTTTGATGATGAAACATGGACTCGCCACAAAAAACACCATTTTGCATAATGCCGTATAAGCCACCTGCAAGCTCTCCGTTACTCCACACCTCTAAACTATGTGCAATGCCAGCATTGTGTGCATTAACGTAAGCGTCGAGCATGTCAGAGGTGATCCAGGTGCCATCGGTATCAAGGCGTTGATCGCGACAGGCTTCTATCACCTCTTCAAAGGCATTATTAATGGTTACTCTTACAGGGTGCTTTTTTAAATGCTTACGCAAGCTCTTACTTATATGAAAATCATTAAGCTCAAAAATGCCTCGCTCGCTGGGAGACCACCACATAATAGGCTCATCTTCACTAAACCAAGGGAATACTCCGCTTTTGTAGGCATTACTTAGGCGAGGTAAACTCAAATCTCCGCCAATTGCTAACAAGCCATCAGGGGATTCTAATGCGTATTCCGGATTGGGGAATGCTATATCGTTTTCGCTTAATTGGTATAGCTGATTTCTCATACAGTACTTATTTTATAATTGATCGTAAAAGTGTAACTATATTTTAGGCATAAAAAAAGGGCTGAATAATCAGCCCTATAATAATTTATTTAATTGCTTATAAATTATCTAAGAAACGCTCTGCATCAAGGGCAGCCATACAGCCTGTACCCGCAGATGTGATTGCTTGACGATAAATGTGGTCAGACACATCACCTGCAGCAAAAACGCCTTCTACGCTTGTTTGAGTTGCGTTACCGTGAAGACCAGACTCTACAACTAAGTAGCCATCTTTCATTTCTAGTTGACCAACAAACATATCAGTATTTGGCTTGTGGCCAATAGCAATAAATACGCCTGCTAAATCTAGCTCTTCAGTTGCATCAGAGTGTGCATCTTTAATACGAACGCCGGTTACGCCCATTTGGTCGCCTAATACTTCGTCAAGCGTGCGGTTGTAATGCATTACAACGTTACCGTTTGCTGCTTTTTCAGCAAGGCGGTCAGCAAGTATTTTTTCACTGCGGAAACTATCACGACGATGAATAACATGTACTTCGTCAGCAATGTTAGATAAGTAAAGCGCTTCTTCAACCGCTGTATTACCACCACCAACAACCGCTACTTTTTGACCTTTATAGAAAAAGCCGTCACACGTAGCACATGCCGAAACACCACGGCCTTGGAAGTTAGTTTCAGACTCTAGGCCTAAGTATTTAGCAGAAGCACCCGTTGCAATGATTAATGCATCACATGTGTAAGTACCTTGGTCGCCAGTTAGTGTGAAAGGGCGCTTAGATACATCTACTTTATTGATGTGATCGAATATGATTTCAGTTTCAAAGCGCTCAGCGTGCTCTTTCATACGATCCATTAACGCAGGACCTGTTAAACCGTGTGCATCACCAGGCCAGTTTTCAACTTCAGTGGTGGTTGTTAATTGGCCACCTTGTTGAATGCCTGTAATTAAAACAGGGTTTAAATTTGCACGTGCTGCATATACTGCGGCAGTATAACCAGCTGGGCCAGAGCCTAAAATTAGTAGCTTACAATGTTTTGCTTCAGTCATTATTTTTCCTAAACGTTTAATACGGTGTTCAATATGCTCATTAATGCGCTTGATTCTAAGAAAAACAAGGCAGATGTAAACAAAATCCGCGATTATTTTTTTTATCAAATCGAAAAGCTGTGCAGTATTGTGTACTAGAGCTCTGTGCTTTTACAGTTAAAATGCCTAAGTAGCTCAATAAATAGACTAACAGGCAACAAAACAGCGTTATTTCATGACCCCTTTGATTTTTTTTGTTATGTTTTACCTAATTTTATTTGTCACTTATAGATTATGTGACCTAAGCAAATAGGCAACTATGTTATTTTGGCAGGAAAAACCCGCATTCGGGTTGACTTCAAAAGACGTTAACGTCTTAACCAATGCGCAAGATTACCGAACGCAATTGCTACGTTTGATAGCGAACGCAAAAAAACGAATTTATATTACTGCGTTGTATTTACAGGATGACGAAGCAGGTCGCGAAATTTTAGAAGCGCTGCACCGTGTGTCATTGGCAAACCCGGCACTTGAGATAAAAGTGCTGGTGGATTTTCATCGTGCGCAACGTGGATTAATTGGCGCTGATAAATCAGACGGTAACGCAAGTTTATACTGTGACGATTTAGAAAAGTTTAAATCGAACGTACAAGTTTATGGCGTACCTGTAAAAGCTAAAGAATTATTTGGCGTATTGCATTTAAAAGGTTTTGTAATTGACGACACCTTACTTTACAGCGGCGCAAGCTTAAATAACGTGTACTTGCAATACAACGAGCGCTACAGGCTCGATCGTTACTTTTTAATAACGCAGAGCGAACTGTGTGACTCAGTAGTTGATTTTATTGAGACAAAGCTACTTTCATCAGTGGCTGTGCCACGTATAGACACGCGACCGCTTAAGCGTTTGCACGACTTTAAGCTTGATCAAAAGCAATTAATGCGTGATTTAAAAGTCGCAAGTTATAACGCAGCAGAGCAGCTAAATACGCAAGCATTAGGTATTCGTTTGTTTTTAGGACTCGGGCGTCGTAATAACGAGTTAAATCGTTTAATAAAAGCGTTATTTGATACAACAGAGCAAGAGCTTGTGTTGTATACGCCATACTTTAATTTTCCGGCACCGCTTATGCGATCACTGCGCCGATTATTAAAGCAAGGCAAGCAAGTGACTATTGTTGTAGGCGATAAAACAGCAAATGACTTTTATTTACCGCCAAGCGAGCCGTTTAGTAAAATAGGGGCATTACCTTATTTATACGAAACTATTTTGCATAAATTTGTAAAAACGCAAAAGCGCCATATCGATAACGGTAATTTAAATGTGTATCTGTGGAAAGATGGAAGTAATTCGTTTCATTTAAAAGGTATTTGTTCAGATAGAACAAAACATTTATTGAGCGGGCATAACTTAAATCCGCGTGCATGGGGTCTTGATATCGAAAACGGTATTTTAATAGAAGATCCAGAGCAAACAATTATGGATGCTATTGATAACGAAAAGCAGGAAATTTTACAGCACTGCCGACGTTTAACAGGCCCAGATGATTTAGAAACGATGGATGATTACCCGCAGCCAGTTAAAAAACTCCTTGGCCAAGCTAAGCGCGTAAAAGTAGATTTTATAATTAAGCGTTTTATCTAAATAAGTTTATCTAAATAAGCTTATATAAATCTGAAATTTAAATACAAAAAAAGCAGCTAATTAGCTGCTTTTTTATGGGTTGTAGTTAGGTAGCTACATAACTTAATACCAACCTAACTACAAAACGCTAAATTATGCGTTTTCTACCGCTGTGCGTGGGTCAACATATTCCATGTTGAACGCTTCTGCTACTTCTTTGTAAGTTACTTGGCCTTTAATTACGTTTAAGCCTTTTAAGAAGTGAGCGTCATCTAGTAACGCCTTTTTATAACCTTTGTTTGCAAGATTAATGATGAAAGGCAATGTTGCATTGTTAAGTGCAAACGTAGATGTGCGTGGAACAGCACCTGGCATGTTAGCAACACAGTAGTGAACAACTTCATCAACGATGAAAGTAGGATCAGCATGCGTAGTTGCTTTAGAAGTAGCAATACAGCCACCTTGGTCGATTGCAACGTCAACAATTGCAGAACCAGGTTTCATTGCTTTAATGTGCTCAGCAGTTACTAGTTTAGGTGCAGCTGCACCTGGGATTAGTACGCCACCAATTACTAAATCAGCTTCTAGTACGTGTTTTTCTAGTGCATCAGCAGTTGAGTAAATAGCTTTAACTTTATTACCAAATTGCGCGTCTAGTGCACGTAATACGTCGATGTTACGGTCAAGAACGACAACTTCAGCACCAAGGCCAACAGCCATTTGCGCTGCACTTCGACCAACCATGCCGCCGCCAATGATAACAACTTTAGCAGCTTCAACGCCTGGTACGCCACCTAGTAGCATGCCACGACCGTGGTTAGATTTTTCTAGCGCTTGTGCACCAGCTTGAATAGACATACGACCAGCAACTTCGCTCATAGGAGCAAGAAGCGGTAAACCACCGCGAGAGTCAGTTACAGTTTCGTATGCAATACAAATAGCTTTGCTTTTTACAAGGTCTTCAGTTTGTGGGAGATCAGGTGCAAGGTGTAAGTAAGTGAAAAGAATTTGGTCTTCACGTAACATTGCACGTTCAACAGCTTGTGGCTCTTTTACTTTTACAATCATGTCTGCTTTAGCGAAAACGTCAGCAGCAGTTGCTAAAATTTCAGCACCCGCTAGCGTGTAATCTTCGTTAGTAAATCCAATACCCATGCCTGCATCAGTTTCTACAATCACTTGATGACCGTGGTTTACTAATTCACGAACACTCGCAGGAACCATACCTACACGGTATTCATGGTTTTTAATTTCTTTAGGAACACCAATAATCATATCATTTGCCTTATTAAGAACGGATTAACATTTTTCACTATTATATTCATCATAAGCCCGTGTGTCTCACCTTTTTTAAAGTCAAATCTAGTGTTATCATCTATATAACAAAAATAAACAGCATAAAAAACTAGTTGGCACTATGCATCAGTTATTAGATAGAATTGACCGTAAAATTTTAATGGAATTACAGCACGATGGACGCCTTTCAAATGTTGAACTGGCCAGACGAGTTGGCCTAAGCGCCACGCCCTGTCTGGAGCGAGTGAAAAAGCTAGAACGAGAAGGCTACATACTTGGCTATAAAGCAGTGGTCGATCCAGCTAAGCTTGGGCAAGGTTTATCGGTGTATGTAGAAGTAACAATTACTAAAACATCTCCCGACGTATTTGATGAGTTTAGTGCGGCCGTTAAAAAGCACGAAGAAATTATCGAATGTCATTTAGTATCGGGTAATTTTGATTTTTTACTTAAAACGCGCGTAAATGATATGTCAGAATACCGTGGTGTATTAGGTGACATATTATTAAAATTGCCTAACGTTAGTGAAAGCCGAACTTATGTAGTAATGGAAGAAGTAAAAGGTGAAGAAGGCGTAATTATTCGTCCTTATATTACTTAAGGTTATTTATATTAGCTGCGTCATTTGCTTATATCAGCTCAAATTATAAAAACTTGTTCATAATCAGGCCATCAAGGTTAAGATAAAGTGCAACAAATTGCATTTCCTGCTAAGGTATTTCACTGCTAAGTAAGTGTGAATAAAAATAGAATAATAAAGAGGAATAGGGAACTATGCGCCTAAACGGTGTGCAAAGACTATTAGAAGCAGGGCTGATTATCAGCACCTTTACGGCAATATTTATTTTATGTGCCTTGATCAGCTTTGATCCAGCAGATGCTGCATGGTCGCAAACTAGTTTTAGCGAAGTAAGCAACATCACAGGAGCAGCCGGTGCATGGATAGCCGACATTTTATTACTCACCTTTGGTTGGTTGGCTTACTTAGTGCCAGCGGCCATTCAGCTATTTGGCTACTTGCTATTTAAACAACCTCACCGCATTTTACAGCTTGATTACACCACCTTAGCGCTGCGTGTTATTGGTTTTGCTTTGTTTATCACCTCAGCTACCGCTATTAGTAGTATCAATTTTGACGATATTTATAACTTTTCCTCTGGTGGGGTAGTGGGCGATGTTATTGCATCAGCCATGATGCCTGCGTTTAACTTTACCGGTACATCTATATTATTGCTGTGTTTCTTTTTTGCCGGGCTTACCTTATTAACGGGTGTATCGTGGGTTGATTTTGTAGATTACCTTGGCGATTTAATGGTTAGGTTTTACCGCTTTATTGTATCGTACGCAAAAGGTTGGATGCACCGAGAACACGCTGCGGGCAAAGCAAATAATCACGATGAAATAGACGCCCATTTTGAAGACGATATAAAAGAGCAAATAGAGCTGCCTACATCAGCTAAAAAAGCAGATAAACAAAAAGCAATTAATAAACCGCAAACACCGTTTAATGAGCCACAAATTAGTGACGATTTTATGCCGTTTGACGAGCTTGACGACATACTCGATCAAGAAATTGGCTTTAGCGCCATAGACGACGAACCAATGGACACGGCCGCTGCATTAAACGCGCTTGACCAAAGCCCAGTTGTAGAGCCAGAAAAACCAGTTACAACAGTGGTATCGCCAGCAAGACCAATGCCTAAATCAAAAGCGCAATATCAACCACCGCCAACGGCTAAAGAAAAGTTTGAGCAATTATTGACGCAAGAACCACCACCGGGGCCATTACCGTCGCTCGATTTACTCGACAGACCGGACAAAGCTAAAAACCCAATTTCGCAAGAAGAGCTCGATACAGTATCGCGCCTAGTAGAGACAAAACTACTCGACTTTAACGTACAAGCTAAAGTTGTAGCGGTATACCCAGGCCCTGTTGTTACACGCTTTGAGCTAGATTTAGCGCCAGGTATTAAAGTGTCAAAAATTACAGGTTTAGCAAAAGATTTAGCCCGTTCGCTTTCGGCAATTAGTGTGCGTGTTGTAGAAGTTATACCGGGTAAAACATATGTTGGTATTGAGCTTCCTAATAAACACCGCGAAATAGTACGTTTGTCAGAAGTAATAAACGCGCCTAAATTTGAGCAAAATCCATCGCCACTTACCATGGTGCTAGGTAAAGACATTGCCGGTCAGCCGGTATGTGCTGATTTAGGTAAAATGCCACACTTATTGGTAGCCGGTACAACCGGTTCAGGTAAATCAGTGGGCGTTAATGTCATGATAGTAAGCTTGCTTTACAAATCGGGTCCTGACGATGTACGTATGATTATGATTGACCCTAAAATGCTTGAGCTATCAGTATACGAAGGCATTCCGCATTTATTGTGTGAAGTAGTCACCGACATGAAAGAAGCCGCTAACGCATTGCGTTGGTGTGTGGGCGAAATGGAACGTCGTTATAAATTAATGTCAGCATTGGGTGTGCGTAACTTAAAAGGTTATAACCAAAAAGTGCTTGAAGCCAATGAAGCGGGTTACCCGATTCTTGATCCATTATTTAAAGACACCGATGGCATGAAAGAAGGCCCAGACGAGCTAGGTAAATTACCCAGTATTGTTGTAGTAATTGACGAATTTGCCGACATGATGATGATTGTTGGTAAAAAAGTAGAAGAGCTGATTGCCCGCATAGCCCAAAAAGCACGTGCGGCAGGTATTCATTTAATACTGGCAACGCAGCGCCCTTCGGTAGATGTAATAACCGGTTTAATTAAAGCAAATATACCAACACGTATGGCGTTTCAGGTATCAAGTAAAATAGACTCGCGTACCATACTTGACCAACAAGGCGCAGAAAACTTACTAGGTATGGGCGATATGCTTTATTTACCGCCAGGCACTAGTGTACCAGAGCGTGTACATGGCGCGTTTGTAGACGATCACGAAGTACATGCCGTTGTAAACGATTGGAAAGCGCGTGCTAAGCCAAATTACGTTGATGAAATACTCAATGGTGATGCCAGTGAAGATATTTTATTGCCAGGTGAAGCAAACGAAAATACAGACGAAGAGAACGATCCGTTATACGACGAAGCCGTATCGTTTGTAATTGAAACCGGCAAGGTATCAGTATCGTCAGTGCAACGTAAACTGCGTGTTGGCTATAACCGCGCAGCACGTTTAGTAGAACAAATGGAAACATCGGGTATCGTGAGTTCACCAGGTCATAACGGCGCTCGCGATGTATTAGTACCTAATGGAGCAAATTAATGAAAAAATTTAACGCCTTATTATTAGTGTTAGGCAGCGTACTTGCCGCACCAAGCTTTGCTGATGACAGCCAAGCATTACAAGACAGACTTGCTACTTTAAAAAGCTTTAAAGCGCAGTTTGCACAAAAAGTAACAGACAAAGAAGGCCAAGCTGTTATGCAAGGCGAGGGCACAATAGCGCTTCAACAGCCTATGATGATTCGCTGGCAGCAAACAAACCCAGACGATACATTATTTGTATCAAACGGCGATAAAACCTATTACTTCGACAGCTTTGCTGAGCAAGTAACAATTATGAAAACCAGCAGCCTAATCGACTCAACACCATTTGTGCTACTTACATCAAAAGACCCAGCACAGTGGGAAAAATACAGCGTACTTGCAACAAATACAGGCTTTAGTGTAACGCCAAATAAAGGCGTAGAAAGCCAAGTAGAACAACTTGATATAGCGTTTGCGGGTAACGAGCAAGGCCTTGCTAAACTAGTCGTTACCGACAACTCAGGGCAGCTATCGTCATTTACGTTTAACAATGCCCAAGTTAATACGCCGCTTGATAAAAGCACTTTTGAATTTACGCCTCCTGAAGGTGTTGAAATAGACGATCAGAGTAACGGTGAGTAATTTAGGATTTAATTTTGGGCCCGATGTACGGCCACTTGCTGCGCGTATGCGCCCCACAACGCTTGACGAGTACATTGGTCAGCAACACTTATTAAGTACTGATAAACCACTGCATCAAGCCATTGTCGCGGGGCGATGCCATAGTTTAATTTTATGGGGCCCGCCGGGTGTAGGTAAAACAACACTTGCGCAAATAATTGCCAACCATGCTGATGCCTCACTTATTCAAATGTCGGCGGTAACCGCAGGCGTAAAAGATATACGTGACAGCGTAACGCAAGCGCGCGATAACCTAGAAAGCCGTGGCCAACGCACCCTTATGTTTGTTGACGAGGTTCATCGCTTTAATAAGTCTCAGCAAGATGCGTTTTTACCGCACATAGAAGACGGCACCTTTATATTTGTAGGTGCAACCACCGAAAACCCATCGTTTGCCCTTAATAACGCTATATTGTCGCGTGCACGCGTGTATGTTTTAAAATCGCTTGCCGATACCGACTTATATACCGTAATAGAACGTGCACTTAAACAAGACGAGCAGCTAAGCCAAAAGCATATTACTATTGCCGACAACGCTAAAAAGGCACTATGCCAAGCAAGTGGCGGCGATGCGCGTAAAGTACTTAATTTACTTGAACAAGCGGTTGATTTAACAACCGAGCAAAACGGTCAATACAACGTAGACGAGCACGTACTTAGCCAAGTTTTACCTACTCATTTAGCTAAATACGATAAAGGCGGCGATGAATTTTACGATTTAATATCAGCCTTTCATAAATCAGTACGTGGTAGCTCTCCCGATGGTGCGCTGTATTGGTATTGCCGAATTTTAGCCGGTGGTGGCGACCCTTTGTATGTAGCAAGGCGTTTACTTGCCATTGCTACAGAGGATATAGGTAACGCCGATCCGCGTGCGATGGAAGTGGCCTTAAATGCGTGGGATATATTTCAGCGAGTAGGGCCCGGCGAAGGCGAACGTGCAATTGCACAAGCCACATTGTATTTAGCCAGTGCACCCAAAAGTAATGCGGTGTATATGGCGTTTAATCAAGCCAAAGCAGACGCTCAAAACGAGCCAAGTTACCCCGTGCCAGAGCATTTACGTAATGCCCCAACTAATTTAATGAAAGACTTAGGGTATGGCGCTGAGTACCGTTATGCGCATAATGAAGAAGGTGCATTTGCCGCAGGAGAAAAATACTTACCACCTGAAATGGAAGGCAAAGAATATTACTTACCGAGCGAGCGCGGTCTTGAGCAAAAAATTAAACAAAAACTCGATTACCTAAAAGAGCGCGATGCGCAAAGCCCACTTAAACGATACGAAAATGATTAAACTTTATATGATGATCGCCCTTGGCGGAGCCTCAGGTGCGTGTTTACGGTTTTTTATTAGCGAAAGCATGCTAAAACTCCTCGGTAGGGGATTCCCTTTTGGCACGTTGACGGTTAATATTCTGGGTTCATTGTTAATGGGCATTTTGTACGGTTTGATAGATAAAGAAATTATCACCGCAAGCCCCGCCAAAACCCTTATAGGTATTGGCTTTTTAGGTGCATTAACCACCTTTTCAACATTCTCAATGGACTCGTTGTTGTTATTACAACAAGGTCACTTTATTAAAATGGCCCTCAATATCATCTTAAACGTGATGGTGTGTATTTTTATGGCTTGGCTGGGCCTTCAGCTAGTAATGCAAAAAGGTTAAAAAACTAACATGTTAGATTCTAAATTTTTACGTCAAGACATCGAACAAACTGCAGAACGTTTAGCGGCTCGCGGTTACGAACTCGATGTAGCAACGGTAACGGCACTTGAAGAAAAACGCAAAACATTACAAGTAAAAACGCAAGAACTTCAAAGTCAACGTAATGCAAGCGCAAAAGCAATTGGTCAAGCCAAAGCTAAAGGCGAAGACGCACAGCCACTACTTGATGCAGTGGCTAACTTAGGCAGTGAGCTAGACGCCGCTAAAACTGAGCAAGATGAAGTATTAGCCGCAATTAACGACATTGCTTTAGCAATTCCAAACTTGCCAGACGAGTCAGTACCCGCCGGTAAAGACGAAGACGACAACGTTGAAATTTTAACGTGGGGCACACCTAAAAAGTTTGATTTTGAAGTTAAAGACCACGTAGATGTAGGGCAAGACCTAAACGGCTTAGACTTTGAAATGGGCGTTAAAATTAGTGGCGCACGCTTTACTGTAATGCGCGGCCAAGTAGCGCGTATGCACCGTGCACTAACGCAATTTATGCTAGATACACATGCTGATAAAAACGGCTATACAGAAATGTATGTACCGTACTTAGTAAATAGTGCAAGCCTTTACGGCACGAGCCAACTACCTAAATTTGCGGGCGATTTATTCCACACATTAGGCCTTGTAAACGACGACGGCGAACAACAAGCCGGCTTTAGCTTAATTCCTACAGCTGAAGTACCGCTTACAAACAGCGCACGCGACGAAATTTACGATGAAAGCGATTTACCAATTCGCTTAGTTGCCCACACTCCGTGTTTCAGAAGTGAAGCAGGCAGCTATGGCCGCGATACACGTGGCTTAATTCGTCAGCATCAGTTTGATAAAGTTGAACTTGTACAGCTTGTAAAACCTGAAGACTCAATGGCAACGCTTGAAGAGTTAACAGGTCACGCAGAGCAAATACTACAAGCATTAGAACTTCCGTACCGTAAAGTAATTTTATGTATGGGCGACATGGGCTTTGGCTCAGCTAAAACATACGATTTAGAAGTATGGTTACCTGCGCAAGACACATACCGCGAAATTTCATCATGTTCAAACATGGCTGACTTTCAGGCGCGTCGTATGCAAGCACGTTTTCGCCGTGAAGGTGTTAAAAAGCCAGAGTTACTTCATACACTAAATGGTTCAGGCTTAGCCGTTGGCCGTACACTAGTAGCGATACTAGAAAACTACCAACAAGCCGATGGCACAGTAGTAGTACCAGAAGTATTACGCCCATACATGGGTGGACTTGAAGTAATTGGTAAGCAATAAAATCAAGTTTAAGTTAAGCAAGCTTTAAGCTTGTAAGTCTTAAGACGAAAGCCGCTGTTTGCAATGAACAGCGGCTTTTTTGTTTTAGGTTAAAGGCAAAAGCTTAAAAAAATTTAAGTTATCTTATTAATAATATCGCTTACACCTATTTTTATAGCTCATTACTTTTTGTCCAATATTACTGATCTCTACCATTTTGGGGTATTTCTACATCAAGGAAACTTAAATATCGGCTAACTATTTGTTTACAAGTCCTTATTAGCTGGTTAAATTAGATCCTTTGTAATACTTGGACATTTGTCGGATACAAATTTGTTAGGCATAAACTCATAAGAAAGGTTAAATTAATGTTGAATAGAGTTATTAGAACGTACTCCCCGAAAGCGGTTGTTCTTCAGATTATTGCAGTAAGTGTTCTTTTGGGTATTGTTCATTATTTTCTATTTTCAGCTCTTAATCCCGATGCCCTAGCGTCATTCATTTATTCGATAAAATTTGTTGCCGTACTGCTCGGCGGATACTCCTTGGTTCAAGGGTGGGGGCGTAGATTTGAGTTCAACCTCCGGAGACAAGAGCTAGCGTCAGCGAATGGAGACCCGAAGAAGATTAAAAAGGTCCAAAGTCAATTGGACAATATCAAAAAGGATAAAGAGACAGGCGAGATGTTTATGATCGTGGCGTTCTTTATCACGATAGTTTTATCCTTGTTTGGAAAAGCCTAACAAATTGCTGCACGCGGACACATACTGCTACGCTCGTTTTGTGTCAGTCGCGGAGCTCCATTTTTACACAAAAACGCTCTCCGCAGTATGTGCCGGTGAGCAAGGCGTTGAGGTTGTAGAATTACTCAAAAGTGGAAAGTAACGGATGATTTTTGTGTTCATACAGCCTTTAAAATTCACTTTCTAGTGGATTATTCCCTCAGATTTCACGTAGCAACGCAATTTGAGGCTAAATTTTTAATAAATTCTGAGGTTGTTATTTCTAAAATAGAAAATCTACAGGCTCGTTATACGTAAATAAAAGGTTTGGTATAATCTAAATGGAAAATAAACCAGAAGCATTTAACTACGTAAAAGAAATGTACATAGAAGAATTAGGGCGATTTACTCTAATTGAAAATAAATGTACGGTTTTTCTTACATTATTAACAATAATGATCGGTACTTTCGGGATGCTTGTTGGTTTCAATAATCAAAAAATGTTTAAGCCCAACTCTATGTTTGAGTATCTTGAATTACTTTTCTTCGGGCTTGCTGTTTTTTCAATGATTTGCTCTTGGGGGCATTTCTTACTTGCTTTAAAAATTAGTAAATCACCAGTTGCCGCACGAAATATAGAAACGTCAAATTGGTTTAAAATCGCAAAAAAAGACGAATGTATCAATCATATTTATAATTGCTACGCTGATACAACCCCGAAAATAACAGCAGCAATAACTAAAAAAATTAAAATTATCGATGTCGCATACAATGAGTTAGCATTAACTGCATGGTTTGTATCTGGCTTTTCATTAATAAAAATATATTTGGAGTATTCATCATGACTGACAATAAAACGCCGCCGCCGCCACCGACAACTGATTATCTAAAAAAAGAGAATGTTCCCGCGACCCCTGATAAAAGGAAATAATTACGTATAACAAACCATTAAAGTAGGGCAAATAACAGTTGGGTTTTGCTCGCTAGATTAGTTTACAATTGGGGTGGCTGTCTAATTTAATGTCATGTCGTTGTTTATAAATAATGAATCACGCAAAAAGCTAAGCTATATCGACAAAATGAAAGTTAAAATAGACAGCCCCATAGGTTGACGATAGCTGATTATTAAAGAATAGCAAACGACTCGGCTGTATCGAATCGGCTTTCCTTTAAATAAAAAGCGGAACATTACAGTGAATAAAGGCATGAATAAATTGACCTTACGGGGTCAAACAAAAGTGAATGCGCAATGGCAACTGTATTGCCTTGTTCATAATATAGAAAGGCTGCAAAACACGATGCATTAAGAAGGGTAAGCCCTCTTACTCTAAATAAAAGCCACTCAACCACCCTTAATCCCTTCCAAAACGCCAATTAAAACAATATCAAACACTTCTATATTCTGCGTAAAAATACAGTAATCAATTGAACCAAAATAGGAACTCAGCTATGGTTTGTTTATCAATAAAAACAAATTTAAAAACGAGTTAATCTACAGGCTCGTTAGGCACTACGGAGAACTGAGCATTGAATGAAATAGTGGCTCAACTGGGAGACAAGAAATCTCCTAAGCGTCGTTCTGCTGCGAAGAAATTACGGAAGCTAAAAAATGTTGATGCAGGCCTGTCTCTATTGGCTGCGCTTGAGACTGAACTCAAAGATGTTCGGACTTGGGAAACTCAGTATCAGATGATCATGGCTATCGGTGAATGTGGTTATAAGCCAGCATTGCCATTTCTAAATGAACTTGCAAAACAAGATTTCGAAGCAACTATGGTTTACGTTGCTATTGGAGATGCAATAGTCAGACTTTCTATAGAAAACGACAGAGATACTAATCCAATATTCGAGCTCCTTGAAACTGGCAACGAGATGCTCGTTGACGGCGCACTTCGAGCAATGGCTATGCTCAAAATGGTGCCGAGTGATAGTCACATTGAAAAAATCATCAGTTACGTTGCTGCAAGAGAGTTGAACCATGGTATTCATTTCTGGGTTGTGGCAGCAGCCCCGGGGTGGTCTAGAACGAAAGTAGAAGAATACTTAGATTATTGTGCAAAGTCTCCGCGAGAGGAAATCACCAGTGCTGTTGCTCTGGCGCGTAAGAATAAGTACAAGAAATGGAGTCCACTATAAAATGGATAACAATCGCAGGCTGTCGGAACGCCTTTCCGCTTCTTCGTCGCTACAAGCCGCCCGCAGCTACGGGCGTTATGTACTATTTAGCAGAACTTTTTGAGCACCCCAGATATTGCAGCTTGAGTTACTCCAAACATTTGCGAAAGCTGAACCTGGGTATAATTTCCAGTCTTGTAGTAATGGTAAATTTGGCTTTTTTCATTATCACTTAATTGCCCCCTTTTAACTCCTTGATCTTGGTTAAACAATGTAATTTGCGCCTCTATTTCTTTAATGCGCGACAGCATATCGCTGAGCTTACGTTGTTCATCAAAAAAATCTTGTTGTGAAATTTCTCGAGACATACACCTTAGATTTAGGTTGTTAAAATGCTCATTGTAAAAATTTTGCAGCTCTAAATGAGCAGTTTTAAGGGAGCGTAAGCTGCTTTGTGAGTATTCTGCACGTTGGTTGTATATATATTTCATATTGCTTATAAAACTTATAATATAACATTTGACACTTATTATAAGTTTCTATAAGTTACAATGCAAGAGGCCAAATTGGTTGGCTTCAATTTATCTGAAAGGTGATGGTTATGGGTCATATTCGTGGGTTTGTTTTAGATTCTGCTCTTCATGGATTAGCTAGAGATCTTATTGAGCTAGAAAAAACTACTGGTGTTGCACCTGATGTTGATAAAACGGTAGCTAACTGGAATGAAAAGCATAAGCTGGCAGAAAATACAGCTCAATTACAAAATGATGTTGCTCTTTTTATAAATGTTGAGAAAAATAGGCAGTTAAGCTCTATGAGTTCACGTGGATTAGTAAAATATAAGGCAGCTCCATATATTGAGCAAGCAGAAAAGTTAATGTCTGGTTCTAAATTAGATACGGAATTAAAAACTGAATAATATTAGGCATTGGCGTACATAACAAGCAGTTCAACACGGAAGCGTAAACGGTTGCCATTGTTTTTGCAAAAAGACAAAGGCGCAAAAACAATATCAACCTACGCTCCGGTTAACTGGGCGTTGAGGTTGTAGAATTACTCTTTTTAGGAACGTATTCTACTATTTCAAATTGATTGCTTTTTAACCTTGAACCCATCCGTTCGCTGTGATCTAATAGATATTATTCACCCACGGTAAATCGTTATGGCCAACTACAAGCCTGACTTATCCTGCCAAAATAAATTCATTCCTATCAATTTCGCTGAGCAAATTTTGCCTGGCACCTTTGAATATGCCCTTTGTTATATCGTCGAAAATAAACTCGATTTATCGGGATTTGACGCGTGGTATAACAACGACAAAACGGGCGCTGCTGCGTATCCACCTTCGGTAATGCTAAAGATTATTTTACTGGGCTATGCACATGGTTTTATCAGTAGCCGTCGGATTGCAAAGGCTTGCGAGCATAATATTTTATTTATGAGTGTGTCGGGTGATATCCAGCCACATTACACATCTATAGCAGGCTTCGTGGCTAAAATGCATGAACAAATTGAGCCGCTTTTTACACAAGTGCTGATGATATGTGATGAGGAAGACTTGATAGGCCGCAACATGTTTGCCATTGATGGGTGTAAATTAAAGTCCAATGCGAGTAAGGAGTGGAGCGGCACATTCGATGAGCTAGGGCGTAAAAAAGCAAAACTAGAACGCGCAAGCAAACGTATTATTGAACGCCACCAATCACAAGATGGACTGGGCGAAGAATTGATAACTCAGGACTTAAAACAAAAAGAAAAGCTGGATAAAAGTGCAGATAAAATCACCGAGTTTTTAGCCACTCACGAAGAGAAAACAGGCAGTAAAGGCAAGCCTGTTAAAAGTAATATCACTGACCCAGATAGTGCGAAGATGACGACCTCAAAAGGGACAATTCAAGGCTACAACGGCATCGCGATAAACGATGATAAACATCAAATCATCCTGCAAGCACAAGCGTGGGGCTCAGTGGGCGAACAACAAACTTTACAGCCAGCCGTTGCACAATTAAAACAGCAGCTTGCTAAACTCAATACAGAAAAAATGGCAGATAAACACACCATCAAATTCACCGCAGACAGTGGGTTTAACAGCGAAGTAAATCTTGAGTTTATGGCGCAAAGTGGGTTCGATACCTACATTGCGGATAACCAATTTAGAAAACGAAATCCGCTATTTAAAGCCAGCGAAACATACGAAACTGAGCAAGAAAAGCGCCGACTAAAACGCAGCAAAGGCAAGCCTCGGTTATTTACCTCAGACGATTTTCATTATGATGAGGCAACGCAAACATGCCGCTGCCCTGCAGGCAATGCCATGTGGCGAAGCGGGGTCAATGTAAACAGCCATAACCAACAATACACACGATTCTGCGGTTACTTAAAAGATTGCAAAGTATGTCCACTACAACAGCAATGTATGCGAAAGCCACCCATTAAAACGGGGCGACAAGTACAGTTTATAAATAATGAATCACGCAAAAAGCTAAGCTATATCGACAAAATGAAAGTAAAAATAGACAGCCCCATAGGTCGACGACAATACAGCAAACGACTCGGGTGTATCGAACCGGTGTTCGGGAATATTACGGTGAATAAAGGCATGAATAAATTGACCTTACGGGGTCAAACGAAAGTGAATGCGCAATGGCAACTGTATTGTCTTGTTCATAATATAGAAAAGCTGCAAAACACGATGCATTAAGAAGGGTAAGCCCTTTCACCCTAAATAAAAGCCACTCAACCACCTTTAATCCCTTCCAAAACGCCAATTAAAACAATATCAAACACTTCTATATTCTGCGTAAAAATACATTAATCAATTGAACCTAAATAGGAACTCAGCTATGGTTTGTTTATCAATAAAAACAAATTTAAAAACGAGTTAATCTACAGGCTTTTTAGTTGCCTTAGGAGTCACAGTTGAATTTTGATGATTTGAAATCGATTATCGATACTGAAAATGACCAAGAATTAAAACTTACTTCTAATTTTTGGGAAATCACTAAAAACTCCAATTCAGAATTGAAGCCTTGGTTATCTGAAGATCAATTTAATCAGATTTTCTCAAACCTATTAGAGTATCAAAATAACGAGACTGTGTTTGTCTTTGAGTCTTTCGAACGCATATACAAAGATTCAGGTTTAACTAAAAGGTTAACTGAACAGCTAGATTTAAACTGGGCTAGCTTTAATGCTTTTCAAAGCGATACCGAAATTCTTTATTTCTATATGGTGCCAAAAAGTTTAAATTGGGTTTTATATGCAAACAGAGACTTTTGGCAGTTTGCAAAAGGCAACTAACAAGCCCATCAAGCTGATTCGCAACGCTGTTGCAAAGAACAAAGGCGCAACAAATTGTGCCAGCACAGCTCACGGCTTATGGGAGCGTTAGCTGTATTGTCGTACTGTTGTGATTATATAATGTTACAGATTTGCCCTTGCTCAAAAAATATTCTGCACATATATTTAATTGGTACTTAATTGTTTTAATAAGAGGGATTTATGAAAATATTACACAAATGGATAATTTTGGCGGGTTTATTATTAGCCGCTCTTATTTCGTATGGCTACGGATTTTCTCAAGGCATAGTTATCTTTGTTGTTTTAGGTGTGGCTTTGGAACTTACATTTTGGTTTGGTGTTTTTGGTAAAAAGCAGCAATGTAACGAACACCCCCGCAACTAATCTACAGCTAACAACACGCCCTGAGGTGGACAGCAAGCGCTAAAGCTCACTTTCCACCGCAAATTTTAACAGCGGTTAAGTAAGTTGATTCATCGTAGGGCGTATGTGTTTTCCAGCACCTAAATAGTATTCGTGTCCACTTAAACGTCAATGATTTGATGATGGTATTATGAGGTTTTCCTTTGGCCATTAGCTTTATTGTTGGTTATTTCATGTAAATTAATTCGGTATCACCAACATAAGCTTTGAATCTTCCCCATCGGTTAATATAGCTATATTTTCCTCAGTTGTTACAAACACATCTCTTAATCGTCCTGCGGTCTCTGGGAATATGTGAGACTGCGTAAACTCACCATTAGCGCCAGATTAATTTACAATTGGAGTGGCTGTCTAGTTTAATGCGAGCTTTGATATCACGCGTAAACATTCAACAATCGATTGTACCCAGGTAGAAACCCGGCTATGGTTTGTTTATCAAGATAAATAAACCAGTTAATTTACAGGTTCGTTATGTCTCACGGAGGTTTTATCGCTCTATGAATGTTTTTCTAATAATTGCAGGTACATTAAGTGCTGTTGTAGCAACTTTGCATTTGGGTTGTATCTATTTTGGAGGTTCTTGGTATCGGTTCTTCGGTGCAGGAGAGCAAATGGCATTACTTTCTGAGCAAGGAAGTATTAAACCAACTCTTATTACTAGTGTAATTGTTCTGATTCTATCAACTTGGTCATTGTATGCATTTTCAGCCGCAGGTGTTATTTTTAAACTTCCATTCATCCGCCTAGCTCTTGTATTAATAACTTTTATTTATTTAGCTCGTGGGATTACTGGATTCTTTCTAATAAATAACCCTATGGGGCGTTCGCCTGAATTTTGGGTTTGGAGTTCTATTATTTGTTTATCTTTTGGTATTGTTCACCTTGTTGGTTTAAAACAGCAATGGGCAAGCTTGTGAGTAAAGTGTAATCTAATAAAGAATCAAACAAGGGCTATTACAATTGGCTTTTGGTAAAGCATTATATTTATAGTTAACTACTTCTCACCAATAATTGACGGAACAAGGAATATTAAAATGGATAAAATGTCAGTTCACATAACCTCTAAACCTTTAGAAACTTACCCGCAAAAACAAATTTTAAAGGTGGTAGCCGATGAAGTAACCGAAAAAGCGACTGTGCACAAAGCAGCGGTTCAAAGTGACCAAGTAGATATATCCGAAGAAGGAAAAGAAAAAAGTCTGGAAGATCAAAATCGTGAAGCGTTACGTAAATTATCAGGCAATGAAGATGCAAGTCAGGCATCACAATCTGAAGAAGATCCTATTGATGAACAGATTGCTGAAATACAAGAAAAGATAGAAAAACTATTACAGGAAACTGCATTATTACGCAGTAAAGATGATGAAGAGTCGCAGGCTAAAGTGAAAGTGCTAGAAGCCGAAATTACCGGGCTTAACACTCAACTTATTGAATTATTGAGACAGCAATTAGAATCGGGTAAATAACAAGCACAGTAAGTATATGCAAAGGCAATTGGAGACAAGAACGTTATTAATAACATAATAAAGACGCTCACTTTAATCTTAAAACTAAAGGGGTTAAACCCTGATCTTACAAATCAAATTACTTAATTAACCAAAGTGGCTTATTTAAAGCCGCTACTTACTTTTAAAGCGCAGCGGCTTTTATTTGCTTTATGAATTAGTTTGCTGTCATCAACATTAGCTTTGCCTCTTTACCGTCTGTTAATACTGCGACGTTACCCTTATTAGTTATAAACACATCTCTCAACCTGCCTGCGGCCTTAGGAAATATGTGAGACTGGGTAAATTCACCACTTACCAGATTAACGCTGTAGAGCTTTTTATCAACAAGAGTAGTGATAAGCACATGTTGTTGTAACGAGGGAAAAGCTGCATGTTTAGAGCCGTAATACGCCATGCCTGACGGCGCTATTGATGGCGTCCAATTAACACTTGGTTTTTGCATGCCTTTATATTCGGTAAAGGGTGAAATACGCGCTTGCGAGTAATCTTTGCCATAGGTGATTACCGGCCAGCCGTAATTAGTCCCAGCGGTTAAGTAGTTTAGCTCGTCACCGCCTGCAGGGCCGTGCTCGTGGCTAACAATTTGCTGCGTATCGTAATCATAAACCAAGCCTTGAGGGTTACGATGACCAAGTGAGTAAACAGCATGTGCACTTAGGTTTTTGTGATTAATAAATGGGTTATCTGTTGGAATGGTACCATCTAGGTTTATACGTAATATTTTACCAAGTTGGCTGGTGATAACTTGTGCTTGCTCTCTAAAGTCAAACCCATCGCCCGTTGAAATTAATAACGTATTGTCGGGTAGGACAAGGGCGCGTCCTGCGTAATGTTGCGGTGTGTTTTTATCAGTCGCTACTTTATAAATAACGTTAGGCTTTGAAAAGTCAGCGCCATTAAACGTGGCTTTGGCAACAACAAGCCTGTTTTCGCTTGCATCACCTTGGGCATAAGTAAAAATAATTTCTTTGGAGTTGTTATAATCTGGTGATAATACAATGTCGAGTAAACCACCTTGGCCTGCAACGTATAAACCTGTTAGGTTTAATTTTACTCTTGATTGCACATTGTTTTTAACTATAACTACGTGACCATCACGCTCTGTAATTAACCATGTGCCGTTTGGTAGTTCAACCATGCTCCACGGAGACTGTAATTGCGTAGCCAGTGTTTTTGTACTGTATTGCTCCTTTGGTAACGTAGCATCTGCATTAACAGAAAACGAAAAAAGCGAAAGCAAAGTAAAAAAAGAGATACATTGTTTACGGAGCAAGCCTTTGCTAGCATAACTAGTATAAGAGAAAAGCTTTATTTTAAGTTGAGATAACCATGTCGTTTTTAACACGTATATTGCCTTCATTTTTAGTTTCTTGGTTACTTACATTCACACTTGCTAGCTTGTTTCATAGCCAATACGTTGTCAATCAATTAGTTAATGTAGGTGTAGTGGTGGGCTTTAGTGATCGCGTTAGTTTAACGCTTGATGATTGGTTAGGCCTATTACCTACCTACGGCGCTATTATTGCCGTAGCACTTGCCATCGCTTTTTTTGTTACCGTAAAGCTTAATAAAAAGGTTCAAAAATACAGTACTCAGCTATTTGTAATTGCGGGCATTGTGGCATTTACTATTGTGTTAATTGCCATTGAATCAATTATGAATATTCATATTATAGCGGGCGCAAGAGGCTGGGGTTTTTATGCTCAACTGCTTGCAGGCGCGGTAGGTGGTTTGGCGTTTTCGCAATTAGTTAAGGCAACTAAAACCCAAAAAGCGTGTTAGCTGTGTGAATATAAATACGGCTTATACGTTATTTAGTGTTTAATAAATAAAGGCCGCTGTATATTGTAAACAGGGGCCTTTGAATATGACCTTTAGAATTTAATTAAAAAATTAAACTAATTAGTTTGTAGCTACTTAGCCCAAAAATTAGGATTAAAACGGGTAGGGTTACCAGGTTTAACACCAAAGAGTTAGTGTAGTTTCCCATAACCCCTTTTTGATTAACCAGCCATACAAGGTAGGTGCTAACAATAGGGAGTAATAACCCGTTAGCCGCTTGCGCGAATATAATCACCGCGACAGGGTCTAAACCGAGTGACGCCACCGCAGCACCAAACAATAAAATAACAATAGCAACGCCTTTAAAACGTGAGTTACCCATATCGTTTGACCAACCTAACATGCCACACACGGCGTAAGCACCTGCAAGTGGCGCTGTAATAGCACTTGTTAAACCTGCAGCAAATAAACCAATAGCAAAAAAGTAATGAGCGGCGTCACCAAGCAATGGCTCTAGCTGCACGGCCATATTGGCCGCACTAATTTGCCCCGCATCGGTGCCATAAAATGCAACTGAAGCTGTAGATAAAATAGCTAAAGTGATCACACCGCCTAAAGTGATTGATAGGCTTGTATCAACATTTGTTTGTTTAATCACTTTTTGCATATCGCTGTTACTGTCGTGTCTAGCAGCGAGTACGCCGGAGTGTAAAAATAAGTTATACGGCACAATGGTAGTGCCAACTAAAGCGAGTATGGTTGTAATCGAACCCTCAGGCATACTAGGAATAAAACCTGCAAATACATCACCCAGTGAAGGGGCTGCCATTACAAGTGTTGAGATAAACACTAAGCTCATTAAAATAACGAGTAAAATTAGCGCGTTTTCAACCACTTTATGTTTACCGCTATACAGTAAAGCTGCACTTAAAAAAGCAATAAGTGGTGTCCATAGTTGGGAGTTAACTTGTGGGAATATTTCAATTAACCCCATGCTAGCGCCACTTAAGTTACCCGCTTCATAAGCTGCACTGCCCACACCAATGGCGCTAATGACTAAAAATATAGCTAAAGATTTAAATAAGGGCGTTTGAATATGTGCTCTGAGCGCTTGAGCTAAATCTTGCCCGGTAGCAACGCCAAGGCGCGCCGCCATAGATTGTAATAATATAGTGGCAACTACTGAAAACAGTAATGTCCATATAAGTGCAAAACCAAAGTTTGCACCTGCCACGCTGGCGGTAGTAATGGTCCCTGGTCCAATGAAGGCAGCGGTGACAAGTAGTCCTGGTCCTAATCGCATAATTGACCTTAATAGTGTTATTGCATGTTGCTATTTAAAGTTACATCTAACGTTTAAAACCAATATTTATACGCGATGCCTGTAGTGTTATTGCTGCCACTTTAATTAAGTGCCCTGCAGCGATAATCGCCCCTTGGCTGGTTCTTTTTTAATAAGCATATGTTATACCAATCCGCAATAATACTTAATCAATTTGAGGGATTAAATCTGACGCTAACTGCGTTAAAAATTTCTGATATAGAACAACTAAATAACGAAATTTTTGCCTGGTTATCGACACGATTTTCTCACCTCAGAATAGATCACTTAATTAAGCGAATTACTATTAAAAAAGGTCGAGTAGGATACCAACTTGTATATAAATTTAAAGGGGATACAGTGCGTTTACATGAATTTTAAACGAATATATAAGCGAGTTAAATGACTGATGCCGATATTAATATCGGCATCAGTATATTTACTTTATTAGGTTTTTAATCGCTTCTAAGCCTTTTTTTAGGGTATCTGCATCGGTAGCATAGTTAATACGAATACACTCGTGCTTGTGCGCCCAGCTATCGTCAATGCCGATAAAAAAGTTGTGACCTGGGATCACATACACGTCTTGCTCTTTAAGCTTTTGATACAACACCTCGCTTGTCATTTTTGCATCTTTAAACCACAGCCACATAAAAAATGCGCCTTCAACTTTGTGCAAATAAACAGGCAGTTCGGCAAATACTTCATCAAACAATTCAATCGCTATGTGTGCTTTATTACGATAAAAAGGCAGTACAACATTGCGGCACAGTGGCAGTAGTTCGTTGTCGTTAATTAAGCGTGTCACTAAGCTTGGGCCAATACTATTTGGCGATAAAACCATACTGCCATTTACGCGGCCAATTGCTTTAATAATCTCATTGTTTGCAACCACAATACCGCTGCGTAAACCTGGTAGGCCAAGTTTTGAAAGTGACATACATAAAATAATGTTTGAGTTCCACGTTAGGTTTGCGTCGGTGTAAATACAACCTGGGAACGGATCGCCGTACGCGTTATCAATAATGAGTGGAATACCATATTGCTTAGCAAGCAAATCAAGGTGTTTTACTTCATCGTCGGTAATTACATTACCTGTTGGATTGGTAGGGCGTGATACGCACAGTGCGCTTATGCTGCTGTCGTTTGCTAGTGTTTTTTCAACTGCTTTAAAATCAATGACGTATTTAAACTGTTTTGATGTGCTGCCTGTATTTAAAATTTCGATATCAGGCTTTATGGCAACAAACATATCAGCCGATAAACCTTGATCGGCATAACCTATATACTCTGGCGCAAGGGGAAATAAAATCTTTTTGCGGCTGCCATCAGGCATTTCGCCTGCCAACATATTAAACAGCACAAAAAAGTTAGCTTGACTGCCATTACCAAGTGCTATGTTATCGGCGCTAATATCCCATGCATACTCTTTACTTAGCTGGCCTGCTAATGCAGCTCTAAACTCGTCGTTACCGGTAGGGCCATCGTAAAGGCCAAATACTTGCGATACCTTGTTACTGGCAACGAGTTTTTGTAATTCACTTAAAAAAACCTCATTTACTTGTGGTACTAGTGCGGGGTTACCGCCACCGAGCATAACAATATTAGGATTATTGCTGTTTTTAGCACCGCCTAAATCTTCCATTAACTGAGTAATGCCGTTGGGTTGTGTGAATTTAGTGCCAAAGTTTGAGTAGTTCATAATGCATAGCGTTTGTTAGTAATGGGGAGGGCATTATAGCGTAAATAAAGGGCTTAAATTCGATGATGAGAATAATTCAATGCTTAGCTTTGTAGCTAGCTATGACAATGTAATTTCTATAAAACAAAGGCTAAGTTAAGATTTTTTAACGCCGTATAAAAACTCTTCGCCGCAGTCCATATACAAATCAAATTTGGTCATAACTTTGGTAAACATGGGGGCGTGCAAAAACTCGTTTAACCATGCGCTTACATGCGTGTATTCACTTTGTAAGTACCAGTGTTTATCTACGCGGGCAAACTGTCTAATAAATGGCAGCAGAGCATAATCGGCTAGACTTTTTTCATCGCCCATTAAGTATTTATGTGTGGTTAGTTTTGCTTCAAATTGCTTAATAAACTCTTCACAGGCTTTTTGGTAATAAATTTGTGCCATGTCTTTTGTGCGAGCATAAAATTTGTACTTTTCGAGCACCGGTTTAAATTGCGTGTCGTTTAGCTTAATTAATTCAAGCATGCGCTCAAGTGCTAATGGGTCTCGAGTATGCAGTAAATTATGCGGATCGTTTTGCTTTAAAGCCCACAGCATAATGTCTAGGCTTTCATCTATAACTTGATTATTCGGCAGTAATAAAACAGGCACCGTGCCTTTAGGTGATATTTGCAAAAGATGCGGTGGCTTATTTTTAGTTTTTATAGCGCGTAGAAGCACGTGTTGCTCTGCCATTAAAATACCCATTCGTGCACGCATTGCGTATGGGCAGTGTTGTAATGAATATAATAATGGCAATGTCATTTTAATACTTACCTTAGCTGTTTAAGCCTTCAACATATTGCTGACGTGTTTTTACTTTCACCATGTGATTTAACTGATCAGCTGCTTGTGTTTGCCCGCTAATTAAATCTTGAAAATGCGCAAGTAACACGGCTTTATCGAGTTTTTCTTTATCGCCTGAGCCAATGTCGGTTAAATCAATCATAAACTCGTCAAACTTGTCAGCGTAATCAGTCACAATATCCATATTTAAAAATTGCTCGTGGTTATAAATGCTCGGGTAGCCGCCTTTTTGTTTATCAATGGCAAAGCTAATGCCTTTAACATTGGTAACGGTTGTTTCCTTTTTACAGCTCAGCATACAGCTGGCATCAATACGTGGTTTTTTACAGCCTACGGTTTGCTGGAAAAAGCATTGTCGGCTGGTCATCATTAGTATTGGATGATAAATGCTGTACATCATTTTAAAGTTGTTAGGGCGTTTAATACTGCGCATTTGCTGCTTGTTTATTTCATTTGAAATAAACGCGCCTTTAGCATTTAAATCCTCTTGTAGCGTTAATAACGCATAAGAGTTTGTGGTGTTTAGTAACGGGCCTGCAATCCAGTCAATACCCATTTGCACTGCTTTGTATGCTACGCCTGTGTTATTACTAATAATAAGTTTAGGTTTTACAACCTCGAGTAAACGTACAGCTTCTTCAAAATCTTTACCAATTAGTACAGCTGGAAACCACGGAATTAACTGCGGATGTTCTAAAAATACATTTATGTATTTATCGTTATCGGTTCTAAAGCTCTCAGGTAATTTAAAGTAAACGTCACCATCTGTTAAATTACATAAGTGAGCGTCTTTTATGTCCGATATTAAAATAGAAAGTGTAGTTATATTTTCGGCTTTTTCGTGATTCACTAGTTTAGGTAATTCAACTGGCGCTATAACGTCTTTCCCTTCGTTTAATAAAAAAGCGACTTGCTTTTTAATACGCGCTAGCTCTTTAAACGGAATGCTTAAGTTGTCGCCGAGGTTTGTGTAATCCATATTTTTAATTTCAAAATTGGCATTACTAAACGTTTTAAAGCGCTTATCAATGGCTGCAATATCAACAACTGATTTATCAGCGGTATGCATAACCATTTGCGATTGAACTTCAAAGCGTAGAGGTTCTTTTGCGTTTTTATTTGAAAGCGTAATATCGTTTTTATCTTCAATAATTATGTTTACAGTGAATGGCTGATTTAATTGCCCTGTAAATTCTAATGAAAGCTCGCGTTTTGAAATATCTAAAAACTCAATTTTCTTTTTAACTAACGAATCAATTTCACTTTTTTGGGTAGAAAGCTCTTGTTGCGCATCGTAAATTTGCACTACCGAAATCGCGTTGTTTTTTTCGTTAGCGTGATCAAAGCTATGGTCTCGCGGATTGTCGGTAAACATATTTTTGGTCATGTCGCCGGTTAAAAACTTATTAGTAAAGTTACGGTTAAACACTTTATATAAGCTTGAATCATCTTCAATTAGGTTACCGGTTTGCACAAACGTGTCTATTTGTTTGCGCCAGCTATCAATAACCGTATGTACGTAGTTAGCGCCTTTAATACGGCCTTCTACCTTTAACGAATCAACACCTGCGGCTACAAGCTCTGGTAAATCAAAATAAGCTGAATTGTCTTTTAAGTTTAACGGATGTTTGTTACCCATCGCCGTTGGCTCGTATTCATCACGACAGGCTTGCGAGCAGCGACCACGATTTCCCGAGTTACCCACACTTACTGAGCTTGAATAACATTGCCCTGAAAACGCAATACATAATGCGCCGTGCACAAATACTTCGGTTAATACGTCGCACTTATGCGCTACGTCGGTCAGTATTTTAATTTCAGTTAAGTTAAGCTCGCGTGATAAATTTACACGTGTAGCGCCAATGCGCGCTAAAAATTCAACCTGTGATTCGTTATGCGTAGTTAACTGCGTTGATGCGTGAATATGTAAAGTAGGGAAGTGCTTTTTAACTATATTGAATAACCCTAAATCTTGCACAATAATACCGTCGAGCGTGGTATTTACTAGCTGATTTAATAGCTTAAATAGCGCACCCATTTCGTGCTCTAATATAACTACGTTTAGCGTTAAAAAAATCTCACAGCCGTATTCATGGGCTAGGCGAAGTGCGCCGTTAAGCTCATCAAACGAAAGATTAGACGCTCGGTTACGTGCATTAAAGGTATCTAACCCACAATAAACCGCATTAGCACCGGCTACAATGGCGGCTTTTACCGCGTTTACATCACCGCCTGGGGCTAATAGTTCAATCTTTCTACTCATGACAACTTCACTGTGCTCATATTTAATTGCCGCGAATTTTATCTGGTTAAGCACGTTAATGCTATTTATTGAGGGATATAATAAAGACTAAAATAAAAGAGTGTATAAAATTACAATTAAGCAGGCTGATTTATTACGTAAACATGTAATAAAATGATAGTTTATAAGCAAGCAACACTTTCAACTTTACTTAGGCGATACCCATCAGTAATCAAGATCTTAAACAGTTAGATACAGATTTAAACCGTGATGAATCTGTAATTATTAACACCCAACTAAAAATAGCAACATTTAACCTGTTTAACTATCTTGAGCCACCCAATGCATATTATGAGTTTGAGAAAATTTATACCGCGCAGCAGTGGGCTAAAAAGCAGCGTTGGATTGTTGATTACTTAACAGATCATGCCCCTGATGTGATTGGTTTTCAGGAAGTGTTTAGTATTGATTCGTTAAAAGAGCTAGTTGCTGAGCAAGGCTATAATTACTTTGCGGTGGTAGATACACCAGAGGTGATTGATGATTTTATTTATAAACGTCCCGTGGTAGCAATTGCCTCTAAATATCCCATAGTTGAGGTAGCAGCGGTTGAACACGATAGTGAGCTTGCAAGTACGCTTGGCCTTAATAGTGAGTTTACTTTTAGTCGTAAGGTATTGAGAGCGACCGTTACTTTACCGCACATAGGCAATACTGATTGTTATGTGGTGCATTTTAAATCTAAGCGCCCGATGATTAATGTTGATGAGCATAATAAAGAGCTTACGCCCGAGCAAAACATAATTGAGATTTTAAAAGCGAATGTAGCGGGTGGTTGGGGCTCAACTATTCAGCGTGGCAGTGAAGCTACATTGCTAATGATACAAATGATTACTCGCCGCGAAGCTACGCAACAACCCATGCTATTAATGGGGGACTTTAATAATGAACTAGCGGATGGCGTATTAAGCCATTTACTGACGAGTACGCTGCGCTTTGCACCTGCGTTTGACGCTAAAACCTACTTAGCAAAATATTGTTTAAATGATTCATGGGATTTGTTTGTTAAGTCGCAGCTAAGTATTGATGAGGTTTCTAGCGATGAAGCAATAACAAACGATGTACAAAGTGATTGTGATAGCAGTAACAGCGAGATTGTTGATTCAGCGGATAAAAGCCAAGTAAAAAATATAAACATAACAAAGCCAGCACCGTTAAGGCGGTCAACACATTATTATGGCGCGAGCAGCTCTGTGCTTGATTACATTTTATTGTCGTGTGAGTTTGACGCTAGTTACGATGACAGCTTTTTTGAAGTCAGTGGTTATAACACTTACGACAGGCACTTAATAAACCCCGAGTATGAGCGTGATGATTTAACTACCGACCACGGTGTTGTATTGGTTACCCTTAAACTAAGAAGCTAGGTTTTCTCATTTAATAACTTACAGCGTACGATTAAGCTAAAAAAGAATTAAGCTGCAATATGCATAATTATGCTAAAATCATAAACTACCCATATTGCAGCGAAACTTGACCTGCAGTCTTTATGTGTATATTTTATCGCCAGAATTTTTGCATTAAATTAATAACAAATCACTAAAATGGTAAATATGGAATTTTACACTTACTCGTATCACACGCGAAAGATGGACTTAACTTCGCAAGTACACACTTTCTTCGTAAATCGAATTTATAATTCTAAATTGTTAGTGAAAGCTTTGCTTTTTGCTTTGTTTATTAGTTTAAGTAGCGCTTACGCGCAAGAAACTACCTCATACAGTTTAATCAATGAATCTAATACAGGGCTGCTAAAAAGAGCCGAATTACTTATGGATACTGACGTTATAACAAGTATCGAACTAAGTAAGGCGTTGTTGTTACAAGCGCAAAGTGCTGATGACACGTTACTCAGCGCAAAATTACATAACTTATTAGGTAAAGCGAATAAAAAAAATAACAATATTAATGAATCGCTTCATCACTTTTCACAATCCTCGGCTTATTACAGTAAATTAAATGATCCACGCAACCAAATAAAGGCGTCTATTAATTATATAAAAATATTATCAGATGAAAAACGTTATGACGAACTTGCTAACCGCATTGAAACTTTATTACCAACAACGCTTGTGTATGGCGATGAGTTTTTTATAGCACAAGTACTCCTAACAAAGGGGGATTCGTTTTATGAACAAAAAAAATACAATGACGCGATCACGCAATATTCATCTGCTTTAAAATACCTTGTAAATAAAGACGAACAAATACAAAAACAGTTAGGTGAAACGTATAAAAAATTAGCTCAGTCGTATAAGCGCCTTGAAAATAGAGAGCAAACAGCTCATTTTTATACCAAAGCTTTAGAGATATATACTAATTTAGATGATTTAAAGTTGATGGCGCGTACATTAAATACACTAGCAGAAGCGCAGCGCTATTTAGACAACTTAGTTTTAGCCCTTGATTACTCCACTCGTGCATTAGAAATACATAAAGACATTGACGATCCTGTGGGCTTAGCTAAAGCATTATTAGGTGCTGGTATTATTTATCGCCATATCAACCTTTATGAAAAATCACTTAAGCATATAAATGAGGCATATTTATATTATAAAAAAGTAAATAACGTGCTTGGGATTGCTAAAACATCCAATCAAATGGGGCTGCTATACACACGATTAAAGCAGTTTGATCAGGCCGAGATTTTCTATCAAATAACCATTGATTTACCAAAAGGTGTGGTCGAGGAAAAAACGCTCGCGTCGGCCTTAAGAGAAATGGCTGTTATTAACTATGAGTCTGGCGACTTAGAATCAGCGATGAAATTTGCTCAGAAAGCTTACGTAACTTATAAAACCAAAAATCTTACATCCTACATTTCTATAACAGCGCGTATTATTGCTAATATTTATCGTGCCCAAGGGAATAAAAACAAGGCTATAGAGTATTACAAAGAGTCGTTGTCGTTCGCCAGAGAAACGGGCAGTAAGCTTTATGAGATAAAGTCGCTAACAGCGCTTGCGGCGATTTTAATTGGTATTGATACAAATGAGGCGATTTCTTTACTAAAAAGGTCACTCGCTTTATCAACCGAAATAGATGATAAGTTACATATGCTATACGCTTATCGTGAAATTCGAATAGCAGAAAAACAGCGTGGACGAATAAATGAATCACTACGTTACGCGGAAGAAGAAATAGCCCTGACCGGAATCATTCAATACGAAAGAGACGAAAGTAAGCTTGCTCTTGAAAAAGCACATTTGCATTCTCACAAAATGGAAATAGAGCTGGAAACGTTAAGAGAAAAAGAAAAACTCCATCAACTTGAGCTTGAAAAGAAAAACAATGAAATTGAAATATCAGGCCAAGCTAGGGTTATATCAGAGCTAGAGCTTGCAAAAAACAAATACGCGAGTATTGCGCTCGCATTTTTATTAGCCGCTTGTTTAGCTATTGTTTTATTGGTTTATCGAAGCTTTATTGCCTCTAAAAAACGTAATGAAGAGTTAGACTATTTGGCCGCGCGAGACCCTTTAACCAATTGTTATAACCGCCGCATTTTATTTGAGATTATGAATCGCGACTTTTTGGATTTACCTCAGATTGAAGAATATTGTATTTTAATGGTCGATATTGACCATTTTAAAAGTGTTAACGATACTTATGGGCACAGCATTGGAGACACCGTACTTTGTGGTGTTGCCAGTCTTTTACAAGCCAATATACGTACGAGCGATAGCGTTGCCCGTTTTGGTGGCGAAGAATTTTGTATTATTTTACCCAATACGACTCAAGAGCAAGCAATACGTATTGCTGAGGCTATTCGTATTAAAGTAGAAAAAGCGATATTTGATGATATTCCTGTTACGTGTAGTTTTGGGGTTACGTCTATTAAATTTAAAGCCAGAACACCTTCTGAGTTAATTGAACAGGCCGATTTAGCACTTTATGAGGCTAAGTCTTTGGGTCGTAATCAAGTTGTGTTGTGGGATTGTGCGTTTGAAGAGTTTAAGCTTTTTAGATCGGAGTAAACCTAGCAGTATACAGCTCAGTTTTGATGTTATTTTTAAAATCATAACAAGTAAACTTTATACAACGTCGTGAGTTACTTACACATGTAATCAGGCTTATTAAATTAACCCTTTAAATATCAGTGTATTAACTTAGGCTTTAAAATTGCATTCTAAACTAAGTTAAAAAACAAAATAAGGGATTTAGTAATGACTGAAGTTGCACTTTCGGCCTATTTGGCTTTTTACCTCTATTTAATTATGTTGCTTGTACAGTGGGCTGTGGCTACGTTTAGCAAAGCTAAAGAGCCAAATGCTGTGCCAGGTAAAATTGACGAGGATTTATCGCACGATAGCTTTATATTTAGAGCGCATCGTACGTTTCATAATACGCTTGAAAACAGCGCATTATTTATAGGTACGGTGTTATTTGCGTTTGTAATTAATTATCAAAGCCCGATTTTTGCAATGTGTATTTGGGTGTACTTAATTGCGCGTTTAATTCACATGGCGCTGTACTACGCTATAGCAACAGAGAAAAACCCAAGCCCACGTAGTTACTTCTTTTTAATTGGTGTGCTTGCTAATGTGGTTATGCTGATAATGATAGGGTTAAGACTAATCTTTTAATTTATAAAAAAGTTATAAACTCTATTTATAACTTTAAACAAAAAAGCGAAGAGCCTTTAAGGCATCTTCGCTTTTTTGTTTAGGTAGCAGCAGAATATAAACCACGTCTACAGTAAGGTAATATTAATGGCTAATCGACGCCTATAAATCCACCCGTTTGGTGAGTCCAAAGAGCGGCGTAAATCCCGCCTTTAGCGATTAGTTCTTCATGAGTGCCTTGCTCAACTACGCCGCCGTCATCAAGTACAATTAATCTATCCATTTGTGCAATGGTTGAGAGCCTATGCGCTATCGCGATTACTGTTTTGCCTGTCATTAAGTCATCAAGGCTTGCCTGAATTGCCGCTTCTACTTCAGAGTCGAGTGCGCTGGTGGCTTCGTCTAGTATAAGTATGGGTGCATTTTTAAGTAGCACACGTGCAATAGCAATACGTTGGCGCTGACCGCCCGAAAGAGTAACACCGCGTTCGCCCACTTGAGCATCAAAGCCTTTGTTGCCTTTGCTATCTACCAAGTCGTTTATAAACTCAAGTGCTTTAGCTTGTTTGGTGGCGTTGATCATCTCAGCTTGCGTTGCATCGGGGCGACCGTACAAAATATTGTCTTTTACTGAGCGATGAAGCAGGGAAGTGTCTTGCGTAACCATCGCTATGTAGCGGCGTAGGCTTTCTTGGCTAACGTCAGTGATGTTTTGCCCATCAATTTTTATTGTTCCTGAGTCGGTATCGTAAAAACGCAGTAATAAGTTAACAAGCGTTGATTTACCTGCACCAGAGCGGCCGACTAAACCAATTTTTTCGCCAGGTTTAATGTTTAAGTTTAAACCGTCCATTACTGGGCTGCGATTAGTCTCGTTTGCTGCTTTACCGTAATTAAAGTGTACGTTGTTAAACTCAATGGCACCTTGGCTTACGTTAAGCGTATCAGCATTTGGTTTATCGGCAACTTCAATAGGGTTAGACAGTGTTTTCATACCATCGGCTACGGTGCCAATATTTTCGAACAAGCTGCTTATTTCCCACATGATCCATTGCGCCATACCGTTTAATCTAAGCGCTAAACTAACAGCAACTGCAATGGCACCTGCGCTAATTGCACTAAGCGACCATAAATAAAGTGATACAGCGGTAACCGAAAATACTAATAAATAATTTAAGCTTTGAATAACAAAGTTTAAGCTGGTTACCAAGCGCATTTGTTTGTACACAGGCTGTAAAAATACATCCATGCTTTGTTTTGCGTATTGCTCTTCACGCTGGGTATACGAAAACAATTTAATAGTAGAAATATTTGTGTAGCTGTCAACAATTCGGCCGGTCATTTCTGAGCGCGCATCGGCTTGTGAGCTGGCAATTCTTTTAAGGCGCGGTACAAAATAAAGCTGTACGCAAATGTATAAAACTAACCAAACCAGTAAAGGGATCATTAAGCGCCAATCAGCTTCGGCAACTAAAAATACCATTGAGCCAAAATAAACCACTATATACATTAATACATCGAGTAGTTTGGTCACTGTTTCGCGAACGGCTAAAGAGGTTTGCAATACTTTGGTGGCTATTCTTCCTGCAAACTCATTTTGATAAAAACTCACACTTTGGCGCAGTAAATAACGATGCGCTAACCAGCGAATCGACATAGGGTAATTGCCCAGTAATGCTTGGTGCAAAATAGCAGAATGAAAAAATACGACTACGGGCAATACCAGTAATAGCACTACAGCCATTTTGATAAGCTCTGACTTTTGCTCTACAAATAGGGTTTCGGGTGTGTAGGCCGTTAACCAATCAACAAGCTGCCCCATATAGCTAAATAAAGAGACTTCTAAAATAGCGAGCATGGCGGCACTGATTGACATTAGCACCAACGACAATTCCATTCCTTTGGTGTAGTGACGGCAAAAAGCAAATAAAGTAGAAGGCGGCTGAGTGGGTTGGTCCTCAGGGAATGCTTTTGTCATTTTTTCAAATAATCGATACATTTTAAAAACTTAAATGGCAAATAATGGTGGCTATCATACCATTTAAGTATTTTTAAATGCAGGTTTGTAAGGTATTAATTGTGAATATGGTAGAGCGTTATTAATATAATTTAATACTTTTAAAAGTGCTTTATTTGTTTTTATAGCATTGGATTATTTAGGTTTGTACCTTTGCTCATATATAAATCGTCATATCTGAGACCACCATTACCATAAGGTTTTTTAATTGGGCCTGTATTACAGTTTGCTAAAAAATATATAAGAGGTTGTTCGCGCTTCATTCTAAATTGTGCATTTTTATACACCAGTGTTTGCTTGCTAAATTCACCGCCTTTTACGTAAACATCATATTGCTGACCTTGCTCTGAGGCTGCTGCGTTATTAACAACATACCATACGTCGTACCAGGTATTTGTTTGCAGTGGCTTGGCCGATTGTTTGGTAGTGTAGTTTTGAATGTTGCTATACCCGCTGTCGGTTTTAACCATTAATGCGCCATCGTTTACAAGCCCGTTTGATTCTGTTTTATCGGTTACGCGAAGTGTTGGTTCAAACGCATCGTACGCATGTTTATTAATTAGCTCTGGCGTAAGGTTGCTTAATCCAAAAGCATGGTTATTAGGAAAAGCAGCCACGTTTATACGCATATAAAATGTGTAGGTTTGACCAACTTCAACCGCTTGTGGAAGTTTTGTATAAGAAAGCGCTTTACGATTTCCTACAATGCTCTCAGCCGCAGGCTTTTTTAGTAAATAATGATTTGTTGATGAGTTTGCTTGTTCTGATTGTATAACTGTTATTTGTGGGTTTTTAACCTGTGGCTTAGTTTCATTTTGCGTATCGACACTTTGCCACTTGCTAAGTGAATTTTCAAAGTCATCAATAAGTAGCCAATCGCTTGACGTGTTTTTAGAAATGGTTGAACACGACGCTAACGCGCTTAACAAACATAAAAGTGACATGTGTTTACAATGCATAATTGGCTCTCAGTAAGTTTAGGTTTTTTGGTTAACCAATTATTGTTTTGGCTATAACTTTAAAGTAAAGGTTATGTAACCAATTTAATGTTTTTATGTCAATCATTAAAGCAATAGGTATGGTTTGATAGAGCTTGAAAATGTAATATAACCTTTGCATTCAATCAGCTCGGCAAGCTTTAGCTGAGTTTAAATTATTAGGACGTTTTATGTATACGGGTTCGTGTTTGTGTGGTGAGGTAAATGTTGAGGTGTCGGGTAGTATAACCAGCATTATCCATTGTCATTGTTCACTGTGCAGAAAAAACAGCGGGACTGCATTTGCAACCAATGGCTTTGTAAATACAGATGACTTTACAATAAGCAAAGGGCAGGCACTACTTAGCGAGTATAGTTTTAAAGTAGGGCGTACTCGTTACTTTTGTAAATGTTGTGGCTCGCCGGTTTATAGTAGCAATAATGATGACAAAAGCAGAATACGAATTCGTTTAGGAATATTTGATAGCGATATTACTGAGCAGGTTTTATCGCATAATTTTGTTACGTCTAAAGCTAACTGGGAGAAGTTAGAAACAAGCTTACCGTGCTATGAAAAACATGAACCTGGTCGGTAACGCGTTTTATTCAATGTGGTAAATGCTGTTAATACTTTTATAAAGGTCTGGCGCAAAGTTTATAAACACCGGTGAGTTTTGTATTTCATCAACGTTTATATGCATTAATGTTTGCTGGCTTAGTATGATCACTATATTTTTGTATTCGTTAAACTCTATTATCGCTAAGCACTGAAAATGTTGCCTTAAAAGTACTAAAAGCATTTGCAGCTCTTGGCCTGTTTGTGGGTTTAAATTAATGATTACTTGCGTATTTTGCTCACTGCAGCTATTTATATTTTGCCAAAAGCTATCGCTGGTTAAAAAAGGCTGGTGATATTCACCACTAAAAATATCGATAGTGATTACGTTAAAGTGATCAGTGCATTGGGTAATATATTGTTCGGCGCATTGTAAATAGGTGCTGTGCTTAATTGGTAACTTAAAGTGCTGGGCAGCAATTAAGGCAATGTTTGGGTTTATTTCTACCGTGTTAAATGTATTGATGGTGTTTATGTAAGGCGTACTACTTTGCAAGTGATACATAATTCGCTCAAACCCTGCAGTGCCTAAACCTAGATTTAATATATTTAGTGTATCTACCGGTTTAAGTAAAAATAACATCATACACTGGTTTACCGGTACTATTACTTGCTCAGGGTGTATAAGGTTCATAACGCCTTGAATTGTAATGTCTTCATTGGCTTTTTGTGCAAGCGTTAACCACCGGTATTCTTTATTTTGATACACGCATACGGGGCCGTATGCACTTTGCTGCGACTCAATAAGGTTACTTTTAACTGTATCTTCTTTTAGCTGACGCATAACTTAAACTATTAATATATAAACAATGACAGTGTGCCACGAAAAACACATTTTTTAATAGATTATTGTGTAACAAGGTTTGTAATTTAACCTCAAAATATAATATTGTATTAGCAATTAATTAGTTAGACGTTATTCAAGGATTGAAAATGAGAACATTTATTTGCGCTGTTCATTTTGTGTGTGCTCAGTGGATGAAAAAATTAGACTCAAGAAATAAAAATACGGCCATCAATGCTGCAGCATTGTTAGCCATGATATCTACTGTATATAGTTTTCTTTTAGCTATGACGTTTGACATTCACTACTTAGATAAAATAATCAGTACTTTTAAGCAAAACCCTTTACTTATTGGTGCTTTATTTTACGCAATCGTAATTGGAATTGTGTTTTTAATTTTGGGTGATTTTAACGGTTATAGAAGTAGAGTTAGATCTTGTATAAATAAAGGGAGCTTTAAAAAATATATTTTAGGAATAAAGCTGTGGATGTTTGGGTTAATTCCTATGACCGGTATTATGTTGATTGTACGACTCAATTAACTCTCTAAGTATTACTATAACTGCGCTTTAGCGTGCTCCTTTCTACATCTACCTCAAATGTATTGCCATAAAATCTTAGTTAAGTAATGGTTACACTATAATAATTAGGAGCTAATAGATGCTTAAAACACCTTTAAAAATCACAACAACGTTACTCAAATTTACTGCAATTGCAGGCGCTTGCTCACTTGCATTATCAGCACATGGTGAAACGCAATTACAATATACCGACCAACAAAAGTTACACGATATAGCAAGTGAAGTGTCGGCTACCCGTATCGGTAGTGACATTCAAACGCTGGTGGATTTTGGTACTCGCCATACGCTTTCAGAGACTAAATCGGATACGCGAGGTATTGGTGCGGCTAGGCGCTGGATAAAAAAAGAATTTGAAAAAATATCTGTGCAGTGTGGTGGTTGTCTGGAAATTATTGAAGTAAAGGACACTATATCGGGCGAAAAACGCATTCCTAATCCTGTTGAAGTGGTTAATATAGTGGCTATTCAACGTGGGTCGAGCGAGCCGAATCGCATGGTGATGATGTCGGGTGATATAGATTCACGTGTAAGTGATGTTATGGACTTTACGAGTGATTCACCGGGTGCTAACGATAATGCATCGGGCGTGGCAGGAGTAATAGAAGCAGCTCGTGTTTTAAGTAAATACAAATTTAATGGTTCGGTAGTTTACGCGGCGCTTTCGGGCGAAGAGCAAGGTTTGTTTGGCGGTAAAATATTAACGGCTTATGCACAAAAGCATAACTGGCAAGTTCATGGCGTTTTAAATAACGATATGATTGGCAATATTACCGGTATTAATGGGGTAACTAATAACACGACTGCACGTATATTTTCAGAAGGCACCCGTGTTGTAGAAACAAAAGAGCAAGCTAATACTCGGCGCTTTACAGGTGGTGAAGTCGATTCTGCGAGTCGTAATTTAGCTCGCTACATAGATACTATTGCTGACAGATACATTCCTAATTTAGATACAATGCTTGTATATCGATTAGATAGATTTGGTCGTGGTGGGCATCATCGCCCATTTAATGATGCAGGTTTTGCAGCAGTGCGTATTATGGAAACTAACGAGCACTACGATCGTCAGCATCAAGATTTACGCACTGAAAATGGTGTTGAGTATGGCGATACTATTGAAGGTGTTGATTTTGATTATACGGCTAAGTTAACTTCACTTAATGCGGTAACGATGGCGTCTATGGCGTGGGCACCCGCACCGCCAAAAGAAGTTAAAATAAAGGGCGCTGTTACAGCTGATACTTCATTTTCGTGGCAAGAAAGCAGTGATGAAAATATTGCTGGCTATAAAATTTATTGGCGCTACACGAGCGAGCCGCAATGGCAGTTTAGTAAATACGTTGGTAAGGTTTCACAGTACACACTTAAAAACGTAGTGATTGATAATTATTACTTTGGTGTAGCCTCTGTTAGTAAAGACGGTATTGAGTCTCCAGTAGTTTTTCCGGGTGATGTAGGTTCGTTTGATCACAATATAAAATAATAGTTTGGCTAAAAACACAGCAAACAGAGAGCTTTAAGGTGCAAACGACCTTTTTATACTTGCACCTTATTTACTAAGCCCTTAGAGTGTTAAAAAAGAAGTAAAAGGTTATTAAAAATGCAACAACAAGAAAAAAAGCCGTTAACAGCAAAAGAGCAAGTTATAACTGATGAGCAAAGAATGCAGTGGCAACGCGAATGTTTTCAAGCAGCGCAAAAACATTTAGCCGAAAAGGGCATTATGCCAAAATCAGTAGTTGATAAAGACAGCCGATTTTTAGCACCACTTTGTGCAATGTGGAAATTTAAAGCCCAAAACGGTAAAACATATTGGGTAGTAACAGGGCGCTTACCTACAGATCATGCTGAAGTAAGTGCAGCTACAGATGCTCGCGATGCAATGCGTTATTTTTCTTTGCAGTGGCAATTAAAAGCGGATCAAATTATGAGTACAGGCGCGCGTGATAAAACGCAGGTAGATTTTGCTAACTTACTTATAAATAGAGCACATGGCTTATACGAAATGTATGATAATGAACCACTGTGGGCTAATGAACCCAAGTAGTTTAGGTAAATTAAGTTTAGTTTAAAATAATAATGTGGAGGGCGGTAGTTTATTTATTGCCCTTTTCTTTATCTAATGAACAAGTGTGAAGGGGGTTGTTTTAAACGCTGAAACAGGGCATTGCATGCGTTGCCTAGGTATTCCCGCTTCCATAAAAACATTTCCTTGTTGAATAAAGCCATTTCGCTTAAAACGCTCTACCTCATTTAAAATACAATTAATGCTTACTTCTTCTATACCTTGGTTGGAAGCTAATTCAACAATAAAGTTGAGAAGCGATTTATATACTTTGCGATTACGGTGCTCAGGTAATACAGCTATTCTGCCGATTAAGCCATCTTTACATAATCTACCCGTTGCTATTGGGCAGTTTGCATCGTCTGTTACAAGTACATGTAATGCAATTTTATCTAGGCTATCAAATTCGATATGCTTGGGGATATGTAACTCGTAAACAAAAACTCGCTCTCGAATTTTTTGTAGCATATCTTTTTTTATATCCCACTCAACCTTATCAACCAGATAGCCCATTGCAAACTCCTATTGATAGCCAATTAAAATGAGTAAGCAATCACAGCAAAATTATTTAAGCCAATATCAGATGAAAATTAAAATTTTTAACTAACCTGTATACATAATATTTTACGCTGCAAAATGCTCACCATTATTAATAAAATTGGTATTATTACTCTTGGTCTATATTAAACCAAAGCCCCTCATTAACAAGTGTAGTAAAAGTTTGAGTAAAAACTAAACTTGGGTTTGTTAAATTTAATGCTGAACTTTCAAATTCAGTATTATCGGTAAGTAGTTTTACCGCCGCTAAGTCAGTTAATGGCATAGCGTAATTTTCACCGTTTACACTTAATAACACTTCGGTATCGAGTTGCTGATAAATAGCACGCGTGCCACCTAAACGCTCAAACACAGTTTCTTCATCACTTAAATCATCGCTTATTTGCTCAGGTGTAAATGGAGGTTCTACTGGTGCTAAATCCATTTCATGTTTGGGCTGACTAAGCGTTGAGCCTAACCATTGTTTAAATAAATCGTCATTTTCTAAAAGTGCCGCCATCAGTGTTTTAACTTTATCAACTTCAAGGTTTGTAAGTTCACCTTTTGATTTTCTTAGTGTGATGTTGTGATCGGTATAACGTTTTTGTCCGCTTTCGGTATCAATAATATGATCGGCAAAGCTCGACAATAAATCTTGTTGATTTGGCGCCCTAAAACCAACTGAATAATTTAGTGCGTTTTCTACAGCGTAACCTTCGTGAGGGCACCCTGGTGGAATATACAAAATATCGCCTGGTTCTAATATGCAATCAATTACGGCTTCAAAAGGTTCAACTTGCAGTAACTTTTTGTTTTGAGCAAACTGTTTAAGTGTTGGATCAGGGAGGCCTACACGCCAATGACGTTTACCTTCGCCTTGAATAATAAATACGTCGTATTGGTCTAAGTGTGGACCAACACCACCATTAGGCGTTGAATAGCTGATCATTAAATCATCTATACGCCAGTTGGGAATAAACCTAAATGGTTCTAGCAGTTGTGCAGCATCGCTATGCCAGTGATCAACTGCTTGCACGAGTAAAGTAGAGTGATCGTCGGTTAACTGCTCAAAGTCTTCAAATGGACCTTGGTGCGTTTGCCAGTCATTTTTATGATTGGTGATAATACGTGACTCTATGCTTTCTTCCATTGCTAGGCCGGCCAATTCATTAGCATCAAGCGGGTCTTGAAAATCAGCAAAACCTTGTTTGATTAAAAGCGGCTTTTTTTGCCAAAAATGGCTTAAAAACTCTTGCTCAGACAAATTATTTATTTTTAATTGATACATACATTATGCCTACTAGTTAGTGCAATGGGGTTAAAACAAAAAAAGCGAAAGGATGATCCTTTCGCTTTTTAAAAGAGCAATTTAGTTTTTAAACTAAATCATCAATAAACTCAACAGCACGACCAATGTAATTAGCAGGTGTTAGTTTTTTCATTTCTACTTTAGCGTGCTCTGGAAGGTCTAAACCATCGATGAAGTCAGCCATTATTTCTTTGTTTACACGTTTACCGCGTGTTAAATCTTTAAGTTTTTCGTATGGTTTTTCAATGCCATATTTACGCATAACCGTTTGAATCGGCTCGGCTAGTAATTCCCAGTTTTGATCAAGCTCGTCAGCTAAACGTTGCTCGTTTACTTCAAGCTTACTTACACCTTTAAGTGTTGATTGGTATGCAATAATTGCATAACCCATACCTACACCTAGGTTACGTAATACGGTTGAATCAGTAAGGTCACGCTGCCAGCGAGAAACTGGTAATTTTTGTGCAAGATGAGCAAAAATAGCATTTGCTAAGCCTAAGTTACCTTCTGAGTTTTCAAAATCAATTGGGTTAACTTTATGTGGCATTGTTGATGAGCCAATTTCGCCAGCAATTGTTTTTTGCTTAAAGTGATTAAGGGCAATGTAACCCCACATGTCACGGTCAAAATCTAACAATATAGTGTTAAAACGTGCAATTGCGTCAAACAACTCTGCAATATAGTCATGCGGTTCAATTTGTGTAGTAAATGGGTTTAGTGTTAAGCCTAAACTTGATACAAATTTATCTGCATGTGTGTGCCAGTCGTAATCTGGGTATGCGCTAAGGTGAGCGTTGTAGTTACCAACAGCACCATTAACTTTACCTAGCATCTCTACTTGTGCAATTTGCCCGCGTTGACGCTTTAAACGCATATATACGTTAGCAAACTCTTTACCCATAGTTGATGGTGTGGCTGGTTGTCCGTGCGTACGAGTCATCATTGGGATTGTTTTGTATTCAATTGCTTTAGCTTTAATTGCGCTTAAAAGTTCGTCGCAATAAGGAAGTAAAACATTTTTACGCGCTTCGCTTAGCATTAAACCATGAGATAGATTGTTAATATCTTCTGAAGTACAAGCAAAGTGAATAAATTCGTTTATTGCATGAAGCTCACTGTTATCGGCTACTTTTTCTTTTAGTAGGTATTCAACCGCTTTAACATCGTGATTTGTAGTGCGTTCTATATCTTTAACGCGTTGTGCATCAGCTTCACTGAAGTTATCTACAATGGCGTTTAGAAGTGCATTAGCTTCTTCGCTAAATGCAGGTACTTCTTTAATATCGCTTGCTGCAGCTAACGCTTGCAACCAACGCACTTCAACAATTACGCGGTATTTGATTAAGCCAAATTCGCTGAAAATACTGCGTAGTTCAGTGGTTTTGCTGCCGTAGCGACCATCCACTGGAGAGATAGCCGTTAACGCTGAAAGCTCCATAATAACTCCTAAATTTTAGTTTGAACGATAGTTAAATTTTTGTTTTAGCAATAGCGAGTATTTTTCTTTTTGCAAAGAAAAAGTGACGGCGTTTACCGCCCATTTGTCGCCATAATACTGCACTTCTAATGCCGGCTAATAATAACGCACGGATTTTATTTTGAGTGAGCTGCTGTTTTAATAACTCGGGTTTGCCATAAACCTGTATTCGGTGCCCAAGGGGGCTCAGCACCGACGAGTATATATCTGCTAAACCGGCAACAACGCTCTCATCGGTAATAGCAAAGTGGTCTAAACGACGATGAATATCATCAATTCGTTTACCTAATTCGTTTAAGCTTTTGCCGTTTGCACTTAGTGCTCGCTCAAGCTGCATTAAACCACCTACGTACTTTACAATTTCAACATCTTTTTGAGCGCCTGCGGTTAGCTGCGCCATTAATGTTTTGTAACCATCACGTAAGTTGTCAGTACCTTGGTAAACATCTTCTGGCGATGCCGGAGATGTTTGAATAATACTTGAAAGTAAGATTTCTAAATCATGTTCGTTATTGTTGCCGTACTGGGCAATTTTTTGAACTTGTTTAGCAGCCTGGCACATGGCGGCAAGCGCCATGACTTGGTGTTCATTCATTACTTAATCACCGAATCAATAATACCGCCACCTAAACAGATATCTTCTGCGTAAAATACGGCAGATTGACCAGGCGTCACTGCTTTTTGTGGCTCGTCGAACAATACGCGGGCCATGCCGTCTTCACCTACAAGTAGGGTACAGCTTAAGTCTTCTTGGCGGTAACGCGTTTTTACTGTGCAGCGAGTTGTGCCTTTAGGGCCAATACGGTCTACCCAGTGAAGTTGGTTTGCGTTAAGACCGTTGCTGTATAGGCGAGGGTGATCTTTACCTTGGCCCACAATAAGTACATTTCGCTCAAGGTCTTTATCTACTACGTACCAAGGCTCACCAGAACCTTCTTTCATACCACCAATTAACAAGCCTTTGCGTTGTCCAAGTGTGTGGTACATTAAGCCTTCGTGCTCACCTACGTTGTTACCGTCTGTGTCTTCGATAACGCCAGGTTGTGCTGGTAAGAACTTTTGTAAAAAGTCTTTAAATTTACGCTCACCAATAAAGCATATACCTGTACTGTCTTTTTTATCGTGAGTGATTAGGTCTTGTTCTTCTGCTATGCGGCGTACTTCTGGTTTTTCGATATCGCCTACAGGGAATAACGTTTGGCCAATATGTTCATGGCTTAGAGTATATAAGAAGTAGCTTTGATCTTTATTGTTATCAAGTCCGCGACACATTACGTATTTGTCATCGCGAAGCTCACGGCGAACATAGTGACCCGTTGCAATAAAGTCAGCACCGAGTGCTTGAGCAGCAAATTCTAAAAAGGCTTTAAATTTAATTTCTTTGTTACACATTATATCTGGGTTAGGTGTACGACCTGCTTTGTACTCAGCTAAAAAGTACTCAAATACGTTGTCCCAGTATTCTGCTGCAAAGTTAACAGTGTGAAGCTCAATGCCTAACTTATCACACACTGCTTGTGCATCTTTTAAGTCATCAGCAGCAGCACAGTATTCATCATTGTCGTCTTCTTCCCAGTTCTTCATAAACAGGCCTTCTACTTGGTAGCCCTGTTGTTGTAATAAATATGCAGATACAGAAGAATCAACACCGCCGGACATGCCAACAATGACTTTAATGTGACTATTTTCGCTCATGAATAATTTCGCTTATACAGATTGCTGTTAACTTGGAAAGGCCGCGATTATAGCATGTATTTTGTTTGTGCTTAAAGAGACTAAGGGCGCAAAGAGGGGAATTAGTCAGTATTTTATTTATATAACAAATAGCAAACTAGACTTAAGCGCGTTATCAGGCTGTAACTTTAGTAATATTAAAGTGATCTTTACTAATAAATTAAGACTATAGAATAATTCATGTAGTTATTGAGTTTTATTAATAGTATTTTCTTTTAAAACTACTAGAGTAAATATACACTTAATAAAATAAAAATAGTGGTGAGTATATGAATGTAAACCACTTTAAGTCGCTTGATATATAGTCAATGGAATGAATATATGAATTACGCCTATCAAATAAACAAGATAAATTCTTTAGTTGAACACTACACAAACGAATCTGATTTTGTGGATAGTGAATTACTCTCCAGTAAAACGACAGAGTTTAAAAAGTCAGCCTATCACCTTTTTTATGAGTTAATAAAACTCAAAAACCCTCACATTTTCCAAGAACCAAATCATGTACATGAGTTATTTAGCTTAATTAAGGGCTCAACCGCTAAAAAGAACATTGAGCTAAAGGTGCTTGAGCGTGTAGAGCATTGGTGGCTTGAATGGTATTTTGCTTTAGAAATGGACGAAAAGCTTAGTATTGAAAAAAGTGATATGCCAATGAGTTACTTACCTCAAAGTACGCTCAACCCTATGCGCAAGCATGAGATAAGTCATTACGCTAGGTTATTTACCGTTTTGCCAATGCCGGTATGTAATGTGTGTGCTAAAACGGGTGATATTTTAAAAGTTAATCAACGCTTTGTAGATGTTTTTGGTTATACGGTAGAGGATGTACCTAATCTTAAATCGTGGTGGGAAAAAGCGTATCCAGATCCGCAATATAGAGCACTTGTAAAAGATCTGTGGCAAGACTCACTTGAAAAGGCGCTAAATAATAATAACGATATACCCGCAAATAACTATCGAGTTTCTTGTCGTGATGGTTCACAAGTGATGATGGAAATTTCAGGAATTGATATAGGTGAAGAGTTTTTAGCTGTTTTTAATGATGCTACAGAGCGTTTAGAAGCAGAGGATATACTTAGGGATATGGCCTTTTTGGATGCATTAACCAAAATTGCAAATAGGCGTCGGTTTGATGAAAAACTAACGCATGAGTACGAACGAGCAAAAGAATGCGAAGGCATGCTATCGATGATTATTATCGATATTGACCATTTTAAACAATTTAATGACCGGTATGGGCATGTAGCGGGCGATACGTGTTTATATGATGTGGCTCAAACAATTGCTTCAACGGTTAGTCGCCCAGAAGATTTTGTTGCTCGCTATGGGGGAGAGGAATTTGTTGTTTTATTACCTCAAACCGATAGGCAAGGGGCGTTGTTTATAGCTGAGCAAATACAAAAAGCTGTAGAAAATTTAGCTATTGCACACCAGGATAGCTTTACCGGATTTTTATCTATAAGTATGGGTATTAATACCATCAGTGACTATACAAATAGTGATGAAATTAGCTTTGTTAAAGCCGCTGATAACGCCCTGTATTATGCTAAAAAACAAGGGCGTAACTGCATAGCGCTAAGCTCCGAGTAAATAAAATAGAGTTAATTATTTTATTTAAGCTACTCCCCAATATAGCTAATTATAAATAGTTTCTAGGCTTAATACTGGTCGATTCAGGCTGTCGTTAATACACTTCAATACTAAAGGGCTTCTAAGCGGTAGTGATTTTATTTGCTCTAATGTGTACCAGTTAGCGCTGATAATGTCGGTATCTATTGGTGTTGGCGCTTTTATATTATCAGGCGCTTCAAATAAAAAGCAGAATCGTAAATAGTGCACTCCATTTTCGGCATGCAAATTATACACACCTAAAAAGCCGACTGGCTCAAGCGCTAAGCCTGTTTCTTCAAGTAGTTCTCTGCTTGCAGCTTGTGCAAGAGTTTCGTTTTGCTCTAAATGACCCGCAGGTTGATTGTAACAAACCTGCTGTGTAAATTTATCGCGCTCTTTTACAAGTAAAAACTCATTTTGCTTTTTTACTATTGCCGCAACTGTTACATGCGGTTTATGCATCAACTACGCCCTTAATTACTTTGTATTCACCACAATTAATATCATCCAAGGTATAGTTGCCAATGCTATAACGAATGAGGCGAAGTGTAGGGTGTCCAATATGCGCGGTCATTCGGCGAACTTGTCTGTTTTTACCCTCGTTAATGGTAATACTTAACCAAGTAGTCGGGATTGCTTTTCGCTCTCGTACAGGCGGATTACGCGTCCAAATTGTAGGTTCATCAATTATTTTAACGTTAGCGGGGAGTGTAAGCCCGTCTTTAAGTTCTACGCCATTACATAAATCATTAATTGATTCACTTGTTGGTTCACCTTCAACTTGTGCCCAGTATGTTTTATTCGTTTTTTTATCAGGTGCAGTTAAGCTGTTTTGCAATTTCCCACAGTTTGTTAAAAGTAATAAACCTTCACTGTCTCTGTCTAATCTTCCTGCTGCGTAAACCTCTTTAATAGGGATGAACTCAGCGAGAGTTTTTCTGTCTGCGTCATCCGTAAATTGGCATAGCACATCAAATGGTTTATTGAATAACACAATTTTTCTGTCTTTAGATGCTATTTGCGGCTTTATCTCTCTTTTACCTGAAGGCGTTTTGTTAAGTGCACTGCGTGAATAAGTACGCCCTGTACTTCTTTTTGGCTTGGATTCAGTTACTTGATTATTGCCTGATTTAGATCTCATTATATGCACCTAGCTGGTTTTGGTAATCCGGCGATTTTTGTTGCTTGCTTAGCAGGACCTTTAGGGAATAATTTATATAAATAAAGGCTGTTTCCTTTATCTTCACCGAGTGCTTTAGCCATTGCTTTTACAAGCATCCGAATTGCTGGGCTGGTGTTATATTCAATATAAAAATCACGAACAAAGTTAATGACTTCCCAGTGTTGAACGCTAAGGGTAATGTTTTCTTGGATAGCAATTACAGGTGCAAGCTCCTTTGACCACAAAGTATGGTCAAGCAAGTAGCCTTGTTTGTCGGTTTCAATCTGTTGGTTGTTAAATTCAAGCATGAGTTACCACGTAATTGATTGATTAGTTGATAAAGTGAGTGCTACAAAGTCTTCATAGCTAATGGCTTTATCGTTATCTGTTAATTTTATTGCACGTACTTGCGCGTCTTGTTCAAGTATTAACAGTGTATCTGCAAATTGCCTAAATTGTTTTTTTGCAAAGCAGGCATCACCAACAAGTAGCACGTTATCGTCTGATAAAATTAAGTTCTCTAGCTGATTAGCCGAATAATAGTTAAGCGGCTTAGAAAAAATATGTAATGTACTCATAAATTCACCACATGTTGCTGCGCTTTGATTAATGTTTGTTGTTGGCTAAAGTTGAGTGCTTTTGCCTCTATGAGTAAATCATGTTTATTTAAACCATAATCAAGCAATGACTTTTCACACACGTAGATGTTTTCAACATCATAGATTTCGAGTGTTTTAATGTTTTTAAAAAAATCTTTTAAGCCAATATTGTTTGGTTGTTGATGTTTTTTTAAAGCCAAAACGGCGGGGCCGCTAAACAACCAACTCACATTTTGGTCAACGGCAGCAAATATCAATGTCATATCAAGTGCATCACGAATATTTAAATCGTCAAATGGACTGCACTGACTCATTACTAATACGTTTATCATTTAAATTGCACCCATTTATCAGCGTCGCTTGCAAGCATTGCAAATTCAGCTAGCCCTGCGACTGCAAATACACCTGTGTTTTTAATATCTAACCCGCGTTTTTCAGCGGCGGTAACACACAGCATTAAATTTAGTTTTTGATCGGCGAGTTCCTGCCAAAGTGCTGAAATTTGAAGTTCGTCTGAGGATAAATCAAAGTGGGTAGATGCATGATAAATACCTTGCTGGTATAAAAAAACAGCATCAATGGTGTGCCCTTGGGCTAAACATGCATTCGCAAACTTAACTAACCTTTGCGTTGTATCGTGATCGGATGGTGGTGTATGTAATGAAAGAACGAAACGTGACAAAACAATTCCAATAAAAAAGCCCCAATTAAGGGGCTATTTTAACAGAACTATTTAATTAGTCATCACTTGCGCCAAGTAGAGCAAGTAAAGACGTAAATAAGTTATATACGCTTAGGTATAAAGACACTGTTGCGCGAATGTAGTTGGTTTCGCCACCATTAATGATTCGGCTTGTATCGAATAAAATCAAACCAGACATGATCAATACAACTGCCGCATTAAGCACCATAAACATAAGTGAACTGCCAACAAAAATATTAACAATGCTAGCTACAATCACAACGATTAAGCCAACCGTTAAAAAGCCACCCATGAATGAGAAGTCTTTTTTAGTGTTCAGTGCATAAGCAGATAAACCAAAAAAGATAAGCGCCGTAGAACCTAACGCTTGCATAATAAGCATTGGGCCATTAGGCATTGCAGCATAATGGTTAAGCAATGGACCTAAGCCTGCCCCCATTAAACCTGTGAAAGCAAACACCCAAAATACACCAGATGCTGTATCTGCTTTTTTATTTACAACAAATAATAAACCGAACGAAACAAGTGTAAACACAATTCCCATAAAGTAAGGTAATTGTAGTGCCATTGAAATACCGGCTGTAACAGCACTGAAAGCAAGTGTCATAGCTAGTAAAAAGTAGGTGTTTTTAAGTACCTTGTTTGTTTCAATGGTAGACATTACCGGTTTCGCGGTATTGTACGATTGATTAAACGCCATTGTAGAGCTCCTTTAAGTGAAACGTGTGTGTTTCGATAATTTAACTAAAATTAGATTACCAACTCTTATATGTTTGGGCAAACCTTTGTAGATCAATAGAGTTAAATATTTAAATAAAAGAGTATTGATGGCTAAATTAAAAACACTTTGTTCTAACTTTAGACAAATTAATTGTTTTTTAAGCACTTAAACAATTAATTCAAAAAAAAGCTTCACAAAAGGGATGGGTTTCCCTATTATGCAGGCCGTGCGGAGAGATGGCAGAGTGGTCGAATGCACCGGTCTTGAAAACCGGCATGGGTTTATAGCCCATCTAGGGTTCAAATCCCTATCTCTCCACCACTTATTTAATAAGTGTGTGGTAATTAAAGTATCATTCATTTAAATAGTTATTAGTACACTCTTACTTTTAACTTAGCAGTATCGGAGAGATGGCAGAGTGGTCGAATGCACCGGTCTTGAAAACCGGCATGGGTTTATAGCCCATCTAGGGTTCAAATCCCTATCTCTCCACCATATAACAAAATAGCCCGCTAATTTAGCGGGCTTTTTTGTGTTTGGAACAAAATCAGTGCACTTATACCAATCCGCAATAATACTTAATCATTTTGCGGGGCTAAACGTGTCGCTCCCTGCGTTAAAAAATTCTCATTTAGAACAACTAATAGCGGATTTTTTGCCTAGCTATCAACACGTTTTTCCGCCCTCAAAATAGACCACTTAATTAAGCGAATTGGTATTACATGTTTTATCTCTCATTAGTAAAATCTTAAAATCAGATAGAATTGCTCACACACCATCTTCTGCTGTTAAATAACGTTGATGTTCTCTTCCTTTTTTTGTTTTTAATAAAACTACCATCACAAAAATTTTAAATGAGTTGGAATGCACATATTAATGTGTGCTATTTTTAAACATTGGTGGATTAAAGGTATGCAAAATAGGATGTTGTGGCTCAAAGATGATCTAGATTCGAGAAAGTTAGTTGTATATCGTGCCGTCATGTTTTCGTTTATAGCGCTTTTTGTACTTTTTGTATTTCAACCTTTTGGCACTTCAAGCGATACCGAGTCTTACAAGTTTCTGCGGCTTTTTGGCTATGGGTTAGTAACCTTTTGTGCTTTGCTATTGTCAGGATTCATAGAAATAGTGTTACTTAAGTTTAAGCTAAGTAAATTAAGCCGTTTAATTATTATTCCTGTCACATATATTTTAATTACTGCGTTATTCAATCATGGGTATTTTGTGGTTGCTGTACTTGGGTCTTGGCATTGGCAGAATCAATTACTTTTTGTAGGGTATATTTTTTGTATTGGTGTATTTCCTCTTATTTTTTTACTTGTGGTAAATAGGCATGTAATAGATTTAACTAAGCCAAGTACAGTTAGCGTCGTTCAAGAGCAGTTGAGAGAAGTTGAATTAAAGACAATTACTCTTAAAGGCGATAATAAAAACGACGAAATTAACACGGCTCATCACCATATTTTATTTATTAAATCTTCAGACAACTATTGTGAAATAACAATACAGGAAGGAGCTTCAACTTCACGTAAACTATTACGTGTATCTCTTAGCGGTTTATTAAAGCAGCTTCCAGAAAATACAATTATATTACGATGCCACCGTTCTTATGCGGTCAACCTGCAAAACATTCAGCACTACAGTGGTAATGCTGGAGGGTTGCAATTATCGCTGCATACAATTGATATTAAAATACCGGTGTCTCGTTCTTATGTAAAAGTAATAAAAGATGCTTTGTCATTAATCCCAAAAACATGTTAATCCCCCCTAAAACATGGGCTTTATACCTCGTCTTGTAATTGAGACCTAATAAGTCGCTTTGTATTTTTACTATTGCGAAGATTAAGTTGAAATTTACAACTTAACGAGGAAAGTAGATATGAAATACGCTATCAAGGCACTTGTAATAATTTCTATATTTGTATTTTGCCACTATGTAATGAGGCAGTTTTGGGGAGAAGGTTGGTCTAGCTGGTTGTCTGAACTTGATAATCTAACTGGCATTTTATTTACCCCCGCTAAATATACTTTTTTATATGGACCGTTAGTTATTGCGGCTATTATTTTGTTTAAACAAAGTGAGCCTTTTGAATCTATAGGGCTTAATTCTTCTGGTTTTATTAACTATGCACTCGCAGCAATTATTTGTTGTGCTCCTATGGCAATAGGTTATGGATTTTTGAGTGATGAACTTAACCTATCAATACCAGCAATAATCACCGGCTCAGTTTATGCGGGTTTTTTTGAAGAGCTAATTTTTAGGGCTGCATTGTTTGGTGTTTTATTTAAATATTGTAGATGGGGCTTTGTGCCTGCGGCATTGATTAGTTCAGTAATATTTGGCCTGGGCCATATTTATCAAGGTAATGATGCGATTTCTGCATTGATGGCGGTTACGATCACTACTGTAGCAGGTACATGGTTTGCGTGGCTATATTGTGAATGTGGTTATCGTATTTGGTTTCCTATGTGGATGCATATTTTTATGAATGCAGCTTACGGAATATTTGGTATGTCGGGCGGCGCAGTAGGTGATCTACAAGGTAACTTATTTAAAGCAACAGCCATTGTGTTAAGTATTGTGTATGTTGAGATGCTAATTCGACGAGGAAAGCAGCGCGAAGTTACATTATCAAAATTATTTCAATGCACTAAAAGTGGCCTTTATACGCAACAAGCTTACTTAAATTGATTGGGAAACGACCATGCTAGAACTATTTATTGTAATAATTATATTTAGCTCACCCTTTTTGATTCTTACTATTACTAAACGTTATTTCACCTATAAAACTACAATAATGGCAGCGCAAGTAAAATTTAATGGACTGAATAATAATAAGATAACAAAATTAGAGGAACAAAGAGCGATGTTGAACAAAAGATTGGCAGTGCTAGAGGAAATAGTAACATCTCGCCACTTTGAGTTATCAAATAAAATAGCTCAGTTATAAGCACTTTGATAAGTATGACCCAAACGTATGAGCCTATTAATTTATTAATAGGCTCATACTGCAATAAGGTTTATTTTTAATCATAAATTACGACCATAGTCTCTATTTCTAAGCTTTAGATCTTGGTGCATGCTTAATACATTAAAATTTATACTCTGTATTAAGGATTATTAGATGAAACATCAACTCGCAAAAAGCGTCGCGCTTTCATTATTGTCCCCGGTAATTATTGGCAGCTTGTTAGGATTGTATTATGCACTAACGCTACAGGGTGATTTCTTATCCGTATTTTTTCAACTGTTGATGACTGCTATCTCAAATGCACATATTGTAGGCTTAACGATGGCGGCCTTTGTTGTGCCAGGGTATTTACTAATGTTTAAGTATTCTAAAGTTAATTATTCAGGTGTATTAACGCTTGGTTTGTTAGGTGGCGCTATATTTAGTTACTTATTAAGTGCCTCAACTGGCGAGATATTTTTGATTAATAGTGTTATGTCAGCATTTGCAGCCGGACTGTTTTTATTTGGTCTTCGCAAATCGGTAAAAAAATAATCGCAGCATTATTAACCAAGCACGCTGATAAACGGTGCGATTTCCTTTTTTTTACCTCCAAAAGGTTCCAATTTTTCACGACAAAGAGTACCTTTAGCTACTGTATGTTTAATAAGAAGTAGTTTGGTATGCAAAAGCACGATTTTTACCAGTCATTAGTTAAGCAAACTGAATCGCTGATAGCTGGTGAATCTAATGTAATTGCCAATTTGGCAAACATAAGCGCGCTGTTATTTACCTCTTTAGAAGATGTAAATTGGGCGGGCTTTTACTTTATGGATTCTCCTACTGAATTAGTACTTGGTCCGTTTCAAGGTAATCCTGCATGCATCCGTATTCCCGTTGGGAAAGGGGTATGTGGAACAGCTGCGGCAACCGCTGAAACACAATTAATTGAAGATGTTCACGCTTTTGACGGGCATATAGCCTGCGATGCAGCGTCTAACTCTGAAGTAGTTGTACCTATCATGAAACATGGTAAAGTATTCGCAGTACTAGACATTGATAGTCCAAGTATTGGCCGATTTGATGCTGATGATAAAGCTGGCCTTGTAGCATTAGTGAAATGCTTAGAGGCGAGCCTGTAATGAAAGATTTGCTAAATGTTCAAGACTACCTATTTGCTGTGCAAGATGTTGGCGACTGGGAAGGCGAAGAAGAGCATGTAGCGGAAACGCTCAATGATTTAATTCATATTGCATGGGATCGTCTTCCAGATGATTCAGAATGTGAATTTATTGATGAAACAATTAATGGTATTTGGGAACACCTTCGGGGTGATATGGCTGTAATAGAAGCCGATTTCGAAGAGTTGGTCGACTGGGTAACACACTACGTCGATTCGTCCCTTGATGAAAAGATGTGAAAAATAGGTTCTAAAATGGAAACCACAAACAAGCTAAAAGATATTAATGAAGTGTTGGAATTTTTATATCAAGAATTCCCACAATGTTTTAAACAAAAAGATGGCATCAAGCCGCTTAAAGTAGGTATTTTTAAAGATATTGCTGAGCGTATTGAAGGGTCTGAAAAAGTAAGTAAGACTCAAGTTCGTCAAGCGCTTAGAAAATACACGTCTAATTGGCGTTATTTAGAAGCTGTGACAAAGTCAGAGTTTCGTATTGATCTTGATGGTAATCAAGGTGAAAAAGTTGAGCAAGAGCATATCGACCATGCACAAAAAGCATTGGAAGAAAGCCGCGCTAAAATGGCAAAACGCAAAAAACAACAGCGTCCTCGCCAAGATTCTGATTCTAAATCTTTCAAGAAAAAACCAGCTCATGCTAGCAAAGCAGGCGATAAAAACGCACCTGCAGCTAACAAACCTGCTAAAGCAGCGCCAGTTAAACGTTCAGGAAAAATTGAACCTTTACCAGCAACTGAGGTCAAGGTTAATAATAAGGTTAAGGTTAAACTTGGCCAAGCACTTGTAAATGCAGTAATCACTGAAGTGAACAAAGATGACGTTCATGTTGAATTAGTGACAGGTATGCAAGTTAAAACCAAAGCTGACAGCTTATACATCGTTTAAGTTGTAAATAAATTAAGGAGTTGTGTATGAGTAAAAAGTTTACGCTCATTCCGTTAGTTGCTGCCCTGTTTTCAGGTTCATTATTTGCTGCTGTAGAAGCCGTTACAATTGACGATTTACCCCAGCTTAAGCAAGAGAGTCAACATGGTACTGCTAGCAAACGAGTGGCCAGCTTATTTGCTCGTTCACACTATACACCGGTTCGATTTAACGATGAGCTTTCTAGTAAAGTGTACGATCGTTATATCGAATCCCTTGATTTTAATAAAAGCGTTTTCTTAGCCAGCGATATTGCTTCTTTTGAGCAATATCGTGATGACTTTGATAACGCTATTACTACCGGTAAATTAGACTTTACGTTTGATATTTTTAACTTAAGTCTTAAACGCCGTTTTGAACGTTACGAGTATTCACTTACTTTACTTGAAAAAGAAATGACGTTTGATAAAGAAGATGAATACTTTTTTGACCGTGAAGATTCAGCATGGCCTGTGTCACAAGCTGAGCTTGATGAAATTTGGCGTGAGCGTGTAAAGTACGACGCACTGCGTTTAAAAATGACGGGTAAAGATTGGGAAGGCATTAAAGAAGTGCTGACCAAACGCTATAAAAATGCAGAAAAACGTTTAGTACAATCTAATTCAGAAGATGCTTTTCAAATTGTTATGAATTCGCTAGCACGTAGTATTGAGGCGCATACATCTTATTTATCGCCACGTCGTGCAGAGCAATTCAAAATGGATATGGATTTAGAGCTTGAGGGCATTGGTGCCGTACTAAGCCCTGATGAAGACTACACTGTTATTCGCAGCTTAGTGCCGGGAGGCCCTGCAGATAAAACAGATCAAATTAAAGCTGATGACCGCATTATTGGTGTTGCCCAAGATGGCGAAGAATTTGTAGACGTAATTGGCTGGCGTTTAGATGACGTAGTTGATTTAATTAAAGGTCCTAAAGGGACTAAAGTACGTCTACAGTATTTAAAAGGTGTTGACGCTCACGGCGCACCTAAAGTTGTTGAAATCACGCGTGATAAAATTCGACTTGAAGATAGAGCGGCTAAATCAGAAGTATTTGAAGCCAAATACTCTGATTTAACAAGTAAAGTTGGCGTGATTGAAATTCCAGGCTTTTACAATAATCTTTCGAAAGATGTAAAAGTTGAGCTGGCTAAGCTTAAAGAAGAAAAAGTTGATGGTATTATTATCGACTTACGCCAAAATGGTGGTGGTTCTTTATATGAAGCAACACAACTGTCTGGTTTGTTTTTTGACCAAGGTCCAGTTGTTCAAATTCATACCTTAAATAACCGTATTGAAGAGCAAAAAGATCGTGATGGTATAACTTATTACGACGGTCCTTTAACTGTTTTAGTTGACCGTTACAGTGCCTCTGCTTCTGAAATATTTGCAGCAGCTATGCAAGATTATGGTCGTGCAGTTATTATTGGCGAGCAAACTTTTGGTAAAGGTACAGTACAGCAGCACAAAGGCTTAGGCCGCGCTTACGATTTATACGATAATGCGCTGGGTAGCGTACAATATACGATTGCTAAGTTTTATCGTATTAACGGTGGTAGTACGCAACATAAAGGTGTGATCCCTGATATTTCGTTTCCATCAGCAATCGATCCTGCAGAGTGGGGCGAAAGTAAGCAAGATAATGCACTTCCTTGGGACAGCATTGTTAAAGCGAAATACAAAAAATTAGGTAATTTAACACCTATTATTACGTACCTTGAGAAACAACACGAAGTACGAATTAAATCAGAACCAGAATTTGGTTATGTATTTAATGACATTACCTTATACAACGAAGAGAAAGACCGTAAAACTATCTCTTTAGTTGAAGCTACGCGTATTAAAGAAAAAGATGAAGGTGAAGCACGTGCACTTGTACGTACTAACGAACGTCTTAAGCGTTTAGGTAAAGATCCGGTAGAAAACTTAGACGATTTACCTGAAGTAATTGAAGAGCTTGACCCATTTTTGGAAGAAGCTGCATTAATTACTCAAGATTATATTAATTATGGTCGTATAGCTAAGAAGTAACAACTGGTTTTACCTCTATAAAAAAGGCGCATTAGCGCCTTTTTTACTACCTAAAATTTACTAAATTGTTATAATATTTGATTACATAAAGTTGAGCTAGATCAATCATGCTCAATTAATGCGCTTTACGTGCTAAAAATAATAATTAAACACACAGTAAGTGTGTCTAGGAGTCTCTACTTTGAAGCTATTGGATGACAAACCAATCAAGCCCGCCTCGTTTTTTGATGCATTAATTCCTATCTCTGTATTAATTTGTTTACTTGGTGCTGCAGTTTACTTATTTGGTGATAACTCTTCATCAGGCCCTAACCAAATTGCACTTTTATTTGCTACTTTTGCAGCGGCTTTAATTGGGCTTAAAAACGGTTATACATGGAAAAAATTAGAACAAGCCATGATCGAAGGTATAACGCTTTCACTTGGCGCTATCCTAATTTTACTTATGGTAGGTGCGTTAATTGGCACTTGGCTACTTTCTGGAACTGTACCAACTTTAATTTATTATGGCTTGCAAGTTATAAACCCAAGTTGGTTTTATGCAGCGAGTTGTTTAATTTGTGGCATTGTAGCTATGAGTATAGGTAGTTCTTGGACTACTGCCGCTACGATAGGTGTTGCTTTATTAGGCGTTGCAACGGGTCTTGGACTTGAACAAACAGTTACAGCAGGCGCTGTTATATCTGGTGCGTACTTTGGTGATAAGTTAAGCCCGCTGTCAGAAACAACCAATCTAGCGCCAGCAGTTGTAGGCGCTGATTTATTTGAGCATATTCAACATATGCTGTGGACGACAGTACCAAGTTTTGTAATTGCACTGATTATATTTATATTCATGGGCTTTAACGCAACTGCTTCAAGCGAAGCGGGGCGCATTGATGAAATAACGGCTATTTTACAGCAAAACTTTAATATTGGTTTTGAAATGCTAATCCCGCTAATTGTACTTTTAGTTTTAGCGATTAAAAAAATGCCAGCCTTTCCTGCTATCTCTATCGGTGCTGTTGTGGGCGCTGTTTGGGCCATGTTGTTTCAATCTGATTTAATTGCTAGCCAAATTGATGTTTCTCAAGGGCAGCTAGTTGGCTATTTTAAGCTTGTTTGGACGACGTTTTTTGATGGTTTTAGCATAAGTACAGGCGATGACAAAATGGACTCCCTACTCAGTGGTGGCGGTATGTCCGGAATGCTTACAACCACATGGCTTATTATGACTGCACTGATGTTTGGTGCCATTATGGAAAAAACAGGCCTTTTGGATATTTTTGTTAAAAGCATACTTAAAATAGCTAAAAGTACGGGATCGTTAATTGCGGCAACAATAGCAACGTGTATTGGTACTAACGTGATAGCGGCCGATCAATATATTGCAATTGTTGTACCTGGTCGTATGTTTAAAGATGAATATGAAAAACGTGGTTTGAAGCCTGTTAACTTATCTCGTACATTGGAAGATGGCGGTACAATTACCAGCCCACTAATTCCATGGAACACGTGTGGCGCATATATGCAAAGCGTTTTACTAATAAATCCTTTTGATTATGCACTCTATGCTTTCTTTAACTTAATTAACCCTGTTTTAGCGGTGGTTTATGCCTACTTGGGCATTAAAATTTTACGTATTAAGCCAAAACAATCCGCCTAATTTTAAACTGCTCCTTTTAACTTAAAAGGAGCTGTTTTGGAGTATCTATGACTGAATCAAGTAAACCTCAAGCACAATATCTTAAAGACTATAAAGCTCCTGATTTTTTAATTGACCACACAGAGCTAACCTTTGACTTACAGCCATTATCAACCAAAGTAAGCTCTTTGCTAACGCTTACGCGTGTTGGTGATAAAAAAGCACCTTTAGTGCTTGATGGTATTGATTTACGCTTACTGTCTTTATCTATTGATACGGTTGATATAACTGATTATGAAATTATTGGCGAGCAGCTAATAATTAATAACCTACCGGATAGTTGCCAATTAAGTATTGTGACCGAGATATCGCCTGAGACGAATACTTCTTTAGAGGGTTTGTATTTATCTGGCGGTGCGTATTGTACACAGTGTGAAGCGCAGGGTTTTAGAAAGATCACCTATTACATGGATCGCCCTGATGTACTTGCCACGTTTGATGTAACTATTATTGCCGATAAAAAGTATCTACAACTTCTTTCTAATGGTAATCAAGTAGACAGTGGTGAAACACAAGATGGTCGTCATTTTGTGAAATGGCAAGACCCATTTAAAAAGCCGAGCTATTTATTTGCACTTGTAGCGGGCGATTTTGATGTTTTAAAAGATACGTACACGACTAAAAGCGGCAGAGATGTAGAATTAGCATTGTTTGTTGATAAAGGTAATTTATCTAAAACACCCCATGCTATTGCCTCACTCAAAAAGGCAATGCAGTGGGATGAAGAACGCTTTAATTTAGAGTATGACCTTGATATTTATATGATTGTAGCCGTCGATTTTTTCAACATGGGCGCGATGGAAAATAAAGGGCTAAACGTTTTTAACAGTAAATGCGTATTAGCTAATCAAGAAACAGCCACAGATAAAGACTACCATACGATTGAATCCATTGTAGGGCATGAGTACTTTCATAACTGGACAGGTAACCGAGTTACTTGTAGAGATTGGTTTCAGTTATCGCTAAAAGAAGGGTTAACTGTATTTAGAGACCAAGAGTTCAGTAGTGATTTAGGCTCTCGTGCACTTAACCGAATTGATGCGGTCAAAGTTATGCGTACGCATCAGTTTAGCGAAGATGCAGGCCCTATGGCTCACCCAATTCGCCCTGAGAAAGTTATTGAAATGAATAACTTTTATACAGTAACTGTATACGATAAAGGTGCTGAAGTTATCCGTATGATGCACACATTACTGGGTGAAACTAACTTTCAAAAAGGGATGACGCTTTACTTTGAGCGCCACGATGGGCAAGCAGTTACATGTGATGACTTTGTAAGTGCGATGAGCGATGCATCAGGTGTTGATTTAGAGCAATTTAAACAATGGTACAGCCAATCAGGTACACCGCGTTTAAATGCAATTCAAGAATTTGATAGCAGCTCAAATACATACACTTTGACAATCGAGCAAACAGCGCCAGCTAATCAGCCAGAGAATAAAAAGCTTCATATACCTTTTGCTATTGAACTACTTGATGCCAATGGACAAAGTATTGCTCTGCAATATAAAGGTAAAAAGCTAGATCATGTACTCGATGTAACTAATGCGACTCAAACATTTAGCTTTGATAATATTTTAGAAAAGCCTGTTGCGGTTTTACTCGAAGACTTTTCTGCTCCTTGTATTTTAAACCAGCAAACAACAGAGCCCGAACTATTGCATATTATGCGTTTTGCGCGCAGTGATTTTTCACGTTGGGATGCACAACAGCAGCTATTCATTAAGGCGATTAAATCTCAAATCACCGATGCAACGAATAGCGTATTAAGCAGCGAAATTATAAATGCGCTACGTGTACTTATAAACACCAAAGAGGGCGATTTAGCTTTAATTGCAGAGCTGTTTAAATTGCCGAGTTTTGACACGTTAGCTGCTGAATTTGATGTAATACCTGTAGATGACATTATTGAAATAACAGAAAAGTTTGAGCAACAAATTGCTGATGAACTTGCTGATGAGCTGCTTAGTTGTTACGAATCTCTTGAAGATGATGGCAGTATAAGTGCAAGCGCTGTTGCGAATCGTGCTTTAAAGCAAATATGTCTGCACTACCTTGCTAAAACACAAAGTCCAGAAGCTGTAACCTTTATTAAAGAAGCTGCAAGCTCGACTAATATGACTAATGTACTTGGTGCCCTAAGCGCTGTGGTAAAAGCTTCACACCCTGTTAGAGATGAGCTTTTGAGTCATTTTGATAGTCAGTGGCGTCATGATGTTTTAGTCATGGATAAGTGGTTTGCACTGCAAGCTATGCAATCAGGCAGTACTGCTATAGATGATATTAAGGCACTTTACGAACACCCGTGTTTTGATTTTTCAAATCCTAACCGTGTACGTGCACTTGTAGGAAGTTTTAGCCACTTTAATACAGCACAATTTCATCGAGCAGATGCTCAAGGCTATGCGTTATTAGGTGATTTATTAATAAAACTTAATGCAATTAATCCACAAAATGCATCTCGTATGTTAACACCGTTTATGTCGTGGAAGCGTTACGATGATGTACGCTCACAAGCAATGAAGCTGCAATTACAACGCTTAGCCAACTTAGATGGCCTAAGTGCTGACTTGTATGAAAAGGTTGAAAAAGCGCTCGCATAAATGATTGAGTATTATTTTACCTTAAGATTGAGCTATAACGAGTGCATGGATTACTACCATGGCCGTTTTAGCTCTTTACAAGTTGTAGAGGATGGCGGTAAAACAATTCGTTTTGCTGCTACGCATTTGAGGCCCTTCATTTCGAGCTTGGGTGTACGTGGCCGTTTTAGACTCTTATTAACCCCCGAAAACAAGTTCATCCGCCTAGAGCGAGTGGCCTGACACTCGGTTTTTATGTTATATATACATAAAAATATTGTATTTTTGTTAATTTCAATTTGTCCTATTGTTAAATTACGTGTATAAATTATCTGGTACGACGTCTTACCAATACGTAAGCGTTAACCAGAATAAGAAGTATATGACAGATTAGAGCGAGTATTTGTAATTTTACTGATTCGCTTCTATCGTTATGATTACACTAAAAACAATAACTTGATCACACAAAATGACCCGCGACAGGGGGGAACCAAAATGATAAGAAGATCGCTTTTTGTTAAAAATAGAATCGCTATAGGTTTAGCAGCCGCTAGTTTAGGTTTATCTGCAGCAAGTACTCAAGCTGTAACATTTGAAGCTGGAGGTTTTGATATTACCTTCGATTCAACCTTTTCATATGGGCAAAGTGTTCGCGTAGAAGACAGAGACTTTAACCTAATTGGCAAAAGTAATAACCCAGCATTTGATTGGACAGGATACAACCCAGCGCTAAGTAATACTATTTACTCATCACAAGATGTATGGGCACAACCGGGCTCTTACTCAAACAATGGTGATGCGGGTAATTTAAATTTTGATAGTGGTGACTCCTTCTCAAAACTATTGAAGGGCACACACGACCTTTCAATAAACAAAGATAACTACGGTTTGTTCACTCGCTTCATGTATTTTTATGACTTTGCGTTGATGGATGGCAATCATGCATATTCAAATCCTACATCAGGGCAGGGTGTTGATCCATGTGACGATAAAGACACCAAAGCACAAAGTTGTGCCGACATACGTTTATTAGACGCGTTTGTATGGGCCGATTTTGATTTAAATGATGGTAATAACCCTTTATCTGTCCGTTTAGGCCAGCAAGTAGTTAACTGGGGTGAAAGTACGCTTATATCTCATGGTATTAACGTAAACCCAGTTGATATAGATCGATTAAAAGCACCTGGCGCTGAGCTAAAAGAAGCATTTATACCAATCGGTATGCTTTGGGCATCGCTCGGAATTACTGAGAACATTACGCTTGAAGGTTTCTACCAATATCAATGGCAAGAAACACGTTTACCAGCAGCAGGTACATACTTTTCTACTAATGACTTTGCAGCAGAAAATGGTTATCAGCAGAATGTTCAATTAGGCTTTACGTCTAATCCTGATATTGATGTTGCTTTTTTAACGGATAGTTTAAATAACCTAACATCTGATTTTGCATTAGCAGCAGCTGCTCAAGGTATTGATCCTTCAAGTGCTGAAGGAAGCGCTTTATTAGCCCAAATGTATCTTGCTTACCCAACTAAGGTTGCATTAAAAGGCAAAGGGGATAATGGTAAAACAGAACCTGAAGATGGCGGCCAGTATGGTTTACGTTTAGGTGTGTTTTTACCTGAATTTAATGATACTGAAATTGCACTCTATCATGTGAATTACCATAGCCGTCGTCCGCTTATATCTGGTCGCGTATCAAACTTTTCACAAGCTGCAATTGCCCAAGATTTAGCGATGATCATGACGACAGAAATTACGTCAGATAATGTTGCTGATTTAACCGCTTTTTCTAAAGCTGAAAACGACTACCCAGAAGATATTAAACTATATGGTTTAAGTTTTAACACCACTATTGGTGAAACAGCCTTTGCGGGTGAGTTTGCGTTTCGTCAAGATGAACCACTGCAAATTGATGACGTAGAGTTACTTTACACAGCTATGCCTGAGCAATTGGCGCTTGCCGGTATTCGTCCTGATTTTGCGGGTATTTCGCAAATGAGTTTTGGCGATGCTATAAGCTCTGTTGGAGCGGGTGAAGTTGCTCAAGGCTATATAGAACGTGATACATCACAAATTCAATTCACGGCTACTCACTTATTTGGACCTTCATTAGGGGCTGATAGTTGGGCTGTTGTTGGTGAAGTGGGTGCTGTAAAAATTCATAACATGCCAGAATATGACGAAATGCGTTTAAATGTATCCGGTACTGGCCGTAGTGGCACAATTACAGGCCCAGGTACTAATGATTATTCAACATTGCAACTTGGTTTATCAAATGGCGCTGAAGAAAAATCATTCGCCACAGCATCTTCTTGGGGTTACCGCCTAATTGCTAAAGGTGATTATTTTAACCTTTACAAAGGTATTAACTTCTCTCCACGTTTTGTATTTTCTCATGACGTAAATGGTAATACACCAGATCCTATGTTCTTATTTATTGAAGATCGTAAATCTTTAGGTGCAACCATGAACTTTAACTACCAAAATGCGTGGTCACTTGATGTGAGCTATAACTCGTTTTGGGGCGGCGGCGATATTAATACTTTCTCGGATCGCGATTACGTTTCTTTTAACTTAAAATATTCTATTTAGGGGTAACATTATTATGATTAAAAAACCTACCCTCATCGCTACAGCTTTTTGTAGCTTGTTTGCAAGCAGCGCAGCTTTAGCTAAATTAAACGCTGATGAAGTTGCTCAATTAGGTCAAAATTTAACGCCAATGGGCGCAGAAAAAGCAGCTAATGCTGATGGCTCTATTCCAGAATGGAATAATGGCATTACAACAGCCCCAGCAGGTTATGAAGCTGGTATGCATCACCTTGACCCATTTACAGCTGATAAAGTGCTTTTCACTATTGATAAAAGTAATATTGAAAAGTACAAAGCTAATTTAAGTCCGGGTCAAATCGCTTTATTTGAAGCATATCCAGACACATTTAAAATGCCTGTGTATGAAACACGTCGTTCTGCGTCTTACCCTCAGTTTGTGTATGATGCGACTAAAAAGTTTGCACCGACTGCTGAATTAATCGAAGGCGGTAACGGTATTAAAAATACGGCGATTGGTATTCCTTTCCCTATTCCTAAAACGGGTTTAGAGGCAATTTGGAATCACTTATTACGTTACCGTGGCCAGTCTATTGAGCGTTTTGGTGGTCAAGCTGCACCGACTGCATCTGGTTCTTATAACTATGTTGGCTTTGATGAGCAGTTATTAGTTAAATACTCAGACCCTAGTGCAACACCAGCAGAGCTGCAAGACTCAAATATTTTGTTTAAGTTTAAACAAAGCGTTACAGAACCGGCTCGTTTAGCGGGTACTGCATTATTAGTTCATGAAACAATGGATCAAATATTAACGCCGCGTCAAGCATGGACTTATAACTCGGGACAACGTCGTGTTCGTCGTGCACCTAATGTTGCATATGATGCACCAGGCACAGCTGCAGATAGCCTGCGTACTACCGATGATTTTGATATGTTTAATGGCTCGCCAAATCGTTACAACTGGACACTAAAAGGCAAGCAAGAGTTATATATACCTTACAACAGCTATAAACTTCATAGTGATAAGCTAGAGTACGATGATATTTTAATGCCTGGCCATATTAACCCAGAACATACACGTTACGAAAAACACCGTGTTTGGGTTGTTGAAGCTAACTTAAAAAATGATACACGTCATATCTATAAAAAACGTGTGTTTTACATCGATGAAGATAGCTGGCAAGTACAGGTTACTGATATTTATGATAACCGCGACCAACTTTACCGTGTAGCAATGGCTTATGGCCTTAACTACTACGAAGTACCTACACAGTGGAGTACGCTTGAGGTTTATCATGATTTGAATTCTCGTCGTTATTTAGCAATTGGTTTAGATAACCAAGAAAAAATGTACGATTTTTCACAGTCATTTAACGATAACGAATTTACTTCAAGCGCTTTACGTCGCGCAGGTAGATAGTATTAAACTAGGCATTTAACAATTTGTTAAGTGCCTTTTCCTTTCTCATCGCGTTTGTCTTACAGCGCGCAACGCTTTCCCCAGTAAAAAGACAAACAACTCTCTCGTACAAGGCGATTAAAATTTATGAAGTATTTGGTATATGCCAGCCTGATAATAAGCGGTGCGAGTGTTGCACAAGAAGCCCCTAACAATGCAATCAGTGCAACAAATGCAGCTAAAACCTTACTCACCGACATAACCAACACAGGCAATAGTCTAATTGCAGTAGGTAAACACGGTACTGTTATTAAAAGTATCTCGGGTGATAAATGGCAACAAGCTGAGCTAGTCCCAACTCAAGTGCTATTAACTGCCGTTGATTTTAGTAATGAAAATAATGGATGGGCGTGTGGCCACGATGCAACAATAATAAATACTACTGACGGTGGTATTAATTGGCAACTACAACAAGCACAACCAAAATTAGACAAACCATGTTTAGATATTCTATTTGAAGATGATTTAAAAGGTTTTGCAGTGGGCGCATATGGCATGTTTTATCAAACCACCGATGGTGGTAAACATTGGCAAAAACGCTTTTTAGATTCGCTATTATTTAGTGATGATCGTGATTACTTGAACGATTTAAAAGAAAATGACCCCGAAGGATACGAAGCCGAAACTGCTTCAATTTTACCGCACTTTAATCGAATCGAAAAAACAGATAATGGTTTAATGCTGGTTGGTGAGATGGGCTTGATGGCCAGAAGCATTGATGATGGTCAAACTTGGCAAAGGATAGAAGAAATTTATCCTGGTTCATTCTTTGCAGTTGCATCAGATAGCACACAAGAAATTGTGGCAGGGCTTCGAGGTAATGTTTTTGCAAAGCAAAATGGTGAACAGCAGTGGCAGCATTTCGAAAATGTAAAAACAGCGACGATTAACAACATTATTAATTATAATAACAAACAATGGCTTATGCTTGCCAACAGTGGCGTTATTTTTCATCTTCAAGATGGGTTACTCACCCACGAGCAGCTTGCTGACGGTAAAGCGATTCTTGATGGTGTAATTTTAGATAACAGGCTGATCATGGCTACAGAAGATGGCATTAAAGTGAAGGAGTTAACCCCTTAATGCATAAACTACTCGATTTTATTGAAAAGGCGATTTTTAGACATCGCTTAATTATGCTTATAAGTTTTGCACTTATAACCTGTTTACTTGTATTCAAAGCGACTCAAATTCAATTAGATGCATCGTTTAATAAAAATATCCCGTTAAACCACGATTATATGAAAGTGTATACCAAGCATGAAAAGCAGTTTGGTGGTGCAAACAGTATTTTGATTTCAGTGTGTGATGACAGTGGTGATATATTTAATCCAGAGTTCTTTACTCAATTAAAAGCGGTTCACGATCAGCTTTATTTCATTCCTGGCGTAAATCGTCCATTAGTTAACTCAATATTTTCACCCAGTGCTCGTTTTGTTGAAGTAGTGGAGGATGGCTTTGCCGGTGGCCCAATTATTCCTGCTAACTTTAAAGCAGATAAGCGTGGTTTAGGTGTAGTAAAGGAAAACATTGAAAAAGCAAAAGTTGTAGGACGTATGATTGCCAGCGATTATTCGTGTGCAATGGTAACTGCTCAACTTTTAGAAACTGATCCTCAAACACAACAAAAATTAGACACATTAGCTTTTGCGCAAAAGCTAGAAAGTGATTTAAGAGAGCCTTTAAGTACGGACAAAGTAAGTATTCATATTATTGGCTTTGCAAAAATGGCTGGTGATATAGCTGAAGGTGCAAAAGGGGTGGTTGTATTTTTTGCCATTGCTATCGCTTTTACCTTTATTATGGTTTGGCTATTTTGTGGCAGTTTAAAGCTGACTATTTTGCCTATTGCATGTTCCATTATTGCTGTTATTTGGCAATTAGGCCTGCTTTCAAGTTTAGGTTTTGGCCTAGACCCTATGTCTATTTTGGTACCGTTTTTAGTATTTGCTATTGGTGTAAGCCATGGTGTGCAGATGATAAATGCGATTGGTAAAAAAGTAGGTGAAGGTAAAACAACACGTATTTGTTGTCAGTCAAGTTTTAGGGCTTTATTAGTGCCAGGCGGTATTGCACTGCTTTCAGACACAGTAGGCTTCTTAACATTACTTACCATCGATATTGGTATTATCCGTGAACTTGCCATTACAGCGAGTTTAGGTGTAGCAGTAATTATATTTACAAATTTAATCTTATTGCCAGTTTGGGCTTCGTACATGAACTTTGAAAACAGTGTACATATTCAATCTGGTGATGCAGCAAAACCAAACATGCTCGATAAAATCCGCGACTTACTTGTTAAAGCGACTGATCCTAAAGTAGCTAAAATGATTATTGGTTTTACACTTGTTCTATTTGCTTTAGGTTACTGGCAAGCAGATAAAATGCGTATAGGTGACTTACATGCAGGCGCGCCATCACTGCATCAAGATGCCCGTTATAATCAGGATACATTCTTAATATCTGATAAATATACTATCTCGTCTGATATCTTAAAGGTAATTGTAGAAGCATATCCTGCAGCATGTACTGAGCATGATGTGATGGATCGTATAAGCCGTTTTCAATACAAAGTAGAGAATGTAGCAGGTGTGCAGTCTGCTGTAAGTTTGAGCTCTGTAGCTCAATCGGTTAACGCAGGCTACAACGAAGGCAATTTGAAATGGCAAAGCTTGCCACGAAATTCAGCAAGTTTAGTTCAGTCAACGTCTCGAGTTGAAACTAGTACAGGTTTACTTAACGGTGATTGTTCAGTTATGCCAGTGATTATATTTTTAGATGATCATAAAGCACAAACTATCGATACTGTGATTAAAAGTGTTAAGCAATTTGCACAAGAAGAGGGCACTGATAAATTAGCATTTAAACTAGCGTCAGGACCTGTTGGCGTAATGGCAGCGACTAATGAGTCAGTTGCAGAAGCGCAAATACCAATGATGCTTTATGTTTATGGTGCCGTTATCATCTTATGTTTAATGAGCTTTAGAAGCGTAAAAGCAACGATTGCTGTGGTATTGCCGCTTTATATCGTATCAACACTTGCACAAGCACTTATGGTGCAATTAGAAATAGGCTTAACCGTTTCTACTTTGCCAGTTATTGCTCTAGGAGTAGGTATTGGGGTCGATTACGGTATTTATATACTGTCGTCGATGATGGGGCAGCTTAAGCAAAATGTACCATTAAGTGTTGCTTATCGAAATGCGCTTGTTGAACGTGGAAGTGCGGTTCTATTTACCGGTATTACACTTGCGATTGGTGTGAGTACGTGGATATTCTCAGATCTTAAATTCCAAGTTGATATGGGTATACTGTTAACCTTCATGTTTTTAGTAAATATGTTAGGTGCAGTGTTGTTATTACCCGCTATTGGTAGCCTTCTCTGGACTGACCAGAAAAAATAATGTGAATAATTTTGCTCCTAAATGGCCTGTAAAGGCCATTTATATCTACAATTTGTGAATAGATGACCAAATAGCTGAAATGCTTAAAATGTTTTCATCGAAAAGGCTGTTTATTAGCTGTAAAAGGGTTAGAATTTAATTGACTCCACGCTAATGAATAGCTGTACAAATTCCTGCTCCTGAGCAGTAATAGATTAAGGAACATACAATGACACGAAATGAAGGCCAAGCCTCGGTTATCCTAGATAATGTCTGCAAGCTGATCCAGAAAAAAGTTCGCGCTGATAATGTGTTACTCGTTGAGAAATTCGCCAAAGCCTTGTACAGCAATATGTCTAAAGAGGATTTGGCAAACCGCAACGATAGTGACCTATATGGCGCAGCATTAAGCCTTTGGAACTCGCTAGAAAAAAATACTACCGACGACGCTGTTATCCGCGTTTTCAACCCTGAAGTGGCAAAAGATGGCTGGCAGTCATCACATACAATCGTAGAGATTATTACTAAAGACATGCCGTTTTTAGTTGATTCTGTTCGTATGGCCATGACTCGTGAAAATATCGCCTCTCACTTATTACTTCACTGCCCATTAAAAATTAAGCGCGATGAAAACGCTAAAATTTCTGGATTATCAAATTTAAAAGCAGAGCAAGAATCCTCATCTACTAAAACAGTATTTTTTATTGAAATTGACCGTCAAACAGATTCTTCTGTGATTGAGTCTTTCAAGAAAGAGTTAGAGTCGGTTCTTGTTGATGTGTCAGTTGCTGTTGATGATTGGCAGCCAATTCGTAAAAAATTGATTGCAGTAACCAAAGAGTTACCTAAACGTCATCATAATAAAACGACAGAAGAAGTTTCAGAAACAACTGAGTTTTTAGATTGGTTAGCGAAAGATAACTTTACCCTAATGGGTTACCGTGAATATGAGCTAAGCCCAGTTCAAGGTGATTACCAATTAAAAGGTAAAATGGAATCAAGCCTTGGCTTGATGAAAAACTCTACTGAAGAACACACACGATTATTATCAGAATTACCAGAAGTTGCTCGCCAAGAAGCACGCAGCAGCAACCTACTGATCTTGACAAAAACAAACTCTGTTTCTCGCGTTCACCGTCCAGCCTACATTGATTACGTAGGTATTAAGCGTTTTGACGATGAAGGCAATGTAATTGGTGAAGACCGCTTTATTGGTTTGTTCTCATCAAGCTTTTACAATAATAGTGCTACTGATGTGCCTGTTTTAAAAAGTAAAATTAACCGCATTATGGAAATGTGTGATTTTGCTAAAGGTACACACGCTTACAAAGCTGTTTTAAATATTTTAGAAACCTACCCACGTGATGAGCTAGTTCAAGCGCGCGAAAGTGAGCTACTTGAAGTTGCTATGGGTGTTTTACAAGTACAAGAGCGCGATATGTGTCGCTTGTTTGTACGTAAAGATGCGTATGGTCGCTTTTTATCTTGCATGGTTTATGTTCCTCGCGAACGCTATAACACGGCTCTTCGTCGTGAAACGCAAGATATATTAGCTAATGCATTTAATTCTGACGATAAAGTCGAATTTACTACTTATTTCTCTGAGTCAACACTGGCGCGTACTCATTACACCGTTCGTGTGACCGACAACAAGATCGAATATAACGTGAAAGACATCGAAAACAATTTAGTAGAAGCTGCACGTACGTGGGAAGATAAACTTCAATCTGCACTTTTAGAGTCTGCGGGTGAAGCACGTGGTAACGATTTAAATCGTAAATACTGTAATGCGTTTGCACGCTCATACAAAGATGAAGTGCTTCCAAGTGCTGCGGTTGTTGATATTGAAAAGTTAGAACTACTTAGCGATGAAAACAAGCTAGAAATGCTGTTCTACCGTCCTCAAGAAGAAGCAAACAGTAATATTGTACGATTAAGCTTATTCCATAAAGATGAGCCAATTCACTTATCTGATGTTATGCCAATGCTTGAAAACTTTGGTCTGCGCGTTGTTGGTGAAACACCATATTCAGTTAAAACTAGCGATGGTCGTATTAACTGGATCATGGACTTCTCGATGCTTATTGACAGCAAAGGGATGGCAGACTTTGATAAAATTTCAGCACGTTTTCGCGCTGCATTAACAAATGTGTGGGGCAACCGCCTTGAAAATGATGGTTTTAACCGTTTAGTGTTAATGGGTGGCCTAACTGGCCGCGAAGCCTCTATTTTACGTGCTTACGCTAAGTACATGCGTCAAATTGGTGTAACGTTCTCACAAAGTTACATTGAAAGCACATTTGCAAATTATCCAAACATTGCAGCGCAAATTGTTAATTTATTTGCTAAAAAGTTCTCAGTTAAGAGCCCAGCAAGTGCTAAAACACTTGAAAAGTTAAGTACGCAAATTTACTTAGAACTTGAAAATGTAGCAAACCTTGATGATGACCGCATTATACGTTTATACGTAGATATGATTGTTGCGACGCTACGAACTAACTATTTCCAAAAAGATGATGCAGGTCAGTTTAAGTCTTATGTCTCGTTTAAAATACAGCCTAGCTTAATTCCTGATGTACCACTTCCACTTCCTGCGTTTGAGATTTTTGTATACTCTCCGCGCGTTGAAGGTGTGCATTTACGTTACGGTAAAGTAGCGCGTGGTGGTCTGCGTTGGTCTGACCGTCGTGAAGATTTCCGTACTGAAGTACTTGGCTTAGTTAAAGCTCAACAAGTTAAAAATACAGTAATTGTACCTGTTGGTTCTAAAGGTGGTTTTGTATGTAAACAATTACCTAGTGAGCGCGAAGCGTTTATAAAAGAAGGCCAAGAGTGTTACAAAATCTTTATCCGTGGTCTTCTAGATATTACAGATAACATAGAGCGCGGTGAAGTAGTCCCAGCTCGCGATGTTGTTCGCCACGATGAAGATGATGCTTACTTAGTGGTTGCAGCCGATAAAGGAACCGCTACTTTCTCTGATATCGCAAACGGCATAGCTAATGAATACAATTTCTGGCTAGGTGATGCATTCGCATCAGGTGGCTCGGTTGGTTACGATCATAAGAAAATGGGTATTACAGCTAAAGGCGCATGGGAGTCAGTTAAACGACATTTCCGTGAAATGGATATCGATTGTCAAACTACCGACTTTACGGTAGTTGCAATTGGCGATATGGCTGGTGATGTATTTGGTAATGGTATGTTGTTATCTAAGCATATTCGTTTACAAGTTGCCTTTAACCATATGCACATTTTTGTTGATCCTAACCCAGATGCTACTACTTCTTACCCAGAGCGCGAACGTTTATTTAATATGCCGCGTTCATCGTGGGAAGATTACAATAAAGAGTTAATTTCTGCCGGTGGTGGTGTTTTCTCTCGTGCTGCTAAATCAATTACGCTCAGCCCAGAAATGAAAAAAATGTTGGGTACTAAAAAAGCAAGTATGACCCCAAATGAGTTAATGAAAGCTTCATTGATGATGGAGTTCGATTTACTGTGGAATGGCGGTATTGGTACGTACATTAAAAACTCTAAAGAAACTGATGCAGATGTAGGGGATCGTGCAAACGATGCACTACGTATCAATGGTAGAGATTTAGGCGCTAAAATAATTGGTGAGGGCGGTAACTTAGGTGCAACTCAATTAGGTCGTGTTGAATTTGCAGCTAAGGGTGGTCGTGTTAATACTGACTTTATTGATAACGTAGGGGGCGTTGCCTGTTCAGATAACGAAGTTAACATTAAGATTTTACTTAATGGCTTGGTTGCTGAAGGTGACTTAACACGTAAACAACGTGATGAGCTACTTTATTCAATGACAGATGAAGTATCTGAATTAGTATTAAAAGACTGTTACCGTCAAACACATACTATTTCAATTACGCAGTCTAAAGGTACTTCAACGCTTAAAGAAAAGATTCGTTTTATTCATGCACTTGAAAAAGATGGCAAGTTAAACCGTGCTATTGAGTTTATTCCAAGCGATGAAGAATTGGCAGAACGTGCAGCCGCAGGTAAAGACTTAACTCGCCCTGAGCTTTCAGTGCTAGTGTCTTACGCAAAAATGGTATTAAAAGAGTCTTTAGTAAGTGATGAAATTACTGAAAACCCTTACTATCGTCAATTGCTTGTGAAGTCATTCCCACGTCCTCTACGTGAGAAGTTTAACGATGCGATGAACAACCATCCACTTCGTAAAGAAATTATTGCAACCAAACTTGCTAACAGCATTGTTAACGATATGGGTTTAAACTTCATGGTACGTATGCATGAAGAAACCGGTGCCAACGAAGCTGAAATTGCAATGTGTTACTCAATTGCTAGCGAAATATTTGAAATGCGCGATACATGGTCGTCTATCAGCGCACTGGATAATAAAATACCAGCAGCGGTACAAACTGAAATGCTTTACCAACTTCGTCGTACTGTTCGTCGTACTACGCGTTGGTTCTTACGTCATCGTAATAAGTCACAAACGATTGAACAAGGAATTGAATTCTTTGCGCCAACATTTAAAGATTTAAGCGATAATTTAAATACGTACATGATTGAAAAAGAAAATGACCGTATTGTAATTGAAGCTAATAAGTTAATTGATGCCGGCGTTCCTGCAGATATAGCTAAGCGTATTGTTTCGTTATCAAGCTTATTCTCTGTGATGGATTTAGCTGAAGTTGCTAATAATTCAGGTAAGAGTATTTCGATGGTATCGAATACTTACTTTAAACTAGGCGCGAGAATGGGTCTGCATTGGTTCTTAGAGCAAATAACTAAGCAACCAGTAGCAAATCATTGGCAAGCACTTGCTCGTTCATCTTACCGTGAAGAGCTTGATTGGCAGCAACGTACGTTATCTGAAGTGGTGCTAAATAGCTTTGAAGGTGACGAGAGCGATGTTGATAGTCAAATAGATGAGTGGATGGATAGCCAAGATTTATTACTTCAGCGTTGGAAACAAATGTTGGCTGAGTTTAAAACATCACAAAGCCATGACTTTGCTAAGTTCTCAGTTGCACTTCGTGAACTTATGTTATTAAGTCACAACTGTGATACATCAGGAAAATAATTTAGCTTTAATCAGTTATTTGTTTAGTAAATAAATAACTGATTGTTAAAATTGTTATACAATACCTTAGCCTTGTCTGAGGTATTTTTTTGTCTGAAATTTAAAAAGAGGATTATATTGATGTTTTATGATTTAGCTCGCCGTTTTATGTTTACCCGTGATGCGGAGTGGGCGCATGAGTTTGCACTTAATAATCTTCGTCGTTTTGCTAATACGCCTCTAAATATAGCTTGGTCACAAAGTGTTTCAGATAAACCCGTAAACTTTTTAGGTCTTGAATTTAAAAACCCAGTAGGGCTTGCCGCTGGCCTGGATAAAAATGCAGAATGTATAGATGCATTTAGCCAAATGGGATTTGGTTTTATTGAAGTTGGAACGGTTACACCGCGTCCTCAAGTTGGTAATGATAAGCCACGTATTTTTAGACTTCCAGAGTCAAACGCAATTATTAACCGTATGGGTTTTAATAATAAAGGTGTTGATAATTTAGTCGAAAATGTAAAAGCAGCAAAGTACAGTGGCATACTCGGTATCAATATTGGTAAAAATAAAGATACACCTAACGAGCAAGGTAAAGATGACTATATTCATTGTATGCGTAAAGTATTTGAGCATGCCTCATACATTACGGTAAATATTTCATCACCAAATACCCCAGGGCTTCGTGATTTACAATATGGTGCTGCACTTGACGATTTGTTGCAAAGTCTTAAAAATGAACAGTTAGATTTAATTGCAAAGCATAATAAGCAAGTTCCTATGCTTGTAAAAATTGCACCGGATCTCGATCAAATACAAATAGAGCAAGTAAGTGAATCACTTTTAAATAATAAAATTGATGGTGTAATTGCCACAAACACAACGCTTGAACGAGCCGCAGTCATGGGGCAGCAATATGCACAAGAGGCGGGCGGTTTATCAGGTCACCCTGTTAGAATGCGCTCTACAGAGGTAGTAAGTGAACTAAAACGCTTAACACAAGGTAAGCTACCAATCATCGGAGTCGGCGGTATTGATGATGCTACATCTGCAAAAGAAAAGTTAGATGCAGGCGCAAATTTAGTTCAGGTTTATACTGGGTTCATCTACAAAGGTCCACAATTGGTAAAGTCGATCGTTAACGGCTTATAAGGATCAGTTATCTAAGCTTTTGATCGTTAGCTAAATGTTCTAAGCAAACATTTTAAAAGTGGTCAAAAGCGGTTATACTCTGAGCAATAATTATTCAATATACCCAAGGAGGAGTAAATGTTACAAGCATCAAAGCAATGGCAGTGGATTACTTGTCCTGATAAAAATCGTTTGTTACTTGATTTAAATGACGACATGCAATTATGCACGCCTTATAAGTTAAGACAGCTCACCGATTCTGTTTTTAAAAATCCACGTTTTAGTCTCGAAGATGCTGCATTTTACGAACAAGTTTATAATTATCTGGATGGATTTGAATTGTGGTCTGCGGCTCAAATTTGTCAAATATCATTAAATGCAACTGCTGTTAAGTATCACTTAAAACCCGTTTTAGCAAAAAGTTGGTTTTTTGAAGAATACACAGGGACAGAGCCAAGCGTAGAGGCAATAGTAAAATTAACATCTAAAGCGCAGTCAGGTGATTTTTTAATTGTAGAGCATTGTCCTGATGCATCTATTTGTTTGAATTTAAGTGAAACCTTTAAATTAGACGAAAACTTATCTTTAGCGCAATTTGAAGTAATCCGTATTTTGAATAATCGAGTACACCCCATTCTAAATCAGCAATATCAAAGTCAAACCGCCTAACCAAATTTAAGCCTTAAGCGTGTCTTTATGGCGTGTTTGTCGCCCAACCTATGTTATAATCCTGCGCAATTAGCTATTAAGGGTTATTACTTTGCAATTTATCGCACTTACTTCTATCGGAATCGAAAATTTATTGGTTGATGAACTAACAGAACTTGGCGCAACCGTGTCTAAGCAAACTGTTGGTTCTGTTCGTTTTGAGGCTGACTCATTACTTGCGCAAAAGGTTTGTTTATCAACTCGTTTTGCAACGCGTGTGCTTATGCTTATTGAAGAAAAAGAAGGCGTAGATGACAAAAATAGCCTGTATAATTTTGCGCGCTCGCAACCTTGGCAAGAATGGTTTGGACCTACGCAAACATTCGCTGTCGACTTCAACGGTACCAATGACTCATTAAAAAACACGCAATTTTCGGGTCTTGTAATCAAAGATGCGATTGTTGACTATTTTAATGATTTATACGAGCAACGTCCTAACGTTGATAAGCAAGATGCTAACGTGCGCGTAGTTGCACGATTAAATCGTTACGGCGTATCGATGTATATTGACTATTCAGGTCCTCGTTTGTCAGAACGTGGTTACCGCCAAGGCCAAGGTAAAGCGCCAATTAAAGAGCACTTAGCTGCTGCATTAATTAAGCGAAGTGGCTGGCTTGAAAATGTAAAACAGCCTTTATTCGATCCATGTTGTGGTGCGGGTACTATTTTGATAGAAGCTGCCGGTATGGCGCGAAACGAAGCGCCAGGATTATTCCGTGAAGGTTTTGCTTTTGAGCGTTTACCCAGTTTTAGAGCCGCTAAGTTTAAAGAGCTTAAAGAAGAGTTACTCGCTAATATTACTGATCCTAAATTGTGGTTAATTGGCCACGATTACGATGAGCAAGTATTAAGTAAAGCAATTGATAATGCTAAACGAGCCGAGCTTGACGACGTGATTAAGTTTAAGCAAAGTGATGCAACTAAACTTACAGCTGTTGCAAAATTACCGGGTGTTGTAATTTCAAACTTACCTTATGGTGAGCGTATTGGCTCTATGGCTGAGCTTGTTGATTTACACCGTAATTTAGGCGTTGGCTTTAAAAAGCACTTCAATCACTGGAAACTTGCCTTATTGGGTATGGACGAGAGCTTATTTAAACTTTTAAAACTTGTGCGCCTCAAGCGTTATAAATTTAAAAATGGCCCGCTTGATGTAGAACTTAACTTATATCAATTAGATGATAAGCAAGTAAGTTTGACCACAGATGACAAAAAAGCACTCAATTTTGAAGGCTCAACGTCATTCGCAAATAGATTGAAAAAAAATAAGCAAGGCTTAAAAAACTGGCTTAAACAAAATAAAATAGATGCTTATCGCGTCTATGAAGCAGATATCCCTGAATACAATGTTGCTGTAGATATTTATGGTGACTCTGCTGTAATTTTTGAATATGCAGCGCCTAAAGAAATTGATGAAAAAACATCAGAAAAACGCCTGCAAGACGTAATAAGTTTAACGGCTCAACAGCTTGAGATTTCACCTGAAAACATTGCTGTAAAAGTACGTAAAAAGCAGAAGGGCGAAGATCAATACACCGCTATGTCTAAACAAAACCGTACTATGGTTGTTGAAGAGTTTGGTGCTAAGTTCAAAGTTAATTTATTTGACTACTTAGACACAGGCTTGTTTTTAGACCATCGCTTAATGCGCCGTTATATTCAAGAAAATGCTAAAGATAAACGTTTCTTAAACCTTTTTGCATACACAGGTACAGCTTCTGTACATGCTGCTCTTGGTGGTGCTAAAGCCATTACTACAGTCGATTTATCAAAGACCTACTTAAAATGGGGCCAAGATAACTTTGATTTAAATGGTATTAGTAATACACGATACCGTTTTGAACAAGCTGATTGTTTAAAATGGTTAGAGCACGCGACAGCACAATATGATTTGATATTTTTAGATCCTCCAACGTTTTCAAACTCAAAACGTATGAAAGACGCGTTTGATGTACAGAGCGATCACATTAAATTATTAACGTGGGTTAAAAAGATTTTAAGCCCATCAGGTACCTTAATTTTCTCTAATAACAAACGTGGCTTTGTGATAGATGAAGTTGGTCTGATTGGTTTAGGTTTAAAAGCCATTAATATTTCAGATAAAACGTTATCACCAGACTTTAAACGTAATAAAAAAATCCATAATAGCTGGTTAATCACACATGGCTAAATGGGTTTTATACCACACTGATGGTTGCCACTTGTGCGAGCAAGCTGAGCAACTTATCACTGAGGTACTTAGTAATACGAGTGAGTTATTACTAATCGATATTATGACTGATGAGCAGCTTATAGCTGAGTATCAAATTACTATTCCTGTATTAAAAAGTGAAAAAGGCGAGCAATTATTTTGGCCTTTTACTTTACACACTGTGCGCGAATTTTTAGCACAAGCAGAATAAGAGCAAATAAGAACTATGGATTTAATTAGAATTTTAAAAGCACAACTTGCTTTTGGTACGCATGCTTTGCTTAACAAAGCAGATGCCGTTATAGAAAGTGGCGAAAGAGTGTGTGTTGTTGGTCGAAATGGCGCGGGTAAGTCAACTCTATTAAAAGTGCTTGATGGCGAAGTTGTTTTAGATGATGGTGAAATAAATCAGCTAGGCGGGATTAGAATTTCTCGTTTAGAACAAGATCCACCAAAAGGCGCAAATGGCACTGTATTTGATTATGTTGCGCAAGGTATGCCTGAGATTGCAAACTTACTCATTGATTTTCATCATGTAAGTAATGAGCTTCAAACAGAGTGTAACGATAAGTTATTAAACAAACTTGAACGTTTATCAAATCAACTAGAGGCGGCTGATGGCTGGCGCTTTGATAGCCGAATTCAATTAGTGCTAACACAATTAGAATTAACGCCAGAAGCTAAACTTGAGTCTCTTTCTGGTGGTTGGTTACGTAAAGTAGCACTTGCACGTGCACTTGTTAGTGAGCCTGATTTATTATTACTTGATGAGCCAACAAACCATTTAGACATGGCAAGCGTCATGTGGCTTGAGCAATTTTTAAAAGAGTTTAAGGGCGGAATCGTATTTATATCGCATGACCGTGCGTTTATTCGCGCTGTTGCTACGCGTATTTTAGATTTAGACCGTGGTAAGCTTATTTCGTACCCTGGTGATTACGCTACGTACTTAGAGCAAAAAGCCCATGATTTAAAAGTAGAAGAAAGCCAAAATGCATTGTTCGATAAGCGTTTAGCCGAAGAAGAAACATGGATCCGCCAAGGTGTTAAAGCGCGTAGAACGCGTAACGAAGGTAGAGTTCGTGAGTTAAAGCAGCTTCGTACAGAGCGTAAGCAACGTGTTGACCAAGTTGGTAAAACTGATTTCAATATTGAAACAGCAGATCGCTCTGGTAAGTTAGTATTTGAAGCTAAGAATCTTTGTCATGCATTTAAAGACAAAGTTATTGCTGATGATTTTTCTACACTGGTAATGCGCGGTGACAGAATCGGTCTAGTAGGCCCAAATGGTATTGGTAAAACAACACTATTAAAGCTAATGTTTGGTGATTTAGAACCAGATAGCGGCATAACTAAGCAAGGTGTTAATTTAGAGTTTGCTTACTTTGACCAATATCGTGAAAAGCTTGATGAAGAAGCAACAGTTCAAGATAACGTTGCCGAAGGTAAACAAGAAGTGATGATGGGCGGCCGCTCACGTCATGTTTTAGGTTATTTACAAGACTTTTTATTCCCGCCAGCACGTGCTCGAACCCCTGTTAAAGCACTCTCTGGTGGTGAAAAAAACAGATTACTATTAGCTAAATTGTTTTTAAAACCGTCTAATATCCTTGTTCTCGATGAGCCAACAAATGACTTAGACATTGAAACGTTAGAGTTACTAGAGGACATCATTAATCAATACCAAGGTACAGTGCTGATTGTAAGCCATGACCGTGAATTTATTGATAATACATGTTCAAGTGTATGGGCGTTTGAAGGTAACGGTAAAGTTACAGATATTGTAGGTGGCTATAGCGACTATGAGGCTTACGTTAACTATTTAGCTGAACAAGAAAAAAAAACGCAGCAGCAACCAGTAAAAAAAGTTGAAAAAGTAGTCGCTCCAGTTGCTAAACCTGCAGCTAAAACAAATAAACTCTCTTACAAATTAAAACTTGAATTAGAGCAACTACCGAATAAAATGGAAAAACTAGAAGCTGAAATTGAAGCTCAACAAGCTGTAGTTAGTGACTCAGACTTTTTTAAACAAGAGAGTGATGTAACAACTAAAGCATTGAACCATTTGGCACAACTTGAGTCTGACCTTGAAGCTGCGCTTGAGCGCTGGGAAGAACTTGAAGAATTACAGAATCAGTAGTAAGGACTAAAATGAAATATAAATTACTCGCTGCCAGTATTTTAGCGACATTAAGCACTTCAGCAACAAGTGCTACGTACCAGTTAAGTGAATTAGGGACTCTTGAAGACGCTAAATATTCTTATGTAACAGATGTAAGCGAAAGCGGGCATATTATTGGTTTCGCAAATGGTTTATACAATTTACCTATTGATATCAGCTATATAGATTTTACTGAAAATATTATTGAAAATAGCTACGATAATACAGAGGCTGCATTTGATTTAAGTGATAAAGAGATTACCTTTACACTTGATGACATTGAAAATAATGATGCAGTACTTACTAATTCTGATGCACATACTTTCATGGTTAGTTTTTTATCTTCAATTTCTACAAATTTTGAATATCAAAAATTAAGCTCATTAGTTGGCATAAAGTACAATGACACACAAGTAACAGAGCAACCGTTATTTGATGTTGCATCTGTTGATTATGATGGCTTAACGCGTTCAACTATTAACCTTTTTAATGCTGTAAGTGAAGACGGCGTTACTGTTGGTTGGGGCGGTGCTCCTTACGATAAAGTGTCTTTTACACCTGATGGTGAAGATGATGCAGAAACGTGGTTCACACATGAGTTCATAGAACGTGGGATTGTAATAAGTGCTGATGGCAGTATAAGTGTTGAGTTAGAGCCTGAGTTTAATGAATACGGCGGCACAAGCCGCGCTAACGATATAGTCAAAACAAATAGTGGTTACACTGTTGTAGGTAATATCTCTACAAGTATTCCTGATGACAGACAAGATAATATTGATGATAACTGTGATAATGAAGACGAACCAACATCAGTGTGTATCAACTTATTAAATTCTAATATTTCACGAGGCTTATTTAATAAGCGTGCTGTTAAATGGGAACTTGATGAATCGTTAAATATTATTTCTGTTGAAGAGCTTGGTATGGCACTTACACCTGATGAAGGTGAAACGGAAGATGACGCATTTACGAGTACTGCTTTAGCAGTGAACAACAACGGTACAATTGTAGGTTCATCAAATACGCGTTATTACAAAAATGATGATACGATTCTTACAATGCCAGTCTATTTTAAAGACGGTGCAGTCACTGACTTTATTAATCAAGAAGACGATTGGCAGGCTGGTAAATCAATCGCTATTAATGATAATGATGTAATTACAGGTTATGCGACAAAGCGTATTGAAGGTACTCTTCGTAATAAATTCTTCTATCATGACATCGAAACAGGTAATACAGTTTTTCCAACTGATTATTTTTCAAGTTCAAGTTCTTATGGCAACGATATAAATAATCAAGGATATATTGTAGGCGAAGGTGAAGTGGGTGTATCTGATAGCTCACGACTTAAAGAAGCCTTTATTTACAAAATTGGTGAAGATAAAATCACTAATTTGAATGATTTACTGCCTTGTTATGACACTGATGGCGAAACTGACTACGCTTACTCAATGGTTGAAGCAACAGCTATCAATGAAAATAATGAAATATTTGGTACTGCGACTAAGACAGTTGAAAAACTTGATTCTTTAGGCGGTGTTGTAACTGATATCAATGGTGAAATTGAATACGAAAGTATTGCAGTTGCAGTTAAGTTAACGCCAATTGCAAATGGTGAAGTAGAAAACTGTGCTCCAGTAGAAGCAGAAGTGTATGAGCGTAACTCTGCTAGCTTTCCTTGGTATACATTATTGCTATTACCATTAGTTGGCTTAAGACGTATATTTCGCTTTTAAAGTTTACTAATATTGATTATAAAAAAAACCAACTTAATAAAGTTGGTTTTTTTTCGTCTATAATATTTTATAAGATTAGGATTGCCATGAATCTTATAATTATTATTTAGCTTTAACGCTACTAATTATTTCGCGATAACCATGCCTTTTTAACAGAACGGCGCCAAATAATATCAATACCAAAATAGCCGATAATTGATGCAATAGAAGCACATACTAACGAACCTAGTAAAAATGCAGGACCAATAGTTTCTATGCTCTCTAGAAACCAAGACCAACTAGCTTCAAATACAAAGTGTTGCTCAGGCTGATTAAGTATTAATGTACCCACTAAGTATGAGCCATAAAAAATAGGGGGCATAGTTAGAGGGTTTGTAAGCCATACTAATGCTACTGAGATAGGTAAATTAACTCTAAATAATATAGCGCCGGCTGCTGCTAAAACCATTTGAAAAGGAACAGGGATGAAAGCAAAAAATAACCCGACTGCAAATGCACCTCGAGCAGAACGTCTATTTAAATGCCAAAGATTTGCATCTTGTAAAAGGCGTCCAAATATTCTTAGTGATTTATGATGTCTAATTTTATTTGGATCAGGTAAAAATCTTTGGATCGTTTTTTTAGCCATTTAAAGCAACCATTTACATCAGTGTGGATAAGTCTTGGGTTTGTAATTGGCTGTATAGCAACCGTATTTTATTATCAAACTCTCGAATTTACAGTATTCACAATTTTCATTGTTATAGTGAGCGCTTATTTTAAGCCGTTTTTAAATGTATTGTTAGGCTTTATTTGTGCAATTTGCTTCGTTGGTCTGCATTTTTACGTTTTTTATAGTTTTGAAATACCAAAACCGGATGAAAAGTATGCACTTGATTCTACATTAATTGTTGAAGAGGTTATTTCTGACAAAAAACCTCAATATATTAAAGTTAAAATAGTGGCATTAGAAGGGAGTAATTTTTCGGATTTTAGAACACCCAAAGCAATGCTCAGTGTTAATTCTGCACAGCCTTTAATAGTAGGTGATGAATTTTCTGCTTTAATTCATTTAAAACATTTTCGTAGTAATAAAAATTTTAATGTATTTGATAATGAGCGTTATGCTTTTATAAGTAGAATATTATTTAAAGGTAAAGTGCTTAATAAAAATCTTAATATTATAAATAGCGACAAACAAAGCATAATTTTAGATTATCAACACTTCCTTAAAAACACTTATACGGATACAAAACTACAGTGGCTCTATTATGCATTGCTTAGCGGTGAAAAATCTTTGATGAGCTACGCTGATAAACAATTAATGCAATCTCTTGGGCTAAGTCATTTACTTGCTATATCGGGGTTACATATTGGTTTGATTTTTAGCTTCGGTTATCTATTTACTCGATTCATTTTTGCAAAAATTAATTCTTCGATCGGGCAATCATTCAACCTGACTCTTTATTATAGTTCATGCGGATTTTTAGTAGCCTTGGTTTATGTGTACTTAAGTGACTTTTTAGTATCGGCAACGCGAGCGCTTATCATGCTGGGTTGTTATTTATTATTGTATTTTCTTGCTAAGCAGCCGCTGCGTTGGCGGAGCATTTTATTTGCCTTGGTTATTGTTCTTATTGTTAACCCATTTAATTTACTCAATCCAGGTCTCTACTTTTCATTTTTAGCGGTTGCTATCATTTTTACAGTTATTAATAAATTACCATTATTAAACACTCGCATAAAAAACAAAGTTATTTCACTGTTTGTTATTCAAATAGCGTTATTTATTGGTTTATTGCCACTTTCACTCTATTTTTTTAATGGGGTAAGTATTGCAGGTTTGATAATAAATTTGATTGCTATACCGCTGCTTTCAATCATTATCTTACCTTTTTTAATTGTTTTTACATTACTGAGTATTTTCTTAGATGTAAGTATTTTAATAAACCTGTTTGATACTGGCTTATATGCGCTATTTAAATTGCTTAATGAAATACCAGAATCGTTAAGGTGGATAACGACTGGCAGAATTGACTCAATATTTGTCGTTTTTACTTATATTATTATGTTGATGGTTTATTTCCTTCCTTATAAATGGCTCGCTTTTATTCCAGCAATAACGCTTTTATTAAATTATTGGTTAACAGAAAAGTCTAAGTGGCAACTACATGTATTTGATGTAGGGCATGGACTTATGGCATTAATTGAAAAAGATAATCAAGTGCTTATTTATGATTTTGGCCCCAGTTATTTCAATCGCTTTAGCCGTACGCGAAGTATTTTATTGCCTTATATTAAAGCAAATAATTTAACAGTGAAAACGGCGATTCTAAGTCATGAAGATAATGATCACGCTGGAGGATTACAACATTTCATAGATGCTGGCTTTGGTGAAACATTACAACAATTTCATCCTAAAAATACACATAATGTATGTGAAGTCATAAACATTGATTTTGCTGGATTAAAAGTACAAAGCTTTAGTACAAAAGGGTTTGGAAATGAAAATGATGATTCATGCGTTGTTAGGGTATCAGATAATACTCATAGCGTGTTACTTACCGGTGATATATCAAAGGCGCGTGAAGCATCGCTATTAGCGGATAATAAATCGTTGAAAAGTACAGTAATGTTAAGCCCGCATCATGGCAGCGATACATCCTCAAGTGTTAATTTTATAAATAACGTTGCTCCCCAAGTAGTCATTCATTCAAGTGCCTATAAAGGGCAATGGGAATTCCCTAAGCCTCTTGTCGTCGAACGTTATAACCAAATAAACGCTCAGCAATTTACGACAGGCGTTGAAGGGCAAATTAGTATTAAATTTTATGCAAAGAATTTGGCTATAGAAACAGCAAGAGGGCAGGAAAGTTACTGGTTTATCAAAGATTGACGTTTAGTTTTATCTCATCGGAGGATACAATACAGATTGTTACTGTATTTAGAGAGTGTTATGGATCAAAGTACTACACAAATTTATAAACGTCTTGTCTCATATGTTGGCACCTACAAAAGCGTCGCATTTGTCGCAATTATTGGGATGATAGGCTATTCAGCAATGGATGCTTTATTTATTCAATTAATGAAGCCGTTTATTGATCAAGGTTTGAACCAGCGTAATACAGAAGTTTTAAAGTACGCTCCTTTTGTCGTTATCGCGTTAGTTCTAGGGCGTGGTGTTTTTAACTTTATGTCTTCCTACTGCTTAAGTTATGTAGGCTCCCAAGTTGTACGTTCTTTACGCCAAGAGTTATTTGAGCACATATTGCACTTACCCGTTTCTTTTCATGACAAAAACTCAACGGGAGATTTAATTTCAAAAATCACATTTGATACAGAACAAGTTCAACAAGCGATTACTAAAGCCTTGCTAATCGTGGTTCGAGAAGGTGCATTTGTTGTATTTTTACTTGCGGTAATGTTCTATACCAGTTGGCAACTATCACTGATATTTTTAGTGATCATCCCACTTGTTGCTATTATTGTCGCCGTCGTCTCTAAACGTTTTCGCCACATTTCTAAAAACATTCAATCTGCCATGGGGCAAGTTACCCGTAGCTCAGAACAAATGCTGAGCGGACATAAAGTTATTCATGGTTTTGGTGGTCAAGATCAAGAGATTAATCACTTCTCGAAAATTAATAATCATAATCGTCAGCAACGTATCAAAATGGATGCAACTAAAGCGCTTAGTGTGTCTATAATTCAAATTTTAGCGGCAAGTGCCATGGCAGTTATTTTGTGGGCGGTGTCGTTGCCATCAATGATTGATACGATTACATCTGGTGACTTCATGGCATTAATTGCCTCAATGATGATGTTATTACGTCCGCTAAAACAACTTGCCAATGTGAATAGTGATATGCAACGTGGTATCTCTGCAGCGCAAAGTATATTTTTAGTTTTAGACGAAGAAATGGAAAAAGATACAGGCACTGTTTCGGTTGATAAAGTTAAAGGTTTAATTGAAGTTAAGAACGTAACCTTTAAGTACCCAACTAAAGATGAAGCCGTATTAAACGATTTGTCGCTAACGATTGAGGCGGGTGAAAGTATTGCTTTAGTAGGGCGCTCAGGCTCTGGTAAGTCGACAATTTCTAACTTGTTACCACGCTACTATGACTTAGAGTTACCGAGTGAAATATTACTCGATGGTATAGCCCTGCAGGATTATAAATTAACAGATTTGCGTCGCCAATTTGCTTTAGTGTCTCAGCAGGTCGTGTTATTTAACGATACGATTGCTAACAATATTTGTTATGGCATAAAACATGATGTCTCTGAGGAAGAATTAGAACAAGTTGCCAAACAAGCGCACGTGTGGGAATTTGTTAAAGACTTGCCAGAGCAATTAAACACCATGGTAGGCGAAAATGGCGTAATGCTCTCCGGTGGTCAACGCCAGCGAATAGCGATAGCGCGTGCAATATTAAAAGATGCACCTATTTTGATTTTAGATGAGGCAACGTCAGCACTTGATACCGAATCTGAAAAGCTTATTCAGCAAGCATTAGAAACGTTAATGAAAGATAAAACCTCTATTGTTATAGCACATCGCTTATCTACTATTGAAAACAGTGACCGAATTTATGTTATTGATAACGGTCGTGTGATAGAAAGTGGCGATCATAGTAGCTTATTAGCAAATGACGGTACTTATTCAGCACTTTGCAAAATGCAGTTTGGTGATCAGGCGTGAGCAAAATAGAGCAAAGCTGGTATAAACCATTTGGTCTAATTACTTTATTGTTATTACCATTAAGTGCTTTGTTTTGGGTTGTATCGTCATTTCGAAAACTCTTGTACAGCGCTAAAATACTTAAACCTTTTGAGTGCAAAACGCCTGTTATTGTAGTCGGTAATATAAGTGTAGGCGGCAATGGTAAAACACCTTTTGTTTTGTGGTTGTATGAGTATTTGACCGAGCAAGATTTATCAGTAGGTATTATTAGTAGAGGTTATGGTGGGCAATCAGATAATTACCCGCTGTTAGTCACTGAGCTTGTAGATGCTCAGCAGGCTGGAGATGAGCCTGTGCTTTTATACCATCGTTTAAAGTGCCCAATAGCAGTTGGCCCTAATAGACAACACAATATCGATTTGTTAGAAAAAAATTATACGCTAGATGTCATTATTTCTGATGATGGGATGCAGCATTATAAAATGCCTCGTAGCATTGAGTGTTGTATTGTTGATAGTGAACGCCGCTTTGGTAATGGTTTTGTTATGCCCGCAGGGCCACTACGCGAAACAACTAAACGCTTACAAAGTGTTGATATAGTAATTGAAAATGGCGGTGAGGCTAATAATAGCTACGTGCTGCAAGTAAGTAACCTTCGCTTAGTTAATTCAAGTGATGACGCAAAAAGTAACGTAAGCGAGGCACATGCAATAAGTGCAATTGGGAACCCTAAACGGTTTGAAAACTCATTAGAAGCACAAAATATTAAGCTATTGTCGACTCATCACTTTAGAGATCATTATGCTTATACAGCAGATGATTTTATTCAGTTTGGTGATGATTGCATTATAATGACCGAAAAAGACGCGGTTAAATGTAAGTCCTTTGCAAAACCTAATTGGTATTATTTACCTGTAGATGCAGAGCCTTCCGATAGCGTAATAAACACATTAAATTCATTATTAAAAGAAAAAGGAATACTCAATGGCCTTTGATACAAAATTACTCGAGATAATTGCCTGCCCAGTTTGTAAGGGTAAATTACGCTTTGATAGAGAAAACAACGAACTAATTAGTACTGCAGCTAAGCTTGCTTACCCCGTTCAAGATGATATTCCAGTATTGCTTGAAAACGAAGCACGTGAGTTATCTTTAGAAGAGGTTGAAAAGTGGAATTCGTAGTTGTAATTCCTGCACGTTTTGCATCAACCCGACTACCTGGTAAGCCGCTTGCTGATATTTGCGGTAAGCCAATGGTTCAACATGTTTACGAAAAAGCATGTTTATCAGGTGCAAGTAAAGTGGTTATAGCAACCGATCATCAAAAAGTGTTTGATGCAGTAAGTTTATTTACTAGTGATGTTGTAATGACTCGCGAAGATCACCAATCGGGTACTGAGCGTTTAGCCGAAGTAGTTGATTTACTTGATCTCGACAGCAATACAATTGTGGTTAATGTACAAGGCGATGAGCCCTTACTTGCGCCAGAAAACGTATCTCAAGTTGCTGCACTATTAAGTGATTCAACAGCACCAATGGCAACGTTAAGTGTTGCTATTGAAGAGCGGGATGAAGTATTTAATCCTAATGCCGTTAAAGTGGTTAGCGATATAAATAAAAATGCGCTGTATTTTTCTCGTGCAAGTATCCCGTTTGATAGAAGCACAATGATGAATGACAGCAGTGCTCTTAATTTAGCGCCATTTCAGCGCCACGTAGGTATTTATGCGTACAGAGCGGGTTTTATTAAACAATATATAGAATTGAGCGTATCGCCACTTGAGCTACTTGAATCGCTTGAGCAGTTACGTGTGTTGTATCATGGTTATAAAATCAAAATAGAACAAGCTCAAATAGCCCCTCATGCAGGTGTCGATACGCCCGATGACTTAGCGAAAGTGATAGCGCATATTAAAAGTACAAGCGCGTGAGTGAACAAGTAAGTAAAATATTAAAAATCGTTTTTACACATAACGATTTTTATATTTTAGAAAAGCCAGCGGGTCTTAATTTTCATTCGGAAGAGGGCCCCGGCTTTGTTGTGTTAGCCGAACAACAATTAGCGCAAAAGCTTTATGCCGTTCATCGTTTAGATAAAGTGACATCAGGGCTGATTATTTTAGCGCGAAACAAAGCCGCTGCGGCCAGCTTTACTGTTATGTTTACTGAGCATGCGATTGCTAAATTTTATTTAGCGATTAGTGACGCTAAACCAAAAAAGAAGCAAGGTTGGATTAAAGGCGATATGGCTAAATCTCGCCGTGGCTCGTTTAAGTTACTAACGAGTAAGCTTAACCCTGCAATCACCCGATTTTATTCGCTAAGTTATAAGCCGGGATTTAGAGGGTATATTTTAAAGCCTTATTCAGGAAAGACGCATCAATTAAGAGTGGCACTAAAAAGTATTGGCTCTGCTATTTTAGGCGATGCAATGTATTCAGGCACGCCATCAAATCGTACCTATTTACATGCATATGCATTGAGCTTTTTATGGCTAGGTGAACAAATACAGCTAACTTTATTACCCGATAATGGTGATGAGTATTTGGCGTTAATTAAACATCAAGATTTTCAAGCATGGCAATCGCCATGGCAACTGGATTGGTAAATGAGCGAAAAAGTTACAGATATACGTTTTGGTGGTATTAAACGTTTATATGGTCATCAACAGTTTGATTGGCTTCAAGAAGCACATTTTTGTGTAGTAGGGATTGGTGGTGTAGGGAGCTGGACAGCAGAAGCACTTGCACGTACTGGTGTTGGTAAAATAACATTGATTGATTTGGATGATATTTGCGCGACTAACGTCAATAGACAAATTCATGCGTTAACGGGCACTATTGGTCAAGCTAAAGTAGATGCAATGAAAGCGCGCTGCGAGCTTATTAATCCAGAGTGCCAAATTAATGTAATAGATGACTTTATTACGCTTGATAATATTCAAGAGCATATTCAAGGTTTTGATTATGTAATTGATTGTATTGATGCAGTTAAAGAAAAAGCAGCATTAATTGCTCACTGTAAACGTAATAAACTACCTATAATTACAACTGGTGGTGCTGGCGGGCAAACAGATCCTAGCCAAATAACGTTTGGTGATGTAGCCAAAACTACGCAAGACCCATTGCTTGCAAAAGTACGTTATATTTTGCGTAAGCAATATAATTTTAGTAATAATCCTAAACGTAAATTTAATATTGATTGTGTTTACTCAACAGAGCAATTGGTTTACCCAGGAAGCGATGGCAGCGTATGTCATGCAAAGCAAAGTGCTGATGGCTCGATGAATATGGATTGTAATAATGGTTTTGGATCTGTGACTATGATCACAGGAAGCTTTGGCTTTTTTGTTGCGGCAAAAGCGGTGCGTAAATATCTAGATAAAAAACAACGCTCGCAAGCTTAGTTTTTGCTAACTAAGCTTTTGTTGTGCCATGGTTTGTATTTTATCAACCATGGCTTTAATACCATTACCACGTGATGCGCTTAAGTGGCTTATAAGGCCGAGCTTTTCAAATTCTTCATACGCATTTTTATTCACTACTTGCTCTGGTGTGAGGCCATTGTAAAGCGCTAAAATAATGGCTAATAATCCTTTTACTATACGTGTATCTGAGTCACCAATTACAACAAGTGTATTTTCTGTTAAATCAAATTCAACAAACATCCATACTTTGCTTTCACAGCCTTGTACAAGTGCATCATCAGTCTTCAAAACATCAGCTAAAACAGGTAAAGTTTTTCCTAAAAGCATTATCTCACGATATTTTTGCTGCCAAGCGGGCGCATTTTTTATAGATTCTGTGACTTTGTTAAACGTATTTGTCATGAGTTATCCTAATTAATTCTATTAAAGTGACGTTTAGTCCAGTAAAGCGATACATTTTTTAAGTGAATCAATGAATATATCTACATCTTCATAGGTATTATAAAAACAAAAGCTCGCTCTTAGCGTTCCATTAAGCCCTAAATGTGTCATTAATGGCTGTGTACAATGGTGTCCACTCCTTACTGCAACCCCGTACCCGTCAAGTAAAGTTGCCAAATCATAAGGATGTTCATCATTTAAGTTGAAGCAGAGTGTACCAATATTGTCAGATAGGTTGCTATATATTGTAATACCATCAACCTTTACCAATTTTTGAGCGGCATAACTAAACAATTTTTGCTCATATTGCTGGATTTTTGCGTGATCTAATTCATTTAAATAGTCTAATGCGGCACCAAAGCCTAAAACTCCAGAGATATTTGGTGTTCCAGTTTCAAATTTTGCAGGCGCAGGACGATAAGTACTGTGAGTTAAGTACACTTTATCGATCATTTCCCCACCTGATTGGTAAATCTCAAGGGTATTTAATTGCTCATATCGACCATAAAGTACACCTAATCCTGTTGGACCGAGCATTTTATGGCTTGAGCAGACATAAAAGTCACAGTTTAATTCACGTAAATCGGGTTTTAAATGCAGTGCACCCTGTGCACCATCCACTAGAACAAGAGAATTGACGTCTTTTGCAGCTCTAATAAGTGGTTTTAAATCGGTGATATTACCCAGTGTGTTAGATGCTTGTGTAATAGCTAATAGGGTAGGTTTTGTTTCTTTTATAAATTCACAGCATTCTTTGGTGTTCAGCGTGCCATTTTTATTTAGTGGAAGCGCTATTAATTTAGCACCCGTTTGTTGACTCACTATTTGCCAAGGCACTATGTTTGCATGATGCTCAAGCGGAGATATCATTATGGTATGACTTTCATTTAAGCGCTTTTTTAATCCGTTAGCGACCAAGTTAATGGCTTCTGTAGCGCCTTTAGTCCATACAATCTCTTTACTAAATACATTGAAATACTCTGCAGTTTTATCCCGTACTTGTTCATATGCATAAGTTGCTTGCTCGCTAAGTGTATGGCGTCCACGGTGTACATTAGCGTTTTGAAACGTATAGAATTCAGTAATTGTATCTATAACTGATTGAGGCTTTTGTGAGGTTGCTGCTGAGTCTAAATAAACAAGCGGGCAGCCGTTTATTGTTTGATTTAATGTTGGGAAGTCGTTTCTAATTTTATTTATATCAAACTTTAAAGCAAGCATGGCTCATCTACATAGTGTTTTTAAGGCAGGAATTGTAATCGGTTTATGATAATTCTCAAGTGTTGTTAATAAAAAAGGCCGCAAAATGCGGCCTTTTTAAACTAACCAACGTTAATTAACGCTTGTCAGTTGATACGTAGTCACGTTGAGTGTAACCAGTATAAAGTTGACGAGGACGGCTGATCTTATGACCAGGTTGAGATAGCATCTCATCCCAGTGAGTGATCCAACCAACAGTACGTGCCATTGCAAAGATTACAGTGAACATGCTTGTTGGAATACCAATCGCTTTTAAGATAATACCAGAGTAGAAATCTACATTAGGGTATAGTTTTTTCTCTACAAAGTATGGGTCTTCAAGCGCAATTTGCTCAAGCTTCATAGCAATATCAAGAAGTGGATCTTGGATATTCAGCTCAGCTAAAACTTCGTGACACGTTTGACGCATTACTGTAGCGCGTGGGTCAAAGTTTTTGTAAACACGGTGTCCAAAGCCCATAAGGCGGAACGGGTCAGCTTTATCTTTAGCTTTAGCTACGTATTCATCAATACGGTCAACAGAGCCAATCTCTTCTAACATGTTTAAACATGCTTCATTAGCGCCGCCGTGAGCAGGGCCCCATAAAGATGCAATACCAGCTGCAATACATGCATACGGGTTAGCACCAGATGAACCAGCAAGACGAACTGTTGAAGTTGATGCATTTTGTTCATGATCTGCATGAAGCATAAAGATTTTATCCATCGCTTTTGCAGTTACTGGATTAACTTTATATTCTTCAGCAGGTACAGAGAACATCATGTGTAAGAAGTTTTCTGCGTAGCTTAAATCGTTACGTGGGTATACAAACGGTTGGCCGATATTTGTTTTATAAGCCATTGCCGCGATTGTTGGTAACTTAGCAACAAGCTTAACTGCGCTTGTTTTACGTTGTTCAGCATCAGTAATATCAAGGTCTTCATGATAGAAAGATGATAATGCACCTACTACGCCACAAAGCATTGCCATTGGGTGAGCGTCAAAGCGGAAACCTTGGAAAAAGTTAGCAATCTTCTCGTCAAGCATAGTGCTTGTAGTGATTTCATTCTTAAAAACTTCATATTGTTCTTTAGAAGGTAACTCACCATTTAAAAGTAAGTAACAAAGTTCAATGTAATTTGAGTCTTCAGCTAATTGCTCAATTGGGTAACCACGGTGAAGTAGTACACCTTTACCACCATCAATATAGGTGATTGCAGATTCACAAGAACCAGTCGACATGAAACCTGGGTCATAAGTAAAGTGACCGTGTGAACCTAACGTACGTACGTCGATTACATCTTGGCCAGCAGTGCCTTGATAAATTGGAAGTTCGATTGGATCTAGTCCATCAATTTGGACTGTGGCTTTTTTATCTGCCATCGTTATGTATCTCCTATTAAGATATCTATTCTGATTTTTAGATTTTAAAGTTCTGAAATCTGTTTTAAGCACATCTTCTCATTTTAACGTGAAAGAGGGGGTTAAAGTCAATTTTTATAAACATTATGCATATATGTATAATAAATATTCGGTATTAATTAAATATAATACTATTGGCTAATTCGCAAACATCTCTAAATAAACAAGAATTGTAAAAAGCCCTGTGGGTATATATACTAACGGTGGTTTTAAACCGTATTGTATTTGGGTAAACATATTCTTAACAGCTTAAAATTTACAGGTTTGTGAACTTTAATTGTTTTGGTACGTTTATTTTGATAGTTCCATCAGTAATATTTGGTGGGTTTTTAGAAAAACAAGTAGATGAGCTCCACTGTGAGCAAAGATGGGCAAGTAACTGTGAAAAAGCAAAGACCTGTAAATCTAGATCTAACAACTATATCTATGCCGGCAACGGCTAAAGCTTCAATTTTTCACCGCGTCACCGGTGTTGCATTATTTTTTGCTTTAACGTTTGTCATTTGGGCTTGGTCTGAGTCTCTCTCTTCAGCTGAAAGTTTTGAATTCGTCAAGGGTCTGTTTAACGGATTCATTGCCAAATTTATAGCTTGGGGCACTGTTTCTGTATTAGGTTATCACCTTATTGGTGGTATCCGTCATATGATTATGGATATGGGACATTGGGAAGAACTTGAATCAGGTAACCTCAGCGCTAAAGTTTCAATGGCTCTTGGTGTTGTGTTTGCCGTATTGGCAGGGGTGTGGATATGGTTTTAAATCAAGCAACTCTAAAACGTGATGGTGTACAAGATTTCGTATCTTTACGTACCACGGCATTAATAATCAGCGCTTACGCGATTTTTATTATAGGCTATTTTTTAGCGACGCCAGAAGTCACTTTCGAAGCCTGGACAGGCCTCTTCTCTAACCTAGCAATGAAAGGGTTTACGTTAATTACCCTTGTTTGCATTATGGTTCATACCCGCATTGGCCTTTGGCAAGTTCTTACAGACTATGTTAAGTGCGCAAAGCTTCGTGCAGTTTTAGGTTTTGTATTAAACCTGATGGCCGTTGCTTACGTAGCTATTGGTCTAATCGTATTATGGGGTGTTTAAGTGAAATATTCTGTTCGTGAATTTGACGCCGTAGTAATTGGTGCAGGTGGTGCAGGTATGCGCGCTGCTTTAGCAATTACAGAATCTGGCAAAACGTGTGCATTAATATCTAAAGTATTCCCAACGCGCTCACACACTGTATCTGCTCAAGGCGGTATTACGGTTGCGCTTGGTAATTCACACGAAGATAACTGGGAATGGCATATGTACGATACCGTTAAAGGTTCCGATTTTATCGGTGACCAAGACGCTATTGAATACATGTGTCAAACTGGCCCAGAAGCTATTACCGAATTAGAAAACATGGGTTTACCATTTTCTCGTTTTGAAAATGGCCGTGTTTACCAACGTCCTTTCGGTGGTCAATCGAAAAACTTTGGTGGTGAACAAGCCGCGCGTACTGCAGCAGCTGCTGACCGTACTGGTCATGCTTTATTACACCTTCTATATCAACAAAACGTTAAAAACAAAACAAATGTATTCTCTGAATGGTATGCACTTGATTTAGTTAAAAACGATAATGGTGATGTAGTAGGGTGTACTGCAATTGAGATTGAGACAGGTGAAGTTACCTTCTTCAAATCTAAAGCTGTTGTATTAGCTACTGGTGGTGCAGGTCGTATATTTGCATCAACCACTAATGCTCACATTAACACTGGTGACGGTGTTGGTATGGCAACACGTGCTGGTATTTCTATGCAAGACATGGAAATGTGGCAGTTCCACCCAACGGGTATCGCAGGTGCTGGTACGCTAGTAACTGAAGGTTGTCGTGGTGAAGGCGGTTATCTTTTAAATAAAGATGGCGAACGCTTCATGGAACGTTACGCACCAAACGCAAAAGACTTAGCGTCTCGCGACGTTGTTGCACGTTCAATGATGACTGAAATCCGTGAAGGTCGTGGTTGTGATGGTCCTTGGGGTCCACATCTTAAGTTAAAACTTGACCACTTAGGTGAAGAAACACTTAACTTACGTCTTCCTGGCGTATGTGACCTTGCTAAAACATTTGCTCACGTTGACCCTGCAAAAGAGCCAATTCCAGTAATTCCAACTTGTCATTATATGATGGGTGGTGTTCCTACTAATGTAAATGGACAAGCGCTACAAATCGATGCTCAAGGCAACGAAACAGTAGTTCAAGGTTTATTTGCAGTAGGTGAGATTGCCTGTGTATCTGTACACGGTGCAAACCGCTTAGGTGGTAACTCATTACTTGATTTAGTTGTGTTTGGTCGTGCTGCGGGTAACTTCTTAGGTAAGTACCTAAATGACGTTGAAATATCTAAAGCTGCTTCAGAATCAGACTTAGAAGCGTCTCTTGCACGTTACAATCGTTGGGAAAATTCAACGGCTGGCCAAGGTGAAGATCCAGTTCAAATCAAAAAAGACCTACAACAATGTATGCAGCTTAACTTCTCGGTATTCCGTGAAGGTGACTCAATGGCTGCAGGTCTTCAAGAACTTAAAGAAATTCGCGAACGTCTGCAACATGCTCGTCTTGATGATAAATCATCAGACTTCAATACGCAGCGTATCGAATGTCTTGAACTAGACAACTTAATGGAAACAGCTTACTCAACTGCAGTAGCTGCAAACTTCCGTACAGAAAGCCGTGGTGCACATTCTCGCTTTGACTACCCAGATCGTGATGACGAAAACTGGTTATGTCACTCAGTATTCAATCCTGTAACGGATGAAATGAGCAAGCGTGATGTAAACTATGCGCCTAAAACGCGTGAAGCTTTCCCACCTAAAGCACGTGTTTACTAGGAGATAGACGATGGCACAAGTACAATTTTCAGTTTATCGTTATAATCCAGATGTTGACAACGCTCCTCGTATGCAAGAATACACCTTGCAAACAGAGGAAGGTCACGACATGATGGTGTTGGATGCACTTATTCTTCTAAAAGAACAAGATCCTACATTATCTTTCCGTCGTTCATGCCGTGAAGGTGTGTGTGGATCTGATGGTGTTAACATGAATGGTAAAAATGGTTTAGCATGTATTACTCCTTTATCTACGCTACAAAAAAATGGCAAAGGTAAAATCGTAGTACGTCCATTACCAGGTTTACCTGTGGTTCGTGACCTTGTTATTGACATGAGTCAGTTCTACACTCAGTACGAAAAAGTTAAACCTTATTTAATTAATGATCAGCCTGCAGCAGGCGAACGTCTTCAAACTATTGAAGAACGTGATAAATTAGATGGGCTTTATGAGTGTATTTTGTGTGCATGTTGTTCAACATCGTGTCCTTCGTTCTGGTGGAATCCAGACAAGTTCATTGGTCCAGCAGGCCTTCTTCATGCTTACCGTTTCTTGGCTGATAGCCGAGATACAGCAACTGAAGAACGTTTAGCGGATTTAGACGATGCGTTCAGTGTGTTCCGTTGTCACAGTATCATGAACTGTGTTAGCGTTTGTCCTAAGGGTCTTAATCCGACCAAAGCAATTGGACAAATCAAATCTATGTTACTAAACCGAGCGGTTTGATAGCTTAGTAAAGGTAAGATGGCTAATATTAAATTATATTAGCCATCTTGTTATAATAACTATTAATTTCTGCGCTAAAAAAAAGGGCTTATAAATGCACGAAGGTGTGATGAAGGCATGGCTAGAATCTTCACATTTAAACGGCGGCAACGTTGCTTATGTAGAAGAGCTTTATGAAGCGTATTTAGACGATGCGACTTCTGTGCCAGACGAATGGCGAGAAGTGTTTGAACAATTACCTAAAGTTGATGGTGTGGATGTTGAAGTAAAACATTCAGAGGTTCGAGCACAGTTTGCACAGCTTGCAAAAAACAAGCATAGAGAAGTAGTGGTAGCAGAGGGTAGTGGCGGTGACCTTAAACAGGTTAAAGTTCTACAACTTATTAATGCTTTCCGTTTTCGTGGGCACCAAAATGCAAACCTAGATCCATTAGGTATTTGGCAACGAGAGCGTGTACGAGATTTAGAGCTAGAGTACCACGACCTATCTTCAAGTGATTTTGACCGCGAGTTTAACGTAGGATCGTTTGCCGTAGGGCGCGATACTATGCCTTTAGGTGAACTATACCAAGCACTAAAAACTACATATTGTGGTTCAATTGGCGCTGAGTATATGCACATCACATCAACAGAGGAAAAACGTTGGTTACAACAACGTCTAGAATCTGTCCAGTCTAGGCCTAAATTCTCAAAAGATGAAAAGCTACGTATCCTTAAAGGGCTTACTGCAGCAGATGGTCTAGAAAAATATTTAGGGTCTAAGTTCCCTGGTGCTAAGCGCTTTTCACTTGAAGGTGGCGATGCGTTAGTTCCAATGCTTAAAGAGCTTATTCACCGCGCTGGTGAAAGCGGCCAACAAGAAGCTGTTATTGGTATGGCTCACCGTGGTCGTTTAAACGTTTTAGTTAATGTACTTGGTAAAAACCCATCAGAATTATTTGATGAATTTGCTGGTATACATAAAGAAACGTTAGGTTCTGGTGATGTTAAATATCACATGGGTTATTCGTCTGACTTTGCTACCAAAGGTGGCAATGTACACATGGCGCTTGCGTTTAACCCATCTCACCTAGAAATCGTAAACCCTGTTGTAATGGGCTCTGTGCGTGGTCGTCTCGACCGTTTAGGTGATAAGTCAGGCATTAAAGCACTTCCTATTACCATCCATGGTGATTCTGCTATTGCTGGACAAGGTGTTGTTCAAGAAACGTTTAACATGTCACAAACTAATGCGTTTAGTTGTGGTGGTAGTATTCGTATTGTTGTCAACAACCAAGTAGGTTTTACAACCTCTAAGCAAGATGACGTTCGCTCAACGCCATACTGTACTGACATTGCTAAAATGGTTCAGTCTCCAATATTCCATGTTAATTCTGATGATCCTGAAGCCGTTGCATTTGTTACTCAACTTGCTCTTGATTTTAGAAATCAGTTTAAGCGTGACGTAGTAATTGATTTAGTTTGTTACCGTCGCCATGGTCACAATGAAGCTGATGAGCCTAATGCAACTCAGCCTGTCATGTACCAAAAAATTAAAAAGCATCCAGTGCCGCGTTTAATCTATGCAGACCAACTGATTGCTGAAGGCTCTTTTTCTGAACAAGAAGTTAAAGCCTTAGCTGATGAGTACCGTGATGCACTAGATGAAGGCAGCTGTGTTGTTTCAGAAATACAGCCAGAGACGTCGCATTCTTCTGAGTGGGCCAAATATATTGGTCATGAATGGAATGTTGACTACGATGCTAGCGTATCTGTAGAGAAGCTAAAAGCTCTTGGTGAGAAAGTAGCTTCTTACCCAGAACAACATAAAGCTCAATCTCGCGTTAAAAAGATTTATGACGATCGTAAGCTAATGGCCACAGGTGAAAAACCACTTGATTGGGGTATGGCAGAGACTCTTGCCTATGCAACAATTGCGTCTGAAGGTACTGACATTCGTTTAACAGGACAAGACACAGGTCGAGGAACATTCTTTCATCGTCATGCTGTTGTTCATGGTCAATCTGATGGTACAACTTACACTCCTTTAGAGCATTTAAGTGAAGATCAAGGCACATTTGAAGTCTTTGATTCTGTTTTATCTGAGGAAGCTGTCGTTGCGTTCGAATATGGATATGCTACCGCTGAACCTAAGTCTCTCGTAATATGGGAAGCGCAATTTGGTGACTTCGCCAATGGTGCACAAGTTGTATTTGACCAGTTCTTAAGTTCTGGTGAGCAAAAGTGGGGCCGTTTATGTGGGCTTACAATTTTGTTACCTCATGGCTACGAAGGTCAAGGGCCAGAGCATAGTTCAGCGCGCTTAGAGCGTTTCTTGCAACTATGTGCTGATCACAACATGCAAGTATGTGTTCCTTCAACGCCGGCGCAAGTTTACGCTATGCTTCGTCGTCAATCAGTTCGACCACTTCGTCGTCCTCTGATTGTTATGACGCCTAAGTCGCTACTTCGTCACCCGCTTGCAACTTCATCACTTGAAGAGCTTTCACACGGTGTTTACCATAATATGATCGACGAAGTTGATGATATTAACCCTGAGAAAGTAGAGCGCGTTGTATTTTGTAGCGGTAAAGTTTACTACGAGTTACTACAAGAGCGTCGTAAGCTTGAGCAAGATAATATTGCAATTGTACGTGTTGAACAGTTATACCCGTTCCCACACGATGAAATGCAAACAATTATAGAGCGCTACCAACACGTAACTGATTTTGTATGGTGTCAAGAAGAGCCACAAAACCAAGGTGCATGGTACTGTTCACAACATCACTTTATTGATGCAATCCCACAAGGTGCTAAATTAAAATATGCAGGACGTAAAGCGTCTGCATCACCAGCGTGTGGTTACATGTCAGTACATACTAAAGAACAACAAGCGCTCGTTGCCGACGCGCTTACTATAGAAAATAAAGGATAAGCAATGAGCACAGAAATTAAAGTTCCTGTTCTTCCTGAGTCGGTTGCAGATGCTACCGTTGCTACATGGCATGTAAGTGTTGGCGACAAAGTAACTCGCGATCAAAACTTAGTAGACATTGAAACAGATAAAGTGGTTTTAGAAGTTGTTGCACAGCATGACGGTGTAATAACAGAAATATCACAAGAAGAAGGTGCAACCGTACTTGGCGATCAAGTTATGGGTTTACTTGGTGATGCTGATGCAGCGCCAGCAAGTGAAGGTTCAACTAAAGAAGAATCAGCACCAGCTAAATCAGAAGACGCGCCAGTGGCGCAATCAGCACCAGCATCAGAAGGTAAAGAAGTGGATATTAAAGTACCTGTACTTCCAGAATCAGTTGCAGACGCAACAATTGCTACATGGCATGTACAACCAGGTGACGCGGTAACACGCGACCAAAACTTGGTAGATATTGAAACAGATAAAGTTGTTCTTGAAGTAGTAGCTCAAGAAGATGGCATCATGGGTGATATCATTCACGGCGAAGGCGATACTGTATTAGGCGAGCAAGTAATTGGTTCGGTTAAAGCAGGCGGTGCACCAGCGGCTCCAGCTGCAAAAGCAGACGCAGCGCCAGCAGCAGATTCAAGCGAAAGTTCAGATGTGTTAACACCATCAGTTCGTCGTTTAATTGCTGAGAAAGGCCTAGACGCTTCTAAAATTAAAGGCACGGGTAAAAATGGTCGTGTAACTAAAGAAGACGTTGATACCTTCTTAAAAGCACCAGCACCAGCGGCTAAAAAAGCAGAAGCTTCTGCTCCAGCTGCACCAATGGGCGATCGTACTCAAAAACGCGTACCTATGACTCGTTTACGTAAAACGATTGCGACACGCCTTCTTGAAGCTAAAAACTCAACTGCAATGTTAACTACATTCAACGAAGTGAACATGGGACCAATCATGAGCCTTCGTAAGCAGTACCAAGAAACGTTTGAAAAGCGTCACGGCATTCGTTTAGGTTTCATGTCTTTCTATGTGAAAGCTGTAACTGAAGCTCTTAAGCGTTTCCCAGATGTAAATGCTTCAATTGATGGTGACGATATTGTTTACCATAACTATTTCGATATCAGCATTGCAGTATCTACTCCACGTGGCTTAGTTACTCCAGTACTTAAAGATTGTGACAAACTATCTGTTGCTGAAATCGAAAAAGGTATTCGTGAGTTAGCACTTAAAGGTCGTGATGGTAAGCTTACGCTTGCTGATATGACGGGTGGTAATTTCACTATTACTAATGGTGGCGTATTTGGTTCATTGCTATCTACACCTATCATTAACTTGCCACAGTCTTCAATCTTGGGTATGCATAAAATTCAAGACCGTCCGATGGCTGTAAATGGTAAAGTTGAAATACTACCTATGATGTATTTAGCACTTTCTTATGACCACCGTATCATTGATGGTAAAGAATCTGTTGGTTTCTTAGTAACTATTAAAGAGTTACTTGAAGATCCAACTCGCTTATTGCTAGATGTTTAATCTAGTTGTATGAAATGTAAGCTGTGAATGAACATTCACAGCTTTTTTTTTGCGCCTTTGGTCGTACTGGGGTTTTCATGTTAAGCCTTGGGATCTATACTAGGTGCGCAATTTGGGATAGTTGTTTATTTGAAAAAATATTCAGCTCTTTTAGTATAAAAAATTGGATAAAGCATCATGAATTTGCATGAGTATCAGGCAAAACAACTTTTTGCCGAATATGGTTTACCCGTTTCTACAGGTTACGCTTGCGATACACCTGAAGAAGCTGCTGCAGCTGCTGAAAAAATTGGCGGCGATATGTGGGTTGTTAAAACTCAGGTTCACGCAGGTGGACGTGGTAAAGCTGGCGGTGTAAAGCTAGTTAAAACTATCGAAGAAGTAAAAGCGTTTGCAGCTAACTGGTTAGGTAAAAACCTAGTTACTTACCAAACAGACGAGAAAGGCCAGCCAGTAGCTAAAATTTTAGTAGAAAGCTGTACTGACATTGCTAACGAATTGTACCTAGGTGCAGTAGTTGACCGTGCATCTCGTAAAGTAGTTTTCATGGCGTCTACTGAAGGCGGCGTTGAAATTGAAACTGTTGCTGAAGAAACACCAGAGCTTATACACAAAGCAGAGATCGACCCGTTAGTAGGTCCTCAAGCTTACCAAGCACGTGAACTAGGTTTCAAATTGGGTCTTAACCCAGTACAAATGAAACAGTTTGTTAAGATCTTTATGGGTCTTGGTAAAATGTTCACTGATTTTGATTTCGCACTACTTGAAATCAACCCGTTAGTAATTACAGATGAAGGCAACCTTCACTGTCTTGACGGCAAAATCGGTATTGATGGTAATGCACTTTACCGTCAACCTAAAATCCGTGAATTCCACGATCCATCTCAAGAAGATGCTCGTGAAGCACACGCAGCAAGCTTCGAGCTTAACTACGTTGCTCTAGACGGTAATGTTGGTTGTATGGTTAACGGTGCAGGCCTAGCAATGGGTACTATGGACATCGTAAACCTACACGGCGGCAAGCCGGCTAACTTCTTGGATGTTGGTGGCGGTGCTACTAAAGAACGTGTTTCTGAAGCATTCAAAATCATTCTTTCTGACGACAATGTTAAAGCTGTTTTAGTGAACATCTTTGGCGGCATCGTTCGTTGTGACATGATTGCTGAAGGCATCATTGGCGCAGTTAAAGAAGTTGGCGTAACCGTACCAGTAGTTGTACGTTTAGAAGGTACTAATGCTGAATTAGGTCGTGAAGTTCTTAAGAACTCTGGTCTAGATATCATTGCTGCTGAATCACTAACAGACGCTGCTGAAAAAGTTGTTGCTGCTGCGGAGGGCAAATAATGTCTGTATTAATCAATAAAGATACAAAAGTTATCTGTCAAGGTTTCACTGGTGGCCAAGGTACTTTCCACTCAGAGCAAGCGCTTGAGTACGGTACACAAATGGTTGGTGGTGTTAGCCCAGGTAAAGGCGGTCAAACGCACCTTGGTCTTCCTGTATTCAACACCGTTCGTGATGCTGTAAAAGAAACTGGCGCAACTGCTTCAGTTATCTACGTACCGGCACCTTTTTGTAAAGATGCAATCTTAGAAGCTATCGATGCTGGCATCGAGCTAATAGTTTGTATTACTGAAGGTATCCCTACACTTGATATGGTTGATGTTAAAATCAAACTAGATCAAACAGGTACTCGTATGATCGGTCCTAACTGCCCAGGTGTTATTACTCCTGGTCAAACTAAGATTGGTATTATGCCTGGTCATATCCACAAACCTGGTAAAGTAGGTATTGTTTCTCGCTCTGGTACTTTAACGTACGAAGCAGTTAAGCAAACTACTGATGCTGGTTTTGGTCAGTCTACGTGTGTTGGTATTGGTGGTGATCCAATTCCAGGTACTAACTTTATCGACGTTCTAGAAATGTTCGAAAAAGATCCACAAACTGAAGCAATCGTAATGATTGGTGAAATTGGTGGTACTGCAGAAGAAGAAGCTGCAGAGTACATCAAAGCTCACGTAACTAAACCTGTAGTATCTTACATTGCTGGTGTTACTGCACCAGAAGGTAAGCGTATGGGTCACGCTGGCGCAATCATTGCCGGCGGTAAAGGTACTGCTGATGAGAAATTTGCTGCATTAGAAGCTGCGGGCGTAAAAACTGTACGTTCACTTGCTGATATCGGTAAAGCACTTAAAGAGAAAACAGGCTGGTAATCGCTTGTTTTTCTTTGAAAAGGCCCGCATATGCGGGCCTTTTTGTTATTAGATGAAAATTTAGAACGGGTAACTAATATGCTGGAAAAAACGTACAGATAAGTCTTGGCGTTGTTTATTTATAGCCAGCTCATTACACAGAGTATAGATTGTTTTTTCTACTTGGTTCATAAATCGACCGTAGCCCATTTCATGTTTATCCTGCTGCGTTGCGACTACTACAAAATGCAGCGTTTCTACCAATTTACTTGCTTCATAAAAGTGCTTAATTTGATTTTCATTAGATTCAATATCAAAACTTAACTTTTGAAGTTCATCATTACCTTCACTTTTATCTATTTTACTGTTGCGTATAATAGGCGTTGCACCGTTAGCAACCATAGCGCCATGGTTTAAGTTATTATTTTGACACGCACGTATAAATGCATAAGCAAAGTAGTCATAAAATTTAGCATAATCGTTTGTGTTCATTAGTGTTTGAAACTGCGTTTTAATAGCGCGCGAAACCGGTATAGTAAAAGTGGCGTAAGTCATCTCTGCATAATCATTGGGTATGCTGCATTGTCTTGATTGGTAGCGAGGGTAGAGACTTCTTAATTTGTAACCATAGCTTTCCTTGTTGCCTTTTTCTTTAGCAAAGAGGTCATACGTTAAGTGTTGATGGTCGCGTAGTTTAAACTGGGGCTGATTTATTAAGAGTTGTACTTGTAAAGTGTCTAACACTTTTTGGACTTTATTATGAAATTCTGCAGAATTGGCTCGTAAATCATCGCCTGTTGCTAAAAATAGAATGCGTATTTTTTTACTTGGTGTACCTTCAGTGTAATAAATCTTATGCGCTTCGTGATAACGGGGATTATAAAAAAAGAGCATTTGTTTATCTGTTTCTAATTGATAAGACTCATCATTAAATCTTACAACGGGTAGTTTATCATTCGCTAATAAGTGCACATTATAAAGCTCGTACTCATCACAAGAAGCAAACAGTTGGCGTGCAATACGTTCATAGCAGCAATTTATATCACTAAAGCTTTTATAAAAATCGTGATTAGGGGTTATTTCAGCTAAAAGGTAGTGGTTAGCGCGTGCATTAGTTGGAATATATACACGATGTTGATTAAGTGTCGCCATCTTTAAATCCTTATAATGTAGGTTATTTACCTACTATAAACTGTTTAGATGACTTAAATATTGCGTTAAAACAAATTTTATTCATAAACAATGGTTCAGCTGAATTAAAGTTAAGCAATATCAAAAATAAACCTTAATCTAGTGCTGTATGTTAGTGTATGTTTTTGTAATAATGCATTAGTTTTGTTATTACGTAATATTTAGAGGACTGCACTCCTATGGCGGAAATTGAGAATCGCCCAAGTAACTTTATTAGAACCCGAATTGATGAAGACTTAGCAAGTAAAAAGCATGCAACAACGCATACACGTTTTCCACCTGAACCAAATGGCTTTTTGCATATTGGTCATGCCAAATCAATTTGTTTAAATTTTGGCATCGCAAAAGATTATAACGGTTTATGTAACTTACGTTTTGACGATACAAACCCAGAAAAAGAAGACATTAACTACGTTAATTCTATAAAAGAAGACGTACAGTGGTTAGGTTTTAACTGGGATGGCGATATAAAGTATTCTTCTAACTATTTTGATACTTTATATGGTTACGCTGTTGAGCTTATAAATAAAGGCTTAGCGTACGTTTGCTTTTTAACAGCAGACGAAGCACGCCAATACCGTGGTACATTGAAAGAGCCAGGTAAAAATAGCCCGTACAGAGATACATCAGTTGAAGAAAACCTAGCGTTATTTGAAAAAATGCGTGCTGGCGAATTCAAAGAAGGCGAATGTGTCCTGCGTGCTAAAATTGATATGGCTAGCTCATTTATGGTGCTTCGCGATCCAATTATTTATCGCGTACGTTTTGCTCATCATCATCAAACAGCAGACAAGTGGTGCATTTACCCAATGTATGACTTCACGCACTGTATTTCTGATGCACTTGAAGGTATTACACATTCATTATGCACACTCGAGTTTCAAGATAACCGTCGTTTGTACGACTGGGTACTTGATAACATTAGTTTAGAGTGTCACCCACAGCAAATTGAGTTTTCACGTTTAAATCTTGAATACACAATTATGTCTAAGCGTAAGCTAAGCGATTTAGTGGTAAATAACCATGTAGAAGGGTGGGATGACCCACGCATGCCTACAATTGCAGGCCTACGTCGCCGTGGTTATACACCAGGTTCAATCCGTGAGTTTTGTTTGCGTATTGGTGTAACAAAACAAGAGAATATGGTTGAAATGGGTATGCTTGAAGCATGTATCCGTGAAGATCTAAACGAAAATGCACCACGTGCAATGGCCGTACTCGATCCTGTTAAAGTTGTTATTGAAAACTACGATGCAGACAAGGTTGAGGTTTTATCTGTGGCTAACCACCCAAATAAAGAAGAAATGGGTCGTCGTGATGTACCGTTTACTCGCGAAATTTACATCGAACGAGAAGACTTTAAAGAAGAAGCAAATAACAAGTTTAAACGTTTAGTGCTTGATAAAGAAGTACGTTTGCGTGGCGCTTATGTTATTAAAGCACAGCGTGTTGAGAAAGACGAAAATGGCGAAATTACAACTATATTCTGTACTTACGATACTGAAACACTTGGTAAAAATCCAAGTGATGGACGTAAAGTAAAAGGTGTTATTCACTGGGTTTCAGCACCAGAGTGTATTACGGCAGAAGTTCGTTTATACGATCGTTTGTTTAGTGTTCCAAACCCAGCAGCCGCTGATGAGTTTGAAACAACATTAAATCCAGAGTCACTGGTTGTTTTATCAAACGCTAAATTAGAGCCATCGCTTGCTAATTCACAAGCAGAGCAGGGCTTTCAGTTTGAGCGTACGGGTTATTTCTCTCGTGATTCTAAATCAGAGAACGTTGTATTTAACCAAACAGTGGGTCTTCGTGATTCTTGGTCTAAAACTCAATAAATAATATCTAAAAAACCTGAACTCTGGATAATAAATCTATCTCGAGCAGCTATTTTCAGCGCTAACTGCGTTGAATTTACTTGCAATAGGCCAGCTATTGACGCGTGAATTCGCCTTGTTTTCACTTAAAATCTCTGGCTAGAGAAAATAAATTTAAATATCACCATGATTCAATACGTTGGTAAATCTCTTAACCAGAGTTCAGGTTTAATATCCCCAGTACTTACTGGGTATGTTTATTAAAACCGTATTTTAGACACAAAAAAACCTGCACTTAGCAGGTTTTTTATTGCTTTAAAAAGCGGTATTAGCTATTAGCGTCGCTAAATTCTTTACACGCCTCTTTATCATTACACTCACCGTATAAATATAAAGAATGGTTTGTAAGTGTAATACCATTTTCTTCAGAAATTTCAAGTTGACGACGTTCAATCATCTCATCTTCAAACTCTACAACTTTGCCACACTTCAAACATACTAAATGATCGTGGTGTGTGCTTCCTGAAAGTTCAAATACTGATTTGCCACCTTCAAAGTGATGACGGCTTACAATACCCGCATCATCAAATTGGTTAAGTACGCGATATACAGTTGCAAGACCAATTTCTTCACCTAGATCCAAAAGAATTTTGTAAACATCTTCAGCACTGATGTGTTGGTTATCTGGAGATTGTAAAATCTCTAATATTTTAATACGCGGTAAAGTTACTTTTAAACCGGCTTTTTTAAGTTCCAAGTTATGATCAGTCATTAAATCTGTCTCAATTTTATTTGGTTATACTAGACATCTTGCAAAGATGTACACGACACATTAGCAACAAACAGGATAACGTGCCTAAGCGTTAAGTGCAAAGAACAATTGATTTATATTGCCACTAAAGCTTAAAACGCTAACTGTTTGATAATTATTTAAACAGCTAGCGATATATGCAGTAAATTAGTCAGCTAATTCACTTAAACACATTTCTTCATATACTTGAGCAGACCATGCTTTAACACGTTGTTCTGTAAGCTCTGGTTGACGGTCTTCGTCGATACCCAAACCTACAAAATGCTTATCATCAGCCATGCCTTTAGATGCTTCAAAGTCATAGCTTTCGCTCGGCCAATGACCAACAACAATAGCGCCACGTTCAGTAACGATATCGTTGATCATGCCCATCGCATCTAAAAAGTACTCAGCGTAATCTTCTTGGTCTCCACAACCAAAAATAGCAACAAGTTTACCTTCAAAGTCTACTTCTTCAAGTTCTGGAAAAAAGTCATCCCAGTCACATTGTGCTTCGCCGTAGTACCAAGTAGGGATACCGAATAAGATTAAATCAAATTCAGCAATCTCTTCTTTAGAGCTTTTTGCAATATCATGAACAGCCACTAGCTTTTTACCCAATTCTTTTTGGATCATTTTTGCTACGTGTTCTGTGTTACCTGTGTCACTTCCGAAAAAAATGCCTACACTTGCCATGGATTTAAAACCTTTTATGTATCAATAGCCAATCTTTCTTGTAAAATCGTTTCAATCAGCGCACTGCGGCTAATATTTTGTGCATCTGCCATATCACTCAATGCTTGATATAACTGCGATGAAACTTTAAATTCAACACGCTTTAAGCCACGTGCTTTATCTCTTTTTATTTGATTACGTTTATTTACCTTTAACTGCATATCCCGTGAAAGGGGATTGGTTTTAGGTCTGCCTGGGCGTTTTTCGTATTCAAATAAATCGAGTGTAGTTCTATCTGTTTCTGACTTCGCCATGCTTAACCTACACCTGCGCCTTGCCAAAATACTTGAATAAGACCTTTAGCAATAAAGCCTGAACAACCTAAAAAGAGCACGCCCCAGACAATGTATTGTCCGAACTTAGGCACATTGCCACTTTTTAGTACGTCTTTAATTGCCATGCCGATGAATATGAAAATACCGGCTAAGCCAAAATACAACCCTAGGGTATCAAATTCGTTAATTAACTGACTGACCATCAACGTATAACCTTTAAATTAAACGGCGCGTACTATAGCATATAATTATTCATATATTTAGTGCGCAAAATCAAAAACACGCGATTAAAATTGCTTTAAACCGCAGTTAAAAAGTCGTTTATCGCTTTATTTACGGCAAGTGGCTTTTGAGCATGAAGCCAATGGCCTGCGCCATGAATTATTTTAGCCTTGGTATTTTTAAAGCGAGCTTTAATTGCAGTACGATGCTCGGGCAAAATATAGTCAGAATCATTACCTTTAATGAAAAGAGTATCGCATAAACAAGAATTGTTTTCATTAACATTGGATGTGATTGTAGAATATTTTTCGTCAAGCACATTTAAGTTAAATCGCCATACAAAATGACCTTCCTCATTTTTAGCGAGGCTTTTTAGTAGAAACTGTCGAACTCCCAGTTCTTCTATATAAGGCTGCATAATTGCATCAGCTTGTTTTCTATCGTCTATTGATTGTGCTGAAACCGCTTTTAATGCCTGTAATATTTTTGTGTGCCGAGCAGGGTAACTAACAGGTGCTATATCAAGTACAACAAGCTTATTTACAAGTTCAGGATGTGTAAGCGCTAATTCCATTGCCACTTTACCACCCATAGAATGCCCAACTAAATGTGCTTTATCTATATTCAAATGTGCTAATAACTCAACAATATCTTGTGCCATTGCAGGGTAGTTCATCTCATCACTATGAGGAGAAAGCCCGTGGTTACGTAAATCAACGTTAATAACAGTAAAGTGTTCACTTAATGGTTTTGCTATTACATTTAGGTTTTCTAATGATCCAAAAAGCCCATGTATCAAAATAACATTAGGACCTTGCCCTTGTTGCTTGTAATTTAACTGCATACCCGCCTCCTGAAAATTTCGCCATAGTTTGCCGAGCATTGCTCTAAAAAGCAAAAAATACAGCGACTATTTATTAAATTGGGCTTTTGTTTGTTAAATCAACAACAATGAGGTAAATATTAATATGTTTACGGGAGTGCTTGTTGTAACTCGCATTTCTGATTGGTTTGGGTATAATCACACGGGAGAAAAAATGTGACCCGTAATGACAGGAAGAACATGAAACAAATCGACATAGACGACGAGTTATATCAATATATTGCTAGCAATACGCAAAGTATTGGTGAAAGTGCATCCACTATTTTACGTCGTTTATTAAATCTGAGCGGCGAAAAAATTCAAACCGCAAACGTAGAACTAACTCAAAATAATCAAACTGCGACTACGTCTACCGCCACATTAAAAAGCTCAGAGCCATCTGCTACTGAGACTTCGAAAAAACAAACGCCTTCTGCTGTCACACCAGTGAAGCAAAAAAGCGATAATGTTTTTAATGTATTAAATAAAGAAGAGCTGGCAATGCAAAAAGGTGTTGTTGGACGCTTTTTGTTTATTTTAAGTGCATTTTACCGCACACATAAAACTGATTTTTCTGCGGTATTAGACATAAAAGGGCGTGACCGTGTTTACTTTGCTACTAGTAAAGAAGCTTTAGTAAATAGCGGGAGTAGTATGAATCCTAAAAACATAACCGATAGTGAATATTGGGTTATGACTAATTCTAATACAACGCGTAAAAAAATGATGCTTCATGAAGTTGCTCTTTGCCTTGGATATAGTGCAGAGCAAGCTGAAAAAATTCGCGATTACCTGTAAGGAAATATAATGGCTATTCACTCAGGCGCAGGCAAAACTGCTCCACAATCGGCACTGGTTAACGTACCTAAATTAGTATCTGCGTATTACTTAAATGAACCTGATCTTGAACAAAATCCAGAGCATTGTGTTGCCTTTGGTACCTCAGGGCACCGTGGTTGTTCTTACGATGTTAAATTTAACGAGTCACACATTTTAGCGATTACTCAGGCTATTTGTGATTACAGAAAACAAAATGACATATTTGGTCCGTTATTTTTAGGCAAAGACACACACGCATTGAGTGAAGCCGCATTTAACTCGGCTATTGAAGTATTAGTTGCTAACGAAGTGCAAGTGATAACGCAAGAAGATGGTGATTTTACGCCAACGCCAGTTATCAGCCATGCCATAGTGAGCCACAATAAGCTACACCCAAATGAATTAGCAGACGGGATTGTTGTTACGCCTTCGCATAACCCTCCTGAAGATGGTGGCTTTAAATACAACCCACCTAATGGCGGGCCAGCTGATACCGACGTCACTAAATGGATTGAAGACAGAGCTAATCAACTTTTATTAGAAGATTTAGTTGAAGTTGAGTTATTCCCATTCGCTAAAGCATCGCGTTCTGGCTTTATCCGATACGAAGATTTAATGACTCCTTATATTGATGACCTAGCAAATATCGTTAATTTAAAAGCAATCAGCGATGCAGGTATTAAAATTGGTATCGATCCACTAGGTGGTTCAGGTATTAATTTTTGGCCAGTCATTGCAAAAAAATATAATTTAGATTTAACCGTAGTTAATGATGTTGTTGATCCACGTTTTGCTTTTATGCCACTTGATAAAGACGGCAAAATTCGTATGGATTGTTCATCACCTTATTCAATGGCAAATCTTATTGCACTAAAAGATGATTTTGATGTGTCTATTGGTAACGACCCTGACTACGATCGTCACGGGATTGTAACGCCAGATGGTTTAATGAATCCAAACCACTTTTTAGCAGTGGCAATCGATTACTTACTTAAACACCGTGATTGGAATGAAACCGTAGAAATTGGTAAAACATTGGTTTCTAGCTCTATGATCGACAAAGTAGCTGCTCGTAACAACCGTAAAGTTAAAGAAGTACCAGTAGGCTTTAAATGGTTTGTTGAAGGCTTAAGCAAAGGCAAGCTTGCCTTTGGTGGCGAAGAAAGCGCTGGTGCTGCATTCTTACGTTTTGATGGCTCTGTATGGTGTACAGATAAAGACGGCTTCATTATGGGTCTACTCGCTGCAGAAATACTTGCTGTGACAGGTAAAACGCCGTCAGCGCTTTATAAAGAATTAGAACAAGAGTTTGGTTCTCCAATTTATAAACGCCTAGATGCACCAGCCACAAGCGGTCAAAAATCACGTTTAAAAGCATTGAGTGCTTCTGATGTTAAAGCAGATACACTTGCTGGCGAGCCTATTTTGCAAAAATTGACTCATGCACCAGGTAACGATGCCGCCATTGGTGGTTTAAAAGTGGTTACTGAAAATGGCTGGTTTGCTGCGCGTCCATCAGGTACTGAAGATATTTATAAAATATACCTTGAATCATTTAAAGGTGAAGCGCATTTAGCGTTACTTGAAAAAGAAGCTAAAAAGCTTGTAGATTCAGTTATAAGCTAACTTAATCTAATAATTTTAAAACGGCTGATTTATTCAGCCGTTTTCGTTTCTATACCTTGTGTATTTATAAAAATATATGCATAAGAGTCTACTCTCACATTATTTTTAAAGGGCTTATCATATGTCAGCCAATCCATCTTACTTAAATGAATTAAAACACACTGGCGACTTTTTAACGCTTAGTCGTGACAACGAATGGCATTTAGATGCAGGTGAGTTTGTTTTAGATAATGGGACTCGTGTAAATATACACGATACCGGAGTCATTGAGTTTCAACCTGCTGTTATAACGTCAAAAGATGTAGTTTATTCAAGCGCTGTACACGGTAACGAAACTGCGCCAATTGAAATCTGTGATGCACTTATTAAACAAATTATAAAAGGCGAGCTGATACTTAAGCAGCGCGCTTTGTTTATTTACGGTAATCCACAATCAATTAATATTGGCCTGCGTTTTGTAGAAGAAAACTTAAATAGATTATTTAATGGTCACCATACAGTTGAAGGTGTACCAATGAATAATGAGCGAAACCGCGCTGCAAAGCTTGAGCAGTACGTAAGCGATTTTTATACACGTGGCGAGCAAGGCAGTAGCCGATGTCATTACGACTTACACACTGCAATTAGAGGCTCTAAAAACGAAAAATTTGCTGTGTATCCATTTTTACATGGTAAGCCATGGAAAAAGTCGCAGCTACAATTTTTATTGAGTTGTGGTGTAAATACCGTGCTTATGATGAAATCTCCTGCAACAACATTTAGCTATTATTCGTCATTTATACACGGTGCTGATTCTTTTACGGTAGAGCTGGGTCAAGTTAAGCCATTTGGTCAAAACGATATGGCTCGCTTTGAAAAAACAAAGCAAACCTTAACTGCATTAATTAGTCAAAATGAAGTTAAATATCCTGAATTTAATGCAAACGATTTTGAATTATTTGCTGTCCATCGCACAATTAATAGAACGCAGAACGATTTTAGCTTTCCTTTTTCTGACGATGCCGAGAACTTTACTGGCTTTGCGAAAGGTGAGCTACTTGCAACCGACGGTGATACAGCGATTTACGCTGACGTTGAAGGAGAGGCTATTATTTTTCCAAATGCGAGCGTAGCATTAGGGCAAAGAGCACTCCTTACTGTTATTCCAATGGATATTGATAGCAATTTCGTCTAATTAAACTCATCAGACCACTGGTGTCTTCAAGTTAACTATATGATTACTATTAATTAAAGCAACCGTATCGTTAACTTGCCACTTATTTAACCTGTATTTGCTTTTGTTTCGTCCCAGATCTGTTGAATAACACTTTACGTTAACGTAAAGTGTTGGCAGCTTTAATTAAAGATAGTGCAGATGTTGCAAAGTTTAACCAGCAGCAATCACCCATAATAATAATTTAAAGGGGCACTGTTTTACCGACAACAAAAGAAGGTAGGTTATGAGTAATCCAAATAACGTATCGCTGAATATTAACCACGAGCTTGAATTTATTGATGGTCAAGCGCTTAATATTCCAACCCTTAGTATTTTAACTGAGGACGGCGACATTCATCCTAGTGCAACCGCACCTGATATTTTAAAACATACCGCCATTAAGTTATATGAAACAATGCGTTTTATACGTTTGTTAGATGAACGTATGCAAGGCGCGCAGCGCCAAGGCCGTGTTAGTTTTTATATGCAATGCCTAGGCGAAGAAGCCGCAGTTACAGCCTCTGCTGCTGCACTTGATCAAGACGATATGATCATGGCTCAATATCGTGAACAGGCAGCACTGCATTATCGTGGCTTTACGCTTGATCAATTTATGAACCAAATGTTTTCAAATGAATTGGATTTAGGTAAAGGTCGTCAAATGCCAATTCATTATGGGTCTAAAGCGCTAAACTACATGACAATTTCATCGCCATTGGGCACGCAAATACCACAGGCAACAGGTTATGCATATGGCCAAAAAATAAAACACATCGACGCTAAAACAGGCGAGCTTGCCAGCACAATTGATAATGTAACCATTTGTTATTTTGGTGAAGGTGCAGCGTCTGAAGGTGACTTTCATGCCGGTTTAAATATGGCAGCGGTTCACAGAGCGCCGGTTATATTTTTTGCACGTAATAACGGCTATGCAATATCAACCCCTGCTGATGAGCAGTTTAAAGGCGACGGTATTGCATCGCGTGGTGTGGGTTATGGCATTAAAACAATTCGTGTTGATGGCACCGATGCACTTGCAGTGTATGCGGCGACTAAAAAAGCACGCGAAATAGCTTCAACACAAGGTGAGCCTGTACTTATTGAATCGATTGCTTATCGTTTGGGTGCGCACTCTACGTCAGACGATCCAAGTGGTTATCGTTCTAAAGATGAAGAAGCGAATCATCAAACGTGTCCTATTGATAAATTTAGAAAATGGCTGGTCAAGCAAGACTGGTTAAACGAAGAAGACGATATAAAAGCAAAAGAGTCGATTCGTGAAGAAATTTTAGCCGCGCTTAAACGTGCTGAAGTTGTTGCAAAGCCCGCTTTAGAAGAACTGGTATCAGACGTTTACGATACACCAATTCCATTATTGCAACGCCAGTACGAGCAACTAAAAGAACATATAAAACAGCATCCAGATGCTTACCCAGTAACCGCAGGGAGAATTAAGTAATGGCTAAAATGAACATGCTCCACGCAATTAACTCTGCTCTCGATATTACGATGAATGAACACCCTCAAGCCTGTATTTTTGGTGAAGATGTTGGTTACTTTGGTGGTGTATTTAGAGCAACATCGGGCTTGCAAGAGAAGTACGGTAAACATCGTGTTTTTAATACGCCTTTAACCGAGCAAGGTATTTTAGGTTTTGCTAATGGTTTAGCTGCTTTTGGTGCGCCTGCATTGGCAGAAATTCAATTTGCGGATTATATTTTCCCAGCGTTTGATCAAATAGTAAATGAAGCCGCTAAATTTCGTTATCGCAGTGGTAATGAATTTAATGTCGGTAACTTAACTATTCGTACACCTTATGGTGGCGGTATTGCTGGTGGTTTATACCATTCACAATCACCCGAAGCCTATTTTGCGCACACACCGGGTTTGAAAGTAGTTGTACCGCGTAACCCTTATCAAGCTAAAGGTTTATTACGTGCATCAATTAAAGATGATAACCCAGTTATCTTTTTTGAACCTAAACGACTATATCGTGCATCAATTGGCGAAGTGCCAGAAGAAGATTACAGCATTGAATTAGGCACGGCTGAAGTAGTGCAAGAGGGTGCCGATATTACGCTTTTAGCGTGGGGTGCTCAAATGGAGATTATTGAAGATGCAGCAAAGCAAGCAAGTGAGCAAGGTATAAGCTGTGAAGTTATTGACCTTCGTAGTATTTTACCATGGGATGTTGAAACGATTGCTAAATCGGTTATTAAAACCGGCCGTTTAATCGTGAGTCATGAAGCGCCTATAACCAATGGCTTTGGTGCAGAGATAGCCGCGACAATACAACAAGAGTGTTTCTTGCATTTAGAGTCGCCAATTTTTCGTGTATGTGGCTTAGATACGCCATACCCATTGGCACTTGAAAAAGAATACGTACCGGACGCACTAAAAGTGTTAGCTGCAATTAAACAATCAATGGATTTTTAGGGGTTACCATGGCTAAAGATTTTATATTACCCGATATTGGCGAAGGCATTGTTGAATGCGAAGTGGTTGATTGGTTAGTTAAAGAGGGCGATATTGTGTCTGAAGATCAACCAATTTGTGATGTGATGACTGATAAAGCATTGGTACAAATACCAGCGGTACATGATGGCGTAATTACAAAGCTATACTATTTAAAAGGTGAAATTGCCAAAGTACATGCACCTTTATTCGCGATGGATGTAGCGGGTGAGAGCCCAAGTAATGGATCAGCACAAGAAATAGTACAAACAGCACCTCAAACTAATAACGGTGCAGCTGATTTAGTTGAGGACTTTATACTCCCCGATATTGGTGAAGGTATTGTTGAGTGTGAAATTGTTGATTGGTTAGTTGCTGAAGGCGACGAAATAGAAGAAGACCAAGCGGTTTGTGACGTAATGACCGACAAAGCATTAGTACAAATTCCGGCAAAATATACAGGCACAGTAAAAAAACTATATTACCAGAAAGGTGAAATAGCAAAAGTACATAGCCCGTTGTTTCAAATGACAATTGCAGGCAGTGCAGCAAAACCAAATGTTGATATAAACCAAGCGGTCGTAAAGGCTCAAACTAATGCCGTCGCGGAAAAAGTTGCCCCTGTTAAAACACAGCAAACTGCTAAAGTTATCAATCAAAAAGCGGTTGCATCCCCCGCGGTTCGTCGTAAAGCTCGTGAGCTAGATGTTGATTTAACCTGTGTACCAGGTAGTGGTAAAAATGGCCGTATTTACAAGCAAGATATTGAAGAGTATGTAAAAGGCGAAGTGCCAAATACTATTGATACTTCACCGCTTAATAGCGATGCTTCTCAAAGTGCAGTGCAAAACCAAACACAGAATCAAAGCGGTGGCGTACGAGTAGAGCAAATTAAAGGCATTAAAGCGGCCATGGCCAAGCAAATGGTAGCTTCGGTTTCAACTATTCCGCACTTTACGTTTAGTGATGAAATAGACTTAACACAGCTTATAGCTTTGCGTAGCGCTTTAAAAGAGCAGTACAAAGCACAAGGCGTTAAGCTCACCATGATGCCATTTTTTGTAAAAGCACTCTCGCTAGCAATGAAAGAGTACCCTGTACTTAATTCTAAAGTGAACGATGAATGCTCAGAGCTTACCTATTATAACGATCATAATATCGGTATAGCGGTTGATTCAAAAATTGGCTTGTTAGTGCCTAATATTAAATCGTGCCAGAGTAAGAGCATTGTTGATGTGGCAAATGATTTAACCCGTTTAACTCATTCAGCGCGAGAAGGCCGTGTTGCACCCGATGATTTAAAAGGTGGGACAATTAGCATCTCTAACATTGGTGCTATTGGCGGCACTATTGCGACCCCTATAATTAATAAACCAGAAGTGGCTATTGTTGCGTTAGGTAAACTGCAGCATCTACCGCGTTTTGATGAAAGTGGGCAGGTTGTGAGTAAAGCTATTATGCAAGTGAGCTGGTCTGGCGATCATCGCGTTATTGATGGGGGCACTATTGCTCGCTTTAATAACCTATGGAAATCGTACTTAGAAAACCCATCGGCAATGATGATGGCTATGAGTTAATAGCTAAATTGTTAATATGTAATAAAAACCAGCTTTTAGCTGGTTTTTTGTTTTAATATCAGCTGTTTTTAATTAAGATACAAATGTTACTAAAAAGTAATTGGATTAACCCCGTTAGGGAATATAAAAAATAACACTAAGGAAATTTTATGGAACACTATATGAACGCGTTGCGTAGCTACGCAGATTTTTCAGGCCGTAATCGTCGTAAAGCATTTTGGATGTTTATGCTAATTAATTTTATTTTTTCGCTTTTGACAGGTGTTATAGATGGTATTACAGACACAATGTTCGTAAGCTCTATTTATAGCTTAGCGCTATTTATTCCTGGCTTAAGTATTGGTGCTCGTCGTCTACATGACACAGGCCGTTCAGGCTGGTGGCAGCTACTTTGGTTAGTGCCAGTAATCGGCTGGATTGTATTAATTGTTTTCCTTGCTCAAGATTCACACGAAGGCGAAAATGATTTTGGTCCAAATCCAAAAGAATTAGCAGTAGAACCAACTACTGTATAAGTAAGAATAACTTAACATGTTAAAAGCTCAGGAATTGCTGAGCTTTTTTGTTTTTTTATTTCTCATTCTTTTAAATTTCAGCAAAAAAATACAACCCATAACCAACTATTAATGCGGGAATAGACGTATAAAGTGTAGCTATAACTGCAGCTTTGGGCGCCATTGCTATTGCTGGAAATAACGCATCACCATCGTTAGAAATTGCGTTTCCTGCTAAAGCACTAAAGGGAATAATGCCTTGAATATAAAGTGTTGTAACAATTATTTGCGGGCCACAGCCGGGTAAAAATCCAATAAGCACTGCAATTAATGGGGCTAAATAGGCGTAATGTACAAACCACGTTTTTAAATCAAGTCCTGCAATGTTAACCAAAATCTCAAATAGCATAAAAGAGGCTACAACCCATGCCGTTACAAAATGGGTATCTTGTAATACTTTTATTATTTTAGAAGGGGGGTTACATGCATCGTCTTCTGACGTTACTTCTTGATAGCTTTCACCTCTTGACGAAAGCGCCCAAATACTAACAATAAATAAAGCCATTACCGCACCAAATAGCGTAATTACAGTGCTTGTGCTTGAACCAAACTGTGAAAAATCAACATTAAACGCAATCAAAAAGGCAATTATAAGGCTTGGGATAATTGCTACCATCCAAACCGGTCTACTGATTTTAATAATGTTAGTTGAAAGTATTTTAATTTGGTGCTTTTGTTCTTGCGCTGTTGGGCGTAAAAAGTCTTTTTTGTGTATTGTATTAACCAGTAAACCACTGAATGTACCCACAACTAACCCTATCCCCATAATTAACAAGCCTTCAGTAGGGCGGGTAGCAAGTAATAAAAATGCTGCATCTCCCATTGTAGCTGTTAGCACCGCAACAATAGCACCAAAGCTTGCTTGGCCTTTTGTAAATTGAGTAACCACAATAATAGCCCCACCACAGCCAGGTAATGCACCTAAAACCGCTGCAAAGCTAATTTCTAAAATAGGGGACTTGGCACTTAAATAACTAAGCTCTAATTGAGGTAAGTGTTCTATAGCGTAGTAATAAATTAAAAGGGTAGCAGCAACAAACACACTCACTTGAAAAAATGCATCACTTAGTGCGGTCATTGTTATTTCGCGTAATTGCGGTATTGCAAGGCAAGTTAAAATAAATAAAGGCAGCAGTAAGCGTTTATTTTGGCTCAAAAATCGTTTTGAGGCAGGAGTAATAAAACCAATGTGAGGGAGTGAAATCATACAATGCGACCTAATAAATTAACTAGGTCACACTGTATATTTTAATTAAATGATAATCAATATCATTTGCATCTATTTAAATCGATTACTCTGTTTGAGTTTTTCGATAGCCAAATCTAAGTTAGTTTAAATTTGAATTAAAGGCTGTGATTAAATTGGGCTACTTACGCTGAAATTCAGAGTTTGTATTCCACGTTGGCCACTGTTCTGTTTCAGAAATATCAAAACCTACTTTATAAAATAATTGTAAGTCTTGAACAGCACCCGATAAATCCCATTCATCACGGTAACGGTCACATGGTTGATGGTAACAACCGCGAAGTACTAAACTCATACGTTTACGGTAATTAGCCGTTTCTTCATCAGCAGCCACTGTGCCGCCACCTGCATACATTGCCGGAATACCCATATTCGCAAATGCAAAGTGATCAGAGCGATAATAGCCACCAGATGACGGTTTAGGATCACCTGATATTGTTCTGCCTTGCTCTTTAGCCGCAGTTTCTAAAAACTCATCCATTTGTGATTTACCAATACCAACCACATTCATGTCTTTTACTTTGCCTAATAAATTTAAGCTATCCATGTTTATGTTAGCGACTGTTTTATTCGCTGCAATCACGGGATTTGCCGCATAGTATTTAGACCCTAATAAGCCTTGCTCTTCAGCAGTTACTGCTAAAAATGTCATTGAGCGGCTAGGGTGCTTTGGTAATTTAGTAAAGGCTTCGGCTACTTCAATTAGCCCAGCGGTACCCGTTGCATTGTCGTGAGCACCGTTATAAATTTGATCGCCTTTACGTGTTTTGTCTGTACCTAAGTGATCCCAATGAGCCGAGTAAATAACATGCTCATCTGGTTGCTCGCTTCCTGGTAACGTAGCGATAAAGTTATACGACACCGATTTTTTAATCGTGTTTTTAATACTAACAGAAGCAGTTAAATCGCCCATATCAACATGGTAAGCACCTTTAGCAGCATTCGTTTTAACGGTATCAAAATCTAAACCTGCTTTAGTAAAAAGCTCTTTTGCTACGTCAGTTGTAACCCAGCCTTCAACGGCTACGCGGTCCATATTGTTGTTTTCTTTTTGAAAACCAAACTGCTCGCCGCTCCACGAGTTTTCAACAACCGACCACGGATAAGATGCAGGTGCTGTTTCATGAATAATAATTGCACCTGCGGCACCACGGCGACTCGCTTCTTCGTATTTGTATGTCCAACGCCCATAATAGGTCATTGCGTCGCCAGTAAATAAAGCAGGGTCTTTTGTTGCAAAACCCGGATCGTTAACCAGCATTACAACCGTTTTGCCCTTTACGTCTAAACCTTCGTAATCATTCCAATTGTATTCAGGTGCGTTAACGCCGTAGCCCACAAATACAAGTTCAGAATTTTCTATGCCTTCTTGAGCACTTATCCGACTGCTACCCATAACCATGTCTTTTTTGTATTGGTAGTCTTTACCGCCAATACTAAGCACCATGTTCGAATCAGCTTCTAAAGAAACTAATGGCACTTCTTGTAAGTAACTGTCGCCATTACCTGGTTTTAAACCTAAAGCTTTAAACTGCGCAGTTAAATAATCAAGCGTTAGCTTTTCGCCTGGTGATGAAGGAGCACGACCACCAAATTCGTCCGATGCGAGTACTTTTACATGTTTAGCCAGTTCATCAGCTTGAATACTGTTATAACCATTTGTTACATCAGTAGGTGTAATACTTGTTGTTGCGCAACCTGCTAAAACAGCAGTGGCAAGGAGTGTGAGAGAGAAATAATGTTTCATGTCAGCTCTTTTTTTGTTTTAAGTTGTGATTAGTATATTAACTTCTATTAAGTAGAACCAGTTTTTGCGGTAAACTTCTCGTAAATTATAGGCATAAATAGTTAAAGGTTTAAATGAAGCGTTTTACTCCCCCCGAGCAGTGGCAAATCAGTAGTTTAGAAACAGGTGCATTTGCGCATTTACGTGAGCTGTTTAAAGTTAACGAACTAACAGATTGGCCGGTGCCGCAGTGGTTTTCTCCATTTTTAAACGCTATTAATGCGAATAATATACCTATTACTTTTAAAGATGATGCAAAAGTAGATTTTGGCGATCGTTATTACGAACAAGTTATTTTTGAAACGGGTGTTGTACCTACACGCAGTGAGAATTGGCATGACTTATTTGGAGGCTTTATTTGGTGTTTATTTCCTAAAACCAAAGCACTTATAAACCAGCGGCATGTACAAGATATAGCTGAACATGGTTTGCAAAAGCGTACCAAACATCGTAATGCACTAACGCTCTTTGATGAATGTGGTGTTGTATTAGCTATAAGTGAAAGTAAATGGCAGCAGTGGCTTTGCGATCATCAATGGAAAACAGCATTTGTTGAGCATAAAAGCGAATGGGGAAAAAGCATTAAAGCGTTTATGTTTGGCCATGCTAATTATGAAATGCTCACCAAACCTTATATAGGCTTAACAGGTAAAGCGTTATTTGTTTGTGTACCTAATGAAATATTTTGTAAAGATTTAGTAACTCAATACCAGTACCTTGACCAAGCCCTTTATGAGATGATTAATACAGATAACTGCTTAGCTGATAACAAACAGCTTTCACCACTGCCTTTATTAGGTGTGCCTGGCTGGCATGACGAAAACAAAGACGACTCTTTTTACAACAATACAGATTATTTTAGAGCGAAACGAAGGATACGAACATGATAGAAGTTGCTGGGCTTAAAAAGAAATTTAAGCTAACTAAAGATCACAAAAAAAATAAAATAGACGACATCGACCCTCGTGAAGATAAAGATTACTTTCACTCAGTACGAGATGTGAGTTTTAGCTGCGCAAAGGGTGAAGTACTTGGGTTGCTAGGCCCAAATGGTGCGGGTAAAACAACTACACTTAGAATGATTTCAACCGCGTTAAAGCCCGATGAAGGTTCAATAACAATTGCCGGAAACGACATTGTAAAAAAACCGCTACTGGGGCGTAAGTCTATCGGTTTTTTATCGGGCTCTACCGGTTTGTATGGCCGCTTAACTGTAAAAGAAAACATAGAGTATTTTGCAAAGCTCCACGGTATGAGCAAAAGCGATATTGCATCGCGTTGTGATGAGCTATTTACATTGCTTGATATGCATAAGTTTGTAGATAAACGCGCAGAAAACCTATCAACAGGTATGAAGCAAAAAGCAAATATTGCGCGTGCTGTTGTTCATCGCCCAGCAGTTGTTGTGCTTGATGAGCCAACAACGGGTCTGGATATAATGACCACGCAAACCGTTATTCAATTTATTAAGGGTTTAAAGGCGCAAGGTACTCCTGTTATTTTTTCGACCCATCATTTAGATGAAGTTGCACTTTTATGTGACCGAGTCGCTGTAATTAACGAAGGTATTAGCTGCTTCGACGGAACAGTAGATGAATTTAAACAAGCAGGTAATAGTGATGAGCTTAATCAAGCGTTTATGAACATATTAACGGAGAAACATGATGTTTGAGGTATTTAAAAAGGAATTAAGAGAGTTATTACGCGACAAAAAAACGCTATTATTTGTTGTTGCGCTTCCTGTCGCTATATTTCCGTTATTGTTTGCCGTAATGGCATTTATAAGCTCACAAGCAGCAATGGACGCAGAACAAAAAGTAAATACGTATGCCATTATTAATGGTGAATATGCACAAGAATTTACTGATAAAGTGTTTTATCACAAAAGTTTTGAGCTTTATAAAGGTGCTAAAACCTTTAATAACATTGAAGAGCTTAAAGCTGGCGTTATAGCTGGCGATATTGATATGGGTATTTATTTACCAAGCCATGCTGAGCAAACACTAGATAATGGTGAACAAAGTCAGTGGCAGGTTGTTTTTAACGATTCAAAATCTATTAACTTTTTATTCGAACGCGTTAAAGAGCTAGCAAAAGAATACAGTGACGTACTGCAAACTCAAAAGCTAATCAGTTTTGGTATTGAAGAGTCTGTTCAAAAATCCATTCTTAATCCAATTGAAGTCATTAAAGTAGATACAGCCGATAAACGCGAAAACCTTGGCGAAAAAATTGGCGGGTTTTTACCTTACTTACTTATACCATTAGTACTAATGGGGGCTACTTATCCCGCTATTGATTTAGGCGCGGGCGAAAAAGAACGCGGCACACTAGAAACACTCCTACTTACACCTATTACGCGTACAGAGCTGGTGCTTGGTAAATTTATAACTTTGTTAACTACATCCATTGCCTCCACAACCATAACGGTCTTGAGTATGGGTTGCTGGATAGCACTGGCGTTAGCATTTGCCGATCTAGATTTTATTAAAGCGGCATTTAGTACATTAGCGGTAACCGATTTACTGATGATATTTGTATTGCTACTGCCTGTGGCTGCTATATTTTCGGCTTTGGCACTGGCTATATCTATTTATGCACGTACGTTTAAAGAAGCACAAAACTATATGGCCCCCTTAAGTATGGGCGTGTTTTTCCCTATTATTATTTCAATAATGCCAAATATGGAGCTTACTGCTAAAACAGCATTCATTCCTGTTACAAACGTGGCTTTAGCAATTAAAGAAATAGTAAAAGGGACTGTTGATTACACATTTGTAGGCTTAATATTTTTAGCAACTGCAATCATTGCAGCCGGACTACTGGCATTTTGCGTTAAATGGTTTAACAGAGAAGATGTGCTGTTTAGATAATAATATAGATTTAGCACTCTAAAAATATATAAAAGGTAGCATTGGCTACCTTTTATATTTTAAAGGAATGATTGGTTGAAACAACTATTTTATAATCTGTGTAAGTCGATATGGGTACTCTCATTCATTTATAATTCATATAGAGAGTGTGCTCTAAATAAAACTAATGATTTAGTCTTTTTATTATAAAAATTATAACGATAACCGATTAGTTAGATGGTCCAATTCTTTCGTTAATGCTCTATACTAATAACAATAAAAATTTATGGTGAAGGTAAATGTTGAAAAAGAATAATTTTTTGAATGTGACAAAAAATAATAGACTAATGCTCGTTGCAACAATAATATTTGTTCTTATAGCTTTACCATCTCTGTATTTGTTTGACCAAAAAGTAAGAAGTGATGTTTATAATTCAGCCCAAATAGAATTAAAACGTGAGCTTGAAACAAAAAGCCTTTCACTAAAAAACCATCTTAAAGATAGTGTTACCGCTATTCGCTTTTTAGACGCAACGCCCCCGATTAAAGGCATTACTCGCGCCACTGAAAACAAGAAAATAGATCCCTTGTTAGGCACGCACATTGACGTTTGGGAAGAGCGCTTAGCGAGTATTTTTAGTGGTTTTATGCGCACAGACGACAGCATACTTCAGGCTCGCTATATTATTCTCGCAGATGGTGGGCAAGAAGTTGTCAGGGTTGATAGAAACCAACTCGGAGAAATTAATCGACTGCAAGGCCTGCAATTACAAAAGAAAGGCCAACGCGATTACATGATAAAAGCGAGTATGCTCGATAATAAAAGTGTTTATATTTCTCCTATTAACTACAACCGTGAAAATGGGCAGATACAAGAACCTTATATAAGTACTTTTCGTGTAGCTAAGCCTGTTTTTGATGAAAAAAATAAAATTTTTGCAATATTAGTCACTAACTACTTTGCTGATAAATTAATAAAAAGTTTAACGGTTGAATCTCCACAAGGAACACAAATTTACCTAATGAATAATGAAGGTGAATTTTTATATCATCCAAACTCTCAATTACGCTTCGGTTTTGAATTTAATAAAGCAAAAACATGGACTGAAGAATTTTCCACTGCAAGCACAATGGCAGAGCAAGGCACTTTACCGCTAAGTAATTACCCAATTGCTTACACGTTAAAAAAGCGTATTTCGCTTGATGGTGATATTGCGATGTTACCTTTAGAGCTTGGTGTAAGTGTTGATACTAAAACGTTGTTTGCAAAGGTGAACGAAAGGCGTCAAAACTTTATTGCAATGCTAGTGGTATTCTTTAGCGTATTTTTAGTTATTGCCTTTTTATACCAACGTTTTATAAACCGTAAGTTGTTAATTAATTCTCTAAAAGAGCAAAACAATAAAGTAATAGAAAATTCTTTGGATGCTATTTTTACAATTGAGCAAAACGGCGAAATTGTTCACTTTAATAATACAGCTAAAGAGGTTTTCGGTAATTCAATCTCAGGCACTAGCCCTGATTTTGTTTCTTTATTTAACTTAAATGAAGCCGATAATAACTGTATAGAAGAGACTATTTCAAACGGATCAAAAATGCCGTTTGAAGCTATCTACACAGATGGTTATGGCAACAAACAATACTTTTCAATTACACTCAGTAGTATTTTTGATGTCTACAATAACCGTTATCAGGTAGCGGCTATTTTAAGAAATATTAGCTCATTAAAAAATACTCAATCAGAGCTTGAAGGCTTAAACAGTACTTTAGAGCTAAAAGTCTCACAAAGGACTGTTGAGCTAGAGCGAGCAATTGATCAAGCATTAGCAGCGAGCCAAGCAAAAAGTGACTTTGTAGCAAATATATCTCACGAAATACGCACACCGATGAATGGCGTTTTGGGTATGCTTGAAATGCTCAAAGAAGATGGCTTAAGTGAACAACAATACCATTACTTAAAATTAGCTAATAGTAGTGCTAACTCTCTGATGAATTTGATTAACGATATTCTCGATTTTTCTAAAATAGAAGCGGGTAAGCTTGATATTGATAATCATACATTTGATGTTGTTACAGTATGTAGCGATATGATTAGCTCTTTAGCGTTACAGGGCCAGCGCAAAGGTCTTGAAGTATTCTTAGATACAAAAGATGTAGTAGATAGAATGGTTATTGGCGACAGCCATCGACTAAAACAAATTTTAATTAACTTAGTTAATAATGCATTTAAATTTACCCACCGAGGTGAAGTAAGTTTAACTGTCGGCTCCAAGTACATTACCGACTCAAAGTTATTAATGAGCTTTACAATAAAAGATACCGGAATTGGTATAGCGCCAGAGAACATAGACAAACTATTTGAAGTGTTTACACAAGAAGATTCAAGTACAACCCGTCATTTTGGTGGTACAGGCTTAGGCTTATCTATATGTAAAAAACTTGCTCAGTTAATGGGTGGTAATATTACGGTTATAAGTGAAAAGGGTGCTGGTAGTACCTTTACCGCAACAGTTGAGCTACATGTAGCACAAGAGAAAAAACTAAACACAGGTATTGAGCTTGCTACAAGTATTAACGTAGCGGCATTAATAGCGCGCGATAACGTTTATAAAAACGTGTGCGATTTATTGCTACTAACCTGTAAAGTAAATGCAGAAAACATTGTAAGACTCGACTACTTTAGTGAGCATAAAGAGTTTGAGGCTGACTTATTATTGATTGATGATGAGCATCCTCAAATTGATGCGTTAATTGATTACTGTAAACAGTTTAATAAAAAGTACGTCTTAATTTTACGCGACATGGTGACCGATAAACCGACTAAAATGATATTACCTGAGGGTAGCCACATTCTAAATAAACCGCTTACCCAAGATCAATTTAGCTATAAGTTAGCCAGCTTATTTGGTGCTAGTAATGATTGTATTATAGCGCCACCCAAGGGCTTAACAGAAGAACAAGTAGAGCCTGACTTTTCTGCTTATCATATATTATTAGTAGACGATAATATGATAAACATTGAAGTAGCTAAGGCGATTTTAAAACGTACAAAAGTAAAAATCACCTGTGCATCAGACGGTGTAGAAGCATTAGAAGCATTGAGAGAAAACACAGAGCAAGCTTTTGATGTTATTTTAATGGATTGCCAAATGCCTAATTTAAACGGCTACGATACAACAAGTGAAATCAGAAATAGTAAGGCCGGGGTAGACTACACTTACATACCTATTATTGCTATGACAGCAAGCGCGATGGAAGGTGATAGAGAACGTTGTTTAACTGCAGGCATGAACGACTATATTACTAAACCAATCAAGCCAAGAACGCTAAAAGATAAGTTAATCACCTGGCTAAGTTAATAGTTATTAATTGAGAATCAGCTGCTTATGCAGCTGATTTTTTTGGTTTAGCATCCGTTGATATATTTAACTTTGTTATGTCGGCGCTATCGAGTACGGATTGTGTGTCTGACCAATGTAGTAATTCAATTTTTCCATCTTGCTGCTCTACCAGCGCTGTACAGCTCTCAATCCAATCTCCATCGTTACAATACATAATTCCGTCACCTACTTTTATTTTGGGATGATGAATGTGTCCACAAATAATACCGTCTACGTTTTGCTTTTTAGCTTCATGAATTGCGGCATCTTCGAAGGCTTTAATTGCTTCACGTGCTTTGTGTACGCGAGCTTTTATCCATGATGCAAGCGAGTAGTAATTACCACCAAATAGCTTTCGAATACGATTGGTCCAGCGGTTTAAAAATAATAAAAAGTCGTATCCTGCATCGCCCGCGATACTAATAAGTTTGTTATAGCGTGTCGCGGAATCAAAATCATCACCGTGTACGAGTAAAAAACGTTTATTAGCTTTAGTGGTGTGAATAAACTGCTGGTGGATTTCAATACCAAATAACGTTTGATTTATATAGTTCCTAAACGTTTCGTCATGATTACCGGGTATATAAATGACGCGTGTACCGTTAACTGCTTTTTGTTGTATACAGCTCAATACTTGATAATGCGAAGGGTGCCAATAAAACTGTCTTTTCATTGACCATAAATCAATAATATCACCCACTAAATAAAGTGTGTCGGATTCTACCGAGTTTAAAAAATCGAGTAAGTAATCTGCTTTACAGTCTTTGTAACCTAAATGAACATCTGATATCCAAATAGTAGGGTAGTGTTGCTTCTTAGTGTTTGCGCCATTACTCATTTTCATTCCCTAAAGTATCGAGTGTAATAGTTAAATAACCAGAACTCTGGTTAAGAGATTTACTAAGGTATTGAATCATGGTGATATTTAAATTTATTTTCTCTAGCCAGAGATTTTCAGTGAAAACAAGGCGAATTTACGCGTCAATAGCGAGCCTATTGCAAGTAAATTCAACGCAGTTAGCGCTGAAAATAGCTGCTCGAGATAGATTTATTATCCAGAGTTCAGGTTAAATATTTTAGGGAATAAAAATGACAATTATACGACAGTAATACTAAAGCCAAATAACACACATAAAATTTAGGTATAAAAAAACCGCTTTTAAAAAGCGGTTTTAAAATTACTTATAAGTATTTTTAGCTTAACCTTTAACGGCTGCTTTAATTGCATCAATTGCTGTATCGATATCAATCATTAGCTTTTCACCTGTACGGCGGTTTTTAAGCTCAACTTTGTTTTCGTCAAGGTTACGCTCACCAATTACTAGCGTAAATGGCACACCAATGAGTTCCATATCGTTAAACATAACACCAGGGCGCTCTTTACGGTCATCAAATAACACATCAAGACCAGCATCTTTTAAACCTTGGTAAAGGTTATTTGCAATATCAGGAATACGATGCGATTTGTGCATGTTCATTGGAACAATTGCTAAATCGAATGGCGCGATTGATTTTGGCCAAATGATCCCGTATTGATCGTTGTTCTGCTCAATAGCAGCAGCAACAATACGTGAAACACCAATACCGTAACAACCCATAGTCATGGTTTGGTTTTTACCACCTTCGTTTAATACACCCGCTTTCATCGCTTCTGAGTATTTAGTGCCAAGTTGGAAAATATGACCTACTTCAATACCACGTTTAATTTGTAAAACGCCTTGGCCACATGGGCTCATATCGCCTTCAACAATATTACGAATATCAGCAACTTCGTAATCAGTTACGTCACGATCCCAGTTAATACCGCTGTAATGCTCGTCGTCTTTATTTGCACCGGCAACAAAATCAGCAAGTATGTTAGCTGCTCTATCAACAATAATAGGCATTGATAAGCCGACAGGACCTAATGAGCCAGGTTTTGCGCCAATAGCAGCAACAATATCTGCCTCTGTTGCCATTTCAAGCGGAGAGTCTACTAATGGGTGCTTTTCAGCTTTTAGTTCATTTAATTCGTGATCGCCACGCAGTACTAAGGCTACTAAACCGCGTACTTCGTTTTCATCAGGCGTACCATAAACAATTAACGTTTTAACACCGCGATGTGGCTTAACACCGTAGTGTTTTTTAAGCTCGTTAATCGTTTTAGCGTCAGGCGTTGGAAACGCTTTAAGCTCTTTTGATGCTTCAGGGCGAGGCTCGCTTGGTGCCAGTGCTTCTGCTTTTTCAATATTAGCGGCGTAATCACTGCCATCACTAAACGCGATTGCATCTTCGCCCGACTCAGCAAGTACATGAAACTCGTGCGATACGCTACCACCAATAGAGCCTGTATCGGCTATAACAGGGCGGTAATCAAGGCCTAAACGCTCAAAAATATTACAATATGCTTTGTGCATCGCTTGATAAGTCGCATCTAAACACTCTTCACTTAAGTGAAAAGAGTAGGCATCTTTCATTGTAAATTCACGAGCACGCATTACACCAAAACGAGGACGACGTTCGTCGCGTACTTTAGTTTGTACTTGGTATAAAGTAACTGGTAATTGCTTGTAGCTGCTTATTTCTTTACGTACGAAATCAGTTATTACTTCTTCGTGTGTTGGGCCAAGTGCAAATGTACGGTTATGACGGTCTGTAAAGCGCATAAGCTCAGGACCAAATTCATTCCAACGGCCAGACTCTTCCCACAAATCAGCAGGTTGAATAACAGGCATTAGCATTTCAATTGCACCCGCTTTGTCCATCTCTTCACGTACAATGTTTTCTACTTTACGTAGCACGCGTAAACCAGAGGGTAACCAAGTGTATAAACCCGAAGCGACGCGACGGATCATACCGGCTCTAAGCATTAACTGATGCGATACGATTTCAGCATCTGATGGCGTTTCTTTAAGTGTTGCGAGTATATATTGGCTTGTACGCATGTTTTTTCCGAAATAGAGTAATTATATTCTTTTAATAGAGCTTAAGTTTACCAGCGGATGCTTTTACACTAAAGCGCTAACTGAGTTATTTAGTTTTTTTCTATGCTTGTTACTACGTTATGCTCGCCATTGACTTGCCAGCGAATATTATAATTATACAGAGTCATACCATAGCTCTGCTCGCCGTCTTTTTGTTTTTTATATGCAGGGCGAGGATCTTGTTTTAAAACATTGGCAATAAAATCATGTAAATCTGGGTATTGTGTTTGCGCATTAACAAACTCAATTGCTTGAGGGCTAAATTCAACCGTCATTTGTGTTTCTGGGCGCGTGTCAGCAAATCCAGCACTTGCATCCGGCATAGAGTCTGAATACGGCAAATACGGTTTTATGTCAATAATCGGTGTGCCATCAAGTAAATCAATACCAGCGAGTAATAAGCTAAGTTGTCCGTTTTTATATTCAATACCTTCAAGTTTTACGGCGCTCATTCCAATTGCGTTTGGTCTGAATGTAGCGCGGGTCGCAAATACACCTTTTCGCTCATTGCCACCCAAACGAGGCGGGCGCACCATGGCAGAATAACCTTTATCGGCTGTTTCATGAAAACGAAATAATAACCAAATATGAGTAAATTCATCTAAACCACGTACAAACTCTTCGCGATTAAAATCGGGGGCAAATATAAGCTTTGCTTTAGCTTGTGGCACTAAACGTGGTTGCCTAGGTATAGCAAACTTTTGTTTATAAGGAGATTGAATGTGGCCAATAGCCGAAATGGTGTAATCGCTCATAGTACTCGGGTACAAATAAAATAGAGCGCTATTCTACCCGCATTTAGCATTTATGGCATTAATGTAAGCAAGTTTATTGCGTATACCAATTTTATTAAAAATATGATTATTCTACTGCATTAAATAGCGCACTTACTTTGTTAGGAATTATTCATAGCTGACTGCATGGATGCAGGAGGTAGAGCAATGCAGGGAGCAATTTGTGATAACAACTATATATTATAATTTTGCCTTGTTATTGCGCTATTTTCTTAGTGCTATAATAGAATACTTATTTAATGCACTTGGCATTATAGACCAAACGGTTTAAAATTTTTTATTAGACTGATTGGTTTATATTAATATATTTAAAGAGGGCCTAAAACAAAAAAGGTAAGCCCTAAGGCTTACCCTTTATACATGCTAAAAACTAATTAAAACATGTATTGAACTGATACAGACGCTACATCCATATCTGGGTCAATATCGTCATCAAGTTTATAGCGTTCGTACTCTAAACGAAACTGTACATTTGTTGTAAGCGCGTATTCAATACCAGCGCCGTAAAATGCATCACCACCATCTGTAGACGCTGATACGCCACCTACTGGTAAATCTTGTGTGTAATCTGCATCCCATTCAAGCCAACCGCCTTTTGCATACACAGAAAAGCTTTCTGTTATAGGGTAGCCCAAACGTGCGGCAAGCGATACGCCATCAATTTCAGCTTTGCTGTCTATATCACTTACTTCATCAAAGTTTTGATAAGCAAGCTCTAAGCTTAAGTACTCGTTAAATTGTGCACCAACGTAACCCTTAAGCATTTGTGCATCGTCGTCAAAGTCAGTGTCGTTGTCACTGTCTTCAAATTCAAAAGAATATTGACCGTAACCGATACCAGTATAAATACGTGGAGAATCGAAATCAGAAATGTCAGCGTGTGCTGCAGAGTTAAACCCCAGTGTTGCTAGTGCAATAGCTGAAAGAGAAAGTGTTTTAATCATTGAATAGCTCCTTTACAAAAAATAATCAAATGCTTGATTTCATTAATCAAACTTCAATTATCTACTTGCAGCGAGCGTGCCAATATTAAAATGGATTAAAAACACGCCTTAATTAATTCTTTTGTATTGGTTTTTACGGTGTTTAGCGTGTTTTATAATCAAAGTGAACTTTTGTGTAATTGTGTACTCTAAAATAAGTTGTATGTTTTACAAAGTATAATGAGTTTTTTACATAGCCTGACTTTATTTAAACTAGTAATTACACTGTATGAAGTAAGTTTTCTGTTTCAATTGCTATTTCTTTCATTTTTATAGCGTAATTTTCTAATTTAATATCTTCTTCTGTTACAGCTTTAAAAGAAGGCACTTCTATAGGGTAGCCCGTTTCATCCATTGCAATAAAGCTGATAACACAATGATTTGTTTCAACCATATTTTGTGTTTTTGGATCGCCACAACGCACTTGTATAAATATTTGCATGCTACTTCTACCCGTATGGGCAATTTTAGCTTCTACTTCGACTATTTGACCCACTAAAATTGGGCGTCTAAATTTAACACCCGCAACCGAAACCGTTACGCAGTAGTGACCACTCCAACCCGCAGCACATGCATAGCCTGCTTGGTCAATCCATTTCATGACGGCCCCACCATGAACTTTACCACCAAAATTAACATCGGTAGGCTCTGCTAAAAAACGAAAAACAACTTTTGACGACGGCATAGATAACACTCTTATTATTAAAACTACTATTAGCATAACGTAAAAAAGGGGCCGAAGCCCCTGCAATTTAGGATATGTTTATAATTTATATGTAAAAAAAGTGACTATATGTGTATATAACGCATAATTTAGTTACATATTTGGGTAGTTTGGCCCACCAGCACCTTCTGGAGTTACCCAGGTAATGTTTTGGCTTGGGTCTTTAATATCGCAGGTTTTACAATGCACACAGTTTTGAGCGTTAATAACAAACTCTTTATTGCCTGCTATTTCTTGTACTTCGTAAACGCCTGCTGGGCAATAACGCTGTGCGGGTTCATCAAATTTAACTAGATTTACGTTAATAGGAATTGACGCATCTTTGAGCTTTAAATGACAAGGCTGTGATTCTTCGTGGTTAGTATTTGATAAAAACACACTTGAGAGTTTATCAAAGCTAAGCTGCCCATCTGGTTTTGGGTACGCTATTTTGTCAGCGGCGTTAGCATCAACAAGGGTTGAATGATCGGGCGTATTATCTTTAAACGTAAATGGTAAACCACCATTAAAAATGTTTTGATCAAGCGTGTTATACGCACCACCTATAAATTTACCTAATTTGTGCATAGCAGGGCCAAAGTTACGAGATTGATATAACTCTTTATATGCCCAAGATTGCTCAAACGCAGTTTGATAATGAGCTAAATCGGTATTTGCCAACTCATTTTGCAATGCTTCAAAAATAACCTCAGCGGCAATCATTCCTGATTTCATTGCGGTGTGATTACCTTTAATTTTTGCAAAATTAAGTGTGCCTGCATCGCACCCTATAATTAAGCCACCAGCAAAATGCATTTTTGGTAATGAATGTAAACCGCCCTTAGCAATAGCACGCGCACCGTAAGCAATGCGTTCTGCGCCTTCAAGTACGTTTTTAAATACTGGATGGTGCTTCATACGCTGAAACTCATCGAACGGGCTTAAATGTGGGTTTGAGTAATTTAAGTCAACAATTAAACCTACAACGACTTGGTTGTTTTCACTGTGATACATAAATGCACCACCATTAGTATCGCCGCTAAGTGGCCAACCTGTACCATGAACAACTTTGCCAAGCTCATGCTTACTTTCATCAATTTGCCAAATTTCTTTAAAGCCTAAACCGTAATGCTGCGGCGATGAATCTGCATCAAGTGCAAACTCATTAATTAGCTGCTTACCTAAATGACCTCGGCAGCCTTCTGCAAATATAGTGTATTTTGCACGAAGCTCCATGCCAGGCATGTAACCGTCTTTTTCATTACCGTCTTTGTCGACACCCATATCGCCAGTAATAATGCCTTTTACTGCTTTATCTTCAATTATTAAAGAGTGTGCGCTAAATCCTGGAAAAATCTCTACGCCTAAGCTTTCAGCTTGCTCTGCTAGCCATCGACATACATTACCCATAGATACAATGTAGTTACCGTCATTATGAAATGTTTTTGGCGTAGCAAAGTGGGGGATTGATGTCGCTTTTTGCTCGTTATTAAACCAATAAATTTCATCGTTAGTTACTTTGGTTGTAACCGGTGCACCAAGCTCTTGCCAATTTGGTAGTAGCTCATCCAAAGCTTTGGTTTCAAAAACAGCACCAGAGAGTACATGCGCACCTACTTCGGAACCTTTTTCGACTACGCAAATCATGCACTCTTGTTGTTTTTCTTGTGCTAATTGCGCGAGTTTAATTGCACTTGAAAGCCCCGCAGGGCCTGCGCCAACAATTACTACATCAAATTCCATGGTTTCACGTTCGACCATAATAACCTCTTTATATATGACGGACTTATTCGAATGTTTACTACGCATTTAAATAAGGTGTACAGCCTATTTTTAACCTTGCAAATTAAACGTTACAGACTGTGAATAGTTAAAGGTTATTTTAGGTTGACGTTTACGTCAACAGGAAGTAGTCTAATTTCATAAAATAAATAGGTTGACGTGCACGTTACCTTGTAGGTTTAAATAATTATGGAGTTCCTATGAAAGTTCTCGTACCAATAAAAAGAGTGATTGATTACAACGTAAAAGCACGCGTTAAAAGTGATAACAGCGACGTTGATTTAACCAACGTAAAAATGGCAATGAATCCGTTTTGTGAAATTGCCATAGAAGAAGCCGTTCGCCTTAAAGAAGCCGGTACAGCCAGTGAAGTTGTTGCTGTTACTATTGGTCCTAAAGCATCGCAAGAGCAATTGCGCACAGCATTAGCACTGGGTGCCGACAAAGCCATTCACATCGAAACCGATGAAAAGCTCGAGTCACTCCATATTGCAAAGCTACTCGCTAAAATTGTAGAGCAAGAAACGCCTGAACTTGTAATTTTAGGTAAACAGTCAATCGATTCAGATAATAACCAGACAGGTCAAATGCTAGCGGCTTTAACTAAACGTGGCCAAGGCACATTTGCATCCAAGGTTGTTATTGAAAATGGCAAAGTAAACGTGACCCGCGAAGTTGATGGGGGCCTGCAAACGGTAGCACTTAACTTACCAGCGGTTGTTACAACTGATTTACGCTTAAACGAGCCTCGTTACGCATCACTGCCAAATATTATGAAAGCCAAACGTAAGCCGCTTGAAGTAATAGCAGCTGATTCGCTTGGTGTTGATTTAACACCGCGTATTCAATTAATAAGTGTAGAAGAGCCAGCTAAACGTACCGCAGGAATTATTGTTGAAGACGTTGCACAGCTTGTAGAAAAATTAAAAACAGAGGCAAAGGTGATTTAAATGAAAACACTCGTAATTGCAGAGCACGACAACGGTGCCTTAAAACCAGAAACCTCAAAAACTATTAACGCTGCAGTAAAAATGGGTTTTCCTGTTGATGTGCTTATTGCAGGGAACAGCCTAAGCGCAATGAGCTCACAAGTGGCCAGCATTGATGGCGTAGCTAATGTTTTAGTTGCCGATAATAGCGTTTATGAACATCAGTTAGCTGAGAGCATGACCGATTTAGTTTTATCGCTTAGCGACAACTACAGCCACATTGTTGCAAGTGCAACGACAACAGGTAAAAACTTTATGCCACGTGTTGCTGCGTTATTAGATGTTGCGCAAATTTCTGAAATTATCGCAGTAGTGGACGCCGATACATTTAAACGTCCAATTTATGCAGGTAATGCAATCGCAACGGTTAAATCACTCGACAGTAAAAAAGTAATTACCGTACGTGCCAGTAGCTTTGATTTACAAGGCGAGCAATCAGCAGCGGCTATAACAAGCATTGATACAGTGTCTGATTCGCAATTAAGTAGCTTTGTAAGTGTTGAACAAACAGAGTCTGAACGACCTGAACTTACGGCTGCCACTGTCGTTATATCGGGTGGTCGCGGTATGCAAAACGGTGAAAACTTTGCACTACTTAATGGTATTGCCGATAAACTCGGTGCTGCGATTGGTGCGTCGCGCGCAGCGGTTGATGCAGGCTTTGTACCTAACGACATGCAAGTAGGCCAAACAGGTAAAATTGTAGCGCCTAATTTATACATTGCAGTAGGGATTAGCGGTGCTATTCAGCATTTAGCCGGTATGAAAGACTCAAAAGTAATTGTCGCGATTAATAAAGACCCCGATGCACCTATTTTTCAAGTTGCAGATTACGGACTAGTGGCTGATTTGTTTGAAGTACTGCCACAGTTAGAGAGTGCTTTATAGCGCTTAATTAAGCAAAATTTATTCTGGTTGAAAGCCGTGGTGCTCTTTGAGTGCTGCGGCTTTTTTATTCGGTAAATTAAAGACACAAAAAAACCAGCCAATTGGCTGGTTTTTAGTATTTATAAACGGCTAACTTAGTATTAGTAAGTTGCGCTGCCTTTAGTACGAGGGAAGGCAATAACGTCACGTACGTTGCCCATACCTGTTACATAAGCAACTAAGCGTTCAAAGCCCAAACCAAAGCCTGAGTGCGGCACGCTACCGTATTTACGTAAATCGCGGTACCAGCTGTAATCTTCTTTGTTTAAGCCCATTTCTTCTAAGCGTGCATCAAGTACATCAAGGCGTTCTTCACGTTGTGAACCACCAATGATCTCACCAATACCTGGTGCTACAATGTCCATTGCGGCAACGGTTTTACCGTCTTCGTTTTGGCGCATGTAGAATGCTTTAATGTCACGTGGGTAGTTTTTAATAACTACCGGTGCTTTAAAGTGTTCTTCAGCTAAGTAACGCTCGTGCTCAGATTGTAAATCTACACCCCATTCAACAGCGTACTCAAACTTTTTACCACAGTTTTTAAGGATCTCTACTGCTTCAGTGTAATTTACTTGCGCGAAGTCTTTTTCTACAAATTCTTCTAAACGCGTAATTGCGGTTTTTTCTACACGTTGTGCAAAAAATTCCATGTCATCACGGCGCTCTTCAAGTACGGCTTTAAACACATACTTAAGCATATTTTCAGCAAGTTTTGCGATGTCTTCTAAATCAGCAAACGCAACTTCAGGCTCTACCATCCAAAACTCTGCAAGGTGGCGAGATGTATTTGAATTTTCTGCACGGAATGTTGGGCCAAACGTGTAAATTTTTGACATTGCAGACGCGTAAGTTTCGCCGTTTAACTGGCCAGATACAGTAAGGAATGCTTCTTTACCGAAGAAATCTTCGCTGTAATCAACTTCGCCTTTATCTGTAAGCGGTAAGTTTTGCATATCAAGCGTAGACACACGGAACATTTCGCCAGCACCTTCACAGTCACTTGCCGTAATAATTGGCGTGCTGATCCAGTAAAAGCCTTGCTCGTGGTAAAAACGGTGAATAGCTTGTGCTAAACAGTTACGTACACGAGTTACCGCGCCAATCATATTTGTACGAGGGCGAAGGTGAGCGTGCTCACGTAAGTACTCAATGCTGTGGCGCTTTGCCGACATTGGGTATGAATCTGGGTTTTCTACCCAACCTAACACAGTCACAGTGTTAGCTTGAATTTCGAAAGACTGACCTTGGCCAGCAGATTGCACTAAAACACCAGTAACTGATACAGAACAACCGGCTGTTAAGCTAGTAACTTCATCATAATTATTCAGTGAATTAGGAACTACCGCTTGAATAGGATCAAAACACGAACCGTCATGAACGGCTAAAAATGAAATTCCTGCTTTTGAATCGCGGCGAGTACGGATCCAGCCCTTAATTGTTACTTGGCTGTCTACCGCAACATTGCCTTTTAATAGCTCTGAAATCGCTAAATGGCTCATCTTCACTCCAATGATATAAGTTGCCTAACTATTTTATTTTAACTGTGCGCAGCCTCGGGCATAAATTGCACATAAACGGCGCTGCACTTGAACCCTGTATCTTACCTAGTAAAGTTGAATAAAAAAACTATTGTGGGCAACTCTTTAAAAGTTTTTATGCATGCGGTTTATTTTTAAACAGTTTTTAGAGTTTAATTGCTACTATTATGATTTGTTGCTCTTAAATTTAATGATTTTGTGGCATTATTAACAAACAAATCAAATTAATATTTATTCACACTTAAAAAATCGATGCTATGAAACAAGTTTTTATTTTACGAGGACTACCAGGAAGCGGTAAGTCTTACTACGCGCAAAGCCTTGCTGACGAATTAGGTGGAGTTGACGAAAGCCAATACCTAATCTGCTCAACTGATGATTACTTTATTAATGAGCAGGGCGAATATCATTTCGATAAATTTAAATTGTCGCAATTTCATAATTTAAATTTAGCGCGCTTTATAAATGCACTTGCTCAAGGTATGCCATTGGTAATTGTAGATAACACCAATATTAAAAAGTGGGAATTTATAGCTTACACTCAAGCTGCTGTTGCTTTAGGTTATCAAGTAAAAGAAGTGATAGTGGGTGAAGTGAAAGACAAATCAATGCAGCACTTATATGCTAAACGTAACTCGCATAATGTGCCGCTTAAAACCATAAGCAAAATGGCCTACATGTTTGAGTGGTAGTGCTTCGAATTTAGTTAGTAACATACATAGTAATACCTATTAAAAAGCCCATATATATGGGCTTTTTGGTTTATGTAAGTAAAAAAGTAGTTAAGCTTCTTGTTTATAAACCGCTAGTGGGTGCGAGGTACTTAGTGATACATGCACTTCGTCGCCAGGGTTTACCACAACTTCATGGCTTACTCGACTAGTTACAACAGTAGAGCACGCAAGTTTTACAGCGCACAAGCGGCTGCCACCTTCAAAACGTACCCAAATTACTTCGCCGTTATTGCCAACACTGCTTTGTACAAGTAACACATCGTCTGGTCGAAGTAGTACATCAACGTCGCCACTTTCACAGTCAACGCCATGAGCTGGCGCATTACCAATTGAGGTAGTGGCTTGTCCTTGGCTAAATTGGCCGCTAATAAAGCTGGCTTCACCTAAAAAGCGTGCCACAAAGCGATTATTTGGGGTACTAAAGCAGCGCTCGGGTGTATCGATTTGCTGAATTTTACCGCCTTTAAGCACACCAACACGATCGCCAACTGAGAGTGCTTCTTCTTGGTCGTGTGTTACCCAAATCGCCGGTACGCCAGCTGCTTTAAGTGCGTTTCTAATATCCCAACGAAGCATGTCTTTAAGGGCGGCATCTAAGTTTGAAAGCGGCTCATCAAGCAATACAAAATCAGGTTGGTGGGCAAGGGTGCGCGCAAGTGCAACACGTTGCTTTTGTCCGCCAGAAAGCGTTGCTGGTTTTTTATCTCTAAAATCGCTCAGTCCAAGTAGGTTTATCCAATACTCAGCAGGGGCTGTATCTTTTAATCTAAAGCAAATGTTTTGCTGTACGGTTAAGTGCGGAAATAACGCAAAATCTTGAAAAACCATACCTACACTGCGTTTTTCAGGAGGTATTGTTAATTTGGGTGTAGCGCGCCATTTACCTGTGTTTATTTCGCCTTCGCTAATAGGTATAAGGCCAGCAAGGGCTTGTAAAATTGTACTTTTACCACAACCTGTTGGCCCTACAAGCATAAGGATTTCGTTTTCACCCAGCGATAAGTTTAAATCGCTTACTACGCGGTTACTGCCATAATCTATAGACAACTGACTTACAGATAGCATTGTTTCTTAAATCCTTAATGTTCAAACTGGTTGCGTTTTTCGCCAGACATCATAATAGCTAACCCGCAGGCAGATATCACTACTAACAATAATCCAGGAATAGCAGCGCGACCAAAATAGCCCGCTTCGTATACACGCCATAAATATGTAGAGAGGGTTTCAAACCCTGTTGGGCCAAGTAGTAGTGTGGCTTCGAGTTCGCGCATTGACTCTAAAAACACCAGTGCTGCACCGGCAATAATACCGCGCATAGTTAAAGGCAGTGTTATACGAGTAAATACTTCACGTGGGCTTGCCCCTAATACGCGCGCAGACTTTACTAAGCTTGGATCTAAGTGTTCGGTGCTTGTTCTAACAGAGCCCACAGCAAGTGGTAAAAATCGCAGCATATAAGCAATAATAAGCAATCCCAGTGTTTGATATAAAAACGGTAACTGCAAACCACCGTAAACAAGCGCTGTGCCCATTACTATACCCGGAATACCAAAACCAAAGTAAGTAACACGCTCCATTATACGACCCGCTTTTCCACTCAGTGCGGCATGTGCAACGGGGATCGCAACGATAACGGCTACAATTGCCGCAATACCCGATGCATACGTAGAGTTCCACGCAATATTAAAATCAAATGAGCTAAAACCATCACGAGCTAACCAAAGCGAAAATATAGCCAAAGGCAAGCCAATAGCGAGTAGTAAAACAGGTGCAAACGTAATAAATATTGCACTTAACTGTAGTCTGCTTGGGAATAAAATTAACGGGCGACCTTGGCGCTCAGGGGCTGTTTTTATTTGTGATTCAACTAAAAGTAAAAAGCCAACAATAACCATGAGTTGAAGTGAAAGCATGGCTGCGCGCCCTAACGCAAAAGCGTTGTATTCAACGTAAATTACGCGGGTAAACGTATCTAAGCGCATCATTGCGGGCGTGCCAAAGTCTGATAACGTATAAAGCGCTACTAACAAAGAGCCTGCTGCAATACCGTTAACTACGCGCGGTAATATAACTTTAAATATACTTTGCGTCATCGACATACCTAGCGTTCGTGCAGCATTAACCATGCTCGCGTCAAGGCTCAGTAGGGATGAGCGAGTTGTCATCATTACAAACGGGAAAGTATAAAGCGTCATCACAATGGCGGCACCTGTTAGGCCATACATTGATGGTGTTTCTATTCCTGTTAAGGTGTTTATTTCGCCACCGGGGCCAAAAGCAGCATAAAGTGTAAACGCGCCAATATAACTGGGGATTGCCAGCGGCGCCGCAAATACAACCAGCCAGAGTTTTTTAAATGGCAAATGCACATACGCGCTAATAAACGCCAGTGGCACACCAATTAAAATAGATCCGAGTACCGTTAAACCCATTAACGATAACGTGTTACCTAAAATCTGAAGATTGTGGGTGTCAAACACTGAGCTTGCATCGCTTGCAAGCACTATTAATACATAAACAGGGGTAAGCGCAACAAGCGCTGCAAGCAGCGCCATTGGATAAGAGGCAGGTATTCTCATTACAATACGCCGCTGCTACGCATCAAATCTATAGTAGGGCGTAAATCAGCAAGCTGTGTTAAATCTACTTTAGGTGGAGAAATATTAGCAAGTGATGGTAAACCCTCAGGTTGGGTAATACCATTTACTAACGGAATTTCGTACGCTTCACTGGCTAAGTAACCTTGTACTTCTTTACTAAGTAAGTAACGCATAAAGTTAGTAGCAAGCGGATCGTCGTTAAGGGCTAATACACCCGATGCATTAACTAAACAGCCCGCATCATTTTGTGTAAATGCTAAATCAAGCTTGGCATCAGGCTTGCCTGATTTTAAACGCAATGTGTAATAATGATTAGCAAAACCAATATCAACTTCACCGCGTTCAACGCCCATAACAACACCTAATTCACCAGCGTATGTTTTAGCACGTTTTTTAATCTTTTTAAGCCACTTAGCAGTTTTGTCGTCGCCTTCTAAAATTCGCATTGCGGTTACAAATGATTGAAAAGAAGCGTAGGCGGGCGCCCAACCAATACTTAAATCGCTGTCGGCAATTTCCATAATACTTGTTGGAATTTGATCTTTGGTCAAACGCGACGTGTTATATGGCAATGTACGAATACGGCCAGTTACTGGTGCCCACTCTTTATATCTAAATTGTGGTTGTAACTGAGCAGATAAATCACTAGGGATAGGTTGTGCAAGGCCTGCATCGGTTACTAAACCAATTGCGCCTGAGTCAACCGCCCAAAATAAATCAGCGCGGCGAACGCCGGCTTTAGCTTCTGCAACAATGGTATTTGCTAAAGCAGCAGTAGGACCTCGTCGTATACCGAGTTTAAAGTCTGGATTTTTTTTCTGGATTGCTTGTAATACATTTTCATACAAACCACCTTCGCCTCGGCCTAAATAAAGGGTTAACTCACCTTTAAGCTTTGGTAAATCATCAACAGAAACAGGGTTTGCTATATCAGCGGCTAGCGCACGAGAAAGAGGTAGTGGCAATGAGCCAACCACCCCTAACGCAGCTAGGCCTTGAATAAAGGTCCTACGCTTCACTTAAAATACATCCTTACGGGCTTTTTCTGCTTTTTCTATAAGCGTTTTAGCGCGGTCTAATTTTGTTTGCATATCACTGATCACATCGCGTACTTCATCTACGCTTTTGCTGTTTTTAATTGCTAGTGGCAGTGTTACGTTAAAGTCTTTTTCCAGCACTTCAACTAGGTTAGCGTCTTGCTCAATAAGTGTACCTTCAACGCCTTCAAACAGGTGTAGGTAAGTGTCATGAACAATTTCAGTTGCTTCGTCTTGTAAACGCTCAGCAAATTTAGCTACTACACGGTCTAATTTGTGCTTAATTTCATCAATTGTGGCACTTTGTGTCATTTCTTTTGTAGCGGTTGCTTTTACAGTGTCTAACAAGCCTTTTTGCTGGAATTTTGCAGCAAGCTTAACAGCCCCAAGGCCTTGCCACAAGGCTATGTTCATCGCTTTTTGCTGTTTACGAACTTCCTCAGCAGGCTGTTTATTATCAATGGCCATTTTTACGCCATAAAGACCCTGCCAAATAGAAGCGTATACCGGTACAAAGTTAGTTTCTATTGCGCTGTGAAACTTAACTGATTCCCAATATTCAATTAAATCATCAGTTTTTACAGATTTTGCGCCTTTAGTATCGTAGTCGCTTACCATGGTATCAACTTTGCCTACCATCCATTCTACTTCTTCTGCATAACTTTTAAGGTTAGCTTGAAGATGATTAACATGCTCGCCAATAGGGCCGTTAGCTAATACTGGTTGAGCCATAAACGCCGAGGCTAGTAAAAGGCTTGCACCTAAAGTTTTGGCTGGTTTAAATAGTAATTTCATAGCAAAGAAGTCCAAAAGGTAATTGTAAATGATAGCCATTATCATATAGTTTATGCTTAACGAGATCAATAACCACAAACTCGCTTAATAGATAAAAACACTAAATGTAGCGGTAGGTTACAGTAAATAGCGCTATAACCTGTATTAAGGCTAGTAATTGAGACCGGCTATTAAGCGTAATGCTTGCCTTTAATGGCATTGTAAATGGCATCACACAGTGTTTTTATACTGGTGTCGTCACTTATATACGGTGGCATAAGGTAAATTAGTTTACCGAATGGACGTATCCATACGCCTTGCTCTACAAAATAAGCCTGAATTTTAGCAACATCAACATTGCCAGCAGCCTCGTTTAGCTCAACAACACCAATAGCACCTAAGGTACGTACATTGGCAACCGCATCTAGTTCACTGCATTTATTAAGTTGTTGTAGTTGGGTATTTATTTGCTTTATTCGTTGTTGCCAGTTTTGCTCAAGTAATAAATCAATACTTGCGCAGGCCGCAGCACAGGCAAGCGGGTTGCCCATAAACGTAGGGCCGTGCATTAAAACACCTGCTTCACCTTCGCTTATGCCAATGGCTATTTTATTGCTAGTGATAGTGGCCGATAGCGTCATTGATCCGCCAGTTAATGCTTTACCAATACACATTATATCGGGCTCTATATTAGCGTGCTCTACCGCAAATAACTTACCTGTACGGCCAAAGCCTGTGGCAATTTCGTCGCAAATTAGCAATACGTTATATTGCGTACATAACTTACGCACGCAGGCTAAATAATCGGGGTGATAAAAGTTCATACCACCCGCGTTTTGTACAATAGGCTCAATGATAAAGGCGGCTACTTGGCTGTGGTTTGCTTTAAAATATTCTTCAAGCTCTTGGGCTTCTGCCTGGTCAAACTCGCTTCCAAACTTACTTACTGGTGCGGGTACAAAAACGTGCTCAGGTAAAAAGCCTGAATATAAATTATGCATTGAGTTAACGGGGTCGCATACGCTCATGGCTGCAAAGGTGTCGCCATGGTAGCCCTTGTAAGGCGTCATTAATTTTTGTTTTGTTGTAATGCCTTGGCTTAACCAATATTGCAGCGCCATTTTTATTGCCACTTCAACACTTACCGATCCGCTGTCGGCTAAAAATACTTTAGTTAAACTAGGCGGCGTTATATTTACTATTTTTTTGCACAGCTCTACCGCGCTGCTATGCGTAATACCGCCAAACATAATGTGGCTCATACTATTAATTTGCTCAATCATGGCATTATTTATAACAGGGTGGTTATAGCCATGAATTGCGCTCCACCACGAGGCCATGCCATCGATTAATTGCTCGCCAGTTTCTAGGTGAATAATATTGTGATTAGCATGTGTAACGGGATATACCGGAATTGGCTTAGTCATAGATGTATATGGGTGCCAAATGTGCTCACGATCAAAATCAAGGTCAATCGTATTCTTTTTAATCATATGTAAACTTTAACTTGATGGGCTTCGTTGACAATGTTACTTCAACTCGTAGACTAAGCCAATATCACCGCTGAGAAAAAAATAAGAGAGTATTATGGAACTTGCACCTGTTCGTCACGATTGGACCCACGCTGAAGTTAAAGCATTATTTGAAATGCCATTTAACGATTTACTTTTTAAAGCCGCATCGGTTCACCGTGCTAACTTCAACCCAAATGAAGTGCAAATTTCTACGTTGTTATCAATTAAAACAGGCGCTTGCCCAGAAGATTGTAAGTATTGCCCGCAGTCGGGGCATTACCGAACTGATTTAGAACGCGAACGCTTAATAGAAGTAGAAAAAGTAGTAGAGCAAGCGCGCCTTGCAAAACAAAAAGGCGCGACCCGTTTTTGTATGGGCGCTGCATGGTCAGATCCAAAAGACAGAGACATGCCATACATTTCGCAAATGGTTAAAGAAGTAAAAGAGCTAGGGTTAGAAACCTGCATGACGCTGGGTAAACTCACTAACGAAAAAGCTCATGAGCTTCGCGACGCTGGGCTTGATTACTATAATCACAACCTTGACACGTCACCTGAGTATTACGAGCAAATTATATCAACCCGTACTTTTCAAGATAGATTAAATACCATTGACCACGTACGCGATGCTGGTATGAAAGTATGCTCGGGCGGAATAGTCGGTATGGGCGAGCAAGCAAGCGACCGTTATGGGTTACTGATGCAGCTAGCTAATTTGCCACAACAGCCAGAAAGCGTGCCTATTAATATGCTCGTTAAAGTTAAAGGCACACCGCTTGAAAACGCAGACGATTTAGACCACTTTGAATTTGTACGTACCATTGCAACAGCGCGCATTATGATGCCACACAGTTATGTGCGTTTATCGGCAGGGCGTAACGCCATGAACGAGCAAATGCAGTCAATGTGCTTTTTTGCAGGCGCTAACTCAATATTTTATGGCGACAAACTTCTTACCACCGAAAACCCAGACGCTGATGCCGATATGAACCTAATTAAAAAATTAGGCATGAACCCAGAAAAGCGTCACGACTATTCAGACGAAGCAGTAGAAGCCTCGCTTTCATCGCAAGTAGCCGACAAAGCAACGTCTGAATTGTTTTACGAAGCGTAGGCTTATATCAATGCCTTTTGATTTTATAAACACGCATCTGCAGGCTCGCCAGCAAGATGCGTTACTTCGTAAACGCCACGTAGTGCAACATGCAACAGCGCGCACCATAACGGTTAATAATAAAGCCTACCTTAACTTTGCCAGTAACGACTACTTAGGCTTTGGTGATGTAGCTGTTAACCTTAATAACTCTCACGCATTAGGGAGTCACAGCTCTGCATTGGTTACGGGTTATCAGGCACAGCAAAAAGCGCTTGAACAATATTTATGCGAGCAATTTGGTTATGGTGCAGGGATGCTGTTTAACTCAGGGTTTAGCGCTAATAGCAGCGTAATTAAAGCGTTATTTCAAGATAAAGCGGCTGCGCAAAGCAGCGCTATTTTTCAAGATAAGTTAAATCATGCAAGCTTGATTGACGGTGCTTTGCATTCTAACGCGGCTTTAGTGCGTTTTAATCACAACGACATGAATCATTTACGCTCACGGCTCGAAAAATCAAAAGCGCAAAACAAGCTTATTATAAGCGAAGGCGTATTTTCGATGGATGGCGATACCGCGCCTCTTAAAGAATTACTCGCACTTGCAAAACAACACAACGCATGGCTAATGATTGACGACGCACACGGCTTTGGTGCATTAGGTAAAACCGGTTTGGGCGGTTGCGAAGCGTTTATTACTCAAACGCTGCCAGATATATTAGTCATTACCTTTGGTAAAGCAGTGGCTAGTAGTGGCGCGTGTGTATTAGGCAGTAAACAGTTTATTGATTACATGCTGCAATTTAATCGCGATTACACGTATTCAACCGCTATGTCGCCGCTTATGGCAAGCCACACACTTGGGCGTATTAAAAGCATAAAAACAGCTGATGATAAACGCGATAAGCTAAATGCCAATATTGCATTATTTAAGCAACTCGCTAAAACCCATAATATTGCAGTTATGGAGTCAAACACAGCCATACAGCCCATTGTATTAGGCTGCGCTGAGCAAACTTTGCAAGCGGCAGATAAACTTAAACAACAGGGTATTTGGCTCACTGCAATTAGACCGCCGACGGTTGCACATAACACCTCTCGTTTGCGCATTACTTTAACAGCCGCACATACCGAGCAAGACATAACGCACTTAGTTAAGCATTTAGTAGGTGCAATAGCATGACTGCTCAGCCAGTATTAAAAACAGACCTAGTGCAAACACAACTTGTAAAACCGTGCCTAGTAAGTAGCGAATTGGATATAGAGTTAAACAAGGATTTAAGCAAGGAGCTTAAAAAGTCTACACAAAGTAAGTTTTCAAAGGCGGCAGCGCGTTATAACACCCATGCAAATGTACAAAAACACGCAGCAAGCGATTTACTTGCTCTTATAAAACCAGGCATTAATAAAAATAAGCTTTGTGTTGATTTAGGCGCAGGCCCGCTTGTTAATACACACACATTACAAAGCGTATTTAGCAGTGTTATTGCAATGGATTTGAGCTTAAACATGCTACAAAGTAGTGATTTAACCGCACCAAAAATATGCGCCGATATGGATAACTTACCGCTACAAGCAAACAGTGTTGATGTTATTTACAGTAACTTTGCAGTGCAGTGGTCTGCTAATTTTTCGGCTTTAATGCAATCGCTTTACAGTATATTAAAACCAGGCGGGCAGGCGTACATAAGCACTGTGATAGAGGGCTCACTTAACGAAATAAAAACGGCCTTTGCCGCGCTTGATTCAAATAGCCACATAAATACCTTTAATAGTGAGCTGTATATAAACCAATCAGTCCAAAATGCAGGGTTTACTATTAACAGCGCTAAAAAACGTATTTACACCGATGAATATACAACACCTTTAAAAGCTATTACTTCAATTAAGGCTATTGGTGCAACTACGCAAAATCATACTAATACGCGTCAAGGGCTACTTACAAAATCGGCGCTACAAAAAGTATGCAGTGCGTATCCGCTTATAAATAACAAAGCATGTGTGTCTTATCATGTGGTGCTGTTATCATTAGAAAAACACTAAATAAGCCCAAAGACATTAAAGGCAACGCATGAAAGAATTTTTTATAACAGGCACCGACACCGATGCCGGAAAAACCCACGTTACCAGTTTGCTATTAAAGTTACTTGCCCAACACAAAAAACAAGCCATTGGTTTTAAACCGCTGGCTGCTGGCTGCGAAATGGCATTTGATCAACTAGTAAACGCTGATGCCCTCATACTAATGGAAAGCGCAACAGTGAGCGCTAAATACGATGTAGTAAATCCGTTTGCGTTTGCACCCCCTATTGCGCCGCATATAGCCGCTGAGCAAGTTGGAGTTAGTATTACTATTGATAAACTAAGTGATGCTTATAAAGATGTAAAACAACAGGGCGCTAATTATATACTTACCGAAGGCGCGGGTGGTTGGGCGTTACCTATTAACAATACGGAGTATTTATACGACTGGGTTAAAGCAGAGCAACTGCCGGTAATACTCGTTGTTGGTATGAAATTAGGTTGCTTAAATCATGCGTTACTAACCGCTGCGCATATGCAAAGTATGGGTATAAACTGCGTTGGCTGGATTGCAAACCAAGTCGATAAAAACATGGACGAGTATCAAGCAAACCTTGATTCACTCAAAGCACGTTTACCGTTTCCAATACTTGCTATAAGCCCATACAGCGAGCAAACTCCTAAGTTACAAATATACAAAAGCTTGCTTAGTGCGTTATCTATAAACACTTAAGTGGTTTTAAAAAAGTTACTTTTTTAGGTAAATCTTGAAATAGTCAGCCTTAGTACACATATAAACGTTTATAAATACATAGCTTGCTTAAAGACAGTGTTACTAAGGACATAACGACTATATGACGCACCCATTTATTGAAAACTACGCCCCAGATGCGCACGTAAGCGCTGAGCCAAAAGCACTAAACTATGGCTTACCTAAAAAACGCGTAGGCATAATAGGTGGGGGCACAGCTGGCGCCACAATAGCCATTAGGCTTGCTGCGTTAGGGTTAGAAACTTATGTACTTGAAAAGAAAAAGTCGTTAATTGATGGCCCTCCAATGTGCCATTTGCACGCAGGTGGCAATTTATATCGCGAAATACCCGACGAAGACTGCATAGATTTACTCAAGCAATGTATAGATATTGCTCGCCTTTATCCTCACACCATCGATGTTCGCCCCACAGTATTTGCAGTGCCTAAACGAGATGACGACTCACCAGAGGACTTATTTCCGCGTTTAAATAAATTAGTAAAATCCTACAGCGAGCTTGTTGAACAAGACAGCGCTAATAAAGTATTAGGCGAGCCAGAGCATTATTATCAGTTATATAGTTATGAGCAAATGCTAAAGCTTGCTAAACAAAAACAAGTAGCCAAGCCCACGTCGTTAGATGAGTGGATGATACCCGTTGCTAAGCATTTAGATTTAGACAAGTTAAAGTTTCCGCTTATTGTTGCACAAGAATATGGTTGGAATATATTTCGTTTATCGGCCAGTGCACAACTCGCCCTTGCACAGTACAAACACGCTCACGTTTTAACAAGCACCAGTGTTAAAAGTGTATCGCCAGTTATAAATACCAATAATGATAAGCAAACACTTAAGTGGCGCATTGAATACCAATCAGATCCAAGCCTTGATGAACAACCTGATACTCAAACCGATACACAAGTCGATACACAAACGATTGAGGTAGATTACCTTATTAATGCGTGTGGTTTTCAAACCGGTATTATTGACGACCTGGTTGGGGTAGATGTAAAGCGCATGGTCGAATTTAAAGCCTCTTACATCACTCATTGGCAAGGTGCTGGTGGGCAAATACCCGAAATTATTATTTACGGTAACCGTGGCACACCAGAGGGCATGGCGCAGCTAACGCCTTACCCAAATGGATATTTTCAAATACACGGCATGACCAACGACATTACGCTATTTAATGATGGCTTAGCTGATGCAACACCAATGAGTGCTCAACCTAAACTCCCCGATAAATACCTGCACTATATTAAAGATGGGTGGGACAAAGCCGCATTGCAAACACGCAACCAAACAGCAATAGATTATGTAGCCGAGTTTGTACCCGCGTTTAAAAGTGCTAACACACAAAATAATGCCTTGTTTGGCGGGCAACAAATCCCAGGTGATGACGACACTTTGCGCGTAGCCGATGTAAGTTTATATTCGCATATTAGTTATGCCCGGGCCGAAAATGTTAAAGCATCGTCAACGTTAATCGCTGCCGATCAAATAGTGTCTGAGTTTATAAAATTAGGAATAATAAGCAGCGATCCTGCTGTAAATTATCACCGCAGTTCCCACCAATGGTCGTATCTTAAACATAATAGCTGTGAAAATATTGGCGAAGTTGCACGCATATTAGCAGGTGAACGTGGTTTTCCAATTGATATGGCAGAGCTAAATCATAGCTTGTAATAAGCTGATTTATAAAGAAACTTCAGTTTTAAATTTGCTGTAAAACTCTTCCTAAAAAAATTATCAATAAACACATAAATAACACTTGTGTTATGACATAGTTTGTCACAGAATAGCGCTAACGTTATGACATAGTGTGTCATAACGCAGTGATTGCTTTAACCTAATTTAATTTTATGTTCGGTGATCAAACCTATTTTTGTGAGGACAATATGAAACGTGTATTTTTGTTTTTATTAACTAACCTAGCGGTTATGTTGGTATTAGGTGTAGTGCTTTCAATAATAATGAGTGCGCTGGGCTTAAGCCATCGTAGCCTTGGCGGAATTTTACTTATAGCCACCGTATTTGGTTTTGGTGGATCGTTTATTTCGTTATTTATGTCGAAATGGATCGCTAAAAAATCAACAGGCGCGCATGTAATTACGCAGCCTCGAAACGAAACCGAACATTGGCTTGTACAAACGGTATCTGCGCAAGCACAAAAAGCAGGTATTAAAATGCCAGAAGTGGCTATTTACGACAGCCCAGAAATGAACGCATTTGCAACAGGTCCAAGTAAAAACAACTCGTTAGTGGCAGTAAGCACAGGCTTAATGCACAACATGACCAAAGATCAAGCCGAAGCCGTGCTTGCCCATGAAGTATCGCACGTGGCTAACGGCGACATGGTAACGCTTACGCTAATACAAGGCGTGGTAAACACCTTTGTAATATTTGCCGCAAAAGTACTGGCTGGCATAGTAGATAACTTTATTAATAGCGATGAAGAAGAGGGTGGCAGTAGCTGGACATACTTCTTATTCGATATGTTATTCCAAGTATTATTTGGTGTACTAGCAAGCATAGTAGTTGCAAGTTACAGCCGTAAACGTGAGTTTGCAGCCGACAGCGGCGCAGCAAAACTAGTTGGTGCTGACAAAATGCGATCAGCCCTTGAGCGATTAAAGCAAAACCATCCTTCGCAATTAGAAGGCTCAATGATGGCCTTTGGTATTGCAAGTGGCAAAGGCATGGCTGAATTGTTTTCATCGCACCCACCGCTTGATGCGCGAATCGACGCACTTCGTAAGTAATTATGTAAAATAGTTAATATACTAAGCCAGCTTAATCGCTGGCTTTTTTATGTTTACGTTAAAATACCAAAACCGTATGTACTGTATTTATATACAGCACTCTGTATTGCTTTATAAAATCGTTACTTTTTTAAGCTATATGTGTTTACGGGGTTCTTTAGCATGAGTAAACTAAAATACCTTAAAGCCAGCAATACTACTGGTTTTAATACTTAACATTTAATACTTAACATTTAATACTTAACAAGGATGCTTATTGTAGTGGAAAAGATGCAGCAAACTAAAGAATGCATTATGTGTTTTAGCGCCATAGATTCACGGGCTAAAAAATGCCCGCAATGCACCTCACTTCAAGCTAAATATTCTAACTTAGAAAACAATCCCATTATTATTGGTGCATTGGCCTTAATTATTGTTGGTATTTTTGGGTTTATTTTTTATCAAAATATATATGTAGCAGGGCTTGAAGAACAAGCACAAAAAAACCTAACTGCTAATGTAAACCAAATAAGCACTAAAAATGAAACCGATGGTTTGTATGTTGCCTGTATAGGGAAAATAAAAAATGAATCAGATTTTTCGTTTAAAAATTTAAAGTTTAAGGTCGATTTTTTAACAGATCAAAACACTCTATTCGATACGCTATCAATAACCGACGAAGACCTAATTCTACTGCCTAATGACTCAACCAACTTTAGAGTAAGAGGTATTGCGCAAAAACAGGCGGCTAGTTATAACAATTGCCAAGTAACAATAACGGATGCTTGGGCTTATAAATAAAAATAAATTTTTACGATTAAAAAAACCAGCTAAAAAGCTGGTTTTTAATATAAATAAATCGTTATTACTGAGAAAGGATAATTTCAGTAATACCCTCAGCAGAGAGTATTTCAATCCAGTAGCCGTCAGGATCTTTAATAAAGGCTAAGCCTTTCATTGAACCATCATCTGGTTTTTTTACAAACTCTACATCGTATTTTGCAAAGCGCTCACTGGCTGCGTAAACATCCGGCACGCTAATACCAATATGGCCAAAGCCTTTAGGCTCTTGATTACCGCTGTGGTAGCCCTCAAAACTGTCATCGTTTTCAGTGCCCCAATTATGGGTTAACTCAATTAACGCAGGGCGACGAAACACCCATTCAGCTTTTTCCTTATCATCGCCTTCTGGCAACTCTTGTTCGTAGCCTAAAAAGTAAAGCGTAAACTTCATACCAGGAAAGTCATACTTACCTAAAAGCTTCATACCCAATACATTTTCATAAAATTCTAAAGACGGCTTTGGATCTTTAATACGCAACATAGTTTGCTGCATCACATAGCCTTGCGTGGCTTGTTCAATTTGCTCTGGAGATTCGTTATAGCTAGACATGGTGATCCTTACTGAAAATAATAAAGCGAAAGCATAGATATAGTACTTAATTTATCATAATCAACCGTATGATAAATTTAAACCACTGCTTTACTTATTAACCATTAATAGTGGAATTGACTGTCAAAACGGAGCTTTATAAATAGCACGTGTTATTTTCTAAGCCATTTTCCTAGGTTGATTAGGAATATGGATGATTTTTTACTTTCATAATTGCTAATAAACTATTGAAAACTGGGACGTTAAGATACAAATATGACTTTATTAGATGAAAGTACAAAAGAATTTGGCAGCATGAGCGTATTACTTCATAACACCAATACAGCAAGTTATTGTATTGAGTGGTTTAGTAAAATGACCGGAGCGTCGATTACCTTAGCAAGAGTTGAAGCTGGCAAGTATTTAGTTACCCGAAAGTGGGCAGCAGGGCGCGAACTAGATGATGTTACCAGTGACTTTAACCGCGCTAACCAAGCTATTATTCATTTTTTGAATAATGTTGATATAGCTAAGATGAACGAGCAAAGAGTCGCCGCAGCTAAACTTTACTGTATAAATTTATTTGTAAAAGCAGAAGGTTTGAGGCCTGTTACTAACCCTAATTTACCAAAACCAAGGCTGCAAGACGCTATAGGCAAAAAGGTGATAGTAAAGTCAACCCTAGGCAATTGCCAAATAGCTACCGGACTATTGCTACAGCTGGTGGGTAATCAAGTTGAAATTCAGGTAAACCCAGATAGCGCATTTGATGATCAACCAAGGCAAAAATTTTACACTAAGCAAGTATCAATTTGTTAAAGTGTTTAACGGCCAATGCTTATAGGCAGTTTTACCTTAATGGTAAAGCCGCCTTGATTAGTTACCTTAAAGCTACCACCTAGCGCAATAGCTCGCTCTTGTATAAAAGCTAAACCATAGTGACCTGAGTTTTCTGTTGGTTTTACTTCGCTTCCGTTATCACTAATTTCTAATTTTATAAACTGACTATCCGTTTTAATATTTATAATAAGTTTGGTCGCGTTACTATGCTTAATACAATTGGTAACAGCTTCTTGGCAAATCCTGTACACGGCAATTTCATGCTCTTTAGTGAGCGTATCATCTACGTTAAAATTAACCTCATAGCCTATACTTGCTTTTGTAAGTAAACTTTTTAATCGCCCTTGAGCCATCGCATTTTGTAGCCCTAACTCGTCTAATTCACGAGGGCGAAGATAGTGCATTAATTGGTAAACAGAATCGTACATAGAGTTAGCATTGCTTTTTAACGTAGCCACAAACGATTGCGTTTTTTCGTCACAAAGGTGCGATAAAATAGCCAAGTCGGTTTTTAAAGCCGTTAAGTTTTGCCCAAGTTCGTCGTGTAACTCTTGTGAAAGGTGCTTACGCTCGTTTTCTTGCACGCTCACCATTTTAGCCCCAAGTAGGGTATTTTGATTAAGCTGCTTAGTTAGTGCGCGGTTAATCTTTTTTAATTCAGTATTTTTACGTTTAAGCTCTGTAATTGCCGCGCCTAACACCATGCTGGTAATCGCATTAGCCAAAATAAACAACTGGCTAATATAGGTATTGCTAGGCTCATGGGTCATGCTTGCTTCAACTATTATTAGTGCATTTATAAGTGTTGCACTACTTACTGCGCCTAATACGCCAAAGCGATACGAAAACCAAATAATAGGTAATAACGATGCAAGGCGTAGTAATGGGTAGGTATCGGGCCGTATAAGGTATACAAGCATCGCAACAAGTAAAACAGTAGCTAACGTAACCGTTAAATTAGTTACTTTAAGTAATGCCGGGCGCTTTAACGAAAGATTTAAAGAGTGAAGTAGCATAATAAACGGCGCAACTAATAACGAGCCTGTTATATCGCCAAGGCACATATTTAACTGATACTGTAATAGCTCTTTAGCAACCAATATGTTTGTAAATTCAAACGCACTAGAAAACAAAAACCACTTTATTGAGGTGCTCGCAACACACAATAAAATCAACGAAAGTATACCTAAACTATTATTAATACTTGGTGGCCAGCGGCTATGTTTAAACACATACACAAGGGCAAAAAAGCAAAGCTCCTGCCAAAAACCATGCAGTAAATTAAACTCCCAAACCCCGGTCATTGTATAACCTAAGTGAGCAGCCAAAGCACGAGACGATATCCACAACGTAATCCAATACCGAGTTGGCGAAAGCAAATAAAAAGCAATTTTTATCCCTGCAGGAATAAATATAGCGCTACTTTCGGGCACAGTTTCTAAATTAGCTCCAACCCAAAAAGCAGCAATACAGGCAATAAAATAAATTACGCCAACTACAAACTGCTTTGTAATTTCTTTAGCGGTTGCTGCAATAGAAAAATTAAAAGCAGGTAATGTACTAGGTAAGTTCATCTAACTGAATTACTCCTGCATCAATCGCTATTTTTAGCAGTTCAAACGATGTTGTTACATTAAGCTTGCTGTAAATATTAGCCTTATGCACATGCGCTGTTTTAGGCATTATTTCTAATTTTTGTGCTATTTGCTTTGCATTAAAGCCCTTTGCTAACAGTGGTAAAGCTTCGAGCTCTCGGTTAGTTAAAATAGTTAACGCTGAGTTTGGCGTATTTAAAGCAAAATTTACATCTTCACTTATATAGCGTTTACCTAATGCAACCGATTTAACTGCATCAATTAACTCCTCCGACGCAGAGCGTTTAGACACGTAACCAAGTGCGCCTAATCGTAGCGCATTACTTACATAAGGTTCGTAATCGTGCATGGAGGCAACAATGGTTTTAATTTCAGGGAAATTTTCGTTAAGGTAGGTTAAAAATGTAAGGCCGGTTTCTGATTCATTAAGTGATATATCAACAATAAATATATCGGGTTGTTCAAGCTCAACAGCCAGTTTTGCTTGGCTAACATTGCAGGCTTCTATTATTACTTCCCAGTCTGCTTGTAGCTCTAGTAGTTTTTTAAAACTGTCGCGTACTAATTGATGATCTTCAATTATTCCAATGTGCATGTATTTCTCCCTTTAAATTTATTATACATTGAAACAGATAACCAATAGCCAAAAAATTTATTAAAGTTAACTACCTAGCAAAAAAATGTACACTGTAAATGCTAAAGGAGCAATCACGTGCGGTATTTAACTATTTTAAAAGGGGAAGGTATGAAAACACTAAATATTATTTTTGGACTCGCATTACTCTTTGCTATTACAAATGCTAACGCAGTAGAGGGACTAATTTCAGTAAAAAGCCCTCTAAGCGCTAAAGCTACTATGGATAAGTTTGAGAATTTAGCAAAACAAAAAGGGCTAAATATATTTGCACGAATAGATCACGCAGCTGGTGCTAAAAAAGTAGAGCAACAACTACGCCCAACAGAGGTTCTTATATTTGGTAACCCCAAAGGCGGCACACCTCTTATGCAGTGCGCACAAACAATAGGTATTGATTTACCGCTAAAAGCACTGGTATGGGAAGACGCACAATCGCAAGTGTGGTTAAGCTATAACGATCCTACTTATATAGCTGAGCGCCATAACGTACCAAACTGTTTAGTTGCTACAAAATTAAGTAAAGTATTAGCTGCACTGTCAGATAAAACCGTTGGGCCATAAAACTAAATTTAAACAATTCATTAGCTAAATTAAGGATGATTTTGAAACAATCTTCAATCGTATTTTTAGCCGTAGTAAGCCTGTTTTTACAGGCTTTTTTGCTAATCTCGCTAACTAGTTTTTTTACAGGTATTTACAATGCTTATGTAGCATTTGCTGGTGGCGATCCTAAATTAATAGCAGGGCATATTTCATCAGGTATTGTAATTTCGTTAATACAAATTGCACCAGCAATAGTTGGCTATTTTATAAATTATATATTGCTTAAAAATAAACGTGTAAATGACTTTGCATTGCTTAAATCTGCTTTAAAATTTTATGCGTATCTATGGCTTTTATTTATCCCCATTGGTACGATTTTAGGTGCAAAGCTATTAACTCAATTAAAGAAGGGTTAAATTTAATAGCGGCTTTAAAAATAAAGGAGTAAGCATGTTTTTTGATGATGTTCAGGGTTTAGTACGCGTACTTATTATTGGTGTACTGGGGTATGTAGCGCTAGTGTTTTGGTTGCGTGTATCGGGCAAGCGAACACTATCTAAATGGAACGTGTTCGATTTTGTAGTCACCATTGCGCTGGGCTCTATTCTTGCCTCGGTAATTATTTCAAAAAGTGTCGCGTTGCTTGAGGGTATATTGGCATTTGTTGTTTTAATAGCGCTGCAATATTTAATTACCTGGCTCAGTGTGCGCTCGTCAAAATTTGCAGCTTTAGTAAAAGCTGAGCCCACGTTGTTACTGAGTGATGGTGAATATTGCACGGCAGCCCTTAAATCACAGCGCGTAACAAAATCAGAAATTCGCGCTGCTATTCGTGGTGCGGGTATATTGGCCATAGAAGATGTAGCCGCCGTAGTGCTAGAAACCGATGGCAGTTTTAGTGTACTAAAGCAAAATAACAGTGGGTTAAAAACCGCGTTAAGTGATGTAAGCGAGCAATAAAGTAAATCGCTACTACTTATATTATTTAAGGCAGGTTTAATACCTGCCTTAATTTGTATTAAAGCCTAATTTATTTAGCGTGCTGCTCTAATAAACTAAAGGTAGGTAAGCGCCACTTAAAGCGTATTGATGCCATACGTATTAAGTACCCCGCAACCAAGCTCACAATAATGCTTATGTTGTCGTCAATATTGTAATGGTGCAATCCTAGGTATAAGCACGCTACAATTAACGATACGCTGGCATACAACTCGTTATGCAGTACCAACGGTGCTTGGCGACATATTAAATCGCGCAGTAACCCACCAAATACGCCAGTAACAACGGCGGCCACTACACAAATACCGTAATGTAATCCCATATTTAGTCCCACTTGGCAGCCAATAATACTAAAGGCAGCTAAACCAAGGGCGTCTAAGCGCATAAATATACCTTTAAATTTAACCACCCATTTAGCAAGCCAGGTAGTGACAATACCGGCAATACAGGTAATTAATAAATACTCTGGGTGTTGTACCCATGTAAGCGGGTAATTGCCTAGTAATATATCTCGTACGCTGCCACCACCAATTGCGGTCGCACTGGCTACTAGCACTACGCCAAACCAATCCATTTTCATTCGTCCTGCGCTAAGTGCGCCGGTCATGGCTTCTGCGGTAATACCAATAATATAAACAACGGTTAGTAACATGAGATAATCACTTAAAATACGTGCGTAAAAATAAGGTGTGGATTGTATAGATAAATTAAGTAAATAACGAATGAAAAATCATACTAAAAAAGCATCATTCAGATAGAAATAACTAATAACAAAAACCAGTGTAAACAAGGTGTTAAGCTAATGAGTGAGTACGCAGTGGTTGTAATGAATTAAAGGACATATGGCCGCAAAGTATAAATAAAACAGGTTGGATTTAGTTGTTTTTAGCGCGTTTTTTTTCAGCTAAGTTTAATAGATAATACGTGAAAATTAACGCAATATGAATAATTGGTTGCATGGTTTTAATTTAGGAACGTATAATAACAAATGTTAACTAAATGGAATTTTCGTAAAACGCAGCTTAAGCATAACAGGCGGATATATGCACAAAGGATTGTTAAAGACGTGGAAAACCGACAAAGGTTTTGGTTTTATTAAATCAGACACCCTAGAGCACGACACGTTTATTCACATATCAGCGCTCAAACACATGAGCCGTAAGCCTAAAGTTGGCGACACTATTTGTTTTGAAGTAGCGACTCAGCCCGACGGTAAAACCAAAGCAATTAACTGCCGCATAGAAGGCGTTGCAGAGCTTAAAGCACCTTATCAAAAACACAATCAACAGCCGTACCGTATGGCTAAATCTAATTTTGCCAGTAGCTTTTTAGGTAAAGTTGCCTCAATTGCGCTAATTGCTGCACTTTGCTTTTATGCGATTAATAAATACAACACTCACTCAAGCAGCCAAACACCTGTTATTACTAATGACGATTTAGCCACCTTTGATGAAAAATACCCAAAACTCGTTATTCCTAAAAGCACGCAAAATTTTACGTGTGATGGCAGGCAATATTGTACTGAAATGCGCTCACGCGAAGAGGCGGTATTTTTTATTAATAATTGCCCGAATACAAAAATGGATGGTGATGGCGATGGAAAACCTTGCGAGAGTGATACAAGGTTTTAAAGGCTAGGGCTATAAAGCCTTAAATAAAAATAGAATTAATTGCTGTGTATAGGTACAGTAATTTGAGTTTTGTCCCATAACATTATTAAAAGTCGTTTTGGGGTTAAATAACAAAGGTTACTGAATAGCAATTGTAATTACCTGTTTATAAATGAGTTGTTTGGTGTAATTATTGAACAACGTAATATACGGCGTTTAGGGGGGTTATAACCCACTAAATTGGAGTTCATAAGTTGTTAGGCTTTCGATAAGTATCCGATAGCAAAATATTCAACAATAGGAGGAGGTTAAGTGACAAAGGACTTTTGGTATGTTTTCGAGTGTGACTACGGGGCTAGAACCCAAGAAAAACCATTTATAAAAGCCATTCTTAATGCTTTTGATAAAGATAATGCTACCCATGTTGGAATAGCCATCAACAACAACCCTTATTGCTTAGAGTTTTACGTGAGTGTAAATATCCAAGGTGATCCTATACACTTTGAAAAATGGCTAAAATCAAATTTTCCAGAAAAATCTCGCAGGGTAAATATTTTCTTGCAAAATATGTTTACTGGAAATGTTATTACATTTGTTGAAGAATCAATGGTAGATCTAATTATCACTGAAGAATCAATGGATAAAGTTTTCATCTTACCGGAAAGAGAGCTGTTTGAAACAGCTAAACCACAGTACAAACCTATGTTTAAAAATGATTCTAGAGTTTTCATAAGTCACTCATCAAAAGACAAAGAAAAAATCGTTAACCCAATTAATGCATACCTTCAGGCTAATAATATAGGAACATGGCTTGATAGTTACGAGATAGATTATGGGGAAAATATCTACCTGAAAGTAAATGAAGGTATTGATAATTCAGAGCTTGGTCTTTTTATTTTAACGGATAACTTTTTTGACTCTTCTAGTGGGTGGCCAATAACCGAGTTTTCTGCATTTTTCATGGAGCTAATGAAATCAAATAAAAAGGTATTGCTAGTCAATGCTGGTGTTGATGATTCTAAAATTCATACACTAATGAAAGTATATAAGTACATCATGTGGGATAACGGAAATGGCTTACCTGAAATTGCAAATGCCATTAATCGACAATTAAAAGCCTAACAAGTGACTATGGTGTCAATTCCTAATTTTAAACCATTTTAGGATCCCACATGACACCATCTCTTACCATAGAATTAATGATTACTATAAGCTTTCTTATACAGGAAATAATAGCCACTTTTTTAGGTTTCCCTGCCGTGACTAGCCGATGATAAATAGCTTTAAATTTAGGGTTACATTGGATAGCTGACATCATTGCCATATACATTGCGGTTCTAATTTTTGGCCGTCCACCTCGTATCATCCGTTTACCTAGATAAGCACCACTTTCTCGATTAAATGGTGCAACACCAACTAGTGATGCAGCCTCTTTATTGTTTACACACCCAAGCTCAGGCATGTCACTAAGTAAGTTAAACGCGACAACATTACCAACGCCAGGCACACTTTGAATAATGTCATTCTTGATCTTATATTCGTTACATTCTTTGATGAGTTTTTGTAGTTTCAAATCTACTTTTTCAATCTGATTTTTTAATGCCGTTAGGATAGGTTTTATTAGTGATGATAGTTTTTTTGGCATTATCTGTGAACGATTTTTCTCCATCGTTTGCATATCCATTAACTGCCTTCTTCTAGAAAGTAAATCACTCATCAAGCGCATCTGCTCTGTAGTGGTCAATAAAATTTGGCCACAGTTTTAGAATCTTGATATCTAACCTCCGATTCATTTGGCGCTAAACCGGCATTATAATGATGCGGCCTAACGTTGTTGTAATATCCGTTGATATAATCACTAACGCTATATTTAGCATCTATAAAATTTCCATATCCAACCTTTGGCATCCATTCCGTTTTAAAGCTTCTAAAAAATCGCTCCATTGGTGCATTATCCCAACAGTTTCCACGCCTACTCATACTTTGTTTGATTTTATAGCGCCATAAACGTTGGCGATATTTTAAACTTGTATAATGACTACCCTGGTCTGAATGAAACATCAGTCCTGTCGGTTTTCCTCTGCTTTCATACGCGAGTTCAAGCGCTTTTAGCGTTAAATTAGTATCTGGCGACAACGACATGGCCCAGCCAACTACTTTACGTGCAAATAAATCAACAACAACGGCTAAATAAGCCCAGCGATTACCTACCCAAATATACGTCACATCACCGCACCACACGGTATCTGGCTCAACAACATCAAATTGTCTATCAAGCAGGTTTGGAATTTCAAGGTGTTCATTACCGCCGCGTTTATATGAATGTTGAGGTGAGAGATTAACAGTGACACCCATTCTAAATTTTGTTCTTTTAAAAATTTAGGACTACGTTTTAGTTAGTGCAAAAAATGAGCAGGGTGTCTTATGGCAATTGCAAGAAAGCGTCAAATAAGTTTGGTTGATACAAAATACTATCACTGTATTTCACGCTGTGTTCGTCGTGCATTTTTATGTGGAGAAGACCGTTTTACTGGTCAATCTTACGAGCATCGACGAGGGTGGGTTGAAGATAAGCTGCTTGAATTAGCAAAGGTATTTTGTATTGATGTGTGTGCTTATTGAGGATTAACAGTGACACCCATTCTAAATTTTGTTCTTTTAAAAATTTAGGACTACGTTTTAGTTAGTGCAAAAAATGAGCAGGGTGTCTTATGGCAATTGCAAGAAAGCGTCAAATAAGTTTG